>NC_014803.1:0-802500 GCF_000184065.1 Pseudoalteromonas sp. SM9913
TCAACAATTTTATAAAAATCAATCTTTTACTTGTGGATAAAGTGCATTCATAATAGTCGGTCTTGGGCTGCTTATTGAGCCATTTAAACGCAATACAGGTGTGATTTTTGAATCATTATTGATGTGCGGGAATAAAAATTATATCTCTGGGAGTTTTACTGTGTATCTGTCGGTTTGGCAAAGTTGTTTATATGTATTGCAAGATGAATTGCCTTCGCAGCAATTTAGTATGTGGGTCAGACCACTTCAAGCAGAAAGTACCGAAGATACCTTGACGATTTATGCGCCTAATCGTTTTGTACTTGATTGGGTAAGAGAAAAGTACCTAAATAGAATAAATGAGTTACTGGTTGAAATTTGTGGTGTAGAAGCCCCTGAATTACGCTTTGATGTAGGCAGCAAGCCGCTATTAAATGCACAAGCTGCGCCGGTAGTTGAATCACAATCAGCACCAAGTACGCAAGCAACGGCAAAACAACAACCACGAGAACAAAAGCCAGTTGTTGAGCCCGCTCCTAAATCGGGTTATAAATCAAACATTAAAGAAAACTATACCTTTGACAGTTTTGTTGAGGGTAAATCTAACCAATTAGCAAAAGCGGCTGCCACTCAGGTAGCAGATAATCCTGGCTCTGCATTTAACCCTGTTTTTATTTACGGTGGTACGGGCTTAGGTAAAACGCATTTATTACATGCGGTAGGCAACGGTATTATGGCCAATAAGCCAGATGCTAAAATTGTCTACATGCATTCAGAACGCTTTGTGCAAGACATGGTTAAAGCACTGCAAAATAATGCGATTGAAGAGTTTAAGCGTTATTACCGCAGTGTTGATGCACTCATGATTGATGACATTCAATTTTTTGCTAATAAAGAACGTTCACAAGAAGAGTTCTTTCATACCTTTAATGCATTATTAGAAGGTAACCAGCAAATTATTTTAACCTCTGACCGTTATCCTAAAGAGATAGAAGGAGTTGAAGATCGCCTTAAATCTCGTTTTGGTTGGGGATTAACTATCGCGATTGAGCCGCCAGAGCTTGAAACACGCGTTGCCATTTTGATGAAAAAAGCCCAGCAAAGTAAAATTAATTTACCGCATGAAGTGGCATTTTTTATCGCTAAAAAATTACGTTCAAACGTACGTGAACTTGAAGGGGCTTTAAACCGTGTAATTGCTAATGCAAACTTTACCGGCCGCCCAATTTCTATCGACTTTGTAAAAGAAGCACTGCGTGATTTACTCGCACTGCAAGATAAACTAGTCACCATAGACAATATTCAACGTACGGTAGCAGAATACTATAGAATACGTGTGTCTGATTTACTGTCTAAGCGCCGCAGCCGCTCTATAGCAAGGCCGCGCCAAGTTGCCATGGCATTATCTAAAGAACTCACTAATCACAGCTTACCTGAGATTGGGGATGCCTTTGGTGGGCGTGACCATACAACAGTACTGCACGCGTGTCGCAAAGTTAAATCATTACGTGACGAAAGCCACGAGATTAAAGAAGATTACCAAAATTTAATAAGAACATTGTCATCTTAGGGCTGACTTTATTATGCAAATAACAATATCAAGAGAACAATTTTTAAAACCATTGGTGCAAGTATCGGGTGCCATAGAGCGTAAGCATACGTTACCTATTTTATCTAACGTATTACTCGTGGTAGAAAATGGCCAGCTTTCAATGACAGGGACCGACCTTGAAATTGAATTAGTGGCGAGCGTGTTTGTAGGTGATGATGTTGCCGATACCAAGCTCACATTACCGGCTAAAAAATTACTCGATATTTGTAAAAGTTTACCGGATGGTTCTGATCTTACTTTAAGCTTGCAAGACCATCAGCTACTTTTAACCAGTGGTAAAAGTCGTTTTTCATTGACCACATTAGCGGCTGAAGATTTTCCTAATTTAGAGCAGTGGGATGGTGAGGTTGAGTTTCAACTAACGCGTTTAGAGTTGCGTAAATTACTTGAAAGCACGCACTTTTCAATGGCAAACCAAGATGTGCGTTATTACTTAAACGGCATGTCGTTTGAAGTTGATAACAGCGATATAAAAACAGTCGCCACTGATGGGCACCGTTTAGCGATTGCACAAAAGCAACTAGGTCAGTCATTAAATACACAGCGCCAATTAATTATACCGCGCAAAGGCGTGCAAGAAATTATGCGCCTAATGGTGGCCGACCAAGAGTTAGTCACTATTCAGTTTGGTGCTAACCACATCCGTATTATTGATATTGAGTTTACTTTTACGAGTAAATTAGTTGATGGCCGTTTCCCTGATTACCGCCGTGTTTTACCACGCGGTGGCGATAAAGTTATTACAGCAAACAGAGAATGGTTACGTAATGCATTTCAACGCGTATCGATTTTATCGAACGAAAAGTTTCGTGGTGTACGTTTAAACTTATCAAACGGTTTATTAAAAATTACGGCTAACAACCCAGAGCAAGAACAAGCGGAAGAAGTAGTTGAAGTAATGTACGAGGGCGATGACCTAGAAATAGGGTTTAATGTGTCTTACGTGCTTGATGTATTAAATACATTAAAAACTGAAGATGTGTTATTTACACTTGCCGATTCAAATAGCAGTGCACTAATAGAAGGTGCAGGCGATGAAGAAGCGATGTACGTCGTTATGCCTATGCGTTTATAAGATTATAAATACATAATGAGCTTAAGTCATTTGAGCCTCAAATATTTTCGTAATATTGAGGCGCTGACGCTAGAACCAGTTAATGGCGTTAATATAATTTATGGTGAAAACGGCTGCGGAAAAACCAGCCTTTTAGAGGCTATATATTACCTTTCTCACGGCAAATCTTTTCGAACTTCTAAACATAAAAGTATTATTGCACACCAGCAAGATCAGTTTGTTATTCATGGCCGCAAAGCGTTATACGATTTATCTATCCCTATTGGTATTAGTAAAACCCAAGCGGGTGAAACCAATTTAAAAATCCAGGGTAAGGCGAGTCGGAAAGTATCTGAACTTGCCCAGTTAATGCCGGTACAAATAATAACACCAGAAAGCTACTCACTATTTTTTGGCGGTCCTAAGGAGCGCAGAAAGTTTTTAGACTTAGGTTTGTTTCACGTGGAACATGAGTTTTTTTTCTTATGGCAATCGTTTAATAAAGTGCTTAAACAACGCAACGCCTTATTAAAATCTAAGCCTAAGAATTATTTTGACCAAATCAAGTTTTGGGACAAAGAATTTGTTAGACTGGCTGAACAAATAAATAAATTAAGAATCGCGTATATAACTAGGTTTAAGCAGCAATTTTTTGATAAAATGTGTGCAGAATTAACGCTAATACGCGATTTAGAAATTAGCTTCAATGCGGGCTGGAAAGAGAGTGAATCTCTTTGTGATGCGTTAGAGCAAAGTTTTGAGCGAGATTCTCGCCAAGGCTTTACAAGTAAAGGCCCTCATAAGGCTGATTTTAGTTTTAGTGTCGCTGGCAGCAGTGTTGAGAATGTATTCTCACGCGGGCAATTAAAGTTATTGTTGTATGCGTTAAAAGTAACGCAAAATAGCTTAATTGAGTCAGAGACAGATAAGCAATCTATATTGCTAATAGATGATCTACCTTCAGAACTAAGCGAAGATACAAAAGAGAAAGTGGGCCAGTTATTGACTCACTGTAGTTCTCAAATATTTATTTCTTCAATTTTATCTGAAAGTATTTCTGCTGTGGTGGAACCCATGCAACGAGAACTAAAAATGTTCCACGTGAAACATGGCAACCTAATAACAAGATAAGTGGGATTAACCATGTCTGAGAATTATGATTCGTCGAGTATTAAAGTACTTAAAGGATTAGATGCAGTAAGAAAGCGTCCTGGTATGTATATAGGGGACACCGATGATGGTACGGGCTTACACCACATGGTGTTTGAGGTCGTTGATAACTCTATCGATGAGGCCTTAGCGGGTCACTGTGATGATATTTATGTCACTATTCACTTAGACGGTTCGGTATCTGTAAGAGATAACGGCCGTGGTATTCCTACTTCTATACATGAAGAAGAAGGTGTATCTGCAGCTGAAGTAATTATGACGGTGCTACACGCCGGTGGTAAGTTTGATGATAACTCTTATAAAGTATCAGGTGGCTTACACGGTGTTGGTGTATCGGTAGTAAATGCATTATCAGAAAAATTAAAACTAACCATTCGTCGTGAAGGTAAACTTCATGAGCAGTTTTACACTATGGGTGTACCTGATGCACCACTAGCTGTAATTGGTGATTCTGAAACAAATGGTACTGAAATTCGTTTTTGGCCAAGTGGCGAAACGTTCACTAACCTTGATTTTCATTACGATATTTTAGCAAAGCGTTTACGCGAGCTGTCGTTTTTGAATTCAGGTGTAAGTATCATATTAAGCGATGAGCGCGAAGAAAATAAAAGCGACCACTTTAAGTACGAAGGCGGTATCAGAGCATTCGTTGAATACCTAAACCGCAATAAAACACCAGTGCATAAAGGGGTATTCCATTTTACTCACGAACGTGAAGAAGATGGTATTAGTGTAGAAGTATCAATGCAGTGGAATGATGCATTCCAAGAAAACATTTACTGTTTCACAAATAATATTCCTCAACGTGATGGTGGTACTCACTTAGCTGGTTTTAGATCGGCGCTAACGCGTACGCTTAATAACTACATGGAAAAAGAAGGCTTTAACAAAAAAGCTAAAACAACCAGTAATGCAACGGGCGATGATGCGCGTGAAGGCTTAACTGCAGTTGTGAGTGTTAAAGTACCTGATCCAAAGTTCTCATCACAAACAAAAGACAAGCTAGTTTCTAGCGAAGTTAAGTCGGCAGTTGAGCAAGCAATGGCTGAAAAATTCACTGAGTTTTTATTGGAAAACCCATTGGATGCAAAAATTGTTGTTGGCAAAATTATTGATGCAGCACGCGCCCGTGAAGCAGCGCGTAAAGCACGTGAAATGACACGTCGTAAAGGCGCTATGGACTTAGCTGGTTTACCTGGTAAATTAGCTGATTGCCAAGAAAAAGATCCAGCCCAATCTGAACTATACATAGTGGAGGGTGACTCAGCTGGCGGTTCAGCCAAGCAGGGTCGTAACCGTAAGAATCAAGCGATTCTTCCGCTTAAAGGTAAAATCTTAAACGTAGAAAAAGCACGTTTTGATAAAATGCTTTCTTCACAAGAAGTGGCAACGCTAATTACTGCATTAGGTTGTGGTATTGGCCGTGACGAATATAACCCAGAAAAACTACGTTACCACCGTATCATCATCATGACCGATGCCGACGTGGATGGCTCTCACATTCGTACCTTGCTACTAACGTTCTTCTACCGTCAAATGCCGGAAATTGTTGAACGTGGTTACATTTATATTGCTCAGCCACCTCTTTATAAAGTGAAAAAAGGTAAGCAAGAGCGCTATATTAAAGATGACCCTGCATTAGTTGATTACCTTACATCTTTAGCGCTAAGTAATGCTGCTCTTTACACGAGTGATAGTGCAGAAGCGGTTGATGGTGAAGCGTTAGAAGCAATCGTTCATGATTACCAAAACACCGTTAAAGTTATCGAGCGCTTAAAGCGTAAGTATCCAAACACAGTGATGAACCGTTTGATTTACCAAAGCGAGCTGAAAAAAGAAGACCTTTCAGACGAGGCTAAGGTAATTGCTTGGACTAAAGAGCTTGTTGATGACTTAGTTGCGCGTGATGAAGATGCAACTATTTTCCACGCAGGTACTGAGCACGATACAGAGCGTAATTTATATTACCCTGTTGTGAATATTCGTCAGCATGGTGTGGATAAAGCGCATGTACTTCATTATGACTTTATTACTTCGAGAGATTACCAACGTATTGCTGTAACAGGTAAAAATATTGCTAATATCATCACTGAGGGTGCTTACATCCAACGCGGTGAAAAAACAAAACCTGTTGATAACTTTGTGGATGCATTGGAATGGTTGATCGCAGAATCTAAGCGTGGGATCTATATTCAACGCTATAAAGGACTAGGTGAAATGAACCCAAATCAACTTTGGGAAACCACCATGGATCCAAGCGCACGCCGTATGTTGCAAGTAACGATTGAAGATGCTGTTGCAGCGGATCAATTATTTGCTACGTTAATGGGCGATCAAGTTGAGCCTCGTCGTGAGTTCATAGAAACGAATGCACTGCGTGTGGTTAACTTAGACGTATAATTAATTTATGCTAATCACAAAAAAGGAGCCTTAGGCTCCTTTTTTATTTTCTCAATTGCACAAACTGCTTAAAACCTGAGTGTGCACAAGGTATACTGAGGGTAATTTCACGCTACTTCTCAGATAGTAAAAAGCCAAAATATGCAAAAATATGACGTTAAAACCTTTCAAGGTTTGATCCTGGCTTTACAGGATTATTGGGCACAGCAAGGCTGTGTCATTATTCAACCACTTGACATGGAAGTGGGCGCAGGGACATTTCACCCGCAAACATTTTTAAAATCAATTGGCCCAGAGCCTATGTCGAGCGCTTACGTTCAACCGTGTCGTCGACCTACCGATGGTCGTTACGGTGAAAACCCAAACCGCTTACAACATTACTACCAATTCCAAGTGGTGTTAAAGCCATCTCCAGATAATATCCAAGAGCTTTATTTAGGCTCTTTAGCGGCTATGGGCATTGATACCCTTACTCACGAAGTACGCTTTGTAGAAGATAACTGGGAATCACCAACGCTGGGTGCATGGGGACTGGGCTGGGAAATTTGGTTAAATGGCATGGAGGTAACCCAGTTTACCTACTTCCAGCAGGTGGGCGGCTTAGAATGCTCACCGGTCACAGGTGAAATTACCTACGGCCTAGAGCGTTTAGCAATGTATATTCAAGGCGTAGATAGCATTTACGACTTAGTATGGGCAGACGGTCCATTAGGGCGCGTAACCTACGGTGACGTATTCCATCAAAACGAAGTAGAGCAGTCTACTTATAATTTTGAACATGCAAACGTAGAAGACTTATTTGCACAGTTCGATAAGTGCGAAGCAGAAAGCCAAAAGTTAATTGAAGCAAACTTACCATTACCTGCCTACGAGCAAGTAATGAAAGCATCGCACGCATTTAACTTATTAGACGCACGTCATGCTATTTCTGTGACCGAGCGTCAACGTTACATTTTACGCGTTCGTGCATTATCAAAAGCGTGTGCACAAAGTTATTACGATGCACGTGAAGCGCTTGGTTTCCCGCTGTGTAAGGATAAGTAAGCATGTCAGCAGAAAATTTATTAGTAGAAATTGGCACCGAAGAATTGCCACCAAAATCACTTCGAAAATTAGCCGAAGCCTTTGCTGCAAACTTAACAGCAGAACTTGAAAGCTTAGAACTTGCTCACCAAGGTGTGAGCTGGTATGCATCGCCTCGTCGTTTAGGTTTACAAGTAAAAGCGCTAGACGCTAAACAACAAGACAAAGAAGTTGAAAAACGCGGCCCTGCAATTAAAGCGGCATTTGATGCTGAGGGCAACCCAACCAAAGCAGCCATGGGTTGGGCTCGTGGTTGTGGAATTGAAGTAAAAGATGCGCAAACACTCGAAACCGATAAAGGCGCATGGCTATTACATATTGCTAAAGTAGCAGGGCAAGAAACCAAATTACTAATGGCTGATGCAATTAGTAAAGCGCTTGCTAAATTACCTATTCCTAAACCAATGCGTTGGGGCGCGAATAAAACACAATTTATTCGCCCTGTGCATACAGTCACTATTCTACTAGGTAGTGAGCTAATAGAAGGTGAGATACTGGGTAAGCAAGTGAGCAATCAACTGCAAGGCCATCGTTTTCATCATCCAGAAAAAATTAGCATTAACCATGCTGATGATGTGTTTGACGTACTTAAATCAGCTTACGTGATAGCTGACTACGAACAGCGTAAAGCACAAATTCGTGCGCAAATAGAAGACGCAGCAAAAGCAGTTAATGCCGTAGTTGCTATGGATGAAGATTTACTTGAAGAAGTTACTTCATTGGTTGAATGGCCAGTAACGCTAACAGCTACATTTGAAGAAGCATTTTTAGATGTGCCAGCCGAAGCGCTTATTTACACCATGAAAGACGATCAAAAATACTTTCCGTTATTAGATCAAAACGGCAAACTTTTAAATAAGTTTTTGTTTGTTTCTAACATCGAAAGTAAAGATCCAAGTGTGGTTATTTCTGGTAACGAAAAAGTAGTGCGCCCGCGTTTAGCTGATGCGCAGTTCTTCTTTGAAACAGATAAAAAGAAAACACTTGAAAGCCGACTTGAGTCGCTAGACAGCGTTTTATTCCAAAAGCAGTTGGGCACACTTAAAGATAAGTCACAGCGTATCAGTGAACTTGCCGGTTACATTGCAGAGCAACTAGGTGCAGATAAAGCACTAGCAGCGCGTGCTGGCTTATTAAGTAAAACCGATTTAATGACCGAAATGGTGATGGAATTTACCGACGTACAAGGTGTAATGGGAATGCATTACGCACGTCATGACGGTGAAGCTGAAGATGTCGCTGTTGCGCAAAACGAGCAGTACATGCCACGCTTTGCCGGCGATAACTTACCAACGAGTTTGATCAGCTGTGCAGTGGCTATTGCAGATAAGTTTGACACGCTGGTGGGTATTTTTGGTATAGGCCAAGCACCAAAAGGTGATAAAGACCCATTTGCACTTCGTCGTGCGGCCATTGGTGCATTACGTATCATGGTAGAAAAGCAGCTACCACTTGATATTTTAGACCTGGTTGCTAAATCACAAACCTTGTTTGGTGAAAAGCTGACTAACCTAAATGTATCAACCGATGTATTCGAATTTATGCTAGGGCGTTTCCGTGCTTGGTATCAAGATGAAGGCATTGAGGTAGATGTAATTCAAGCGGTACTTGCGCGCCGTCCAACGAAGCCTGTTGATTTTGACCGCCGAGTTAAAGCCGTTAGCCATTTCCGTACGTTAGACGCCGCAGAATCGCTTGCAGCCGCTAATAAGCGTGTAAGTAATATTCTTGCTAAAAACAATATTACAACGCAAGGTGATGTTGATCAGAGCTTACTAAGTGACGACGCAGAAAAAGTACTGGCTTCTCAAGTTGCAAAATTTGCTACCGACTTAGCGCCACTATACAGCGATGGAAACTACCAAGAGGCATTAAGCCAATTAGCTGGTATTCGTGACAGTGTTGATAACTTTTTTGACAATGTCATGGTAATGGCCGACGATGAAGCGGTTAAGCAAAACCGCCTTGCGCTTTTAAGTCAGTTAAGTGGGTTATTTTTAGAAATTGCAGATATTTCTGTATTACAAAAATAACAGCCAATAGCTATTTAAAAAGCCAGCATTATGCTGGCTTTTTAGTGTTTTATTTATATTAGTTAATAGAGGATTCACCATGAAGCTCCCATTGAAACGCATTTTCACGTTAGCCTTAGTGGGCTTATTGAGTGCTTGTACCAGCCAAATTTCAATTAACGACGTGTTGCCGCAGCAAGAATTGGATCGCAGTATTTATTTAAGAGGGGATTTCACATTATGGGATGCAGAACCTCAATATCAATTTCAACAAGTCGGCCCTGCGCTTTACCAAGCCCAAGTTAGGTTTTCGACCCCAGGCAAAGTGTACGAATTTAAAATAGCGGATGCAGATTTTAGTGAAGGTTTTAACTGTGGCTACAGCGATTCACAGCCATCAGGGCAAAGCCTAACACTTGGCCAATCAACACGCGCCGACTGTAATACCATTTATAATTACTTTAGCTACACACCAGCGATTAAAGGGTCGTACATAGTCAGTATTGATTTTAGTGACTACGATGAGCCGCAAGTGACGATAACTAAAAAATAGCTGTAAGCTATAAGCCGTCAGCTTTCAGTTGCCCGAGTGAATTGATAGATTTGTGACAAGGACGTTAAATGAAAAAGAAAATAGAGCAACTATTCGCCGATAATTCTATGCCTAAGATGGTGTTGTTAAATGGGGCGTGGGGTTCAGGTAAAACATATTGGATCGAAAATAATTTAATAGAGCCCGAAGGCTATATTTATTTATCTTTGAATGGTTTAGCCTCAATAGATGACTTTTATTCTAATTTAATTTCAAAATTTTTCCTAAATAAAAATATAAGTGCGACAGATTCAAGCTCACTTCTTGATGGTTTTCAAAAAATACTAGGGAACTTTAATGGGGAAAACAAAGGGTTAATCTCAGGGTTAGTATCAGGCTTTAAAGGTGTTGCCGTCACAAAGGCTATTTCATCTATTCAGGATAAAACTATTGTACTGGATGATTTAGAACGAATAGTAAATGCTAATCTTGCAAAAGAAATTGTAGGAATCTGTCAAAACCTTTCTGAAAAAAATCATAATTTAAAATTTATTTTTGCAACAAACACTAGTGAATTAAAGTTTGATAATAAACATTCTTTACTTGAAAAAAACTTTGCGGGTATTGTTGAGTTTAAACTTAGCAAAAATGAGTTTTTAGAAATTATAAAGGAAGATGTTCAGAAGGAACTTAAAGTACACGCAGCACGAGTGATTGAAGAGTTAAAGTTGAAAAATATAAGAATAATTAAACGAGCAAAAAATAAGTATTGTTCTTTAATTGAGGAAATAGAAAGTGATGATAGTTCAAGTAACCTAGATATTTTGGAAGGTAGAAAAGCTTTGTTTGGTGATGTGATGAAAATTTATTTCATGCAAATGGAGTTAGGTTGTAATGTTGAAAAAATAAAATCTCAGTCAAAAGAAAATATAAACTTTAAAATTCCAGGTTTTGATACAGAGAAGAAAGATAAAGCTAATGTCAGTAATATTGAGGAGCATCTAAACCTTCCGCAAATAGAATCTCAATTATTGGTTGAGCACATAGCTTTCTGTAAGACATTCAGTATAGAAGAGGTTTTACAAAAATATTATCCAGTCCAAGTTTTAACTATCGACTTATTATTGAAGAGGGGGATTACAATCCTAACAGAAGCGGATGAAGAAAAAATACCTGATTATGTAAACCAGCTTGTAAATATAATTAAGGAAAAGGAACCTGAATTATTACGTTGGTTTAATTCTGTTGATGTTATAAATGAGCTATTTAAATATAAGTTTATTGAAAGTGTTAAAGGCATATCCATTGATGGCAAGCCTCCTATAAAAAGTATTTTAGAGCAGTATCTACCAAAAAAATTTAAAACTCCGGTTCCGGTAAGTGGAAGGTTCGGATATCAACTTGAGCAGTTCGGGAGCAAAGAGTTAAACCAAAAGTTTGAAAGTATATTGGCTGAAGTTAAGAAAACTAATGAATTGAAAGCCATTGATGCTATTGAAAAGGAGATCCACAGGGGCTGGACAAAGGAAGTTGATATGAAAATATATAATGAGTATCGAACTATTAGTATATTTTCCACCTTAAAAGATCATGAATGCTTTGCTAAAGCTGTATCAGAAAACTGGACTGTTGAGCAAATTTACCTTTACAGCGATTTCATTACTGATAGATATAAAGCAAACCTTACCGATTGGTTAATGGATGAATTTGACTTTTTACAGAGGTTGAAAAACGAGTTAAGTAAAGTCACATTTCAAAAGAGTGGAATAAAAATTGGAATGATCAATCAGCTCATTGAAGCCTTGGTTAAAGTTTTAAATAAAATGAAAAAGCAACAAAAGGTTTAGGGTAGCCCTTTCTTCACTAAATATCTATACGGTACTGAATCGACTTCTTTAGCCACCAACGTGTGATCCATGAAGGTGCAGAAGCTGGGGATGTCGCGGGTGGTTGAAGGGTCGTCGGCAATAATAAGCAGTGTTTCACCCTCGCTCATTTTGCGAATAGCAGCGCGCACCATCATCACAGGTTCTGGGCAGCGAAGGCCGGTAGCATCTAATTGGTGATCGGGGTTATCAAAGCTCATAAAAATTACCTGCAAAAATAGTCGTGGCTTGGTTAGGTCGGGTAGTTTAGCGCAAATAAAGCTGTTGGTTAACTATTTTACGTATAACAAAACAGCTCAACTTATTAATAGATAACCTGAAATAAATTTAATGCACCCGATCACATTATTCATTTTAAACCTGCAAAAGCGGGTGGCATAAAAAAGGCGAACTAACTTGCGCTAGTTCGCCTTTTTAATCACCAAGCTGGTTTTACATATTCAACACTAATTAGTCTTGAACACGTTCAAATACAGTTGCGATGCCTTGGCCTAAACCAATACACATAGTCGCTAAACCGTATTTTGCGTTTTTGTCTTCCATTAAGTGAATAAGTGAGGTGCTAATACGCGAACCCGAACAACCCAGCGGGTGACCCAGTGCGATAGCGCCGCCATTTAAATTCACTTTTTCGTCAACCACATCCGCTAAACCTAAGTCTTTAAGTACGGGTAATGATTGTGCTGCGAATGCTTCGTTAAGTTCAGCAACATCGATGTCATCAATAGTAATACCAGCTTGTGCCAATGCTTTTTTACTTGCTGGTACTGGGCCGTAACCCATGATTGATGGATCGCAACCGGCAACGGCCATCGCGCGAATATATGCACGAATTGGTAAGCCAAGTTCTTTTGCTTTTTCTTCGCTCATCACTAACATAGCTGATGCGCCATCAGAAAGTGCTGAAGACGTACCCGCTGTAACAGAACCCGTAGCAGGGTTAAATACTGGACGAAGTTGCGATAAGCCTTCAACGGTTGTTTCAGGGCGAATTACTTCATCATCTTCAACAAGGATAAGTGAACCGTCAGCATCGTGACCTTCCATTGCTAAAATTTCGCGGCGGAAACGCCCTTCAACTGTTGCAGCATGTGCACGTTGATGCGAGCGGTAAGCAAACTCATCTTGTTGCTCACGGCTAATACCGTGAATAGTAGCAAGGTACTCAGCAGTTAAACCCATAGAGCCAGATGCTTGTGCAATTGATGTAGCTAAGCCTGGGTGAAAGTCGTTACCGTGAGTCATAGGTACGTGGCCCATGTGCTCAACACCACCAATTAGGTAAGTATCGCCAGCGCCAGTCATAATAGCGCGAGCAGCATCATGCAATGCTTGCATTGATGAGCCACATAAACGGTTCACTGTGGTTGCTGGCACTGAATGTGGAATGCCTGCAAGTAGAGATGCGTTACGTGCAACGTTAAAGCCTTGCTCTAAAGTTTGCTGTACACAACCCCAATAAATATCGTCAATTGACGCAGGGTCAACTGCTGGATTACGTTCTAATAAGCCTTTCATTAAATGAGCGCTTAAGTCTTCTGCACGTTTGTTTTTAAATACGCCGCCTTTTGAGCGACCCATTGGTGTGCGGATACAATCTACAATTACTGGATTATTCATGATATTAACCTTCCACCTTATAGAAAACACGGCCTTCTTCAGCCCACTTGCGAGTTTGCTCTGATACTTGGTAAATCGCACCTAGGTGAGCGTATTTGTCTGCTGCTGCAACAAAGTTAGCTAAACCTGTTTGATCTAAGTAACGGAACGCGCCGCCTCTAAATGGAGGGAAACCAACACCGTATACAAGTGCCATATCAGCTTCTTGAGGAGAAGCAACAATGCCTTCTTGTAAACAAAGTAGCACTTCGTTGATCATTGGGATCATACAACGGTCAATGATTTCTTGTTTATCAAATTCTTTTGGTGCGTCTGTAATTGGTGCGAGTAGTTCAATCGCTGTTTGGTCATGCGATTTTTTAAGACGACCGCGACGGTCTGTTTCATACTTGTAAAAACCTGCTTTGTTCTTTTGACCAAAACGTTTTTCGTTAGCAAAAACAGTCACTGGATCTTTCTCTGCACGCGCCATACGTTCAGGGAAGCCGTCTGCCATTACGCCAGTACAATGGAAAGCAGTATCAATACCGACTACATCAAGTAGGTAAGCCGGACCCATAGGCCAGCCAAATACGTTTTCCATGACTTTATCTACTTTTGCAAAGTTAGCGCCTTCAACCACTAATTTGCTAAAGCCTGCAAAGTAAGGGAATAAAACACGGTTTACAAAAAAGCCTGGGCAATCGTTAACAACAATCGGCGATTTACCTAGTTTAAGTGCGTAATCAACTACGGCATTAATGGTTTTATCTGAGGTTTTTGCACCACGGATAATTTCTACTAATGGCATTTTTGGTACTGGGTTGAAAAAGTGCATACCACAGAAGTTTTCTGGTTTTTCAAGTGCTTCTGCAAGTAGGTCAATACAAATAGTCGATGTATTTGACGTGAGCACAGTGCCTTCAGGCATATTCTTTTCAAGATCAGCAAGTACGGCTTGCTTCACTTTAGGGTTCTCTACTACCGCTTCAACAATAATGTTGGCGTTTTGTAGGTCTGCATCATTAAGCGTCGGTTTGATTTTGCTAAGCGTTGCTAGCATTTTTTCCATTGGCATATGGCCGCGCTTAACTTTTGCACCTAATAGCTTAGACGCTTCACCCATACCTAAATCAAGTGCATCCTGTTGGATGTCTTTCATTATGATTGGTGTACCTTTATAAGCAGATTGGTATGCAATACCGCCGCCCATAATACCTGCGCCTAATACAGCAGCTTGTTTAATTTCTACATCGCTGTGCTTAGCAAATTTACGTGCTTTACCTTTAATGTATTGATCCGCTAAAAAGATACCTGTTTGCGCGGCTGCTTCGTTGGTACGAGCAAGCTTTGCAAAGTTGGCATTTTCAATTGCCATTGCTTCTGCGCGTGAGCAGTTTGCTGCTGCTTTAATAGTGCGAACGGCCATAACTGGAGCAGGATAGTGGCCTTTGGTTTTACCCATTACCATACCTTCTGCCATTGCAAAGCTCATGCCTTGCTCAACACGGTTTAATTTAAGCGGTTGTAATTTTACAGCGCGTTTTGCTTGCCAATCTAGCTTGCCAGCAATCGCTAATTCTAATGTTGCTATACTTGACTCTTGTAGTTTGTTGGCACTAACTACTGCGTCAAACGCACCTACTTTAAGGGCATCAGCTGCGCGATTTTCGTTACCTGTGGTGATCCACATCATCGCGTTATCGGCGCCAACAATGCGCGGAAGGCGCACTGTACCGCCAAATCCAGGCATTATGCCTAATTTAACTTCTGGTAAACCCATTTTTGCTGAGTCACTTGCAACACGATAATCGGTAGCAAGTGCCCACTCACAGCCGCCGCCAAGCGCCAAGCCGTTTATAACACTTAGTGTTGGAAATGGTAAATCTTCAATTGCATCAAAAACGTCAGTTGCATTTTTGATCCACGTTACTAATTCTGTTTCAGGTTTAGTAAAAGTAGGTAAAAATTCGAAGATATCTGCACCAATAATAAAGTGGTCTTTATCACTGGTAAAAATCATGCCTTTAATATCAGCGTTAGCGGCTAATTCTTTTAATGCTGCCGCGCAATCTGAAAGAGTTTGTTGTGATAATGTGTTTACAGAACCTGTAGCACAAAACTTAAACTCGGCGATGTTTTCCTTCACGAAGCTAACTTCAAAGGAATCGCTTTTATATAACATTATTATTCTCCCTAGTTGATGAACTAAGACTGGTACGATGAGTTCATATTCAGACCAGTGTGCTTGCTTTAAATTAAAAATGCAACGAAAAATTTATCTTGGTTACAAACGTCTGGTTAAAATATAGCTGGTTTGGTGCTAAGGTGGGTTTGAAAGTTTTCTTTATTCATTTTATTGCGCTGTCTTAGTGTTCATAGCTTGGGTTTTATTAGAATAAATAGTACAGCTGTGTATGTGCTGTTGTTTACTTACTCTTCGCCACACTTCGTCAGCCTTGAAGGTTACTATGCCCTAAAGGACATTATGAAAAAATACTTATTAAGCGTAGCGGCAGCGACTCTATTTTTCTCTTTCCCCTCTGCCAACGCGAAAACTGATATTGATGCATTTTTAGACGCTGAAAAACAGGCGCGCTATGGCAATTATCAAAATTTTAAAGAAGCGGTGGATTCATTGTCTCATCCGCTTAAACCGTATGTTGAAAAAGCCTATTGGGAACGTTACCCAAGCTTAGCCCACCAAACAGAGATAGAAAATTTTCTCACTATTTATGAACATACGCCATTAGAGTGGCCAGTGCGTAAAGCATGGTTAAACTATTTAAAACGCAGAAATCAAAAAGCAGCGTTTATTAAAAACTACCGTGAAACCTCTGACAGTGAGCTTACTTGTACCCACCTTACTTTTCAGCTTGATCTTGGTGCGCCTAAAAAAGCAATACTCAATCAGGTAACCGACTTATGGACAGTGGGTGAGTCGCAGCCAAGTGAATGCGATGGCCTTTTTAAACGCTGGCGTCAAAATGGTTATTTAACGCCCGATGTTGTTTGGCAACGTGTCACTTTAGCGGCACAAGGTGGGTCTTATCGTTTACTGCCTTATTTAAAAACATTGTTGCCAGCCAATGAGCGCTACTTAGCCGATTTATACTCAAAAGTAAGACGTGACCCAAGTGCAGCGGCGGGGTTATACCGTTATAAGCGCAAAACAGTGAAAGAGGGTGAAATAGCGCTTTACGGTATTAAGCGTTTAATTTGGCGTGATAAAGAGTTGGCATTAAAGGCATGGCAAAAAATTGAGGGGTTATTTGATTACACTGATGATGAAAAAGCGGATGTATATTATACCTTTGCGCTTTCATTGGCGTCGAGCGGCCATAGCCAAGCGAGCTTCTATTTAAATAAAGTACCCAAAGAGCGCCAAGATCGTAAATTAATGCAATGGCAGTTAGCTAATCTACTCAAAACCCAAGATTGGGAGGGAATTGCGGCATTTTTTACAGGTAAAGAAAATCTTAGCTTAGGGCAACAGTATTGGCTTGCTTATAGTTATGACAAACGCGCAGATCATGAAAAAGCCAAGGCAATTTGGACTAAAGTGGCCGCTAATCGTGATTATTACGGCTTTTTAGCCGCTGCACGTTTGGGCATACCGGTTGATTTAAATGAGTTGCCCGTTAATGTAAATCAAGCTTTAGTAACAAGAGTGAGTAATGCACCGGGCTTTAAGCGTGCCAAAGCTTTGTATGAGTTAGAGCGCTTTACTGCTGCTCGACGCGAGTGGAATTATTTAACTGATACCTCAGCTGATGATGAAAAATTAGCTGCGTCGGTACTTGCAGCCGAGCTGGATTGGTTTGATAGTACTATATTCACCCTAGCAAAAATAAAAGCATGGGATTATGTGGATTTGCGTTTCCCTTTTGCATTTCAAGAAATGTTTGAGCGTTACAGCAAGCGAAGCAAAATTGACCTAACTTGGAGTATTGCTATAGCACGTCGCGAAAGCTCATTTGCACCTGATGCGCGCTCCCATGCAAATGCACGCGGGTTAATGCAGCTATTACCGAGTACGGCAAAGTATATTAATAAAGGCACGGTTTCTAATCGTCGTTTGTATCAACCAAAAACCAACATTCGTCTTGGGACTCGTTATTTACAGTATTTAAAAAAGAAAAACCACGGCAATGAGGTGTTAGCTACAGCATCTTATAACGCTGGGTATCATCGTATTAAGCGTTGGTTACCAGAAGAAGCAATGCCGGCTGAGCTATGGGTTGAACTTATTCCTTACAGAGAAACCCGAGATTATGTAAAAAATGTATTTGCTTATCGGCAGGTTTATCATACTCGCCTTGGTCGGGAGGGAAACCTTCTAGCCCCCATATTAGAAATGACGATGGGCGGATAGTAAAAATAAATCTACAACCACAGAGGGATATTTACACAGTAAGTATCCCTCTTTTTTGAGCGCTTTGTGTATAAGTGGTAGACTCAAAGCAAGTTAAATTTAACAGATGGGTTTATTATGGAAAAATTAGCCGTTTTATACGCCGAACATATTGCAACATTGCAGCAGCGTACACGTACTATTTGTGAGCAAGAAGGGTTAGAAGGATTAGTCATTCATTCAGGCCAAGCTAAGCGCCAATTTTTAGATGATATGTATTACCCGTTTAAAGTTAACCCTCATTTTAAAGCGTGGCTACCGGTTATTGATAATCCACATTGCTGGATTGTGGTAAATGGTAGCGATAAGCCAAAACTTATTTTTTATCGCCCAATTGATTTTTGGCATAAAGTACCTGATGAGCCAAGAGATTTTTGGGCAGAATACTTCGATATTGAATTGTTATTACAACCCGATCAGGTTGAAAAGCTACTACCTTACGATAAAGCTAAATTTGCCTACATTGGTGAATACCTCGAAGTAGCACAAGCACTTGGCTTTAGTATTATGAACCCTGAGCCAGTACTTAACTATATTCATTACCACCGTGCTTATAAAACGCAATATGAACTTGAATGTTTACGTAATGCGAATCGTATTGCGGTTGATGGCCATAAAGCAGCGCGTGATGCGTTTTTTAATGGTGGTAGCGAGTTTGATATTCAGCAAGCTTACTTAATGGCAACGCGCCAAAGTGAAAACGAAATGCCATATGGCAATATTGTGGCACTTAACGAAAACTGCGCTATTTTGCACTACACCCATTTTGAGCCAAAAGCACCACAAACGCATAATTCATTTTTAATTGATGCGGGCGCTAATTTTAATGGTTACGCTGCGGATATTACCCGTACCTACGACTTTAAAAAGCAGGGTGAGTTTGCTGACTTAGTTAACGCTATGACAGCGCATCAAATTGAGTTAGGAAAAAGCTTAAAGCCAGGTTTACTGTATGGCGATCTGCATATTGATTGTCATAACCGTATTGCTCAGCTATTAAGTGATTTTGATATTGTTAAACTACCTGCAGCCGAAATTGTTGAGCGTCAAATTACCTCAACTTTCTTCCCGCATGGCTTAGGGCATCATTTAGGTGCACAGGTTCACGATGTGGGTGGTTTTATGCGTGATGAAACAGGGGCACATCAAGCGCCACCAGAGGGTCATCCATTCTTGCGCTGTACTCGCTTAATTGAGAAAAACCAAGTATTTACTATTGAGCCAGGTTTGTACTTTATTGACTCTTTATTAGGTGATTTAGCACAAACAGACAATAAGCAGTTTATTAACTGGGAAAAGGTCGAGGCGTTTAAACCTTTTGGCGGTATTCGTATCGAGGACAATATTATTGTTCACGAAGATAGCCTAGAAAATATGACGCGTAATTTATTACTCGACTAAATCCTTATTAAAGACGAGTTAGTCAATACGCGCTAAAATAAACGGATACAAAGGGGCCTTTTGGCCCCATTTTTTTTAATTAAAGCCTAAGTAAGTGCTATGTCTGAATATAAATACCCAGCCGAAGCTGTATTTCATCAAGAAGAAATTAAAAAAAGTACCTTTATCGTTCATATAGGTCACACGCCCGATCTAAATGCTGCGAAAGCCTTTATTAAAAATATTGAAGAAAAATACAGTGATGCACGTCACAATTGTTGGGCACATGTTGCAGGTAACCCAGGTGGCAGCCATGTTTATGGTTTTTCTGATGACGGGGAGCCCAATGGCACCGCAGGTAAACCCATGCTTAATGTGCTAGTGGGCTCAGGCTTAGGTGAAGTGACCGCTGTGGTAACACGTTATTTTGGAGGTATAAAGCTCGGTACGGGTGGGCTGGTGCGTGCTTATGGTGGTTCACTCAATAATGCCTTAGCAAAACTACAAACCGTGGTGAAAGTGCCGAGCGCTGAGCTGGTGGGCTTTAGTGAATACAGTATGCAAGGGGCGATAGAGCAACATTTAAAAACGAACTTTCAGGTACTTAATATTGAAAAGCAGTTTACTGCAAATATTGAGTGGACTATTACCATTGATAGTCGCCAAGCGCAGCAAGCCATCAAAGATATTTTTGATTTAAGCCACGGCGCAGTTGAGTTAACAATCAAAGAGTAATAGTCTTACATTCATCCCATTTAATGATTAAACATTAAATTTCGAGTCATACAGTAGTTATTTTAATTTACTAATAAAAAAGCGATACGCTCAATGCAATTTCGTACCATCATAAAAATTCTTGGCCAATTGGTTGCGCTATTCAGTATTACTATGGTGCCACCAGCGCTAGTGTCTTTAATTTATAAAGATGGTGGAGGGGTGCCGTTTGTTTTAGCCTTTATATTCAGTGTTGTTATTGGCTTAATGGCTTATTACCCAAATAGGCATGAGCATGGCGATTTAAAAGCCCGCGAAGGCTTTTTAATCGTGGTTCTGTTTTGGCTAGTACTAGGCGCGTTTGCCTCCTTACCGCTGGTATTTTTACAAGAACCCAACCTCTCTTTAGCCGATGCCGTGTTTGAAGCTTTTTCTGGCTTAACCACAACAGGGGCTACCGTGCTGACCGGTATAGAGTATCTGCCTAAATCGGTATTGTTTTATCGCCAACAATTACAGTGGTTTGGTGGTATGGGGATCATTGTATTAGCGGTAGCAATCCTGCCGATGCTTGGCGTAGGTGGTATGCAGTTGTATCGGGCTGAGATTCCAGGCCCCGTTAAAGATTCCAAAATGACCCCGCGTATAGCCGACACCGCTAAACACCTTTGGTATATTTATGTGTCTATTACCCTTGCATGTACTTTGGCGTATTGGAGCGCTGGCATGAATTGGTTTGATGCAATTTGCCACGCTTTTTCTACGGTGGCTATTGGTGGTTTTTCTACTTATGACGCTTCAATGGGGCATTTTGATAGCCCAGTAATTAACTTTATTTGTGTGTTCTTTTTAATTATCGCAGCCATTAACTTTTCTCTGCATTATGCTGCTGTAGCGAGTCGTAATATTAGTGTCTACATTCGTGACCCTGAATTCAAAGTGTTTCTATGTATTCAGCTCGCGCTGGTGGTGATTTGTTTCACGGTACTTTCATCTCACGATGTTTATGCCAATGGCGATGAAACCCTCGATCAGGCATTGTTTCAAGCTGTATCTATAAGCAGCACCGCAGGATTTGCCACAGATAACTTTTCTGCTTGGCCTTTGTTTTTACCTATTTTATTAATATTCTCTAGTTTTATTGGTGGCTGTGCTGGTTCAACTGGCGGCGGTATGAAAGTAGTGCGCGTGTTTTTACTTTATCTACAAGGGGTGCGAGAGCTAAACCGCTTAGTGCATCCTCGAGCTATATACTCTATAAAGTTAGGACGAAAGGCGCTACCAGATAAAGTAGTTGAAGCGGTATGGGGGTTTTTCTCGGCTTATGCACTAGTCTTTATTATTATTATGTTAGCGTTAATGGGCACCGGGTTAGACAATATAACGGCATTCTCAGCAACGGCAGCGTGTTTAAATAACCTTGGGCCTGGTTTAGGAGATGTTGCTTCTCATTATGGCGCTATTACCGATACTGCAAAATGGATATTAACCGTGGCAATGGTATTTGGTCGTTTAGAGATATTTACCTTACTTGTGCTATTTACCCCAACATTTTGGCGTGGATAACGTTATAAATATCAGGAAGGAAATATGCGAAAAACCAATTTGGAAAAGTTAAACCAAATCGTCACGGGTGGCATAGTTGATTTAGAAATCCTCACCCCCACGAGTAGCCGACGCGTAAAAACAGAGTTTATAGGCTTATTAGAAAATAAGTTTATTGTTTTAAATTACCCCAATGCAAAACGGCTCCCCATGGCAAGTGATTATTTACGCGATGGTGTGATGGTGGTGGTAAGAGCGCTTATAGAGGGCAGTGGTGGGCATGTTTTAGCGTTTCGTCAGCAGCTTATGTCTGTAGCATCTCACCCGGCTAAGTTATTGTTTATCGACTATCCTTCACAAGTACAGCTATTTGAACTGCGCTCGCAAGCGCGTATACCGACGCTGTTTCCAGCCAAGTTAAAATTATCGGATGATCGCCCTTCCTTTGAAGGTGTTATAAAAGATATTTCGTTAACGGGTGTTATGTTTGATATTAAAACAACCCAAGAAATCGACGACATTAAAGATATGCGTTGCATCGTAGTGTTTGATGAAGATACAAAGCACGAAGGGCAAATATGCAGTGTGAAAAAACATGCTAAGGGCATATATTGCGGAATTCGATTATTTGCCAGTGAAGAGCAAATGAAAGCCCTGATGGGGGATCACTTCATTGACCCTAATGCACTTGAAGTTGAAATTGTATAAGACCAGTTATCTTTCGACGCTAAACATTTTACAATTCTAAAATATCAACAAGCTCTAACATTTTCGCTCTTTTGCAACAAATAGCCATGTGTTGTTGTTATTTTTAAAAGCCATTTCAAATTTATTTTATAAATTCATTAAAAACAATTAGTTAAATATGTTTTTTATTCTAATTTTTTTGTTTATAACAAAATTAAACTCAACTCACCTTCCTTTTTGTTTATTTAATCCTCTTTTTTAGCGGTTGCTCACCGACTGTGTGGGGTTTTCCCTAAACTCAACTCTTTGATTTTTATTGTTTTAATTTTATTGCCTTATCTACTGTTGCTAAAAAGCAACAAAATAACGAGTTAAATAGCGCCATTTTCAGCTAGTTGCTGGTTAATGTATTGAAAATTATGGTTTTTATATTTTTGGCATCGAAGTTGTAATAGTCAGGCTGTATTGAACGAAACGTGATTTAAAGTAAAACACTTAATCGCATAAAACATAAACTTTGAAGGAAGATAGATTATGAAAAGCATTAATAAAACTTTAGCACTTATCGCATTGGCTTCTTCATCAGCCGCTTTTGCAGCAAGCGACTTTGACACGCTAGACGTTGACGGCAACGGCGCAATCAGTCAAAGCGAAGCATCGGTTGATGCAAAATTAATGAGCATGTTTTCAGAGCTTGATACTGACCAAAACGGTGAGTTATCAAAACAAGAGTTCTCTAAAGCATAACCCTAAGCTATTAAAGTTTTGGGAGTTAAAAGCTCCCTCATTATTTAAACGATTTTAAGGAATACTCATTATGAAAACATTACACAAAACATTTGCACTTATCGCTCTTGCTTCTTCGTCAGCAGCCTTTGCAGCGAGCGACTTCGACACACTAGATACCGATGGCAACGGTGCTATTAGCCAAAGCGAAGCATCGGTTGATGCAAAATTAATGAGCATGTTCTCAGAGCTTGATACTGACCAAAACGGTGAGCTATCAAAAGAAGAATTTTCGAAAGCATAAGGCAAGGCTAAGTATATTCTGAGTTGCCAAAGACAACCTAAATAGGCAAGGAAGCCTATGAAAGAGAATAACAAGGACCGTGATAGCCAGACACAATTTTTTGATAGACCATTGCATTACATTTTGAAGGATTAAATTATGAAAACATTACATAAAACATTTGCACTTATCGCGCTAGCTTCTTCATCAGCTGCTTTTGCAGCAAGCGACTTTGACATGCTTGATACTGATGGTAACGGTGCTATTAGTCAAAGCGAAGCCGCTGTAAACGCTGATTTAACAGCCGCATTTACTGAGCTGGATACTGACGGTAATGGTGAGCTTTCTAAAGCTGAGTTTGCAAACTTTTAATTTTTGACTTTTTTCATTGCACAGGGATCTCAGAAAAGGATTTCTCTCTTATAGGAGACTTATTATGAAAGCAATAAACACAACACTTGCGATTTTAGTATTAGCGTCATCATCAGCAGCTTATGCAGCGGTAGATTTTGCCTCTTTTGATAGTAATGGCGATGGTGTAATTAGCCAGCAGGAAGCCGCCGCTAATAAACAACTAATGAACATTTTTGATGATTTAGATACCGACGGAAATGGTGAACTTTCTAAAGAAGAGTTTGCAAGAGTACAATAAGTATTAACCCATCATACTCCACTAAAGCCGCTTAATAGTCAGCGGCTTTTTTGTGCTTGTTAGAGGCTATATTTAAGTTGGAGAGAGAAGCTTCTTGGCTTACCATAACGATATTGGTTATAGAACCCAATTTGACTGTAATAATGCTTATCAAATAAGTTATCGATATTTAGACTAACAGATAACTGCTCATTCATTTGATAATTTGCCATTAGGCTTGCAATACCATAGCTAGGCTGGTTTACCTCAACAGCGCCATAAACAGGGTTTTTAACTTCGTCATAGCTGTTGCTTTGCCAGCGATAGCCTCCACCCAATTTTAGATTGTCTAATGCACCTGAGAGTTGATAGCTAGTAAAAAGTTTAAATTGATCGTTTGGGTTGGTGGTATTTAATACCGTATTATCCGGTTTTTCGCCTTTACTATGGGTATAGCCAAAATAAGCGTTCCAGTTATCGGTTAATTTTCCGTTGATTTCTAGCTCGTAGCCTTGAGTTAATGTGCCGTTAATGGGCTTGTAGATGGCCTGAAGTGTTTCTGCAATGGTATCGCCCGTGTACTCGCCCACATTATCTTGATAAATTTTAAATCCAGAAAGGGATATGTCTAAACGTTCATCAAGTACAGAAGCTTTTATGCCAAGTTCATAATTCTTACCTTCAATAGGGCTTAAATAATTGCCATTTTTATCAACTCGACTTTGTGGTGTAAAAATATCAGTGTAATTAGCATACAAAGCCCAACTCTGTGTTAGTTCATAAGTTGCTCCAAAATAATTAGTTAGTTCATCACTTATTTTGTAATCATGCATGCGACCAAAATTATCGTGTTTGGTTTGCCATTGATTTAACCGGCTTCCAACAATTAAAGACAAGGCATTGGTTATATTTAGTTGTGCAGCAACATAAAGCGCATCTTGTTTAGTTGTGCCATAAGAGCCGTAAGCGGCTTCTGACTGCCAAGTTGGTTTTGCAATGCTATAACTAGAGTCAGTGAAATCGCCGATAACATAGTCACTTTGTTGGCTAGCATAATAAGGGGTCGAAAACTGTTGCTCTTGGGTATTATAACCAAATAGCAGTTGGTGACTTTGGCCCAGCCAATTAAACCGACCATTGAGTTCGACCTCATAGGTATCCTGCGTTCTGTTTGCATCAATATAGTTTATAGAACCTGGCATCATTCCAGTGTTGTTTATAGGATCGGGCTCTCCTTTTACCCAAAACACATCATAGTTTAGGTCGTTATCACCATAGACATAATTAGCGGTTAGCTGCCAGTTAGCATTAAAGTAATGCTCAAGGCGAATAAACGCATTAAGTGCATCGGTTTGAGAAGATGCCCAATCTTGAGCCGTTGAAGCATCTCTGTCATAAGCTGTACGGGAGCCATCACTATAAAAAATAGGCAAACCACCTGACATTGTTCCTTTAGGGGTTGTCGATTGATTATCAACAGCAAGAGTCAATAAAGTACTGTTAGAAAGATCTGCCTCAATAATGCCATATAATGTTTGACTGGTTTGCGAAAAGCGATCTTGATATGAGAGTCTATCTTGATAAGCAACAATAGCTCGTCCTCTTATACTTTCACTATTATTTATGCTTCCCGACACATCCACCATCGCGCGGTAGTTGTCCCATGAGCCTAATGAAGCAGTAAGATTTATTTGAGTGTTTGCAGTTGGGCGTTTACGTATCAAGTTAATTGCTGCCGAAGGGTTACCCGCGCCCAGCATTAACCCCGTTGCTCCTCTAACTATTTCGATACGATCATAAATTGCGGTATCGGTTAGGTTATCTCCATAATTAAAGCGGGTGTCATAGGTGGTCGCTATGCCATCATAAAGTATGCTGGTGACACTAATACCTCGGGCTGAAATAGAAAACTTACCATTATCTGCTTCTCGCGCATTTATGCCTGTCACACTGGTTATAGCTTCAATTGCGGTATTTAGTTGTTGGTCTGCCATGAAGTCGCTTGTTATCGCTATCGTTGATTGCGGCGTTTGCAAATGTGATAGCTCAAGGCCAGTTGCAGAGCTCATAGAATTAACTCTATAGCCCTTCGCTTGCTCTCCGATTACGGTTAACCTTTCGATACCTTCGCTAGTGTGGGCGAGCGTTTGAGTTGAAACTGTTGAAAGTAAAAGGCCAACCAGAGTGTAATGAGTTATGGGAGAATTTTTCTTTGAGAGTAGGTGTATCATTTGAAATCCATTTTTATTTAAAAACGTGAAATTAACTTTTCACATCTGTAGATGTCGCTGCTTGATAATCGAGCAAGAAGAGACTAATGGATTTTCCTTTGCTAGTAAATGCTTTTGATAATGATTTTCATTTAGCTTTAGGTGTTCTCCTTTTTACTTACAAGCGGGTTGTGAATAAAAAGGAGGAATTACTTATAAAAAGATTGCGCTAACTTGGAATAACTTTTCAACCACGTTAATGTGCTTTTTATCAATTAAGAACATGATTACATGATCGCCTGACAAAATAATTGTATCGTCATGGGCAATCAGTACATCGTCATTTCGCACAATTGCACCTATTGTGGTACCTGCTGGCAATTTAATATCGGCAATTGCGCGACCTACCACTTTAGAGGTATTTTCATCACCATGGGCAACGGCTTCTATGGCTTCTGCAGCCCCTTTACGCAACGAGTACACGTTTACAATGTCGCCACGGCGCACGTGAGTCAGCAACGCAGAAATAGTCGCTTGTTGTGGTGAAATAGCAATATCAATTTCGCCGCCCTGTACTAAATCAACGTAAGCACCTCGTTGAATAAGCACCATGGTTTTTTGTGCCCCCATGCGTTTTGCGAGCATAGCCGACATTATATTTACTTCATCGTCGTTGGTAACGGCAATAAACACATCAACCTGTTCAATGTGTTCTTCAGAGAGCAGCTCCTGATCGGATGCATCACCACAAAATACCACGGTGTTGTCGAGCATTTCAGAAAGCTGTTCGGCACGCTCTTTACTTCGCTCTAGTAACTTAACGCTGTGGTTTCTTTCCAGTGAACGGGCTAGGCCTGCACCAATATTACCGCCACCGGCAATCATGATTTTTTTATACGAGCGTTCCAGCTTTTGTAGCTCGTTCATTACCGCACGAATGTGTTTGGTTGCGGCAATAAAAAATACTTCATCGTCGGCTTCTATTACGGTGGTGCCTAACGGTTTTATCGCTTTACCTTGGCGGTAAATAGCGGCCACTCGAGTTTCAACATTAGGAATATGCTGCTTAAGTGTAGATAGGGCATAGCCTACCAATAAGCCGCCATAGTAGGCTTTTACAGCCACTAAAGAGAGCATGCCATCGGCAAATTGCAGTACTTGTAATGCGCCAGGGTAGTCTATTAGGCGGCGAATATACTTAGTAACGAGTGCTTCTGGGGCTATGTAATGATCGACAGGTAAGTCATCATTATGAAAGAGTTTTTCGCGGTATTTTAAATACTGCTCAGAGCGAATACGGGCTATTTTGGTCGGTGTATTAAAAATACTGTAGGCAACTTGGCATGCCACCATGTTAACTTCATCTGAGCTGGTCACCGCAATAATCATATCGGCATCTTCAGCCCCTGCGCGACTTAACACGTCAGGGTGGGCGCCGTGGCCTGCAACACCTTGTAAATCGTATTTATCTTGCAGTTCGCGCAAGCGGTTACCGTCGATATCAACTACGGTTATTTCGTTTTGTTCACCCACTAGGTTTTCTGCGAGTGTGCCGCCAACTTGCCCAGCACCGAGTATGATTATTTTCATTATGTACCCGTATTATTAATACTAATTACATCAAAGTATTAGCTACCTCTAAATTGAAGTAGCTAAATGTGTTGCCTAGGCTTTTTTAACTAATTTAGCGTAGTAAAAACCGTCACTTTCGCCTGGTAATAACTGCAAGCCTGGTGTGGTTTTAGTGTCTTCGCTGTGCAAAGGAATATGCTCTGCGTCTTCATTATTAGCTAAAAACTTAGCAACTTGTTGTTGGTTTTCTTGTGGAAGCACCGAACAGGTTGCATACACCAATGTACCGCCTGGCTTTAACAATGGCCAAATGCTGTCGAGTATATCGCCTTGGAGGGTCGATAAATCGTTAATGTCGGATGCGCGACGTAACCATTTAATATCTGGGTGACGACGAATTACGCCAGTTGCAGAGCAGGGTACATCTAACAAAATACGATCAAACTGTTCTTCATCCCACCAAGTGTGAGGTTGCGATGCATCACCACATTGTAAGTCGGCGCCCAAACCTATGCGTTCTAGGTTTTGTTTAACACGTTCTAGGCGTGTGGCATCGCTATCAAGCGCAAGCACATCTGCGTCGGCAAGCTCTAAAATATGGCAGGTTTTACCACCAGGCGCTGCGCAGGCATCGAGTATTGAATCACCATTTTGTGGGTCTAGATAGCGTGCAGCAAGCTGCGCTGCCGCGTCTTGTACTGAACAGGCACCGGTATCAAACTCAGGAAGTGAAAACACATCGCGTGGTTTGCTTAGTTTAATGCCATCAATAAAATCAGGATTTAGAGTATGTTCAATATCGTTAGCGGTTAGCATTTCGCTATATTCTTGGGTGCTAAACTGCGATTGATTCACTCGAAGCCACATTGGCGCTTGTTGCTGATTAGCTTCTAGAATGTCTTCCCAGCTATCTGGGTAGGCTTCTTTTACTTGCTTTATAAACCAGTTTGGATGGTTGTATAAACACACCGGAATTTGTTTGGCTTTTTCTTCAAGCTCAGCTTGTTGGCGCTGAAAGCTTCGTAAAATGGCGTTAATAAGCCCTTTTAAGCCAAGAGCGCGTAATTGTTGTAACGCATTAACGGTTTCGCTAATTGCTGCATGCGGCGGTACACGCATGTGTTGTAGTTGGTAAATGCCCACATACAACAAAAACTGGAAAATACGGCGTTTGCCTTTAAGCGGTTGTTCTACTAAATGCTGGCAATAATTTTCTAGGCTAGGTAAGTAACGCAATACTCCATAGCAAATTTGCTGCAGTAAGGCTTTATCTTTAGGAGATAGGCCTTGGCTAGCGAAAGGGAGTTCTTGATTAAGCGATGCGCCTTTATCAACCACGTTATATAAAGTTTCAGCGGCTAGCGCTCTGACATTGCTTACATTACTCATTATTTTCGCCTAATACGGTGCCGGGTGTGACCCAGTGGCTACGACCGTTTAAAAAATCATTAATTGCCATTGGCTTTTTGCCTTGTGGTTGTAATTCGCCAATAGATAAAGCGTGTTTACCACAAGCCACAACGATACCGTTTTTATCACTTGTTAATACAGTGCCAGCTTCGCCTGATTGTTCAACCACGTTTGCTTGGTATATTTTTACCGTATTACCACGCATTTGGGTAAAGCATACTGGCCATGGGTTAAATGCACGAATGTTACGCTCGATTTGCTCGGCATCCATAGACCAATCAATGTTGGCTTCGTCTTTTGAGAGCTTTTTAGCGTAATTGGCATCAGCATCGTTTTGTGGCTCAGGCGTTATGTCCCCGTTAGCTAAACGATTTATGGTATCGATTAATGCACCAGGTCCCAGTTCAGCAAGCTTAGTGTATAAGCTTGCACTGGTTTCAGTACTATCAATAGGGCAGCGGCTAATATGCAGCATATCGCCGGTATCTAGCCCTTCATCCATTTGCATTATGGTTACACCGGTTTGCTGATCGCCTGCCCAAATAGCGCGTTGAATAGGTGCGGCGCCACGCCAGCGCGGTAAAATAGAACCATGTACATTTAAACACCCTAAACGTGGGGCATCTAAAATGGCTTTAGGTAAAATTAAACCGTAGGCAACGACAATCATGATATCGGCATTGAGGCTGCTTAGCTCTTCAAGTGCGTCGTCTGTTTTGAGTGATTGCGGTTGAAAAACGGGTAGGTCATGTTCTAATGCAAGCGCTTTTACTTCACTGGCTTTTAGTTTTTTTCCGCGACCCGCTGGACGATCTGGTTGACTGTAAACGCCCACTATTTGGTGTTCACTATTTATGAGTGCTTGCAGATGGCGTGCAGCAAAGTCCGGCGTACCGGCAAATATAATGCGTAATGGTTGTGTCACTGAGTTTCCTAATTATTTACTAAGGTGCTTATTACTGCGCTGCAAACTTCGCTTCTTTTTCAAGCTTTTTACGAATGCGTTGGCGCTTTAATGGAGATAAATAATCAATAAATAATTTACCTTGAAGGTGATCAAGTTCATGCTGAATACAAATCGCTAATAATTCGTCAGCATCAAGAATAAATTCTTTACCTTCTTCGTTCAGTGCAGCTACGGTAACGGTTTCTGCACGGTCAACTTTTGCATACGAATGAGGAACTGATAAACAGCCTTCTTCGCTCACGGTTGAGCCATCTTTTTTGATAATTTGCGGATTGATAAGCACGAGTGGTTCATTGCGCTCTTCTGATACGTCGATCACCACAATACGCTGGTGAATATCAACCTGTGTAGCAGCAAGCCCAATACCATTTTCATCGTACATAGTTTCTAGCATATCTTTGACAATTTCACGCACTTGATCGTCAACAACAGTTACTTCTTTTGCGATTGTACGTAAACGTTCATCTGGAAATCTTAAAACTTCTAACCTAGCCATAGTTACCTTTTACACTTATGCTTAAATTTAGGGTATTGTATGTTCTTATTTTAGCCATTCACGTTCCCCTTTAACAGGTTTTGGTTAATAATAATGAAAAAACACTATGAGGAAGCTCAATGAAATCTCCATTAATTGCAATTATACTTGCATTAGGTGCAACTTTTCCTGTGCTGGCAGATGTACTAACTATAAAAAAAGATGCACCTAAACAGTATGTTGTGAAAAAAGGTGACACGCTTTGGGATATCTCAGCTATATATCTAAACGAACCTTGGTTATGGCCTGAACTATGGCAAATGAACCCACAAATAGACAACCCTCACCTTATTTATCCGGGAGATGCGTTAGCATTAATTTACGATACAGACGGTAATCCGCGTTTAGTGATTAATAAAGCGTATCGAAAGCTATCACCTATGGGACGTATTACGCCAAAAGGGAAAGATGCGATAACAACTTTACCTCTTGCGTTGATTAAACCGTATTTGTCGTTTGAGCAAGCTATTAACAGCGATACCATAAAAGAAAAGCCCTATATTTTGGGCGCCAACGAAAATACCAAAACCCAAACTATTGACCATATTTTATATGTAAAAGGTAACTTAAAACGTCATCAGGCATATGCTATTTATCATAAAGGTGCGCCTTATACTGACCCTAATACCGGTGAAGAGTTAGCGAGTAGAGCATCTTATGTGGGTATGGCTCGTGCATTTAGAACAGGTGATGCGGCCAATGGCGAACCTGCCTCAGTAAGAGTTGAATCAGTAAAACGTGAGATCAAACAGGGTGACTTTTTATTACCTGCAATGGAAGGGCAGATGCTGCCAGTATATTTTGAGATGCATCGTCCTGAACAGCCAATGCAGGGTCAAGTGATTGCCTCTCCGCGCGAGGTGAGAGAATTTAGCACTATGGATGTAGTGGTGCTAAACTTAGGTTCAGAGCAACAAGTTAAAGTAGGTCATGTACTGGATATTGAACGTCAGTCACCTAAGGTGATTGATAGTGCCAGAGGCCCGCGTTATACCGAAGATTCAAGTCGTTTAGAAAAATTGGTATCGGCTACTAGCGAATTATTTGGCTCAGAAACCGATGAAGATAGCGTTACTTGGAAAATGCCAGCAGAGAAAGTTGGTGAAATGATTATTTTTAAAGTGTATGACAAAGTTAGTTATGCGCTGATCACTAAAAATCAGCACCCAATTCGCATTGGAGATTTGGCAGTAATTCATTAAGTAGCGAGTCGGTGTTCTAGGAGGGAACATGGAGCAATCGTTTGGCAAGCTAAGCCATTGGCTTGCCTTTTACTTATGCAAAGGGCTTGGAATAAAAACGCTATTAGCCCTCTCTAAGCAGCACAGTTTAGAGTCGCTGTTTTCCTTATCCCATTCCCAGCTGGTTATGTTGGGCTTAACAGCGAGCCAAGCAAGCAATTTACTTAATACAAATTGGCAGCAAGTTGCGCATTATGAACAGCTTATTAGCCAGCAACATATTATTGTTATTAGTATTTTTGATACCACCTACCCAGAACACCTAAAACAAATAGCCAGTGCGCCATTATTACTTTTTTGTAAAGGCGATATCAGCTTACTGTCTTCTCCACAAATTGCGATTGTTGGCAGTCGAAATGCAACCACCACAGGACTTGAAATTGCTGCAGAATTTGCACATCAGCTAACGCTTGCTGGCATAACAGTAACCTCTGGTATGGCGCGTGGCATTGATGGTGCTGCCCATAAAGGAGCGCTGGCAGGAAATGGTAAAACCATTGCCGTACTGGGGACTGGTGTTGATGTTTATTACCCTAAACGCCATAAGTTACTTACAGAGCAAGTATTAACACAGGGTTTATTGGTAAGTGAGTTTTTACCGGGCACCGCGGCCAACGCGCATAACTTTCCACGGCGTAATCGTATTATTTCAGGACTCTCTTTAGGCGTTTTAATTGTTGAAGCCGAAATTAAAAGTGGCTCACTGATCACCGTACGTTATGCGCTTGAACAAAATAAAGACGTTTTTGCGGTGCCAGGCTCAATTAAAAACCCGCTGGCACAAGCAAGTCATTTTTTAATTAAGCAAGGTGCTAAGCTGGTAGAAAACGTCGCCGATATTCTTGATGAGATGAACTTTTCATACCCTTCTGGTCTAAACTATAAAGAGTTAACTGATGCTGTAACCTCAGATTGCGAGGTGCTTAACAGTATTGGTTTTGAGGTGACCAGTGTGGACGATATTATGCGTCGAGTACAGTGGCCAATTGATAAAGTACAAGCGCGATTGCTTGATTTAGAGTTAGACGATCAAATTGAACGTGTATTAGACGGCTATATTAAATTAAGCGCTGGAGGATAATATGTTTGATATTCTCATGTATTTATTTGAAAACTATGTTCACAGCGAAAGTGATGTATTTGTTGAGCAAAGCACACTTACCGATGAGTTACTCCGCGCTGGGTTTAACAAACCCGAAATTAACAAAGCCATTGACTGGTTAGATCAACTTGCCGCATTACAATACAGCAATGAATCGCCTTATTTATTAGCCACTCCACAACATGCAGTGCGTATTTTTACCGACAGTGAGTGCCAAGTTCTCGACACCGAGTGTCGCGGCTTTTTAATGTTTGTTGAACAAACGGGCGTTATTAATAGCACCACTCGTGAAATGGTGATGGACCGTTTAGCGGCGCTTGATAATTCAGCTATTACTTTGGAAGATTTAAAATGGTTAATTCTTATGGTGTTATTTAACGCCCCTGATTCTCAGCAGGCGTATGAGCAAATGGAAGATCTTATTTTTGATGAGCCCAGTGAAGTGTTACATTAACAGGTTCACGACTAATGATGTGAGTAATCATTATTGCGTGTTTTATTATTTTCAGCGTTAACAAACCGACTGCCATAGCTTGTATCTTTAAGGGTTTTGGGTATATTAGGCGAAAATTCACCAACCACTAGGATTTACATGAGTAAAATCGATCATTCACTTTTCTCGGCTAATAAACACGCCTTAGAAAAAGAATATGAGATATGCCCGCAATGTGGTTCAGAACTCGTCATTCGTAATAGTAAATCTGGGCCTTTTTTAGGCTGCGCTAGTTATCCTAAGTGCGATTTTATTCGCCCGCTTGCACATCATGATAGCAATGAAATCAAAATACTTGAGGACAGCGAGTGTCCAGAGTGTAGCAAGCCGCTGGTGGTGAAAAATGGCCGCTACGGTATGTTTATTGGCTGTACCGGTTACCCTGAATGTCATTATATTGCCAGTGAGCATGACGATACGCCAAGTGAAGAGCCTGTGATTAGTTGCCCTAAATGTAAAAAAGGCCACTTGGTTTCACGCAGCAATAAATTTGGGAAAGTGTTTTATTCTTGCGACTGTTATCCAAGCTGTAAATATACGCTTAATCATAAACCTGTAGCTCAAGCGTGTCCTGTATGTGACTGGCCAGTTGTTACTGAGAAAAAAACCGCGAGTGGTGTTGTGTTACAATGCCCACAAAAAAGCTGTATGCATAAGTTTGCTGCCACTGAATAACGTAAATATCTCTGGAGACAATTTTGTCTGACCTTTCTTCTTTATCTGCTGCAATAACTAGCTTAGAACAAGGCGATGTTATTTTATACCCAACCGAAGCTGTTTATGGCCTTGGTTGCGATCCTGACAATCAACAGGCGGTGGAACGTTTATTGAGTATTAAACAACGCCCCGTTGAAAAAGGGCTTATTTTAATTGCTGACAATTACGGGCAATTATTAAAATACGTCGATGACGCTAAGCTGCCTATGGATAAACGTGCCGATATTTTTTCAAGTTGGCCAGGCGCACTCACTTGGGTGATGCCTGCAGCTAAGTCTACCCCAAAGTGGTTAACAGGGCAGTTTGATACTATTGCAGTAAGAGTAACTAACCACCCTACAGTTAAACGTTTATGCCAACAGTTTGGTAAACCACTGGTATCAACAAGTGCTAATTTAACCGGCCAAGCAACGGTAACAAGTATTGTTGAAGCTCAGCAGCAGTTTGCCGAGCAGGTTAGTTTTTATGTTGATGAACCATTAGGTGGTAATACGCAACCAAGTACCATTAAAGATGCCATGACAGGCAATGTATTCAGAGGTTAACGATGCAAAGCGAATTATTAAAACAAGTAAAAGCGTACTTTATGGCTTTGCAAGACACCATTTGCCAAGGCTTAGAAGCGGCTGATGGAAAAGCACAGTTTGTTGAAGACAGCTGGCAGCGAGAAGAGGGCGGCGGTGGTCGTACTCGCGTTATCACTAATGGTAATGTGATTGAGCAAGGGGGGGTTAATTACTCTCATGTATTTGGTGCCTCTATGCCGGGCTCTGCCACTGCCCATAGACCTGAGCTTGCCGGACGCAGTTTTCATGCGTGTGGTGTATCGTTAGTGATCCACCCTAAAAACCCGCATATACCAACAAGCCATGCCAATGTACGCTTTTTTATTGCCGAAAAAGAAGGTGAAGAACCGATTTGGTGGTTTGGTGGTGGTTTTGATTTAACCCCGTTTTATCCTGTACTTGAAGATGTAGTGCATTGGCACCAAGTTGCGCACGATGTGTGTCAGCCGTTTGGTGATGATGTTTATCCAAAATATAAAAAATGGTGTGACGAATACTTTTATTTAAAACATCGAGATGAAACTCGTGGCGTAGGCGGCTTATTTTTTGACGATTTGAATGAGTTAGGTTTTGAGCAAAGCTTTGCATTTATGCAATCGGTGGGTAATGGCTTTTTAGATGCTTACGTTCCTATTATTGAGCGTCGCAAGAACGATAAGTACACCGAACAACAACGCGACTTTCAATTATATCGCCGTGGTCGTTATGTTGAGTTTAATTTAGTCTGGGACCGCGGCACATTATTTGGCTTACAAAGCGGTGGCCGAACTGAATCTATTTTAATGTCGATGCCACCTTTAGCACGTTGGGAATATAACTATACCCCAGCCGAAGACAGTGCAGAGGCATTACTATATAAAGATTTCTTAAAGCCACGTGATTGGTTAGCTTTGGGCTAAGAATGATATGCCAGTCAATAAACTACTTATTGACTGGCTTTTAAAATTATTGTTTTAGTTTAAAGCTTCGTACCTGCTCATCTAACGAGCGAGCTAAATTGAGTAACTCTTCACTGACTTTTTGATTTTCATCCGCATCTACTAACGATTGCTCTGCATTATCACTGATACCAACAACGCTTCTGTTTATTTCTTCGGCGGCTAGATTTTGCTGCTCTGTCGCATCGGCTATTTGAATATTCAGCTCATTTATTTCATTCATTTGGCTAGAAATATCTTTTAAAGCCTGTGCAACTTGTTGTACTTGTTGCGCTCTTTCGTCTGCCTCCGCACAGGACTCACCCATGGTTTTAACTGTTTGCGCTGCTTCTGATTGCAACTTATCTATAGTACGGCGTATTTCATCGGTAGAGGCATGAGTTCGGGTTGCTAAAGTTCGTACTTCATCAGCAACAACGGCAAACCCTCGGCCTGCTTCACCTGCACGGGCAGCTTCAATGGCTGCATTAAGTGCTAATAAATTTGTTTGCTCGGCGATACTGCTGATCACCTCAAGCACTTTACCCACTTCAAGCGTTTGCTCTTGCAGTTGTCTCACTTGATCTGCCGCTTGGCGTACATCTTCAGCTAGTTGATTTATACTGAGTTCGGTTTGCTCTGCAACCTGCATGCTTTGCTGTGCTAGCTCATTACTGTTCTCAGATTTTTCTTGAGCAAAATGAGTGGTGTTTCTTACTTCATTGGATGAGCTTTCTAGCTCATTAATTGCTGCAGCTACCGAGTCGGTACTTTTCTTTTGTTCTAAAATAGCGCGCTCAGTAGTATCGGCAGAAGTATAAATTTTCTCTGCTGAATGAATAAGCACTTTTGAAGAGTGAGATACCTGAGTAATGTTATCTTTAAACGTAGCAATCATTTGGTTAAAACTAGTGGCAAGCCAGCCGAGTTCATCTTCGGCGTTATCTTCAATGCGTAAGGTTAAATCTTTATTAGTAGTGGCTAAGTGCATTGCATGGCCGAGCTTTTTAAGGCGCACTATAAATATTTTTCTAAACACTATACCTAGCAGCACAAAGGCAATAATAAAAATAGTAGACAGTAGGCTGGTGGTTATTAAGGTGTTGTAAGTTACCTCGCTATCAATATCGGCTAAGGAATAGCTAATTTTTACCACACCCAGTACATCGCCTTCTTGTGCTTGATGGCAGCCCAAACAGTTTGTACCTTTGTAGTCTGTGCTAGCAAACATAGGACGAAGGTAGGTCATACTGCGATTATTATTGCTTTGCTCTATAAATAAACTTTCTTTGCCTTGCAGCGCTTCGCGTTCGCTATTATTACTCGCTGTTTGGTTTTTATTGCCTGGTCCATACAGCTTATTGACTATGTCAGAGCGAATAATATGGGCGTCTTCAATATTAGGATGTTTACGCAGCTTTTGACTCAATAATTCTCGATTAGCCATAGTGCCCGTTAGCATCATGGTGTTTATTGAGTCGAAGTAATTGTCGGCAAGTAGCTTGATGTTTTCTGCTACCGTATCTTGTGCGAGTGTGCGCTGTTGGCTCGTACTACTAAAAATACTGGCTATGAGTACAATAATGCCGGTTAACGCTAACAAAGCATAAATTTTATGTTGGATTGATTTCACACGCGCCACGCTTTTCTAACTATTTGATAGGGTATTATCTCTATTTTAGAAAAGCGGGTTTTGACTTAGCGCAAATAATACCCAATTAAAGAACGGGGTAAATTAATGCTGATTAATCATATGACTGGCAAGCTGTGCCAGTGATTGGCGTAAACCTTCGCGTAAAACGGGGTTATCAATTTCTATGTCTAAGGTTTTATTCATGCAATACATCCACTGATCACGTAAATCTTGATCAATAGGAAATGGCATATGGCGTTTGCGCAGCATTGGATGGCCATGTTTTTCTACAAATAAGTCTGGGCCACCAAGCCAACCCGATAAAAACTCAAAAAATACTTGGCGAATTCTATCTAATGGTTGAGGATGCATATCATATAACGGTTTAGCGTATTCATCGCTGGCCATTATGTCGTAGAATCTATTGGCAATTGCACGCGTGGGCGCTTCTCCGCCGATGATTTCATACGGGGTTTTCTCTGGCGTAGGCGCTTGAGTGGTTGTAGACGGCTTTGATCTTGAAAAGAGTCTTTTAATCATAGTTTTATCATCGTTAATAGGCAGTACTAAAACTGCAAAGAGGTTGTTTAAAATGGACAAATATGCGGTTTTTGGAAATCCAATCAAACATTCAAAATCTCCCAGCATACATCAGCAGTTTGCTAAGTCATTGGGAGAGCAAATCGACTATAGCGCAATCTTAGCACCTATCGATGAGTTTGAAAAAACAGTCGCGACTTTTTTTGAGCAAGGAGGCAAAGGCGCAAATGTCACTGTTCCTTTTAAAGAGCAGGCCTTTGCTTTAGCCGATGAACTAACCCCAGTTGCTAAACTTGCAGGCGCAGTAAACACCCTTAAAAAGCGCGATGATGGTACCTTACTCGGTGATAACACCGACGGCATAGGCTTTGTGAACGATTTACTAGCGAATAAAATAATAATAACAGGTAAACGCCTGCTGATCATTGGTGCAGGTGGCGCTGCCCGTGGTGTTATTTTACCTTTACTTGAGCAGCAGCCTAAAGAAATCATTATCGTTAATCGCACGGCACACAAAGCCCAAACATTGGCAAAACTCTTTACTGGGCACGGCAATGTTTCGGGGTATGGTTTTGACGACCTTCCTTCTGCCGATTATCATTTAGTTATTAACTCAACCTCAAGTAGCATGAATAACGAGTTACCTGCGTTAAGCGAAAAGCACTTAAGCGCATGTGAAATGGCTTATGATATGTTTTATGCGACGCAAAATACGCTATTTATGAATTGGGTGAGCGAACACAATAAAGCGGCTAAGCTATTAGATGGCAGTGGCATGTTAGTAGGGCAAGCTGCACAAGCTTATTATGTATGGCGAAATAAAATGCCGGACATTGTTCCCGTTGTTATTGCATTAAAGCAGGGAGTACTTAAATGAATCAAGCAATACAGTTTATAGACCGACTCGAATTTAGAGAGCCAACTCATCAATTAGTTTTTTTTGCACAAGTAAGCGGAATGCTAGTTGAGTGTGTGATTGCTGTAAGTAGTTTAAATTTAGCCGATGAGAGTCATGCAACGCGTTATTTTGAACAATATCGATTTGATTATGAAGAGCGTGCCGAGCAGCTAATCGAAGACGAAAGCTATAACTCGGCAGGGCAAATAGAAGTGAGTTTACTTAATTAAGCAAAAAGTTGTGGTTATTTCGCGTCTTCAGCTAAGTATTCATCTTTAAGCTGCACGTAATTATCGGCAGACACTTTTAAAAAGCTCAGCTCTTGATCTGTTAAAGGGCGGGCTTGTTTCGCTGGGCTACCTACATACAAATAGCCAGACTCTAAACGCTTATTAGGAGGTACTAAAGCACCACCACCAATAATCACCTCGTCTTCTACAATTACGTTATCCATAATAATAGCGCCCATGCCCACGAGTATGCGGTTACCTAGAACGCAGCCATGCAGCATTACCTTATGACCCACGGTAACATCATCACCAATAATAAGTGGGTAACCCTCAGGATTGCTTTTAGTCGCTCTTGATAAATGTAAAACACTGCCATCTTGTATATTAGTACGCTTACCGATACGAATATGATTAACATCACCACGGGCAGCAACTAGTGGCCATACACTACTATCATCACCTAGGGTGATATCACCGACTAATACAGACGACTCGTCTATATAAACAGAATCATTAAACGCAGGAGTTATTCCTTTATAAGAACGTATTGCCATATAAGCACCTTTAAATTAAACAATATGAATAGTATCAGTGTAACAGTAGCGCTTATTTAAGTACCAGCAAAGCCTGATTTGATTATAAAACTAGCTGTTTCATCTGTTTTAGCTCAGATACTGACCGAACAGTGTGTTTTTTTAGTTTTTCTTTAAAAAAGTACTTGCGTAAAAATCTGTTCTCCCTATAATGCGACCCCACTGAGACGGGGAAGGCCAACGCATAGCGAGGCATGAGCTACTCAGAGAGTTAAGTAAAACTTAAGTTTAAATCATCGCAAGAAAGTTTAAAATTAAGTGTTGACTCGAAAAATAAAGGATGTATTATACGCATCCCTAGCGACAACGTCGCAACGTTCTTTAACAATATAAAGCAATCATCTGTGTGGGCACTCGTACAGATTGAGTTCTAACAGCCAAGCTACTTCGTTCTTTATTGAGCAAGTAACGAGGAAAACAAATTTAGAGTCTCAATTTAAACTGAGTGACCAACAGAATAATTACTTAGGTAATTATTCAGCACAGTCAATTCAATATCGAAAGATATTAAATAAATTCAGAATTCATTGAGCTGTCGAAAGACATAAAACTTTTTAATTGAAGAGTTTGATCATGGCTCAGATTGAACGCTGGCGGCAGGCCTAACACATGCAAGTCGAGCGGTAACAGAAAGTAGCTTGCTACTTTGCTGACGAGCGGCGGACGGGTGAGTAATGCTTGGGAACATGCCTTGAGGTGGGGGACAACAGTTGGAAACGACTGCTAATACCGCATAATGTCTACGGACCAAAGGGGGCTTCGGCTCTCGCCTTTAGATTGGCCCAAGTGGGATTAGCTAGTTGGTGAGGTAATGGCTCACCAAGGCGACGATCCCTAGCTGGTTTGAGAGGATGATCAGCCACACTGGGACTGAGACACGGCCCAGACTCCTACGGGAGGCAGCAGTGGGGAATATTGCACAATGGGCGCAAGCCTGATGCAGCCATGCCGCGTGTGTGAAGAAGGCCTTCGGGTTGTAAAGCACTTTCAGTCAGGAGGAAAGGTTAGTAGTTAATACCTGCTAGCTGTGACGTTACTGACAGAAGAAGCACCGGCTAACTCCGTGCCAGCAGCCGCGGTAATACGGAGGGTGCGAGCGTTAATCGGAATTACTGGGCGTAAAGCGTACGCAGGCGGTTTGTTAAGCGAGATGTGAAAGCCCCGGGCTCAACCTGGGAACTGCATTTCGAACTGGCAAACTAGAGTGTGATAGAGGGTGGTAGAATTTCAGGTGTAGCGGTGAAATGCGTAGAGATCTGAAGGAATACCGATGGCGAAGGCAGCCACCTGGGTCAACACTGACGCTCATGTACGAAAGCGTGGGGAGCAAACAGGATTAGATACCCTGGTAGTCCACGCCGTAAACGATGTCTACTAGAAGCTCGGAACCTCGGTTCTGTTTTTCAAAGCTAACGCATTAAGTAGACCGCCTGGGGAGTACGGCCGCAAGGTTAAAACTCAAATGAATTGACGGGGGCCCGCACAAGCGGTGGAGCATGTGGTTTAATTCGATGCAACGCGAAGAACCTTACCTACACTTGACATACAGAGAACTTACCAGAGATGGTTTGGTGCCTTCGGGAACTCTGATACAGGTGCTGCATGGCTGTCGTCAGCTCGTGTTGTGAGATGTTGGGTTAAGTCCCGCAACGAGCGCAACCCCTATCCTTAGTTGCTAGCAGGTAATGCTGAGAACTCTAAGGAGACTGCCGGTGATAAACCGGAGGAAGGTGGGGACGACGTCAAGTCATCATGGCCCTTACGTGTAGGGCTACACACGTGCTACAATGGCGCATACAGAGTGCTGCGAACTCGCGAGAGTAAGCGAATCACTTAAAGTGCGTCGTAGTCCGGATTGGAGTCTGCAACTCGACTCCATGAAGTCGGAATCGCTAGTAATCGCGTATCAGAATGACGCGGTGAATACGTTCCCGGGCCTTGTACACACCGCCCGTCACACCATGGGAGTGGGTTGCTCCAGAAGTAGATAGTCTAACCCTCGGGAGGACGTTTACCACGGAGTGATTCATGACTGGGGTGAAGTCGTAACAAGGTAGCCCTAGGGGAACCTGGGGCTGGATCACCTCCTTATACGATTTAGAACTTATTTGTTCGTAGTGTCCACACAGATGATTGTTAGTTAGTTTTACCCTTTGGGTTGACTAATTAATATGCTCTTTAAAAATTTGGAAAAGCTGATAATAAAATTCGTATGAATACATTGTATTTGTACAGAGTTTTCAAAAGTAAAAAAGAATGATAGCAGTATCATTCAGTGCCATTTAATGAACGTTTACGTTTATTGATTGGTATCTACTTTAGTATTCAATATTAACTTCTGGCGAAGTTAAACTGTCACAAAACAAAGACCCGTTTGGGTTGTATGGTTAAGTGACTAAGCGTACACGGTGGATGCCTTGGCAGTTGGAGGCGATGAAGGACGTATTAACTTGCGATAAGCCTAGTCAAGCTAGTAAAAAGCACTTGAGACTAGGATTTCCGAATGGGGAAACCCACCTGCTTGCAGGTATCGTTAACTGAATACATAGGTTAACGAGGCGAACGCGGAGAACTGAAACATCTAAGTACCCGTAGGAAAAGAAATCAACCGAGATTCCGATAGTAGCGGCGAGCGAAATCGGAACAGCCCTTAAGCTTATTATGTGTTAATGGAAGGCTCTGGAAAGTGCCACGATACAGGGTGATAGTCCCGTACATGAAAACGCATTTTAAGTGAAATCGAGTAGGTCGGAGCACGTGAAACTTTGACTGAATATAGGTGGACCATCATCTAAGGCTAAATACTCCCAACTGACCGATAGTGAACCAGTACCGTGAGGGAAAGGCGAAAAGAACCCCTGTGAGGGGAGTGAAATAGAACCTGAAACCGTGTACGTACAAGCAGTAGGAGCCCACTTGTTGGGTGACTGCGTACCTTTTGTATAATGGGTCAGCGACTTATATTTTGTAGCGAGGTTAACCGATTAGGGTAGCCGTAGGGAAACCGAGTCTTAACTGGGCGAATAGTTGCAAGGTATAGACCCGAAACCCGGTGATCTAGCCATGGGCAGGTTGAAGGTTGAGTAACATCAACTGGAGGACCGAACCCACTAACGTTGAAAAGTTAGGGGATGACCTGTGGTTAGGAGTGAAAGGCTAATCAAACCGGGAGATAGCTGGTTCTCCCCGAAATCTATTTAGGTAGAGCCTCGGACGAATACTTACGGGGGTAGAGCACTGTTAAGGCTAGGGGGTCATCCCGACTTACCAACCCTTTGCAAACTCCGAATACCGTAAAGTAATATCCGGGAGACACACGGCGGGTGCTAACGTCCGTCGTGAAGAGGGAAACAACCCAGACCGCCAGCTAAGGTCCCAAAGTCATAGTTAAGTGGGAAACGATGTGGAAAGGCCCAGACAGCCAGGAGGTTGGCTTAGAAGCAGCCATCCTTTAAAGAAAGCGTAATAGCTCACTGGTCGAGTCGGTCTGCGCGGAAGATGTAACGGGGCTAAACTATGCACCGAAGCTGCGGATTCAAAATTTATTTTGAGTGGTAGGGGAGCGTTCTGTAAGCGGTTGAAGGTGTACCGGGAGGTATGCTGGACGTATCAGAAGTGCGAATGCTGACATGAGTAACGATAATGCGGGTGAAAAACCCGCACGCCGGAAGACCAAGGGTTCCTATCCCATGTTAATCAGGGTAGGGTAAGTCGACCCCTAAGGCGAGGCCGAAAGGCGTAGTCGATGGGAAACGGATTAATATTTCCGTACTTGGTATAATTGCGATGGGGGGACGGAGCAGGCTAAGCAAGCATGGCGATGGTAGTCCATGTGAAAGTGTGTAGGCTAGTGACTTAGGTAAATCCGGGTTGCTGTTAGGCTGAGACACGAGACGAGTCACCAAGGTGATGAAGTTGCTGATGCCATACTTCCAGGAAAAGCCTCTAAGCTTCAGATTATACCGAATCGTACCCCAAACCGACACAGGTGGTCAGGTAGAGAATACTAAGGCGCTTGAGAGAACTCGGGTGAAGGAACTAGGCAAAATCGTACCGTAACTTCGGGAGAAGGTACGCTCCGATTGGTGATGAGACTTGCTCTTTAAGCTGATTGGAGCCGCAGTGACCAGGTGGCTGGGACTGTTTATTAAAAACACAGCACTGTGCAAAATCGCAAGATGACGTATACGGTGTGACACCTGCCCGGTGCCGGAAGGTTAATTGATGGGGTTATCTTCGGAGAAGCTCTTGATCGAAGCCCCGGTAAACGGCGGCCGTAACTATAACGGTCCTAAGGTAGCGAAATTCCTTGTCGGGTAAGTTCCGACCTGCACGAATGGTGTAACCATGGCCACGCTGTCTCCACCCGAGACTCAGTGAAATTGAAATCGCAGTGAAGATGCTGTGTACCCGCGGCTAGACGGAAAGACCCCGTGAACCTTTACTACAGCTTGGCACTGAACATTGAACCTACATGTGTAGGATAGGTGGGAGACTTAGAAGCAGAGACGCTAGTTTTTGTGGAGTCGTCCTTGAAATACCACCCTTGTAGTTTTGATGTTCTAACGTTGGCCCCTGAATCGGGGTTACGGACAGTGCCTGGTGGGTAGTTTGACTGGGGCGGTCTCCTCCCAAAGAGTAACGGAGGAGCACGAAGGTTGGCTAAGTACGGTCGGACATCGTACGGTTAGTGTAATGGTAGAAGCCAGCTTAACTGCGAGACAGACACGTCGAGCAGGTACGAAAGTAGGTCATAGTGATCCGGTGGTTCTGAATGGAAGGGCCATCGCTCAACGGATAAAAGGTACTCCGGGGATAACAGGCTGATACCGCCCAAGAGTTCATATCGACGGCGGTGTTTGGCACCTCGATGTCGGCTCATCACATCCTGGGGCTGAAGTCGGTCCCAAGGGTATGGCTGTTCGCCATTTAAAGTGGTACGCGAGCTGGGTTTAGAACGTCGTGAGACAGTTCGGTCCCTATCTGCCGTGGGCGTTTGAGAATTGAGAGGGGTTGCTCCTAGTACGAGAGGACCGGAGTGAACGAACCGCTGGTGTTCGGGTTGTCATGCCAATGGCATTGCCCGGTAGCTACGTTCGGAACTGATAAGCGCTGAAAGCATCTAAGCGCGAAGCAGGCCTCGAGATGAGTTCTCACTAGACTTTTAAAGTCTCTGAAGGGCCGTTGAAGACTACAACGTTGATAGGCAAGATGTGGAAGTGGTGTGAGCCATTAAGCTAACTTGTACTAATTACCCGTGAGGCTTAACCATACAACGCCAAACGCGTTTTATGTGATAGTGAAACAAGCGAAGAAGTTAATATAACTAAAGTAGATACTTGAAGACTTTATTATCAGAAATTCCAAATTTTAGTAAGGTCGATTAAATCGAACTTACACCAAATTTGCTTGGTGACAATAGCGTTTTGGACCCACCTGACCCCATGCCGAACTCAGCAGTGAAACGAAACAGCGCCGATGATAGTGTAGCATTTGCTATGTGAAAGTAGGACATTACCAGGCTCCAAATAAGAGAAACCCGTTACAGCGATGTGACGGGTTTTTTTACGTCTGCAGGAAAGTGAAAATGCAGGTTCGAAGTGAAAGGCACCAGTTAAAAGGAAGAAATAATACCAATTTGCTTAATTAAGCGGTCTATTTTGAGGTAGGAAAAACGGGTTGATAGCTAGGCAATAAATTCGCTATTTAGTTGTTCTAAATGAGAACTTTTTAACACAGATAGCGACACGTTTAGCCCCGCAAAATGATTGAGTATTATTGCGGATTGGTATAATAGCCAAAAGCCACCTTCATGCCTTCATTATGACTCTCCACGCTGTTCTGCCACGACATGCTACTGCGCTGTCGCTAAGAAGTAGGATAGTTACTCTAAATACAAGTCAGTGTTAAGCCCTCAGTTATAAGTTTTGAAGTATTACCATCAGCATTCTCCCTTTACTGATCTCAGTTATTCTCCTTGCACCTTTAAACTAGTCCCTAAATTATCATCTTGTTGCAATTTCATTGTTGGTTTAATAACTGTCCTGTGTAAAACTATCTAGGATAATTTAGTAAATCAGGTGACATGAATGTCGAATATAAAAGCTTGGAAACTTCTCAGCCTGTTTTGTTTGTTTACAGCACTGATTGGTTGTCAATCTAAAGAAGAACAGCTACAACAAACAATTCAAGAGTCCATTAAAAAGGCCGATGTCGAGCTTACTCAGCTTGGTAAAGCACTTGATAATGGTAGTATACGTAATGCGATTATTCTTAAAGAATACAGTCGTATCCTTAAACAACAGCAACCTGAACTCAGTAAGGTTGTTGATGTAGTTAGCCTTGATGCCACACGCCAGGGAGCCCTTTATAGTGGCTTAACCCAACGCCTTGATGATATTAAGGGTAATTACTTAATTCCTCCTTACGAAGACACTTTATACAATATTGATTTATTGCGTGAAGCCGCCAAGCCAACGTTATTTTCTGATGCCTTAACCGATCCTATTAATATGCTTGCGGATATGTCGAATGGTTCTTTGGCACGAGTTGGTGCTATAAGCCAAAAAGCTGAAGGCGAAGGGGTCGGTAACCAAATGGTAGGTAATCCTAACTATGGTAATTGGCAAACGAATAGTAGCGGTATTAGCTTTTGGCAATGGTACGGCATGTACCGTATTTTGGGTGATGTATTTGACCGAGTTGAATACGGAAGTTGGAGTAAACGCCGTAAGTATAGTTACTACAATGACTATGGTCGTACTCGTTACTCAAGCCCTAAACAAATAAAAACCCAAAGTGCATTAGAAACACGTACACGACAATCTTACCAACGCCAAGGCAAGCAGTTCACTAGTCCTTATGCGAGTAAAAAAACAGGTGCATCAGGTTTGAGTCGCAGCAGTTATACGCCGCCTAAAAGTCGCAGCAGTTACTCAAGAGCGAGTAGTTATAGCAATAATTCAGGATCGGTTCGTAACAGCAGTAGCAGAACCTCGCGCGGCGTAAGTCGTGGTAAGTAAAGAATAACGTTGGAGTTAGAATAATATGTATGAATTTAATGGAATAACTATGTGGTCTTTGCAAGCACTGTCTGTGGACTTTGCAATTATCATCTTACTGTTTGTGAGCTTAAAGTATATTAAAGGTTGGGTATCTAATTTACACGCCAATGATGAAATTACCGAGCGCGATAACTTTGCATTTGGAATAAGCTTTGCCGCTGGTTTGGTAGCACTTGCGATTGTGTTAACGGGCGTGAGTAGTGGTGCGTTTGCTGCTACGTTACAAAAAGAAGCTCTGTTAATGCTTGGTTATGGTGCATTAGCAATTCTGCTTATAAAGCTGGGTCACTTTTTTCAAGATAAAGTGGCGCTGCGTAAAGTGAGCTTACATAACGAAATAGTCAAAGGTAACGTTACTGCGTCAATTATTGATTTTGGCCATGTAGTAAGTGTTGCAGTGGTTATCCGCTCAGCCCTATTGTGGGTTGCTACTGAAGGTTGGCATGGCATTCCTATTGTTATTGCTGCGTTTGTAATTGGTAGTGTGGTATTGCTGTTAGTAAGCCAATATCGCGTGCAGTTATTTAAGCGCACCAATAAAAGTGGCGACTGCCTACAACAGGCTATTATTGATGGTAATTTAGCAGTAGGTGTTCGTTATGCAGGCTTTTTAATTGGTAGTGCATTAGCCATTACTGCTGCAACAGGTATTGCTCCTTATGCTGCTGACAATATTAATGCGAGTTTACTTTACTGGGCGCTAAGCGCCGTTGTTTGTTTGGTTGCTTTCATTTTACTGCACTTACTGACGATTAAAATCATTCTTGCTGGCTGTAATATTTCAGATGAAGTGAATCGTCAAAAGAATGTGGGTGTTGCCGCTATTTCTGCAGCTGTGTCATTTGCTGTCGGGATCACTATGGCCACACTACTGGGTGCATAATCACGTGTCATCAACTCAAGCTTCCCCAAGTAAATTTAATTTACTTGGGCATGATATTTTACTGATCACTGTTATGGCCGTACTCGCTGGGTGCGGCCTTATTTATGAATACTTACTTTCTCATTATGCTGGCCGAGTACTCGGCTCAGTTGAGAGTGCAATTTACGCCATGATAGGCACTATGATTGTAGCTATGGGGATGGGTGCATTTTTAGCGCGTTGGTTTAAAGATGCCTTTACCGCATTTGCTTGGCTAGAGAGTATTATTGCGCTCATAGGTATGGGCTGTATATTAGCCATTGCCAGCATTATTGCCGTGAGTTATTCACTCCCTCATTTATTCTCAAGTATTTTTAATATTCCACCTGACGTTATTCTTAATGGTTACGTGTTTCAAAAGCTGCAAGAGTGGTCTCGCTTTTTACCTTATGTATTTGGCTTAATATTAGGGCTATTTATTGGTATGGAAATACCGCTTATTGCGCGCATTCGCCAGCATGTTTATGGACGTTTTTTAGAAAATAACGCCGGCACTATATATGGGGCTGACTATATTGGCGCTGGTATTGGCGCGGCAATTTGGGTGAGTATTATGCTCGCGATGCCAATAATGCAAGCCGCCGCTTGGACAGCGCTATTTAACATTATTGCCGGACTTGCCTTTTTATGGCGTTATCATAGCTATGTACGCTTTGCTAAGTTGCTATTGGTTTGCCATATATTACTGCTGGTGTTATTCGCTTTTATTTTGCAGTTTGGTAGTAGCTGGATGGATAACCTAAGTAACGTACTATACAAAGATAAAGTTATTTACTCTCAGGCGACTAAGTATCAACATGTGGTGCTAACAGAGCGTTTAAGTAAAAATCAGCCTCAGCCAATTACTGATCTATATTTAAATGGTCGTTTGCAGTTCTCTAGTGTAGATGAGCAAATATATCACTCAATGCTCGTTTACCCTGCCATGCTGGCATCTAATCGTCATGACCGTGTTTTGATTATTGGCGGCGGCGACGGGTTAGCCATGCGAGATGTATTAAAGTGGCCGGTTGAGGAAGTGACCTTAATTGATTTAGATGGACAGCTACTTAATTTATTTGGTCATAAAGATAACCAATACACGCCGCCTGAAGATATTAAACAGCGACTAGTGGCACTCAATAATGAATCGATGCATGACCCGCGAGCAAATATTATTGTGGGCGATGCATTTTTAGAAGTCGAAAAGCTACTGGATCAGTCAAAGCAGTTCGATACTATTTTAATTGATTTGCCAGACCCTAATCACCCTGATCTTAATAAGATGTACAGCGATTACTTTTATAATCATGTACGCCAATTATTAGCGCCTGATGGTGCTATGGCGGTACAGTCAACATCGCCTTATCATGCGAAAAAGGCATTTTTAAGTATTGCTAAAACGGTGAAAGCCGCAGGTTTTGATTATGTAGAGCAATATCAGCAAAATATTCCTTCGTTTGGTCAATGGGGATGGACTATTGCGACTAAAATGGGGCAATCACCTAGTGCCCGTATTAGCAATATAACTGATATGCCAGTGCCATCTCGGTGGATTAGTAAAAAATATTTATTAGCGAGTTTTGCATTTCCTAATAACTATTTTGAACAAGTGAACGATATTGAAGTCAATAGGTTAGGTTCTGGTCGCTTGTATGATTACTACCGAGCAGCTTGGCAAATAGAAAGTGAATTGTATAAAAATTAATAAAACATGGTTGACATAATATGTCGGTCGTGCGAATCTTAACTCAGACATAATATGTCAAACGACGAAAAGGCAGAGACATGGAATTAAATGAACTTTCAATAAAATTAGCGTCTTTTGAAACCGAGGGTGCTAACTTTGAGTCTTTCTTGATTGCCAATCCAGGTGAGCAAGATGTTTTACAAGTCATTGTTGATGGAAATGACGAGCTTCCAATTTTTGTTACTCAAACACAAGAGCAATTACTATGTATTAGCTACTTGTTTGACGAAGATGAAGTAAAAAGTGAATTACGCAACGAGTTAAACGAAACACTACTGCGTTTAAACGTGCCAATTCCACTGAGTGCATTTGCTAAGATCGATAATAAATACGCGATTTTTGGTGCACTGTCGGTAAATTCATCTCTAGATGATGTTACCCACGAACTAGTGACATTAGCTGATAACGCTATAGATGCACTAGAAGCCGTGACCTTATATTTAAACGATTAGTAGCTAGTTAGTGGAGTTAAGATTATGAGTATTTTAAAAAAATTATTTACAGCAGTACGTGGCGGCGCACGTGAAGCAGGCGAAGCAATTGTTGATGCCAATGGTATTCGTATTTTTGAGCAAGAAATTGCTGATGCACAAAATGCGTTACACCGTGCTAAAAAAAGCCTAACAGAAGTGATGGCTAAAGAAATGCAAACTAAGCGTAAAATTAGCGCAGTAGATGCATCAATTGCTGAGCATGAAGCTTATGCAGGTCAAGCCCTTGAAAAAGGGAATGAAGCATTAGCATTAGAAATTGCAGAAAAAATTGGTGACTTTGAAGCTGAGAAAGCTGAGCACGAGCAAGTGTTAGCGGGCTTTAGTAATCACATAGTGACTTTGAAGCAGCAAGTAAAAGATGCTGAAAAATCAATTAAGGAAAATCAGCGTCAGCTTACTATGGTTAAAACCACAGAAAGCGTTCAGCAAGCGACAATGGCTGTAAACAGCACGCTTAATACTAATAATTCATCAATGACATCGGCGCGTCAGTCGCTTGAGCGTATTAAGCAACGCCAACAAGACCGTACTGATCAATTAGGTGCTGCAAAGTCTCTAGAAGCAGATGTTAATGGCGACGATTTAAAAGCTAAAATGGCTGAAGCAGGTATTGGTGATACGAATCCAAAAAGTGCTGATATTTTAGCGCGCATTAAAGCGAAGCAAAATAGCTAACATTTAGAACCATATCAAAAAGGTAACCGAGTTTCGCTCCGTTACCTTTTTTGCTTACAGAGGCACCTTATATGTTTAATTTTTTCAAATCTAAAAAAAAGCCAGAACGTCAGCTTAATCATGCGAGTGACCTTAAAAAAGGCGACATGTTTACTGTCATTGATTCGTTTGCTTATCCTTCATGGCTTAAAGGTCAAACGTTGCGCGTTATTGATGTGCAAACGTATCAGTACCAACACAGCAGTGATACTGAATTTGTACTTGAAACTAACACTGGCCAAGTGGTGTTTTTACAAATAGAGCAAAATGATGGTGAACAGTGGGCAAACTTCTCTATAAAAATTCAGCGTGATGAAGTTGAAGAGATTTTTGGTCTTGATGAATTTGCGCGTATTTTTGATGAAGAGTCATTAACACATATCACGGTACAAAATACCCCTGAGCGTTTTATGCAATTTTTAGCGAAAAGCTATCAACAAAGTGAATCGCCTTATGTATGTTATTTTCATAATAAAGACTTTCGTGGCCAAACGCTGCCTCGCTATGAGCAAGAAGGTGGAGAACCATGCGAAATGATTTGCTTAGCCTCTCCTGATGAAGGACATAGCGTTAATATAGAGATTTGGGAGGGAGGTGAAACAGAAGTCTCACTGACGTTAACTCGCCCAATTAGCGATATTGTTGATTTGTTTCCTGGAGATGCCCAGTGAGTGATGCTAAAGACAAGTGGTTGCGCCAAGAGCAAGCTGTGCGCGCCACGCAAATGGCATTTGATTTGAGTAGTGAGGTACAAAAGTCGATAAAAAAACAAGCTATCGATCAAGAGCTCACTCCCTCAGATATGATCCGTAAAATTTTAGGTCTTGATGTAAAGTCTAAAAAAACACGGCAACGACTATCGTTTAATTTAAATGATGACGAAATAGCGCAATTGGCTAGCCGGTTTGAAGTGGCAGTAGATGATAAAAGAGCGGTAAAGCAACAGGTAGCAGAGTTACTCATTGAGCATACAAAAAAGACTAAGTAACCCTTTTGCCTTCTTTATGTAAAATACTTACACTGGGGCTATTATTTTCTAAAAAAGTGCCGCTGTGAATATCTTATTGATTGCCTACTTACTCATGTTTGCTTTATTTGGCACGGCGGCAAGCTACTTCGTGCGTTTTATATATGCTTACTGGGTACAGAAAAAAATGCCACTGGAATACATTTTTAAGGCAGGTGTGTGTATTTTCATGGTGGTGGTTATTTCGGTGTTAATACCACTATTAGATTAACACCGAAACGAACTGCTACTGGTAGTTAACTGTTTTACATTGATTATCAATACATAAAGAGTGGACTTCTAGCACTGGTGAACAGTCTTTGAACTCAAGCATTGCATTATCTAGTTGTTCTTGCTCGGTGATTTTTTGCGCTAATTGCTCTGCTTGTTCTTGAGAGTGATTTAATGTTGAGTACACAACATACTTACTCGGCCCCCCACAGACACGCGAGCCAACACCTAACACCTTACATTGATAGCTGGCTGTGCAGCTTTTATTACTTGTAAGCTCATTAAGTTGAGTATTTAAAACAGATTCACTCGCGTTTTGAGCTTTGCTTGATGTTAGTGCACTACTGCAACCGCTAAGCAGCATAGTCATAACAACACAGGTAGCTGATAGCTTAATTACGGATGACAAACAACTCATAATCTAATCCTTAAAATACACTTACCGCAGAGCCTTCAAGTTTAACACATTTATTTTCAACACACTGAGTGCTTGGCGCAGTTAAATGTTGGCAAATACTCATCATGCCTTTTTGCGCATTATAGGTACTTTCCAATTGAGTGATAGTATCGCTTAGGGCTGAAACCTGCTCTTGGGGTGCGCTTTGTGTAGAGTACACAATGTAATCACTTGGTCCACCACAGGCACGGCTACCAACAGCACTGACTTTACACTGTGAACTAGTTGAACATTGTTTATCTGCTATGAGGTTATTTAATTTATTTTTTGCTGTTTTAATATCATCAAGCGACACTTCTTTTGCAGCATCAACCGGTAGTTGCTGTGCTATTTTATTTTGCTTATTTTCTTGTGGTAGTTTTTGTTGTGGTATCGGCGTAGACGTGTTTTCTACCGCATTGGTTTTAGTTTGCTCAGTTTCATTTGAGGTGGTTTCTAAGCAAGCTGTTAAGCAAAGCGGTAGCAGTAGAGCGAGTAATGGAGTACGCATAATCGTTCCTGATAGTGATGAATTATTCATCACTATCATACACGGTGCATCCATTACGGCAATAAAAACTCTACTATCAATATATTAAAGCGCCATTAATGGCGTTTTTACATTAACCCACCTTGGGTTAATTTAGCTGGATTGAGTAATGCTTCTAATTCTGAGCGAGATAGGTCTGTCTCTTGCTCGGCGATATCAATAATTGGCTTTGCTTGCTGGTAAGCTTGTTTGGCAATTTTTGCTGCTTTTTCATAGCCAATAACTGGGTTGAGTGCAGTAACTAAAATAGGATTTTTAGTCAGCGCTTTATCAATCTGTGCCTGATTAACTTTAAAGCTAGCAATGGCTTTATCCGCTAGTGCTTGCGCACTGTTAGCAAGTATCTCTGTACTTTGCAGGATATTATAAGCAATCACGGGTAGCATTACGTTAAGCTCAAAGTTGCCAGCTTGGCCTGCTACGGTAATTGTGGCGTCGTTACCGATTACTTGCGCACTAGCCATTGCAGCGGCTTCTGGGATCACCGGGTTCACTTTGCCAGGCATAATGGATGAACCAGGCTGCAATGCTTCAAGCTCTATTTCACCAAGTCCCGCAAGCGGCCCTGAATTCATCCAACGTAGATCGTTGGCTATTTTCATTTGCGCAACGGCATAGACTTTCAGCTGCCCTGATAAAGCCACAATGGCATCTTGCGAGCCAATATTATAAAAAAAGTTATCACTGGGGATAAAGTTAATCCCTACTTTTTCACTTAGCTGTTTGGCAAATAGCGTAGCAAATTGTGGATCGGCATTAATACCGGTGCCGACCGCTGTTCCCCCCTGAGCCAGCTCACAAACACGTATTAGTGCATGCTCAATACCGCTGGCTGCGTGCTTTACCTGCGATTGCCATGCGCTGAGTGTTTGCTCAAAGGTCACTGGCATTGCATCCATTAAATGAGTGCGCCCAGTTTTAACTATATGACCGATGTCTGCTTTTTTCTGCTCTAAGGCGTCGGCTAAGTTTGCTAGTGCTGGCAATAATTTTTTATCAACACTGATAGCACTGCTTAAGGCGATTGCAGTGGGAATAACATCATTCGAGCTTTGTCCCATATTCACATCGTCGTTAGGGTGAATAGGTTGATTAGCATGTTTTGAAGCCAAACTTGCAATAACTTCGTTGGCATTCATATTTGAGCTGGTACCTGATCCCGTTTGAAAAATATCAACGGGGAAATGCTCATAATGCTGACCATCAATAATTTCTTGGCAGGCATGCTCGATTGCATTTGCTTTTGTTTTATCTAAATGGCCCAGCTTTAAATTGGTTAATGCTGCGGCTTGTTTTATATACGCTAAAGCAATAATAAATTGCTGTGGCATGGTGAGGTTGCTAATTGTAAAGTTATTAATGGCGCGTTGGGTTTGTGCTTTATAAAGTGCGTTAGCGGGCACGTCGAGTGTGCCCATGCTATCTGATTCTGTTCTAAAGTTACTCATTAGTACTCCTAAAAAAGAGAATATATGACATTAAACTACGCTATATAAAAAGATATGGTGCTGTTATTGCTATTTACAACGGTATAGCTAAAAAGTAGGGGGCGTCAAGGCAAGTTAACAAGTGGGATTAAAACTAAAAAGTCGACTTAAACGGATTTTAAGTCGACTTAAATAATGTATTTATATAAACAGCCAGTTATAAGGCTAAACAGAATTTTAATTGTAGCCAAGAATAAATATTTGGTCTGTTTCATGTTTGTTTTGTGCCTTTTGAGTGTGTTTTACATGAGAAAGTAAGTCGATAACCGTTGCTCTACAATCTGTTTCATGACTCGTTTTATCTAGGCTTTTATCGGTAATTGCCATTACAGCGTCTACGGCGGTATAGGGTGAAATATACATAATGTTATCCTTTTGTCGTTTAGTACTCATTAAGTGAGTAATTTAATAAAAGCATATAGCGTACCAGCTCGGTAAATATAATTTAACGTATTGAAATTAAAGTTATTTTATTATTTTGGTTAATTTACTCACGACAAAATAGCTGAAATTTGTTTTACTATTGTGCATTCATTTGCAATTTAGGTGCATCAGTATGACCAAACCGTTTTCACAAGCCTGCGAAAATAATAAAAATCATATACTTAAGGCTTTGCAGCCTGCATTGCAAAATGCAGGGTCGGTACTTGAGATAGGCTCGGGGACGGGTCAGCATAGCGTTTTCTTTGCCAAAAAATTGCCACATTTACAATGGTATACCAGTGATCGAGAGGTTAATCATCAAGGAATAAAGTTATGGCATGATGAGGTGCAACTGGCAAACTTGCATCCGCCTTTATTACTTGACCTAAACAATCCTTGGCCAGTGGATAAAGTGGATGCGATATATACTGCTAACACTTTTCATATAGTGAGCTGGGAGTTAATTACGCGTTTTTTTGCTGGAGTAAATCAGCACTTAAACCAGCAAGGGGTGGTGTGTGTATATGGCCCTTTCAAATATAAAGGGGAGTTTACCAGCCCCAGTAATAATGAATTTAACAGTTTATTGCAAAGTCGCGATCCGCTTAGTGGTATTCGTGATTTCGAAGCGGTTGAGCAACTTGCAGTGCAATCTGGGCTTAAGTTACTTAGCGATACTGCGATGCCTGCAAATAATCAGTTACTCATTTTTAAACGGCAATAAAGTGCTGCATTGTTGTTTATAAATATCGATATGTTGGCGTTCGCGTTTTAAGTAATCTGCAATAGCATGATTAAAATCGGGGTGAATAATATGATGAGCAGAATAAGTAGTGATGGGTTGAAAGCCGCGTGCTATTTTATGCTCACCCTGAGCACCGGCATTAAAACAGTGAATATTATGCTTAATCGCATATTCAATGCCTTGGTAGTAACACAGCTCAAAGTGAAGAGAATCAATCTCTTCGCTTGCTCCCCAATAACGCCCATAAAGGGTATTGTCACCAATTAAACTTAATGTGGCGGCAATCACTTTATGGTCTTTTTTGGCTAGCATAATGAGCAATTTTTCAGCCATTAAGGCGTGTAGCAAGCTAAAAAAATCGCTGTTTAAGTAGCCTAAATGGCCTGAACGTTTTAAATAAGTACGTTGATAAAACTCACAAAAAAGCTGCATCACTGTTGTGGTGATTTGCTCACCTTGCAGCCATTCAATGGTGATATTTTGCTGTGTTATTTTAGCGCGTTCTTTTTTTACTGCTTTGCGCTTACGGGCATTAAAGGTTTTTAAAAAATCGTCAAAATCTTTAAAGCTATTATTAAACCATTGAAATTGCACGCCGGTTCTTTGCATAGCACCTGCATCACTTAGCTGTGAGGTTTGTGCTTTATCGCAAAAGTTTACATGCCAGCCTGACCAGGCTTGTTTTGCGCAGTGGGTATTAAGTTGCTCTGTTATATACTCATAAACTAACTTTGGATTGCTATGCATAATACGTATTCTTTGCCCCTCAATCGGACTAAAGGGAATACAGCACAGCCATTTAGGGTAATAATCTAAGCCATTTTTTTCATAAGCTTCAGCCCATGCCCAGTCAAATACATATTCACCGTAGGAGTGCGCTTTTAAGTAGCCAGGGGCAAGGGCAACTAGTTTATCGCCTTCATAAACGGCTAAGTGGTGAGGCTGCCAACCTGTTTTAGCACTTACACATTGGCTTTGCTCAAGTGCGTATAAAAAAGCATGTTGGGTGAATGGGTCATTACCGAAAAATTGATGCCACTGTGTAGCATCAATTTGATTAATACTATTAAACCAACTGTGAGAAAAGTGGCTCATAATGCTTTGCCTACTACTGTTGTCTGTGTGTTACTTGTTAATTTTGATAATAATTCGACAGCCATATTCGGTTTTCTATTTTGGATAAAACCTTATGGTTCATCCTGCTCGATATATTGAGATAAGCATTGTGTGAGCTTATCGAGTTCAAGAGGTTTTGCAAGATGTTCGTTAAAACCAATTGCTAAGGCATTGGCTTTATCTTCAGGCATTACATCAGCAGTTAAGGCAATAATTGGTAATTGCTCAGTACTTTTAATTTGACGTATCAAGGCGGTGGCTTGGTAACCGTCCATAATCGGCATTTGGCAATCCATTAATACTAAATCGAAGTCATTTATTTTAACTTGTTCTACTGCTAATTCGCCATTTTCAACCAGTGTTGGGGTAATCCCTAAAGAGCTAAGCATTGCTTTTATGACTAATTGATTGACGCTGTTATCTTCTGCAACCAGTATTTTTAGTTTACTTAAGTCAACATGCTGGTGTATGTGCTTTGCCGTTACTTGTTGCGCTGCACATGTATTTAACTCGACAGACAGAGTAAAAGTAGAGCCCTTACCTGGCTCGCTTTGTACGCTGATATCTCCAGACATTAATAAGCTAAGTTCTTTTGCGATTGCTAAACCAAGCCCTGTGCCACCAAATTTACGTGATGTTGAGCTATCGGCTTGGGTGAACGCATCAAATAACTTACTTTGCTCTGATGGCGCAATACCGATGCCCGAATCCTTAATAGTCAAGGTAATTTGACGACGTCTATCGGTGATCTCTTTGCTGTATGCGCTAACACTTACTTCACCTTCATAGGTAAACTTAATGGCGTTACTACATAGGTTTAATAAAATTTGCTCAATTCGCATAACATCACCTTCAAACCAAATATCGGTTGGTAATTGGTTATCAACTTTCCAGTTAATACCTTTTTGTTCAGCGCTTTGCTCGAACATACTACTGATCCGAGCAAGAAGCGCATTCAAATCAAAAGGAGCGACTTCTAAGGTGAGCTTTTGTGATTCAATTTTAGAGATATCGAGTACATCATTGATTAAACTTAACAATGATTTAGACGCTAAATTAATTTTATTTAGATAACCGGTGAGGGTTTCAGCGCTATCTTCACTTTTAGCTAGAGTTGAAAAGCCAATCACAGCGTTAAGTGGGGTGCGAATTTCATGGCTCATATTTGCTAAAAATCGGCTTTTAGCCTGATTTGCTAAATCAGATTGCTGTTTAGCTTTAACCAGCGAGCGTGTGCGCTCTGCTACCAAGCGTGAAAGTGCGAGGTGTTGGTTATTAAACAGCAGTAATATCAGTAAAATGAGTGAGCTGACAATGACCTGTAAAATAAGCAAAAAGAGTGTCATGTTATTAGTTTGATGCGGTAGAAATTCATCTTTAATGGTTAAATCAACCAGCCATGTTTGCCCTGCAAAATTAATCGTGATGGTTGTCAGTTTATTGCTTTTGGTCGGTATATTTTCGGCGTTTGAATAAAATGGATTGGTAGTATTAGCTTCATAAATATCGATATTAAACATCTTATTTTGTGCTTGGGTAATCGACTGAGCAAGTATGTTTTTTACTAAAAATACACCTGTTGCGTAGCCTTTAATTGAGGCAACTTCGTTATTTTGTTGATACACAGGAGCAAATAATAAATACGCAGGTTCAGGTTCTTTTGCTTGAACTAACTGAATTATTTTAGTGCCCACAGGGCGATTTTTAATGCGTGGGTCGAGTAAAGTCTCACGGCGATCTTTACGAGAATTGAGATTAAAACCTATGGCAGATTGGTTTTCTACAAAAGGAGCAATATAGGTAATAACCACCAATGGATCGTTGTTTGATAATGGCGCCCCTTTAATGCTCGGATCAAAGTTGTATGCAGTATAAACTTCATTGAGCTGTTTGTTAAAGTCACTGACCTGAGCCTGGTTAATTTTGCGGTTCCATGAAAATGCTTTAATAAATGAATGCTCAGCCAATAGTTGAGCACTGTAGCTATCAAACTCTTGCTTGCTTAAAGTCGGTGTTGATTGTATCTGGCTTGCAAGGCTTTGTACGGTTATTTGGCTGAGGTTTAAATTGCTCAGCAAACTGTTTTCAATAATAGATGTTTCGCGCTTAGCTATTTGTATCGCATTTGAATACGTCTCTTGGTTGTATAGCTTAGTGGTTAAAGCTACAGAGATAAATAACACCGAGCACACTGCAATAGTAGGTAATGGGGTAACATCATGGCGTTTAAATTTTGGTTGTAATAACGCCAATAAAAAGGGAGTTGCGATCAGTACGCCAAGAGAGTCACCAAGCCACCAAAAAGTAACATTGTTCCAATGATTATCAATGCTGTAAGCAGGGTTAAACTGACTTAAAGCATAGACGCCAATATTGGCCGATATTAGGCTGACGACAATACCGACGACAAAAATAAAATAAATAATAGATTGGCGTTGTTTTAAATACAACGGATGGCCTAGCCAGTACTTTAAAAGAGCAGCGCCAATCATGCCTTGTAGCATAGCGCCTAAACCGATTAGCAGTACTTGTTGTAGTGTATTACCAATTAAAACCTGCTCAGTGATTGGGTTATCACCGGTACTTAAATTAAAGGCGACAGAGGCAATAAATAATGCCGGGATAAAACGCCACCACCAGATAAAACAGCCAACTAGGGCAATACCTGCAGGGAGCCAGATAGGGATGACTTGTGATTGAAAGGCAAAATTAGTCAATAACTTACCAGTTGCAAAATACGCAACCGCAAATGATATGTAAAAAACAAAAGAACTGGATGTTGAACGAAAAATCTTCACATGCATCCTTGTTAAATATTATTTTTATAGTGATATTTCAGTATAGCGAATCGGCACTAAATAGTATTATTTTTTAAAGTGGTAGCTGCTTTTTACTAAATGATTGTTTGAGTACTACCGTTGACTCTATATTGGCGATACAGCTTAAGCTCCCCAGCTGGTGCTTTACAAACTGCTCATAGCTTTCTAAATCCTGAGAAATAATTTTCAGTAAATAATCGTGGCTACCTGAGATCACAGAGCACTCAAGTACATGGGCTAGCTTTTCTACATGCTGCTCAAATTGCTGTGCCGCACTCACCGAGTTTTGACTTAGTCGCACAAAAGCATAAACCAGCACATTAAGGTTGAGCGACTTAGGGTTAATGGCAGCGTGATAGCCCGTAATTACATGTTCCTGCTCAAGCTTTTTGATACGCCTAAGAGTTGGGGTGTCTGATAGGTTAATGGTATTGGCTAATTCAGAAACCGACATGCGGGCATGCGATTGTAAGGCAACCAGTAACTGCTGATCTTTTTTATCTAACATGACTATGGGATCTTATTAGTGATTTTAATGTTGGTAGTGATTATTGCTAACTAAAGGTGTTTTTACTATTTTTTTTGGCGTTTTACCCTCAGGGGTTTTTGTTAGCATTAAAACATAATAATAACAGGGTGTAGTTATGAGTTCTTTTACTGCTAAGTTTGACCGTTGGATAAGATCAGAGTTTGTAAGCTTAAACTCGCAATTAGAACAGCTTTATTGGCAGCAAACCGATAAGGCTAATGTTGAGGGGATTGGTGATAGCTTAAAGCTGGCACTAAAGGAGCAAGGCAATGCGCTGATCAGCGATTTATTGGACGAAGGCAATACCGACGAAGGATTTGATAGCGCATTCGATTTGCTTGGTAATGTTGGTTTGTTTATGGCTGCTTGTCGCAGGCATGAGATCACAGAGCCGAGCAGAGAAACAACCTCACCATTAGTTGAAGCATCGGCGCTTGCTATGCATATTGGTGCTTCTATTGGAGTAACTCCTCGTTTTGCCACCGCACATTTAACCACTCATAATAAAGCCATTAATGGCACCTATAAACGGTTTACAAATCTTGATGATGAAGCTCTGTTTTTAGATTACAACACCCAAGGTATTTTAGCGTATAAGCGCGCGAGTGATGCTTTACTAAAAATACTGCCATTAGGTATTTCACACCCAGTCACGGCTGAACTACTTGAGGTGGTTAAAACGGCACTTATTGATGTAATAGCGTCGAATAATGCCTTGTATACTCAACTTGATACCGAGCGTTTTTTTAATTGTGTACGCCCATACTACAAGCCTTACCGGGTAGGTAAAGAGGTTTACCGTGGTGCAAATGCGGGAGATTTTGCCGGCATTAATGTTATTGATATGCTGTTAGGGCTTTGCAGTGCCAATGAGCCGAGTTACTCACAAATGCTGGTGGATAAATTTTTATATATGATGCCAGAGGACCAACAAATATTGCGAGAAGCCATGCGTATGCAAAGCTTTATGGATGACTTCTTAAAAGCCGAGCAATATAAACACACAGAGTGGTTTCAAAAGCACGGCAAACTATTTATACAAGTGTGTAAATTACATGGTGACACCGCTATCGGTCATCATAATCAGTTGGTTGAGAAGTTTATTGCCCAACCGTCACTGCAAATGCAACAACAGCATATAAGCAAAGTAACTGCCAGTGGACCACCTTTACCGGTACTGCTCGATTCATTAGCTAAGTTAAGAGATAGGCGTGCCGCGGCAAAGCGTGACGACATAAATACGCGCTTTGATGATTTAAACACGCTAAAACAGTGGATTAATTAATATGGCTAAAAATGATTTTTGTATGCCACAGGGTTGTTATTTATTAAGCCACTCTGTTGGCCGCCCATTAAAAACGAGCTTAGAAAATGCCACTGAACATTTTTTTACTCCTTGGCAAGAAAGTGTAAAAGAGCCATGGCAACAGTGGTTACCCGCCATTGAAAGATTTACTGAGGCATTAGGGCAGTTGTTTAATGCGCCTAGTGAGCAATTTTGTCCTCAGGTTAATTTATCCAGTGGTTTAACCAAATTGGTTATGTCACACCCCGTATTTAATAAACCACAGTGTACAGTATTAATGGCGCAGGCTGATTTTCCCAGTATGGGGTTTGTAATGCAAAAAGCACTGCCTGAATGTGCAAAAATACGCTACATCCCTGAGCATGAAGACTTGAGTGATAGACAGGTATGGCAGCGATATTTAACTTCAGAGATTGATGGGGTATTTGTTAGCCATGTTTATTCTAATACGGGTGTACAAGCTCCCATAAACGATATTGTGGCGCTGAGTAAAGTCACGAATACACTCTCAATAATTGATGTGGCGCAATCGGCAGGGGTTATCCCTGTCGATCTAACGGCGTTAAATGCTGACTTTATGATCGGTTCAAGTGTGAAGTGGCTATGCGGAGGGCCAGGAGCTGCTTATTTATGGGTAAATCCAAAGCAAATAACACAATGTGAACCAAAAGATGTTGGCTGGTTTTCACATCAAAACCCATTCGAGTTTGATATTGCGCATTTTCAATATAACGCTAAAACACTAAGGTTTTGGGGCGGTACGCCCTCGGTACTTCCTTATATTATTGCCGCTCATAGTATTGAATATATTGTTGAATTTGGCGTTGAACAAGTGAGATCGCACAACTTGATGTTACTTGAGTTAATTCAGCAGCAATTGGGCGCTTTTTTAATGTCACCTAGCGCTAAAGAGCAATGTAGTGGCACCGCTATTTTGCAGTTTTCTGAGCATCAGCAAAGTGTATTAACAGCATTAGAGACTGCAAAAATAAGTGTTGATGTGCGTAAACTCGGCATCCGTGTTTCACCTCACATATATAATACAAAGTCAGAGATACAAACATTTATTGATGTTGTGAAGCACATACTTAAGGTTGCTGACTAAGCTGCTGTTTTTTTTGAGTGAGTGCTTCTATTTGTTGTTGTGCTTGCTTGATTTGTGGGTCAAATCGCTGCTTAAGTGCCGCCGTTTCAGTGGTAATGGCATTCGCAATTGAGCTGGCTCCTAAGCGATTTGCTTTATCTTGGGTCATGTAATCGATTTGCTGTTTTTTTTGTGCGTATTCTTGTTGGTATTGTTTAATCTTAAGCTCAAGCTGCACAATATCACGCTCTATTTGTTGCACCGCTAGATAATCGTCAACAGAAGTATCGGCAACTGGTGTGTTCTCAGATTGTGGCGTATTTGTTTGCATGATGTTGACGTTTCTAAGCGTGATCACTTGAGCGTCTTCAGCGCAAGGAGTTTGACTAAAAGTAGGCACTCCTTTAATGGTACATTTATAAACCGTCACTTCATTTGCCATGCTAGCAGCACAGGCACCCAAACAACATAGTAGTAATATTAGCTTTGCCATGGTTAAACCTAAGCTGGTTTAAAGTACCATTTATAATGCACTAAGTTGTGACACCATACAATTTGTTTAATTTATTAGCATGCGCTCGCGACGGCCTTATACAAAGTGCGAATTAATAGAGGCTATTAAATTTTAGGCACAAAAAACCACAATTAAGTGGCTTGTAATCAGTAATGGTGAAGAGGGAGGGATAGACTTACTTACATCCCTGTAATTAATCGCTGCGCGACGCTTGCAGCGGCCTAAAATGTTCCAGACATTTTATTGAACCCTGTCGAGAGTGCTCACCCTCCCTATTTCTTAACGGAGTTAAAATTTAGGCACAAAAAAACCACAATTAAGTGGCTTGTAATCAGTAATGGTGGAGAGGGAGGGATTCGAACCCTCGATAGAGCTACAAACTCTATACTCCCTTAGCAGGGGAGCTCCTTCGGCCACTCGGACACCTCTCCGACGCATTATTCAGCGTGTTATCAATCGGAAAAAACCAATTAATACAAATAAGTGGTGGAGAGATAGGGATTTGAACCCTAGAGGGGCTATAAACCCCTGCCGGTTTTCAAGACCGGTGCATTCGACCACTCTGCCATCTCTCCACGTCGTGATGCAGGATAATACTTAGGTGAGTTGCCTGTGTAAATAGCAAAAAGATCGTTTGCTTAAAAAGTGAGCGTAAATGCGGTTTTTTTTGTAAATTATGAAAATTAAAGATGATTTTTAGCTATGAGGAGGGAGCTGGCAGCAAACAGATGGAGCTAAAGAAGAAACTTCATTTAGTGGTTGGGTGTTTGCTGCAACAATACAAAAATCATGGTTGGGTGATTATTTGTATTGAATTGCACCGCCAAGTGCTAATTTTTTTCCGTAACGGTTAAGTTTAGCTAACATTCTCGCTTTGCGATTAGTTGGTTTAACTGCAACGTGAGTTGTGGCTGTTTGGTTTAATGTATTAATTGGGTTCATTGTATTCGCTCCAAGGTTGTGTCTGTTGAAAACGTGTGCATTTTGCCCGTAGGTTGGTTAAAAATAAAGCGATAAAAATTGCTGGTGAAGTATTAGTTTTTTTAATCTGAAAGTGTTTTTTTTGATTTGCTATTTAATGGCGTTTTTTTTGATTTTGTATATTTATTCATTATAGTCGTGTGCTATATCACTTTTATACGGGGCTTTTGCAGTTTTTTTAATTTTAATATGTTTATAAATAGATTATTTTGAATAGTTATTCAGATTAAATTATTTTGTATTAATGGGGTGGGTTTTACTTCGTTAAAAGATTTAACATGCTATTTATAGGTGGTTAATTATTTATCAGAGAAGAGCATTAAAGAAACGATAAAAAAGAGTGTTGCTAGGCTTTTAAATTATAAAAAAAGTGCCTAGGTTACTAGGCACTTTGGAGTTAGTTGCGTTTTAAAACGCGTCTAACTGGGGATCGCACCGCCTCAAGAATTTAAAACTTAAAAAGAGGTGGTTTTAATATGTTGCAATTTGGGCTTACAATCATCAGCTCGGACGGCATTCTAAGTGATCTAGAGCGAAGTGAAGATTATACTTTGGTTTGTATTTTACTATGAAGCCACAAAATGCCTCTGCACAGCAAGAGCAGATCCGCTCAACAGTCTATTATTTGAGTTAAATGGGACTGGTGGGGGTAAAAAACGCAAAATGCGGCATAGCTTAAAAGCAAATGCCGCAAAGGGAGATTAATTAAAATGCTGAGCAGTTAGTGCTGTTTTATAGTAAATAACTCATAGCCTTTTAATGCAGGCACTTGCGCAGCAAGTTGAGTTTCTTGTTGTGCGATTTCAACAAAGTCACCACACAGTGTATTTGCACGCTGTTCAAGTTTTTTTGCATGGAGCTCTACTTTTTCTTCTATTTGTGCGCCCATATTTTCCATGCGCTCTTCAAAGGCTTGCATGTCGCCACCTGAACCCATTAGCTCAGAGCCTAATGCTACTAAAATACTGCCCATTGATTGCATTACGGCCGACTCAACGGCAGTTTCTATTTGTTGTTCAAACTGCTGTTCAAAGTTTTCACCAAACTGAGTGAAGCTTTGCTGGCCCATGACAAATGTACCTTGTTGGTAAAAGGTACCCTCTACTTCTTGTTGAATATCGTCCATTAAGGTAGCAATGTTATCGAGGCCATCAATATTAAATGCATTGGCGACTTCTTCTAATGCAACGCCCGCAATTTTAACGCCATCAAGTGCAATGTTGGCTACTTCAGGTAATTGCGCACGTAAATTATCTGTGTAGTTGGTCAGTGCTTGGCGCTGAGCGCTATTTAATGCTACTTGCTCGCCATTGATCGACAACTCACCTTGAGTGGTAAAAGTCATACGTTGATTGTTGGCTTTAAAAATTTCTAATTCACTTGGCTTTATACGTACATCGTTTTTAAACTCAACTTTACATTCGTCGTTACTAAATGTAATTGAAGAGCTGTTATCGTTATGAGCCATGGCGACGGGGGCGCACATAATTGCGCTAACTAATAATAATTCTTTCATGTTTATTCTCTGTTTTTTGATGATGATAATTAACTTATAACAAGTTTGGTGCCAATAGTTTTTAGTGTTTAAAAACAGTGGTTTGTGATTTTTAAGGTGCTTTGAAGTTGAAAGTAAAGTTATTAAAAAAGCTAAAATTTGGTCAAAATAACCAACAGTTAAATGATAATAAATAAAATTTATCGATACGATAAAAAACTCTCACTTTCCACAATTCAAATTTAGCGCTATTTATTCACAATACTGACACAGAGACTATTTAGGATAGCGATGTGGCTTTATTTTGACGTAAATTTGTACAATGAATTTGCGTTGAACATTTTAATTTCACCAATTATCGCGATACAAGAATCCGTAATTGGTCTCAAACACTTTATGGAGTGGGTTGTGGGTAAGACATTTAGTTACGATGCGCTAGATGATGATTTTGTTGAAGACGAATACGAAATGGTCGGGCGTAATCAACACGACAAGAAAAAGCAAAAGGTGAAAAGAAAGTTAGAGGATTACCTTGAGCAAAAACGCTTGCGTAAAAACCTAGGTGAAGATGACTTAAACGATTATATTGATTAGGTTGTCGCTAGTACAAATCAGTGCCGACATATTAGCTTTTAACTGCTACTTAGTTAGTATTTAGAGCTCTGTGGGTTGGTAATAAAGAGGCTTTATGCCTCTTTATAATTTTTAAGCCTCAAACTTTAGCTGCGAGCAATGCTTTTTCAATTACTTTTTCTAGTTTTTCAGGTTTAGTAAAGGGCGCGTAGCGCTTAATCGGTGAGCCATCTGCATTAATCAAAAATTTTGTGAAGTTCCACTTAATTTTTCGTGTCAAAAACCCCGGCAATACAGATTTTAAATAGCGAAAAACCGAATGTGTATGCTGACCATTAACGTTCACTTTTTCTGCGATTAAAAAACTAACTCCGTAATTTATTAAACAACCTTGTGCTATTTGATTCGCGTCTCCGGGTTCTTGCTGGCCAAATTGGTTACACGGGAAACCTATAATGACTAAACCTTGGCTGGCATACTTTTCGTGTAATGCTTGCAATGACTCGTATTGATAGGTGAATCCACACTCACTTGCGGTATTTACTATTAACACAACTTTACCTACAAACTCTTTAAAATCGATAGGTTGGCCTTGCAGGCTAGTAGCACTTAGTTGATGAAATGGGTGCATATTATTAAGCTATTATTTGTTTATTTGGCATAGTCTAACCTTTGCTTGGTGATTAACAAAGTCGAAATAGTGAACACTGCTATGGCGTTACTGTTAATTTAAAATCAAAAATAACCCCATACCAGCAAGTGTGGTTAGGTAAATATTATGTGTTTTGTAAGCAACTATAATGGCTACAATCGCTGCGCTTAAATAAGGGTTTTGCCAATTTAGATTAATGCCACCATCATTTATAAATACAATCGGCACCCAAATCGCTGTTAGAACCGCAGGTGCACTGAAGCTCAAAAACTGCTGCATTTTAGGCCCTACTTTAAATGGTAGCGCGCGGTGTAAGAATAAATAACGGGTAAAAAAGGTAATACATGCCATAAGTAAAATAGTCGTCATCATGATTTAGCGTCCTTATTTTTTACTATTCTAGTTACAGTGTAACCTGCACTCATTGCTAATAGTGCTGAGCATACCAACCACAGCTCAAAGCCTGTGCTTTTTAATAAAGTGGCACAGATCCCTGCAACAATGACCGTGACAAGAGTGGCTAAATTTTTAACTCCTGGGATAACCAAAGCAATAAAGGTTGCAGCAATCGCAAAGTCGAGTCCTAAATTGGTTAGATCAGGGAGCATAGTGCCGGCTACAATACCGATAAGTGTCCAAATATTCCAAGCAATGTAAAAGCTAAAGCCTGCGCTGAGCGCGTAAATTAGGCGCGTTTGAGTCTGGTAGGCGCGAGGGTGATGCGAAAAAGCAAATAGTTCATCAGTTAAGACAAAGCTGACTGGAAGGCGCCAACGCATGGGTTGCTCAATCACTTTGTGACGAACCGCCAAGCCATATAAAAAATGGCGAGAGCTAATAATAAACGTGGTAAATAAAATGGTTAATAGAGGGGTATTACCAGCAATGAGCTCAATTGCAACCAGCTGCGCCGAGCCTGCAAATACCAGTAGCGACATGGCTTGAGTTTCAAAAGGGGTAAAGCCATTTTGTATTGCCAACGAGCCACATAAAATCCCCCAAGGAATAACGGCTAAACATAATGGCAGCATATCTAAAAAGCCTTTTAGTATCGGTTTTTTAATGGACTGCATGTGTTTTACTCTGCGCACTGGTAGAAAGACTCATTAGGATACCTTAATATTAAGATGCTAAAATAGTTAGCGTTTTAGATGATACTGTTTTTTAGGGAAGGTGCAATGTTCAAGGTAAAAGTGTGGGATGGCTTTTTAAGAAGCTTTCATTGGTTATTAGTATTGAGTATTGCTGCGCTTTATTTTAGTGCTGAAGAGGGCATGATAGAGCTACATTTTGTGGTTGGCTTTTTTACTTTAGCGCTTATCTCAACGCGGATTATATGGGGTCTTATAGGCAGTAAAACGGCAAGAATATCGGCATTACTGCATTCTCCTAAGTCGGTGCTTGCTTCTTTTAGTGGCAAAAAAATAAATGATGTGGGCCATTCTGCACCAGGTAGTTATATGGTGTTATTATTTTTTATACTGATTATTACGCAACTGGTTAGTGGTTTAATGAGCAGTGATGGCATTTTAACTGATGGCCCGTTAGCGCAGTATGTATCGAGTGATACGATTGATTTTGCCAACTGGCTGCACCATATCAATTTTGATATTTTATTTTATGCGATTATTTTGCATGTTGTGGCTATTATTGCTTACAAAATTAAAGGCAAGCCTTTAGTAAAAGCAATGATCACCGGCAATAAAGCACTGCCAACACAAAGCTCAGAGCCTGAGACAAAGTCACCATGGATTGCATGGTTTTTATTGTTACTATTACTGATTTTATTAATGAGTACTTGGGGAAGTGAGCCTTTAAGTTATCTGCTTAGTTAAAAAAATGGCGCTAATACAGCGCCATTTTTATTGTTTAATACACAGAATTTATTAGTCTTTGAATTGCTTATGGCAATCTTTACAGCCTTTAGCCCATGCACCAAATGCTTTACCAATGACCGCTTTGTCACCTGTTTGAGCTGCTACAGCAAGTTCATCAGCATATTGCTGAAACGCTGTCGCTTTTTTCATAAAAGTATCGTTTTCAGACCATACCGCAGGAAGTGCTGATGTATCGCCTTTTTCAGTGCCTGCGTAAAAGGCCTCCCAAGGCATTTTAGATAATGCCGCCGCGTTATTTGCACGCTGTTTGAATTGCTCTGCATCAAAAGGAATTTTACCCTTAAGCATGGCACCCATATCGCCTATTTGAACTGAAATCATAGAAAATGCAGCTTGGCGATACTCAATTGCATCACTCGGCTCTTTAAATGCAGAATTTGCAGATACACTAAGTGCGCATGTAGATAGTAATGCCCCGATAAATACTTGCTTCAATTTCACTTTACTCTACTCCTTTGAGGGTTCTTTAATTATCTTTGTATATTAGCTTAGGCTTTAGTTCAAGGGAAAGCATAGATTATTACTTTGATATTATTAACGGGATTTTAATCGGGCTGATATTATTTTACGGTTTATTGTGAATGTTTGTAAATGCAGTGTTGCTGCTTGTTGTTTGGTTGTGTACATTCAGGTGTCATAAAAATAACCAATGAAGAGCATTTATGAAAAATAATATTTTTAAGCTGTCAGCGTTGTCTGCAGCGATAGTAATTTCGCTATCAGGGTGTGGTGGAAGCGATAATGATAATAACAATACAGTTCCAGTTGTTACTGATGTAGCACCAAAAGCGAGTGATGTTGTCGTTACTGATTTAAAACAATGGGTTCCAGTTACTGCAGACTTTAAAGCAAGTGATAATGATGGTGACGCACTTACTTTTAGTTTTACTGAAAATGGCGAGGCAATTACCGCGCAAGATGGTGTCTTTAAGTTTAGCCATGGTATGTTAACAGTAGAGGGTACTTCGTTTACATATGTGCCTGTTTCTGGTGAAGATGCGGTTATTGATTACACAGTAACTGCAAACGGTAAAACGGCCTCTGCGAAAATTAATATCTCAGGAATTATTGGAGATCCTCTTGCAAATCAGCAGTGGCACCTAAACAATACAGGTCAGAAAGCTTACTCGCTTAGTGATGAGATGAAACAAGGCTTAATTGATTTGTACGTTAGTTTATTTGGCGATACAGAAGAAGAAGCACAAGCCGATGTCAACGCTAGCTTTGCTCAATCAGAAGCGACAGAGCTTGTAGCTGGTGAAGATATGAATGTTGTTGATGCTTATGCTCAAGGTGTTACTGGGGCAGGTGCAACGGCAGTTGTGATCGATTCGGGTATGGAAATCCGCCATGAAGATTTAATCGATAATGTATTACCAAACCGCTCTTTAAACCTAAATGCTGATGCGACTGACCGTACAGATCCTACTAGTATGTCAAACAGTGGTGATCATGGTACAAGTGTTGCTGGTTTGATTGCTGCAAAAGGTTGGAATGGTAAAGGTGGCCGTGGCGTTGCTCCTGATGCTGGTTTAATTGGTATGAATTATCTTGGTGGTGCTAAAATCCCACAAACTGAGTTAATGGTGCATGGTTTCCCTGGAAGCGGCATTAGCACAACAGAAAATATTTCTGCGTTTAACCGTAGTTATGGCATAACTTTCCCAACATTTATTGCATATTCAGAATTAGATGAAGCTATTGAGTCATACCCAAACCTAAACCTGCGAGATGGTAAGGGGGCACTTAATATGAAATCGAGTGGTAACTCTTTTGTTGATGGCGGTGATGAAGGCTCACTATGTGAAGATAATGGAGCTAATGACTTAGGTTTAACGTGTTATAACGGTGCGTTTGAGCCAAGCCAAGGCCATCCTTACTATCTAAGTGTTGCTGCTGTAAATGCAAATGGTAAGCACACTAGCTACTCAACAGCAGGTGCTAACTTAATGGTTTCAGCGCCAGCTGGTGAATATGGTCGTTGGGCACCTGCAATGGTAACAACGGATCAGATGACATGTATCAACGGTTACTCAGGCTTTAATAGTGGTGCTGTTGCAAGCTTTACTCAGAGATATGGAGAAGAGTTTGCCATAAGCCAGTTCCCATTTAACTATCCTGGTAATGAAGATAACGCAAGTTGTAACTATACATCTACATTTAACGGTACATCGTCTGCTGCGCCAAATGCATCAGGTGTAGTATCACTTATTCTTTCGGCTAATCCTGAACTAACTTGGCGTGATGTGCGTCATATATTAGCGTCAACAAGTACATTAATTGACGCTGAAAATGCCCCTGTAAAATTAACTACCGCAGATGGTGAGTTTGTTGCACATGATGGTTGGGTTGAAAATGCCGCTGGTTATAGCTTTAATAACTTATATGGCTTTGGGCGTGTAGATGCAGGTGCAGCGGTTGCAATGGCTAAGTCTTATGACGCTTCATTAGGTGAGCAAGTAATCACGGATTGGAATGGTGTTGGTTCAGCCGTTTCTGAGAGTGCACTAGCATTAGAAATTCCTGATAACAGTGCTACAGGTTTAACGCAAGAAATTGTAGTTACAGAAGAATTAAACATTGAGGCAATGCAATTTAAATTTGATGTAAGCAACCCTGAAATGGGCTTCGGCCTAGCTGATGGTACTCAAACATCTGCTGGTAATGATTTAGCTATTGAGGTTACTTCGCCAGCGGGTACTCGAAGTGTATTACTTTCATCTAAACAAGCTTTGTTTTACCCTGCATATAGCTTCACGAATAGCTGGAGTGTAGGTTATGTACTTAAAGACGCTGTGATGCTTTCAAATGCTTTCTACGGAGAGTCTACGAAAGGTACTTGGACTGTTCGTTTGTTAGATACAAGCGCAGATAGCTTTGCATTTAGTCGAGGCTCAAATAATTCTCTAGGTGTTACTGGTATTAGTAATAATAACTCAGCAAGTGTACTTGAAGGTGTATCTCTTCGTGCATTTGGTCACGCAGGTCAAGAGTAAGGATTATAAAGATGAAAATTAAACAATTAATCGTATTGGGTGCTGCTGCGTGTATTTCGTTTGGGGCAACAGCAAACACTAGCTCAGATAAAGAGCTTCAGCTTCCTAAGAAACAAGTAGCTAAATTAAAGTTTGATAAAGCGGATTTTGGTTCTTACAAAATTGAAAAGAACTTACGTTTAGTGCCTTCGAGTGTTGCTTCAGAAGAGCATGTCGTTATGCAAAAAGGTGAGATGACAGTAGTAAGCGTAGATAAATCGTCTGATGTGGTCACAAAAGGAACATTAGTTCGTAATATTTTTACTAATAACCTAACGTCACTATCAGGTAATATTACTATTCTTTTAAAAGATGGTATGAGTGCAAGCGATGTTGCTTCGGCTGCAGGTTTGAAGGTCGTATCTTTATTCCCAGGCACTAAAATTGCTGTTTTAGCTGTAAATGATGGTCAAGATATTTTAGTTGCATCAAAGCAGCTAAAAGAATCTGGTTTGATTAAAGAAGCTAAAATAGAAGTGTTAGAAACTATTTACACTGCACAGTAATCTGTTTTAAATAAGTAAAACCCCGAGTAGCACGATTGACTCGGGGTTTTTTATTATTCGTTTATATCTATATCTGCGAAAATCATCCCTCGACGCATACTGCGCGTTGCCAAAAACACCTCACCGAGTAATGACATAAATGCACATATCAGTAATGCCATTGCACCAACAAAACAGCTGCCAATAGTGACACCTAAATTAATTGACTGTATGTGAGATAAAAATAACAGCATAACCACGGCGCAAACTAATAGTGCACTTAATACACTTAAACTAAATGCAATGTGTATGCAGCGAGAGCGCTTAAGGAGTGCTCTAAGCTCTGTAGTCAGAGACAAGTTAAATTCTTCATCGGTGCTAACTTTTAATTTTCGCTCTAACTGTCTGGCTCTGTCTGTAATTCGCGCCAAGCGATTAGATAAAACCCCGAGCGTTGCTGCAATACCAGTAATTAAAAAAACGGGTGCAACCGCTGTTTGAATGACTTTAGCCATTGTTAAAATGTTAATTACGTCGTTGTTCATTTTTATCCTTATTAATTAGCAGCATGAAGAGGCTATATAATGCTACTTCGTTATTGTTAGGATAACTGAAGTCATAAACATATAAAAAGAATTTCTAGGCTCTCTTTTTACATAGCTTCACAAACTAAATCTCCGTGCTATTAAATATTAGGTATATTTAATAAAAATAAAAACTACAGAGATTCCAATCAATGAAACACACCCCATTTGTTCTTACTTTTATATCCTTAGCTATTTTAGGGGGATGTAATAAAGCCCCTGATGTTGAGCAATCAGCAAAGGTTGAAAATGTAGCTGCTCAAACCGAAGTCATGCCGCCGGTTGCTAAAAAAGTGCCATATGAAATGACAATCCATGGCGACACTCGCATCGATGATTATTACTGGATGCGTGATGATGAGCGAAAAGATCCTGAGGTACTTAGTTACCTTGAGGCTGAAAATGCTTATACAGATGCAATGCTTGCGCATACAAAAACGTTACAAACTAGGTTATTTGAAGAGCTAAAAGGGCGAATTCAAAAAGACGATGATTCAGTGCCAGTTAAAAACGGTGACTATTATTATTCATCACAAACTCGCGGTGATAACGAATACGCAACTTATGTACGTAGTAGTGATTTTGCAGGCACTGACCAGCAGGTTATTTTAGATGTAAACGAGCTAGCTAAGGAACATGATTATTATGCCGTAAGTGGTTTAGATGTAAGTCCAAACGGCAATTTAATGGCATATGGTGAAGATACCGTAAGTCGTCGTATTTATAATATAAAAATAAAAGACTTAAGCACTGGTAAATTACTCGAAGATACGCTTAAAGGTACGAATGGCAGTGTTGTTTGGGCAAACGACAACAAAACGCTTTATTACATAAAAAAAGATTTACAAACTTTACTAGGTTACCAAGTTTATCGTCATACGCTCGGTACCCCACAGGCTGAAGATGAACTCGTTTATGAAGAAACAGATACCAGTTATTACATGGGTATTAGCAAAAGCAAAGACGATTCAGAAATTTATATCTGGCACAGCAGTACAACTGCGTCAGGTGTATCGGTTTTAAGTGCTGATGATGTTAAAGCTATGCCAAAACGCTTGATTGAACGTGAAGCGGATCTGGAGTATGGAATTTCTAAGCTGGGTAATACTTACTACATTGTCACTAATTTAAACGCAGTCAACTTTCAGTTAATGAAAGTAGATATTGATAAAGCTGGCGATAAAGCTAATTGGCAAACGGTGATCCCCGCTCGCGATAATATAAAATTAGAAGGCATCGACTTATTTAACGATTACTTAGTGTATCAGCAGCGTGAAATGGGTCAGTCGACTATTATTGCTCGTAACTTAACCACGGGTAAAGAGATACCGCTTAGCTTTAACGACAGTGCTTATACAATTAGCACCTACGGTAACAATGATTTAAATAGCGATACATTACGTGTGTATTATACCAGTATGACAACACCCGCTTCATCGTATGATGTTAATTTAGCTACTGGCAATAAAACATTACTTAAACAACAAAAAGTACTCGGTGATTTTAGTGCAGATAACTACGCATCAGAGCGAATTTTTGTCACTGCACGAGATGGTATTAAAGTACCGGTAAGCCTAGTCTATCGCAAAGACATGTTTAAAAAAGAGGGAACTAATCCGCTGCTACAATATGGTTATGGCTCGTATGGCGCGACCATGGATCCTACCTTTTCTAGCGCTCGCTTAAGTTTGCTCGATCGGGGTTTTGTATTTGCCATTGCGCATATTCGCGGTTCACAAATGCTAGGTCGCCCTTGGTATGAGGACGGTAAACTACTGACTAAAAAGAACACCTTTAACGACTTTGTAGATGTTACCAAGGCATTGGTTGAGCAAAAGTATGGTGCAAAAGATAAAATATTTGCTCAAGGTGGCAGTGCGGGTGGCTTGTTAATGGGCGCAGTGGCAAACCAAGCTCCTGAGTTGTATAAAGGTATGGTGGCTGCGGTTCCATTTGTTGATGTAGTGACCACGATGCTTGATGCAAGTATTCCACTTACAACCAACGAATACGGTGAGTGGGGTAACCCTAATGAGAAAGAATACTATGAGTATATGTTATCGTATTCACCTTATGATCAGGTCAGTAAGCAAGATTACCCAAATATGTTAGTTACTACTGGCTTACATGATTCACAGGTACAATATTTTGAGCCTGCAAAGTGGGTGGCTAAGCTGCGAGATTACAAAACAGATGATAACAAGCTACTGTTTAAAATCGATATGGAAGCAGGGCACGGAGGTGCATCAGGTCGCTTCAAACGCTTAGAAGATACTGCATTAAATTATGCTTTTATGCTTGATTTAGCGGGTGTGAATAAGTAACTGGTCTGGCAATATCAATAAGCGCAGCTATTTGCTGCGCTTTTTTATTTTTAAATATACACAAATGCTTTGCATTGGATAAATAAGCATTTACATTAAGGTGGCTAATGAGTGTGAATATTATTTTAGCGCAAAATAAAAACGAGAAGGGAGAGTGTAATGGAACAAAATCAAGAGATTAAAGTCGTCAATAAAGATGACCGCACATGGGCAATGCTATGTCATTTAAGTGCATTAGCGGGGTTTATTGTGCCATTTGGGTCGGTACTCGGCCCTCTTATTATCTGGTTAATTAAAAAAGATGAAATGCCAATTGTTGATATACATGGCAAAAAAGCCCTTAATTTTCAAATTACTATGGCTATAGCTTATTTTGTTTGTTTTTTACTAATTTTTGCAGCGGTTGGTTTACTACTGTTACCTATGGTGGCTATTTTTTCATTTGTGATGGTGGTTATCGCAAGCGTGAAAGCCAACGATGGCAAAGAGTTTAATTATCCCCTTAGCTTAAATTTGATAAAATAACTGTTTTTATTATTCGGTGAATTGGTTTTAAGTTAAAAAGTCGTTCAAACCCAGCTAATTGCTGGGTTTAGTTTTTAGCCATAAGGGAAAGATGCTCTATATAACATTATTTTTTACAGCATTTATATCTGCCACGTTATTACCTAGCTCCTCTGAAGTATTGATGGGTGGCATGATCATGCAAGGCAATACTAACTTATGGCTAATTTGGTTCGCAGCAACCTTGGGTAATGTACTAGGCAGTTGTGTTAACTATTGGTTAGGGACGCAGGCATTGCGTTTTAAAGATAAAAAATGGTTTCCAGTGTCTGAAAAAGGGCTTAAAAAAGCACAACAGCAGTTTAATAAATATGGTGTTTATAGCCTGTTGTTTGCTTGGCTGCCCATCGTTGGCGACCCACTAACCGTTATTGGCGGCGTGTTTAAAGTTCGCTTTACTACATTTTTAGTGCTGGTAACGCTCGGCAAGGGGTTACGTTATTTAGCGGTAATAGCCCTTGCCGTTGGATTATTTGTGCCAGTCGAGGGTTAAAGAAACCGAATCGGCAAAGCGCAACGCATGAGGTTTATCTACTCGAGCCTTAGCATAATTAACACTTGGGTGTGAGTGGCAAACAGCAAGAATTTCAGCAACTAGTTTTTCTAACAATAAAAAGTGTCCTTGCTCCACTAAGCTAATCACCTCTTTAGTAATCACTTTGTAGTTAAGTGCTTGGTCTACTTCATCTGTTTCACAAGCTTGATCAGCAGGGTAGTGAATTTCAAGGTTAATGACCACATCTTGTTTTTTTTCACGCTCATCAGGATTAAAACCAATAAATGTGCGTAGTCGTAAATTAGTTACATTAATAATTGCGTTTGCCATACATTATCCTTTGATCAGCTGTAAAAACTCATTACGTGTTTTCGGATCGGCTCTAAAGTTTCCTAGCATTACCGAGGTACGCATGCTTGAGTTTTGCTTTTCTACACCACGCATCATCATACACATGTGTTTTGCTTCAACAATTACCCCCACACCTTTTGCACCGGTTACTTCCTCAACCGCTTTTGCAATTTGATGGGTAAGCTGTTCTTGAATTTGAAAACGACGCGAAAACATATCAACAATACGCGCAAACTTAGATAAGCCTAATACTTTGCCATCAGGGATATAAGCAATATGACAGCGGCCAATAAAAGGGAGTAAATGATGTTCACACATAGAGTAAAGCTCGATGTCTTGTATCAATACCATGTCGTCAGCGTCAGAGGTGAATACCGCATTGTTAGTGATTTCGTTAAGCGTTTGACGATATCCTTGAGTAAGGTACTCCATCGCTTTTGCAGCGCGTTTTGGGGTATCAAGTAACCCTTCACGTTCAGCGTCTTCACCTACAGCAGTTATAATTTTTTGATAGCTTTCTTTTAATTCGTTATGCATAAGTTTCTCAGTTTTATTAGGACTTACTTAAGATGGCGACCACCATCAACAGGTAAAGCACGCCCTGTGATGTAATGGCTGTTCAGTAGTAGGTCTATACTATTAATAATTTCTTGGCATCCAGGTTCGATACCCATTAATGATTTTTTTAAAGTTTTAGCGCGATACTGCTCATCATCATGTTGGTTAAAAATAATTAATGATGGTGCGACTGAATTTACTTTTATGTTAGGTGCATATTTAGCACTAAATGATTTAGTTAAGTTATCCAGTGCGGCTTTACTGGCCGCATAAGCAAGATGCTTTGGACTGCCTGTTTCCACTACATAATCAGTCAAATGAATAATGTCAGCGGGTTTAGCATGCGACGCCTGATAATTTAATAGTAAATCTGCGCAGTGTAAGTTTACCAAGTACGGTGTTTTTGCATGAATGCGCATCATATTGTCAAACAGCTGCTCAAAGTGGGGGTTGTTAGCTTCACAGTCCCAGCTTGATGCATTATGAATAACCGCCCTGAGTGAGTCAGTGTGTGATTTAAGCAACGTAATAAAAGTATTAATGCCCTCATCAGTACTAAAGTCAGCATAAAGACAGGTAACTCCTTGTTGTTCCAACGAATCAACAGCCTCATGACGGGTCCGATAAGTAATAATGACCGCTTGCCCTTGGGCTATAAAGTGCTTTGCCAGCGCAAGCCCTATACGTTGTGCTGCACCAGTAATCAAAATAGGGGGTGTCATAAAATATAAAACTCTCTGTTGGCAAGCGTTAAGGTTAACTTTTAAAAATTTAAGCCACTTATTTTCACGTCATGTTTACGTAAAATACAAGCGGCTCGATCAGTTAAATCACGCTTATAATATTGATTTAAAAAGCATCGTATATTGTTGGAATAGGCTGGCGCTTATGTTGCGTGCGCTGGTAAATTGCAATTAGCGTTTCTTCTACATGACTTGAAACTGCTTTACCTTCTAAAAAGTCATCAATTTCTTCATAACTTAAGCCAAGTGCTTCTTCGTCTGTTAGTCCAGGTCTATCACTTTCTAAATCTGCTGTTGGTGCTTTCTCAACTAAAAGCGCAGGCGCACCCAATGTGGTTGCTAATGCGCGAACTTGGCGTTTTGATAGGCCAAATAAAGGAGCCAAATCGCATGCACCATCACCAAATTTAGTGTAAAAACCCGTAATATTTTCAGCACTATGATCGGTACCGACCACTAAGCCTTGGCAAAAGCCGGCTATTTCATATTGCGCAATCATGCGTTGACGTGCTTTGACATTACCTTTAATAAAATCGATTTTATCTTGCGAAGGGAGTGTTTGTTCGGTACCCGCGAGAGTTGCCATTGTCTGCTCATGCAGAGCATCGGTTGCGGGTTTAATGTTTACTGTCATGCGGGTGCTCGGCTTAATGAAATCAACCGCCATTTGCGCTTCACTTTCATCAGCTTGAACGCCATAAGGTAGGCGTACAGCAATAAATTGATAATGAGTGTCAGGGTGTTCTTGGTTTAGCTCATCAATAGCAAGTTGACACAAACGGCCACAGGTCGATGAATCTACACCACCACTGATCCCTAGTACAAGTGAGGTTGAATATGCCGCTTTTAAACGTGCTTTAATAAAATCCACTCGGCGTTTAATTTCAGCGTTTACATCAATCGAAGGCTGAACTTTCATTTCAGCCATAATCTCGGCGCGCATGGCCCGCTCCTTTAGTTAAATAATTTTTACGCTCTACATAGAGCAACTATTATGTGATTTCATATTTATGAATTAAAGCCCTAAGTGAGCTTTTATTTGTTTAAGCTGGACTTTTAGCTCATCAATTTCTGCAAGTAAGTCATTTAGCTCAGTGTTTTTTATATCATCAGTGTGTGTTTGTGCCTCAAGTGAAGCCTCGTTCACAGATGATTGATCTGCAAATAAATGAATATATCGACAATCCCGTTTACCTGATTCGCGCGGCAGCTTTTTAACATGATTGCTTTGAATTAGTTGTTCAAGTGACTTTTCAACATCATCAATACGAGCAAAGTCGGCAAGGCGGCTACTGCGTGTTTTTAATTCGCCAGGTGTTTGTGCGCCTCGCAATAATAATAAACAAATAATCGCCCTTTGCTGTTGATCAAATTGCAGGTGACTAAACTCAGTATTACAAAAACGATGATCGTATTTATTAACTCGCCCAGACAGCCCTTCATTTACAGTGACTAATCGCATACTGATTAATTCATCAACGGTTGTTTGAACTTGCTCTTCTGTATAATTAACAACTGGCGCGCGATTCGATTTTTGATTACAGGCATTTGTTAATGCATTTAACGATAAAGGGTAGTGCTCAGGTGTTGTGCTTTGTTTTTCTAATAAACAACCAATAACGCGTTGTTGCTCCATTGATAATTGCAATTGCATACCTTATCTCACCTAATAAATTCTATTTTTAGCTTACACTGTTATTTGCTTGTAAGCCATTGCTGGAGCTTAGAATGAAGAGTTGTGGCATTGAGGGGTTTAGTTAAATAATCATCCATACCAGTGGCTAAACATTTGTCTTTATCACCCTGCATTGCGTTTGCGGTAAGCGCTATTATTGTTATGTTTTTATTTACCTTACCTGCTTTGCCTTCTCTGATGGCAATAGTTGCTTGGTAGCCATCCATCGTAGGCATTTGGCAATCCATTAATATTAATTGATAAGTGTTAGCTGGGTTTTGATTCAACTTTTCAACTGCCTCAGCACCATTTTCAGCAATCTCAAATGTCACGTTCAACTGTTTTAAAAAAGCAGCGGTAACAACTTGGTTAATTTTATTATCTTCTACTAATAAAACATGCGCCGCCAGTGTATCTGTCATAACCTCAGTGGCAGCAAGCGACTTTAGTTGTGTATCAACGTGTGTTTGCTCGATAGTGCTTTTTGCAGTCAGCGCATTTTGTAAATCAAAAGGGGTGAGTGGTTTAAATACGAGGGTTTCTTCGGTTAATGGTAAGGTCGCGTTTTTATTTGTATAACTCATGGGAGCCATAATAATTAAATGGCTGTTACTTTTTATTAAAAACTGCTTAAGTGCGAGTGCTTGAGCTTCGTATAATGGTTCAAATAAAGCACTGTCAACGAGCACAATGTTTGGTGGGGTATCTTCATGGCTATTAATGTAGTCACTTATAGACAGGTAATCGCAAATCGTGCTGACCTTGCCCCCCCAGCGAGTTAATTGTTTTTTGGCAATAGTGGTATTGAGTAAGCAATCATCAATAACCCAAATACGCTTATTTTTAATTGCTTGATATGCTTCGTGCTGTTGAACTAATTGAGGGATTATCTTTATAAAAAAGGAAAATGTACTGCCTTTATTTGGTGTACTGCTCACATTCACTTCGCCACTCATGAGCTCACAAAGCTGCTTTACAATAGCAAGACCCAGGCCTGTGCCACCATATTGGCGTGTGGTTGATGTGTCTGCTTGAGTAAATGAGTCAAATAAATGGGGCTGTTTCTCTGCGCTGATTCCTATACCTGAGTCAGCGATTGCACATTCTAAAACTGTGGCGTCAAGTGTGTGGGTTATTTTAGCGGTTACCAATATTTCACCGTTTTGGGTGAATTTAACGGCATTACCAATTAAGTTACTTAAAATTTGACGTAATCTATTCGGATCGCTAATAAATTCGCTGCTAGTGATATGTGTTGCATCCAAAATTAACGTGGTGTTATTTTGTTCGGCTTTTAATGCAAATGACTCAACCACTTCACCCAGTAAGCGAGGTAAATTAAATTGAATATTTTCAATGTCTAACTTGCCAGCCTCTATTTTAGAAAAGTCTAAAATATCATTAATAATTCCTAATAATGACTCTGCAGATGATTGCGCAAGTTTAATATGATGCTTTTGTTGTTGATCTAATTGGGTTGCTTTAACAATATTAAGCATTCCCAACACCCCATTCATGGGTGTGCGAATTTCATGGCTCATACTGGCTAAAAACTCACTTTTTGCAATCACAGCTTGTTCTGCGGCTTCTTTTGCCTTGACTAGTTGTGCCTCTGTTTCTATACGTTGTTGGCTAGAGTAAAGGCTGCCAATTAAAGCCCCTACAGCAATTAAAAAGCTTTCTTCATTATGGCTCCATGTTCTAACTATATCTTGCTCAGCACAAACTATTCCAATAGAGCCACTGCTTGCAGGAATAAGAACACACAGCATCGTCTTGACTGAAAACGGTTGAAGGTAGCTTTCTTTGATAGGGGCTAAGTAGGGATGTTGTTGAGCATCATCAACACAAAATATCGCTTTTCGTTCTATTGCGGTAAAAAAGTCAGGAATAGTTTCTTGCAGCCACGGAATATTATTTTCGCTACCTGAACGATTAAAACTCGCAAATTGAATTAGCTGGGTTCTTTGTTGATTAAACAATTTTATACTGGCGCAGTTTACCTCAAGGGCTTGGCAAATAGACTGCGTGATTAATTCTTTAGATTGGCTTAGTTTGCCATTTAATATTTCATCACTCACCGTTAAGGAGGCCAAGGTTTCGTTAAAACGAGCAATTTTGCGATTTTCTAATTCTACTTTTTTACGGGCATCAATATTTTGTAATGAACCAAATATTCTTACACAACGGCCATTTTTATGTTCAGCTTCACCGTGAACAAGTGCCCATACAGGCTGACCATTTGCATTGATCACTTCAAGCTCAGTTTCGTAACTTTCACCATGCTTAATTGCTCTTTCAACCAGTTTAGCGATTTTTTCTCTACTTTCACCTTCTTTAAAATAGTTTAAATTTTCTGACCATTTTGGTTGCTCATCTAATGGGTATTCAAATATTTTTTTAGTCATATCTGACCAAAACACGTGTTTTTTTTCTAAGTTAAACGACCATGCACCGACTTGTGCTAAATTACTCATCACCTCAAGCATTCTTTCGCTTTCTTGTTCACGGTTGAGTATTTTTAGATAAAACAAAAAGGCAGAAATGAGCAAGCCTAACACGGTTAAAATAATGAACCGTAAAGGCCAGATCGAAGAACTCACTGGTTGCCAGCCTTGCTTGGGTATAACATAAAGCTGCCAAACACCTCCTTGAAAGTTTAAAGTAAATTCTAGAGGGTCTTGATCAGTAATAGAGGGGCCACCGAAAAAAAACTCACCTTGCTTACCTAATCCATTACGTCCTTGTATTGCTATATTATAATTTTGCTGTAGTTCAATAATCCCCGAGTTTTCATAAACTTTTTCTATATCGAGTACCACTGAGAGCAATCCCCAAAAGGCGTTATTTTCTGGCAAGTATACTGGTACGCGCGCAATCAAGGCTTCGCTGCCTTGGATAAGCTGAAGTGGACCTGCCATCACGATCGTATTCGTGTCTCTTGCTTTAATGGCATCTTCGCGCTGTGCTTTATTTTCCAAAAAATTAAGACCTATCGCTTTTTCGTTACCTTTAAGCGGATGGGTCATTTTTATTACCATGCCTGGCGCCGCGCCAATGTTACGTAGCTCATTTGAGGTTTCAAAAAGTGGGGCTGCAATTTGTTCAAAGCGAGTTTGATCTAAGTTTGGCTCAGCGGCAACAGCAATAGCTAAGCCACGAATGAGTTGAATATTAGACACTAATACAGCTTCAAGTTGTGCTCTATAGGTACTTACCTGCGACAGAGTGCGTAATCGATAAGCATCTTTCTCACGGTGATAATTGACGTGATCAAGCACCAAGCTGATAGTGATTATCAACACCAGCGATAATAAAAAAGTCAGCTTAGCGTTATTAATTCGGGTGCGTTTGTTTTTGCGCTGCGGGGACATAGAATGTAATTAAGTTGTTAATCAAGACAGGCTAACTATAGTCAATTTATCGAAGAAATAAAAATGGCGCAGTTAAAAATGCGCCATTTTATTTTTATAATTAGTAGTTTAGGTGTGGTTATGAGTCGCTAACTTCGCGCGCCCAATGCTGTTGCTTTGCAACGTGTAATTTGCGGTAACCATCAAGAAGTGCTGCATGCTTTTTAAAACCCTCAAGCGATAAGCCTGGGAAAGTTAAGCCGTTAAATAATTTACGACCTTCAGCAATTTCAATAGCAAGCGTGACATTGTCGCTACCAAACATTAAACCTAATGCATCTTGATAACTTGCATATTCGCGCTCGTCATCATATTTAATTTCAAGGATTGCTTTTAAGCAACGAAAGTGACGCATCGCTTCGTCGTTTACTTGGCCGGTATGCAAAATCCAATCAACCCAGTCAATAGCTTCTTCATTACCCGCCGCTAAGCATAAATGTGCTTTAAGCTCACCAATGCGTAGTGTGTGCCAAGGTGTATCGGCGTCGGTTGCTAAGCCAATGAATTCAGCTGCGCGAATAATATCGCTGTGGCCTGCTTCTTCGAGGTTGTCGTAAATTTCCATCCATTGTTCGCTATCGTACTGATCAAGCGATAAGAAGTCTTCACGGAATTTAGCGCCTTCATTATTGTTGCGCCAAATTAACTCATCTACTGGATAAATGTCTGACATACCAGGAACTAAAATACGACATGCATACACGTTTAAGTGGGTGTAATCCATAATATATATATCGTGACCCATGCTATGAATTAAATCAGTACAGAAGTTGTATTCTTGCTCAGTTGAACCACTAAAGTCCCAATGTACAAATTCAAAATCTGCTTCAGAGCGGAAAAAGTCATGTGAAATTAAACCGCTTGAATCAATAAAGTGCAGTTCAATGTTCTCAGGAGTAGCGACTTCGTCGTTATCAAATGTAGCAGGTTGGAATACGTCTAGTTGATCTAGGCGACGACCTTGCAGTAATTCAGTAACGGTACGCTCTAGCGCTACTTCAAATGAAGGGTGGGCACCAAAAGAAGCAAATACTGACCCATCAACAGGGTTTATAAGCGTGACACTCATTACTGGGTATTTACCGCCTAGTGATGCATCCGCAATGCGTAAATGGAAGCCATGGCTACGCAGCTCTTCACAAGCTTCATGAATTTTAGGGTATTGTTTTACCACCTCTTCAGGCACGATTGGCAAGCTGATACCTTCGGCAATAATGCGGTTTTTAATAGCGCGCTCAAATACTTCAGATAATCCCTGAACACGGGCTTCAAATTTAGTATTACCGGCACTCATACCATTAGAAACAAAAATATTACCAATCACATTCACCGGAATGTAAATGTCTTGGTTGTCGCGCTGACGAGTGTACGGTACAGAACAAATACCACGTTCGAAATTGCCAGAGTTAAAGTCATAAAGGTGTGATGCGGTTAATTCACGCTCTGGGTCAAAATAATCCCATAAGCTCTCATCCATAATACCCTGTGGTATTTCATCGTTTTCAACTTTAAACCATTTCTCGTTTGGATAATGAGTAAAGTCATCATTGGCAAATTCTTCGCCTAAGTAAAAATCAGCAAAAAAGTAGTTACAGCTTAAACGCTCAAAATATTCACCTAGCGCAGAGGCAATAGAGGCTTTATCAGTGGCACCTTTACCATTAGTAAACATCACACCGCAGTCGCTATCTTTTATATGAACTGAATAACAGTTTGCTACAGGGTTAAGCCACAGCGCTTCTTCAATATTAATATTTAGCGCTTTTAGCTTGTTTTGCATGGTAGAGATAGACGATTCTAAATCGCGGTCTTTACCTTTAATAAATGTTTTTTCAGTCATTTTTATCTCAACTAGGTCTGCACAATACATGAACTGTGTATTATCGTGGATTTTGATGTTTATTTCACCCTTTACCCGCTTTTCGTAGCGTTTTTAATAGAACGATTATGAATATATGCTAATAATAGTTTATTGAAATAGTTAAAGGGTATGTTTATGTTTAAAGTAATCAAACGGTTGCTATTGGTTGTTGTGGTTTTAGCACTCGCCAGTACTGCAATTGTTTACGGCGTTTTGACCTTAAGTTTGCCAGCCCTTGATGGTAAAGGCCGAAGCGATGCGGTAACACAGCCCGTTAAAGTCGCTCGTGATACGCTTGGCCAAGCCGTTATTACTGCAACTACTCGTCATGAGGCTGCCTATGGCTTAGGGTATGCGCATGGGCAAGACCGCTTTTTTCAAATGGATTTATTACGTCGTAATGCGGCCGGTGAGCTAAGCGAACTATTTGGTGAAGCCGCGCTTGGGCTTGATAAAAAAATGCGTTTTCACCAATTACGTAAACGCAGCCAAGCTATTTTAAAAACCCTCCCGAAGGCCGACAAACAGCTGCTACGCAGTTATGCCCAAGGTGTAAATGAAGGCCTTGCACAAGTAGGGTACCCAAGTTTTGAATATTTAATCACAGGGGCCGAGCAAAAGCCTTGGCAAAGTGAAGACAGTTTATTAGTTATTTTTAGCATGTACCTTGATTTACAGTCATCTACATTTGAGCGCGACCAAGCTTTAATTCAAATAGAGCAGCAGTACGGTGCTGAAATGGTAAGTTTTTTAACTCAGCCTAGCCAATATCAAGCCGCATTGGATGGCAGTCAGCTCGCTCTTTTGAATAACCCAATCCCCGAGCTTTTATCGCAACCAATCACCGCGATTAAACCCATTACCGCTAACTTAGAAGTGGGTAGTAATAATTGGGCGGTCACCTCAAATTTAACCAACACTCAGGCTGCGATGCTCTCTGATGATATGCATTTATCAATGGCTGTGCCGGTTATTTGGTATCGAGCCCAATTAAACTATTCATTAAATAATAAACCCATGCAGGTAACGGGTGTCTCGCTTCCGGGAGCGCCGGCGATTGTAGTAGGCACAAATAACAACGTTGCATGGGGGTTTACCAACGGGTATTTAGATACCGCCGATTGGATTGCGCTTAATAGCGATAGCAAAATGTGGCAAGTAGATGAGCCTATTGCATTACCCAGTGGCAAAGTAGAAAGTTACTCTCTTACGCTCAGTGAATACGGTCCGGTAAAATACATTAATGAAAAGCCTTATGCACTGAGCTGGGCTGCACATTAACCATACGCCGTTAATATGCAGCTATTACAGCTTGAGCAAGCACAGAGTGTTGATGATGCGCTTGATATTGCAAGTGACGTAGGCATTCCTGTGCAAAACCTGCTGGTGGTCGATGACCAAGGAAATGCAGCATGGAAAAATATGGGCGGCATACCTGCGCGAACAACACCTAGTGAATTAGCCGTAAAAGAAGAAGATTACTCCGCGCTTTGGCAGCAAAACGAAATCGATCGACCTTTTATTAAAAATCCTGAAAACGGGCGATTGTGGACAGGTAATTCTCGAGTGGTATCTGCTGATGATAACGTCCGTTTTGGTAATGGCGGCTATGCGCTTGGAGCACGTGCAACGCAAATTCGCGATAGGTTATTTGAAAAACAACGCTTTAATGAAAGTGATTTTTATCAGTTGCAGTTAGATAACCAAGCACGATTTTTAATGCCTTGGCATGCCTTATTGCTTGAGCAGTTAAAAAAGCAGCCCACGCGCTATAAAGATCATATAAATGCCCTCGAAAACTGGCAGCAATGCGCTTGCCCGCAATCAATAGGGTATACCTTAGTAAAAACGTATCGTGATGAACTGATTAATATTTTATTTAGCAGTATTGAGACAACACTCAACCAGCAAGATGGCACATTAAAATATGTGAAACGTGATTTAGAGCCTGCTGTTTGGCAGTTAATAAAGGCTCAGCCAACAAGTTGGGTTAATCCGCAGTTTACTAATTGGGAGCAGCAATTACAGGGCGCATTTGAGCAAACACTCACGCAGTTAACATCAAGGTTTGGTAGTAACATACAAAACTGGCAGTGGGGAAAAGTAAACGAATTAGCGATTGAGCACCCGTTTGCTAAACAAATGCCCATACTAAGTAAGTTACTTAACATGCCAACAGCGCCCGGGTTTGGTGACAGTTATATGCCAGCGGTGCAAAAACGTAGTTTTGGCGCATCACAGCGTTTTATTGTTCAGCCTGGGCACTTAAAGAATGCTATTTTAACGATTCCGGGTGGGCAATCAGGGCACCCACTTTCTGAATTTTACCGAGCTGGTTTTGATGAATATGTAAAAGGCAAGCACACGCCATTATTACCGCAAGCATTAATGCATCAAATTGAAATTGCACCAATGAACGACTAGCCTTGGATGCAAAGTGAGCTAAATAAGTAGTAATAACGTTTTATAACCCAGATAAAGCAATTATAGGAAAACAAAAATGAAAAAATTACTACCGGCATTAATCACCAGTTTACTGTTAAGCAATTATGCATTTGCGGATGAAAACCCTGTTACGGCTACACAATTAAGTGAACATGTTTACGTGTTATTTGGTCAAGGCGGTAACATTGCCGCAAGCGTGGGGGATGATGGCATTTATATTATTGACGATCAGTTTGCCAAGCTTTCCGACGATATAAAAAAAACCATTAGCGACTTAAAGCCAGGCAGTGCCGAGTTTGTAATTAATACCCATCATCATGGTGACCATACTGGTGGTAACGAGAACTTTGCCAAAGCGGGCGCACATGTGATTGCTCACGACAATGTGCACAAACGCTTAAAAGAAAAACATGGTGAGGGTTCTGATTACTTACCGCGTATTAGTTTTGGCCATGATTTAAAACTGCACTTTAACAATGAGCATGCGCATGTTGTGCACTACTCAAATGCACACACAGATGGCGACTCGGTTATCTTTTTTAGTAACGACAACATAGTGCACATGGGCGATATATATTTTAACTTTGGAAGCTTACCTTTTGTTGATGTAGATAGTGGCGGTAGTGTTGATGGTGTTTTAGCGGCGGTTGATGATGTGATCAAACAAATTGATGAAAAAACAACCGTTATTCCAGGGCATGGCCCGATAAGCGACCGTTCAGGGCTAATGACGTATCGTAAGCTGGTACAAAAAGCGAAAGATGTTATGCTTAATGCTATGCAAAACGATGCCAGTTTAGAGCAAGTCCTCAAAGCCGATCCATTATCAGAACTTGGCCTTGAATATGCAAACTGGTTACCAAAAGAGCGTGTAACCACCCTTTTTTATCGCAGTTTAAAGTAGCGCCTAGCGCGAACCATAACGCATAAACCTAATTAAGCTGAGCATTTGTTCAGCTTTTTTGATTTTTACGTGCCTAAAGGAGTTGTATATGTCGGCAGAAAAAACCCATCTTGAAATTTGTAATTTAAGCAGAGAACAATACCCACAAATTAAAACCTTGATGGACGAAGCGTACCCTGATTTAGGCGGCGCATGGCCAAGCCATACAATTTTTAGACTTATAGATCAGTTCCCTGAAGGGCAAATTGGTATTGTTGATGATGGCGTGCTGGTGGGTTTAGCGCTGAGTGTCCAAGTAGATTATGCACGTTTTTCAAACCCGCACACCTATGAAGATATTGCTGATGGCCATGACCGTGTATTTAGTGATACCACAGGTGACGCGCTATATGGTTTAGATGTTGCTATTAGTGAGCAGTACCGAGGCATGCGATTAGGGCGTCGTCTTTATGATGCCCGTAAAGAATTATGTCGCCAATATAACTTACGCGCTATTTTAGCGGGTGGCCGCATTCCGCGTTATTACAATCACAGCAACGATATGACGCCAATGGAATACATTGCCAAGGTGGATCAAAAAGAGATATACGATCCAATATTGAGCTTTCAATTAGCTAACGATTTTCAGGTAAAGCGTTTACTTAAAAAGTACCTTCCAGAGGATCAAGAATCAGTAGGTTATGCCACGTTACTTGAGTGGAATAACATTATGTTTGAGCCAACCGATACCGTTATTGAGTCGACTAAATCAATTGTACGTGTAGGGGCTGTGCAGTGGCAAATGCGCTGTGTTGAGTCGGTTGAAGAAATGCTTAAGCAAGTTGAATATTTTGTTGATACGGTGTCTGATTATAAAAGCGACTTTATTTTATTTCCGGAGTTCTTTAACGCGCCACTGATGGGGTTAACTGAGCAAAGTAATCAAACCGAAGCCATTCGTTATTTAGCTGAATACACTGAGACATTTAAAAACGCGATGTCGCGCATGGCAATTGAGTACAACGCGAATATTATCACCGGCTCTATGCCGCTTGCCGAGGGGGATAAAATCTATAACGTGAGTTACCTGTGCCACCGCAGTGGCAAAATAGATGAGCAACGTAAAATTCATATCACCCCGCATGAGCATAATGATTGGGTGATTCAAGGCGGTGATAAAATAGCGGTATTTGAAACCGATGCCGGTCGCGTAGGGATTCAAATTTGTTACGATGTAGAGTTTCCAGAGTTGTCGCGTATTTTAGCAACCCAAGGGCTTGATATTTTATTTGTGCCATTTTGGACCGACACCAAAAATAGTTATTTACGTGTTCGCCACTGTGCACAAGCGCGCGCTATTGAAAACGAATGTTATGTGGTTATCGCAGGTTCGGTGGGTAATTTACCCGAAGTAGAAAGTTTAGATGTACAGTACTCGCAATCTGCTGTTCTTACACCGTCTGACTTTTCATTTCCACACGATGCCACACTAAATGAGGCCACCACCAATACCGAAATGCTATTATTTAGCGACTTAGATATGGACAAGTTAAAAATACTTCACAGTGAAGGTACCGTGCGTAACTTAAAAGACCGCCGCAGTGATTTATATGAAGTGATATTGAAAAAGAGAGATGTTTAATGGCGTGGATGTACTTAATAATTGCAGGGTTACTTGAAATTGGTTGGCCAATAGGCTTAAAAATTTCTCAAACCCCTGAAACTCGTTGGCAAGGCATTGCAATTGCAATCGCGTTTATGGTCGCAAGTGGCTTTATGCTTTGGTTAGCGCAAAAGCAAATCTCTATGGGGACTTCTTATGCGGTATGGACGGGTATTGGCGCAGCAGGTACGTTTTTAGTTGGTATATTATTTTATGGTGATGCAGCCACTTTTGGCCGTATTGCTGGTGTATTAATGATTATTTGTGGTGTCATCACCTTAAAAATTAGTCATTAATTGTTAGATTAAAAAACAAGCGCAGATTTATACCTGCGCTTTTTTTAACTACTTGGCAGCATAACCAATATGGCAGCCACTGCAATCAGCACTAGCCCCGCACTGTCTTGGCGCTTTAGCGGCTGCTTTAGCCATAAAATAGAGATTAACATGGTAAAAAATACTTCTATTTGACCGAGCGTTTTTACATAGGCGACATGCTGTAAGCTCATGGCACTAAACCAGCCTACGGAACCTAAGCAGCTAAATACACTCACTGCACTTGTCATTTTCTTATATTGATACATCATTTTAAAGGTATGGCGCTCTTTTAAAGCAATGTATATACATAACATCAGTGTTTGCAAGCTAATAATCAGTAACAAAACCCACGCTGGTGCATAAGGAAAAGCTATACCCGAGCTTAAACTTGCTTCGCGGATCCATGACGATGACAACGCAAACGAAGTACCGCAAGCAAGCCCTGTTAAGGCGGTTTTTAAGCTAAAATGTTTCACATTCGCAATGCCGCTTAATAGCAATACAGCGAGTGCGCCAATAAATACACCAATCCAACCTAAAAATGAAAGCGCCGAACCAAAAAATAGTAACCCTAATATCGCCGCCATTAGCGCTTCGCTTTTAGCAAGGCCGGCGCCTACTGCAAAATTGTTCATTTTAAACAACTTCACCATGAGCCCTGTGGCAATAATTTGCACTATGCTGGCTCCAATAATATAGCTAATAAATAAAGGATTAAATGAAGGGAGAGGCGCATCTTGGTAATAATAAAGCGCATATAAATACAGCCCTGCAATAGGGCTTGCGACAATAAAGCGGGCTAGAGTAACGCCAGCAACGCTGACATGAGCGCTTAATTTGCTTTGCAGCGCATTACGCCATGACTGCATAAATGCGGCAAAAATAGTGAGTAAAATCCAAATCATCTTAAATAACATACAAAAAAGTGGAGAGCTAATTTAGCAGTACTCTGGCATTAAAGCGACCATCAAAAAGGCATAATGAATATTCATCACCTGCGACAATTTGCCACAGTGACGCACTGCTTAAATCGGCTATAGTGTGAGGGATGTTACTGCTAGCCGCCAGAGCCCAGGTTATTTATATTTGGCGGCTTTTTTCTATTTGCTGTGTTATTTTGGGTCATAAATAATAACTCGAGAATTATAATGACGATTTTATTGGTTTGCGCCTTAATTGCAGTGATCATGCCTTATGTTGCGAGAATCCCAGCTATTATAGAAATGAATAAGCTCGGTGGTTACGATAATAAACATCCGCGGCAACAACAAACACAACTTACAGGACTCGGAGCACGGGCGCTGGCTGCTCATCAAAACTGTTTTGAATCGTTAGCGGTTTTTGCCGTTGCTTTGGCTGCTGTATTAGGCACAAACAATGTTAATGCCGTAACCGAAACTTTAGCGATGACGCATATTGTAGCGCGTATTTTATTTTGTACTTTTTATTATTTAAACCTCGATATTATTCGCTCGATCACTTGGCTGGTAGGAATAGGCACCGCTATTGGCATGATCGCCGTCAGTTTATAACGAGAATAAGCAAAAACCACAAAGCAAGCAGCCTAAAAGGGTGCTTGCTTTATAGTCTTAAACACCTATTCCCATTAATGCGATATGTTAACCCGCTCTATTAAATCACTTTTTGTAACTGTACTGTTGAGTGCAAAATCAAGTTGTATTAGTACGTTTTGTTGTCCCATTGATGAAGGTGTATATTGCCATTGCATAAGTGCTCTTTTTGCTTCTTTGTTAAAGACTGCTTCTGGTTCAGCTTTTACAACATTAATGTTAGCTGTTTTGCCTGCTGGGGTTATGTCGTATTTTAATACCACCGAACCGCTAATGCCTTGTTCCGCCGCTTGTTTTGGGTAAAGCGGTTCGATTCGCATTACGGGAGCGATAGATGTTTCTTTTTTAGCTGATGCTTCAGGTTGCTTTGCTACAGCTAAGCCACTGAGCAAGCTCGCAGCGATAAGTAACACGCTTCCTTTTGCTAGGCGCGAATGTGCGCCGTTATGTTTGATATTAGTAAGTCGTTGTAACATGGTTTTTTTATCTCCGTAGTGTGAATAAGCCATCAGACCCGCTGGCGCATTGGCAGCGCAGTTTATTAAGGCTTTGCTGTATAAAATTTGTTGCTGTGTGGTTTTATTGCTTAGTACCCGTTCATCACAAGTTAGCTCCTGCAAACGTCTACAGCTTGCGTAAGCCATCCAAGCCAGAGGGTTAAACCACAATAAAATTGTAGCCAGTAATAGCACCGCATTTATAAGGTTGTCTTTGCGCTTTATATGCACGTTTTCGTGCTCTAGAATAAGCGCCAGAGTAGTATTATCAAACTGAGTATTATAATTGTGCGGCAATACCAGTTTGCTATTAAAAACACCAATGACCATGGGCGTAGCCACCTGAGCACTGGTATAAGTTTTTACTCCGGTTATTACCTGCTTAAAGTTCGCTAATTCAGTGAGCTGTAGGCCTTTAACAAATCGGGTATGGGTAACAACAGCGGCAATTAATAAGACCGTGGTAATAATGACATACAGTAGCGCCCAACTAACACTTAAACCGTTTGTAAGTACCTGATTAGGCGTAATTAAATGGTAACTAATGCCGCTATTTTGCAGTGGCTTAATTGCACTAGGTAAATTAGCCAACAGAACTGATACAGGTATTAACCAAGCTAATTTATACACAAAGCGTGAACCAAGGGTTTTTAAGCCAAAGCGCTCCAGTAAAACAAACCCTGCAAACAACAGACTTAATAATAGCTGCTGCTCAATGAGCCAATTAAATCCTATTTGAATCGCCATGCTAACTCCTTACTTTTGATTCTTTTCCCAGTCATCAATGACTTTTTTAAGCTCGTTTATATCTTGCTGAGAGAGTTGCTCCGATTTAGCGAAGCCACTTACCAAAGGGGCAATACGACCACTAAAAAAGCGCTCTATGAAGTTCTTACTCTCTTTTAAAGTATAATCAGCACGCTTTATACAGGGGGTGTAAATATATTGGCGGCCGTCTTTTTCAAAGCTAAGCGCGCCTTTTTTTACTAAACGACCCAATAAGGTTTTAATGGTTTTTTCGTGCCATTGTTTATCGTCACTTAAACGCTCAATAATTTGGCTGGCTGTGGCGGGGTAGTTAATCCAGAGTGCATCCAGCACTTCAAATTCTGCTTTTGATAATTCGATCATTTTATTGCCTACAAGTGTAATCTTTTATTTAAGACTACGCCTGTAATCTATTTTTGCAAGTTTATTTTTTGTTTTTTAATCACGCTAAAGGAAGGGGATTAGTGTGAGCTTATTGGCTTAAAATATCGTTTTTGTTAATTTTTATAAAGTGGTTTTCTGGGAGGTTTAAATTATCTAATAGTAATTCACTGATCTGTACGCGGTATAAATCAATGACTGTGTAGCCACAGTAATGCGCCATTTTACGTATTTGCCTGTTGAGCCCTTGTTTTAAAACAATACTAAATTGATTACTCGCTATTTTAACTACTTCACAAGGTCGTGTTATTTGCTTATCAACGGGGACGCCTGCCGCCATTTTTTCACAAAAATGCGCGTCTAATGGTTTATTCACAGTGACTAAGTAGCGTTTAGGTTGATGAAAGTCTGGATGAATCAGTTGATTACAAAAGTCTCCGTCGTTGGTCAAGATAATTAAACCACGAGAATCTTTATCAAGGCGGCCAATAGGGTAAACACGGGTAAGTTGAGGCAGGTGATGAATAAGGCTGCTGGGGTCGTGATGATTGAGTTTACAGTCAATCCCTACCGGTTTGTGATAGGCAAAGTACACTAAATCGGCTGGGCCTTTAATGGCGTGACCATTAACGATAACACGGTCGTTTTCGTCCACATGATCAATATGATTAGCGGGGCGATTATTAACGATGACAACGCCTTCATCAATCAAGCGCGACGCTTGTTTTCGTGAGCAAATACCGGCATGAGCAATGTATTTAGCAAGTCGAATTTTTGTATCCATAATGCCGTGTAATTAAAAAATATTGATCGCGATTATAGCAAAGCTGCGTATTGATTACTTGGACAGTTAATTTAACAGTAGGTAGGTTACTATGGGTATTCAATTTTCAGAACTAAAAAAGCATCAGCCATTACAAAAAGTGGTTGTTCATTCACTGGAAATGGCCTTGTACCAAGTGTCTGTTGTCATTAATAATGTTGAATACTATGTACAAGAAAGTAATGGTGAATTTGTGAAGGCACTAAGCCCATTACATATTCAAAAACGCTTTGAAGATATCGCCTATGCACAAATGATGCTAAGGCACACCAGTGCTTATGATGAAATGTGTGGTCAACCAGAAAAAATTTCCAGTAATATGCTCGAAGTGCCCTTTGGGCAAAACAACCTGTTTTAATATCAGGTATTTGCTAATATAGGTCTATTTGGAATCATCCAATGTACCTATTACATCCCGATAATTCTGAGCAATTAAATCAAGCACTGCGCGCGCACATGCTTGAGTTTAATGCTCAGCACTTCGACGCACAGCGTCAACCTCTTGGCTTTAAATATCTCGATAAACAAGGTGAGTTAGTTGCAGGCATAAGCGGTCATGTGTTTGGTAACTGGTTGCTAATAAGCTGGCTATGGTGCGATGAATCTGCGCGGGGCAGTGGTTTGGCCGATTCGTTATTAATGTCATTAGAACACGCGGCGATTGAACAAGGCGCTGCTCAGGCTCAGCTTGACACCTTAGATTTTCAAGCCAAGCCTTTTTATGAAAAACGGGGTTACCAAGTTAAATATCAACTTGATAATTACCCACTTAATGGCACTCGTTACTTTATGGAAAAACCGCTAATAGTGGCTAAATAACGCTGATTGGAGCGTTATTTTTTTGCTGTTAATGGCGTACCATCAAAGGTAATACCTAAAAATGGGGTGGCTTCAGGCGCTAACATAAAGGTGCGAATATTCATGTGATCGTCTGCATCTGGGTTGTTTAGTACGTCTTCGCGATAAAATGCCCCAAAACAATCTAATGTATTTTGCTTACTAAGACCATTGAGCTTAGCAAACGCAAAAATTTTGCATGAACCGTTATTTTCACTCGCAGAGCTCAATAACCCATGGTTACTAAAACTGCACGCTGTAAAAGTATAATGCTCATCAATAACGGCCATAGTATCAGCAAAAGCAATGCTTTTAGGCTCATTCGCGAGCGTTGTTAAGTAGTTTGTGAGCGTCATACGCTGTCCTTGTTATTATAAGATATTGTTAAGTAATTACCCCTAACCTATCTTATGATTGATTTATATTCAATTGAGCCAATAAAACAAGCATAGTTTATTTACCAATTAAGTGGGTTAACGCATGAATGTTGGTTATTTCAATATCAGCAAGTCCTTTGTAGGCATAGGCTTGTGCTTGATTATTTAACCACACAGACTGGCAGCCAGCGTTATTAGCACCTTGCACATCGCTATCAAGGCTGTCACCTATGTGTAAAATTTCACTGTTGTTAATACGCAAATGTGTTGCAGCTTGATCAAATAAGGTCGTATGTGGTTTAGCTTTACCGTGCAAGCCAGCTTGCAGCACCAGTTCAAACTTATCTTTTAAATTAAAACGCTCAACCTCTACATTACCGTTAGTAATGGCAATTAATTTGTAGTGCTGGCTTAGTTTATCGAGCAATGTTAGTACGTCTTCGCTCACTTCAATATTACTGCGCGCATCAGCAAATGCTTGATAAGCACTGTGTGCATGATGCTCTACTTCATCGTCTTTAAAACCAAGCTCAGACAAAACTAAGCGTAGGGTATGTTTACGCCACTGAGTGACGTTATCAATGAGTTCAGGTTGGTGTTGAACAACTCGCTCACGGCATTGTTGCCAAAACTGTGGCCCCTGTTTTTTGTAGCCTGGCAGCGCATTTAAATAATCAATTTGCGCCTGAACGGCTGCGGTTATGATTGGGCGGTTGTCGTATAAGGTGTCGTCTAAGTCAAAGCTTAGTACAGAAAAAGGAGAAATTGCGCGATTAAATCGGATCATGGTTATTACCCTAATCGGTTCGTTTTTTAGCACGTGGATGGGTGTTGTCGTACACCTTAGCCAAGTGCTGAAAATCTAAATGAGTATAAACTTGGGTTGCAGATAAACTACTGTGGCCTAATAGCTCCTGTACTGCTCGTAAATCGCCAGACGATTCTAAAATATGCGACGCAAATGAGTGGCGTAATTTATGCGGATGCACTTGTGAGCTTATACCTTGTTTAATGCCCCATTCTTGCATTCGCAAACGGACTTGGCGCACAGAGATACGGTTTTTTTTACTACTTAAAAATACCGCGTGTTCGTCTGCGCCCATAAATAGCGGCCGAACCGCGAGCCATTTCTTTAATGCCTCAAGGGCCTTAGAGCCAACCGGTATTAGCCGTTCTTTTGCACCTTTACCACGTACCAGTATTTCACCATTACGGGCGTTTATATCCTGCATGTTAGCACCAACTAACTCGCTAATGCGCAGACCTGATGAATACATGAGTTCCATCATGGCTTTATCTCGAATGGCAAGTGGATCGTCATCGGGGATTTCGAGTAAACGTGCCATTTGGTCAACATCAAGATTTTTAGGTAAAGGCTTGGCAAATTTAGGGCCTTTTATCCCTTGCGCGGGGTTATGGTAATGCGGTTGCTCAGTAATATTTTTTGCTTTTAAAAACTTATATAAACTTCGAATGCAGCTTAGCTTTAAGCTGATTGTTCTGCCGCTCAGTTGCTTAGCGCGCAGCGCCATGCTGTAACGGCGAATGTGCTCACTTTGTACGGCAAACCAATTGTCGCATAGCTTATTAAAATACAAGGCGGCAAAACCTAATTGGCTAACATATTGATTGACGGTGTGCGCTGAATACTGGCGTTCAAATTTTAAGTAATCACTAAATAATGTAATGGGTGTACGCCAGCTATCGCTTAAGTCGCTAATATTTGGCGTGTCGTCGCTCATGCCAGTTCCAGTAACCGTATTTGTAATGAGCGTACAAAATCTAACACAAATAAGTTATCTTGTGAGGGCTCAAAGTGGTTCTCATCGTGGCTGCCAAAAGCCAAAATAGCATAAGGGTTAGTGGGTTCACCAATTAAATACAGGGCAGTCGATTGGGTATCATCATTAAAGAGTAAGTCGCGCTCTTGCTGATTTACCCGCCCTAAATAATGATTACTATCTGACAATCTATGCTTTACTAAGCCCTCAAACGTGCTGTCGTATCTTACGAGTTTGCACTCATTAATAGTCGGGCTCATGCAAATAATGTTGCGTAAGTTACTTGCCAAAGTATTAAAGTCATAATTGCTCCAAAGCTGACGATGGCATTGACTGAACAAGCGGTACACGAGTTCATTTTGCGTGGCATGCTTGGTCATCGTCTCGATTTGATGTTTTAACTGAGTATTATGTTCACGTAGTTGACGTTGCTGAATATGTACTAACGAAGTCGCCCCCTGAACTTGCTGTTGTAACTCAAGTTGCGCTAATAGCGCAGGTTGATTTATTAAAAAATCAGGGTGCTGTTGTAAGTAATCTATTACTTGCTGTTTAGTTAATTCACTCATAGTGCAACTTGCCCATCAAATACATGTTCAGCGGGGCCTGTCATACGCACTGGGTGGCCTTCGCCACTCCAGCGAACTTGTAAGCTACCGCCTGGTAAATCAACTTGCACTGTGCTGGTGAGCTTGTTTTGAATAAAGCCAATCACCATAGCGGCACACGCACCGGTACCACAAGCAAGTGTTTCGCTTACACCACGTTCCCACACTCTGAGTTTAATGTGTTCTTGAGAAATAACCTGCATAAAGCCAATATTTGCGCGCTGTGGAAAACGTTCATGATTTTCAAGCAACGGGCCAAGGGTACTCACTTGTGCCGTTTCAATGTCGTCTACTTCCATGACGCAATGCGGGTTACCCATAGAAACAGCACCACTAAAAACGGTATGTTCTTCTGCACGAATAATATAAGTCAGCTCACGTTTGGTTGCTTTAAGCGGGATTTTACTCGGCTCAAAATTAGGGTGTCCCATGTTAACCGTTACTTGGCCGTCTTTTTCAATATACAGGGTGAGGTTACCCGATTTAGTTGAAACGCTAATTTTATGTTTATTGGTTAAGCCTTTCATGCGCACAAAGCGGGCAAAGCAACGGGCGCCGTTACCACATTGTTCTACTTCGTGGCCGTCGGCATTAAAAATCCGATAGTGAAAATCGAGATCGGGTGAGTAAGGGGCTTCAACCATCAGTAATTGGTCAAACCCAATGCCGAAATGGCGATCGGCCAGCTTTTTGATTTGATCACGGGATAAAAAAACGTTTTGTGTAATATTATCAATCACAACAAAGTCGTTACCTAAGCCGTGCATTTTGGAAAAATTAACTAACATAGCGCTCTAATTCGGTTTTGCTCTGCGCTAATCATGCCACAGAGCAGCTAGGTAACAAAAACGTTTATGGTAAAATTTTCTCACCTTGGTACAGGCTCTCGATGGTTTCGCGTTCGCGAATAAGATGATGTTGCTCACCATCTACCATTATTTCGGCAACCCGTGGGCGTGAGTTATAATTTGAACTCATTGTAAAGCCGTATGCTCCAGCGCTACGCTGCACTAATAAGTCACCTTGTTTGAGTGCTAGAGGGCGGTCTTTACCTAAAAAGTCACCGGTTTCACACACCGGCCCAACTACATCATAGTTGTGGGTAGGTGTTTCGTCATCACGCACCGATACAGGAATAATTTTTTGCCACGCTTGATAAAGTGATGGGCGCAACATGTCGTTCATACCCGCATCAACAATCGCAAAGTACTTGTCTTGATTTTGCTTAATAAACTCAACCTGAGTCACTAAAATCCCAGCGTTGGCGGCAATAGCTCGCCCTGGTTCAAAAATCAGTTCAAGGTGGCGATAATTAGTAAGGCGCTGTGTTACTTGTGCTGCATACTCACTCGGGTGGGGAGGCTGTTCGTCGTTGTAGGTTACGCCAAGGCCTCCACCAATATCTAAATGGCTTAACTCAATACCTGCATTTTTTAACTCATCAATTAATGCCAGTAGTTTATCAAGCGCCTCTAAAAACGGTTTGGTTTGTGTCAGCTGTGAGCCAATGTGACAATCAACCCCAACTATATTTAAGCCAGGTAACGACGCAGCATGTTGGTACACACTTAACGCGGTTTCGATACCAATGCCAAATTTGTTTTCTTTTAGGCCAGTAGAAATATACGGGTGTGTTTTAGCATCAATATCAGGATTAACACGAATAGAAATTGGCGCGTCTAGATTAAGCTCACACGCTACTTCTGAAATGCGCTCAAGCTCTGAGATTGATTCAACGTTAAAACATTTAATACCTAATTCTAACGCATAAGCAATTTCGTCAGCGGTTTTAGCAACCCCAGAAAACACCACTTTATTGGCTGCGCCTCCCGCTTTGATGACCCGCGCGAGCTCGCCTTTTGAAACAATGTCAAAACCCGCACCAAGTCGCGCCAGTATATTTAATACTGCAATATTTGAATTTGCTTTAACGGCGTAGCACACTAGGCTTTTATGATCTTGAGCTGCATTGGCAAACGCTAAATAATGGCGTTCAAACGTCGCTCTTGAATACACATAACACGGTGTACCATAGTGCTGTGCAATCGTTGCTACGCTGACATCTTCAGCAAATAGTTGGTTGTTTTTATAATTAAAAAAATCCATTTACTGCTCCTGTTTTTGCTCAATAGGTGTTTGCTTGTTGGGGGTGTCTGTTGGCTGATTTTGTTCAGTAGGCTGCTCTGGTAAGTACAGCGGGCCGCTTTGACCACAGCCAGCTAACGCACACAACAAAACGGTGCTGATTAATAGTTGTTTTAATTGTAAGGTATATGTCGCTTTCATTAGATTAATACGGTTGCTGGCTTTATAATCGCAGAGTAACAGAATATCTAAAAAATGCAGCTATTCGCGGATGATTTTATTCCTGTTACACTAGCTGTACAAACATGCACCCATTATTTAGGCGTCTTGCCTGCAAAGGAAATTAACGATGACTGATCACGAATATCACCAGTTAGCAGAAGCTCTTATGTTCACAATTGAAGAACAAGTTGATGATTGTGAAGCAGATTTAGATTATGAATCGGCTCAAGGTATTTTAGAAATTATTTTTCCAGATCGCAGTAAAATTGTGATTAATAAGCAAGCACCGTTGCATCAAGTGTGGGTGGCAACAAAATTTAATGGTCACCATTTTGAAATGCGTGATGGTCAATGGATTGATAACCGCTCAGGCGCAGAGTTTTGGAGTTTCATCAATGAAGCGTCAACACGTCAAGCGGGTCAAGAAATTAAGTGGCAATCATCGCTATGAGTTTAGAGTTTGTTCAATACCCAGCTCAGGGGACGCATAAAGCCACGGTTATTTGGTTACATGGTTTGGGTGATTCAGGTGATGGTTTTGCCCCAGTAGCGCCACAGCTCGATTTACCCAGTGAACTAGGTGTGCGTTTTGTATTTCCGCATGCGCCTATGCAGGCTGTTACTATTAACGGCGGTATGCAGATGCGCTCATGGTATGACATTAAATCGATGGATTTAGACAAACGTGCAGATGAACAAGGGGTTAGGGAGTCTGCAGCAAAAGTTGAGCAATTAATAACGCAAGAAATTGCTAACGGCATACCGGCGAACAAAATTATTTTAGCGGGATTTTCACAAGGTGGCGTCATATCGCTACATTTAGCCCCGCGTTTAGAGCAAAAGCTTGCTGGCGTTATGGCACTATCAACCTATATGTGTGTGCCACATAAATTGGCTGATGAAGCAAAGCAAACACAGCTAAATATATTTATGGCTCATGGGAGCCAAGATGACGTTGTACCGCATAGCGCGGGTAGAAGTGCGTTTGAAGTATTATCAACGCATAACATGGATGTGAGTTGGCAAGAATACCCTATGGGGCATCAGGTTTGTACACAAGAGTTACAAGCTGTGCGCCAATGGTTAATTTCTCGCTTAAGTTAGTTTAGGAGCCGCTGAGGGTCAAAATGAGTCAAAAAATAGTAATAACAGCAAATGTAAAACGTGAACCACAGGTTAGCGAACCCAGCGTGAGCTATGAGTGGCATTGGCGTCGGATTGTGAGTATTTCTATGTTGGTGATTATGACCTCTGCAGCGGTTATTTACGGCCTGTCTAGCGCTGTGAATGCTGATCAAGGGGCGCCGCATCCTAATGAGCAGTTCGATTCTACTGAGCAACAAATAGCAATTGTGTCGTTAAGCGATGATACTGCAGCATCAGCAGAGAGTGAAAACGCAACAGATGCTGATGAGGAGCTGCTGAGCAGTGTCGCAATTGCAGCACCTAAAATCCTTTCCCCAGATGAGCAAAAACCAGCTCCTATTACCGAACAAGTAACAACAGAGCCTGAAGTTCAACAAAGTATTATTGAGCAAGAAGTAGAGCCAACGCTCACTGCTGAGCCTGAAGAAGCAGCCATGGCTGCAACAGATAACCAAACGCCTGAAACCGAAACGGCCAGTGAAAAACAGGCTGAGCAAAAAGTATTTGCTGAATCAGCACAAGTTGCGAGTGTGGCCATTGGTGCCAAAATAGATACCGCTACTATTAGCCGAGCCGTATTGACGCGCAGTGTGAGTAATCGTGAACCAACCAATGTATTTGCCGCCGATGTGCGTTTAGGCCAATTTGAAGAATCATTGTCATTTTTTAGTGAGCTTAAAAACTTACAAGGTCAGCAGGTAAAGCATATTTGGTTATTTGAAGGCGAAGTGATGGCGGAAGTGTCGCTCAAAGTTACTTCTCCGCGCTACCGAACTTACTCAACTAAAAATATTATGGATTCCCAGTTAGGGAATTGGCGCGTTGATGTGGTTGATGAGCGAGGTTTACTCATTGCGCAAAAAGAATTTAGAATTTTAGCTGATTAAATCGCCCTCAGATAGAACAGGTTTTAATCCTGGAAGGTCAACAGACCCCAGTAATTATTGATGGATATTTTATGACTGAAAAAACAAAGTTAGTTCGCATTGCTACTCGTAAAAGTGCATTGGCACTGTGGCAGGCTGAATTTGTAAAAGCGCAGCTAGAGCATTTTCACGATGACGTGCGTGTAGAGCTGGTGCCTATGTCGACTCAAGGTGACATTATTTTAGATACACCACTGGCTAAAATTGGTGGTAAAGGCTTATTTGTAAAAGAACTAGAACAAGCCATGCTTGATGGGCGAGCAGACATTGCAGTGCATTCAATGAAAGACGTGCCAGTCGAATTTCCAGATGATTTAGAGTTACACGTTATTTGTGAGCGTGAAGACCCGCGTGACGCGTTTGTCTCAAATAATTTTGCCAATATTGATGCGTTACCGCAAGGCGCCATTGTTGGCACCTCAAGTTTACGTCGCCAATGCCAAATCAGAGCGTTGCGTCCAGATTTAGAAATTCGTGACTTACGTGGCAATGTAAATACACGTTTAGCAAAGCTTGATAGTGGTCAATACGATGCGATTATACTCGCAGCGGCTGGGCTAATTCGTTTAGAAATGGGTGAACGTATTCGTGACTTTATTGAGCCAGAAGTGTCGTTACCTGCTAATGGTCAAGGTGCTGTCGGTATTGAATGCCGTATAAATGATGAAGTTACTAAAGCCTTATTAGCTCCGCTGGAGCACAGTGAAACTCGTATTCGTGTTAATGCCGAGCGCGCAATGAACCGCCACTTAGAAGGGGGCTGCCAAGTTCCGATTGGTGCTTATGCATTGGTTGATGGTGAGCAAGTGCATTTACGTGGTTTAGTTGGGGCGATTGATGGCAGCGAAATTTTACGCGATGAAATTAGTGGGCATGTTGATGATGCGGAAAAATTAGGAGTTGAGCTGGCTAAAAAACTCTTAGCACAAGGCGCAGATAAAATCCTTGCTGACGTATATCGAGACGCATAATGAAACACATCTTGATAACTCGGCCCGAAGGAAAAGGCGCAGCCCTTGCACAGCAACTTGAGCAAGCGGGTTATCAAGCGTCTTTATGTCCTGTTCTAAAAATAACGTATTTAACCCCAACCAGCGTTGAGCTAAGCCCGTTGGTTAATGCCGACAAAATTATTTTTGTTTCGCAAGATGCAGTACATGCACTGAGTGCGCTTAAGCCTGCAATTAACACCAAAGCGCAGTTTTATGGTGTTGGCCAACAAACTGCCGACACCATTTATGAAGTATTTGGTGTACGTGCTGCTTTGCCAAAACAACATGATTCTGAGGGGTTGCTGGCGCTTAAGTCATTGGCTGAGGTTGATGGCAGTAATATCGTGTTGGTTAAAGGCATTGGTGGGCGGCCTGAGATAGCAAAAACCTTAAAACAACGCGGTGCTTTTTTAAATAATTGTGTGGTGTATCAGCGCGAGCCGGTAGCGCAACAATCCGCTGACTGGATAGACCACTGGCAAAGCCAGAATGTACACGGTATAGTCATTACTAGTAATGCCGCCGTTGATGCCATTTTTAATACCCTTACCGCGGCGCAACTAACATGGTTACAACAGTGCGAATTTTATGTTGCCAGTGAGCGTATTGGCGATTATTTACAACAGCAAAAAATAAATTCGACACATATACATACTGCGGCAGGGGCTAGCGACCACGCTATGTTTGCCTGCATTAATCAGCAAGGTAGCAAAATGAGTGAACAGTCAGCGACGTCAAAAGTAGAAAAAGCAGCAGCGCAACCAATAGCCAATAACACGTCTAATACCGCTAAAAACGACACTGCAAAAGCCAATAATCAAACGCAAAATAATACCCATAAAGTGAGTAAGGTGGGGAGTTTAGCGTTGGTGATTTCGTTACTTGTTGCCAGTGGCGTGGGTTATGAGTTTTATCAAAAGCTCAATGCCGGTAAAGTGCAAAATTTAGCGGTTAATGCATTATCAGAGCAAAATAAGATATTGCAGCAAGAGCTGCAAGCGCTTAAGTCTGAGCAACTCAGTCTTCAGCAAGCGTTACAAAAGAGCGAAGAGCAAACTGCTATGGCGCTTAATGAAAACTCTGTAAAAAATCAGCAAGCATTAAAAGCAGCACTGCAAAAAGTGCAGCAAAGTGGTAACACATTAAACCCACAAGAAGTGACCAGCTTACAACGCATGGCTGAATTTAAATTGTGGGCTGAACAAGATTATCAAGGCACAAGTGCAGTGCTTAAACGTTTAGATTCACTTTTAAGCGACCACCCAGGCACGCTTGAATTGCGCCAAGCAATTATACAAGACATACAAACGCTCGATAGCATTAAACCCGTTGCGACAGAGGCGATTTACTTACAGTTAAATAGTGTTAGAGATCGTATCGATAACTTGGTATTTAATGCGGTTAATTTGCCAGAAGAAGCGTCAGTAACTGACGAAAACGCGCTCTCTGAAAATATGAGTGATTGGCAGCAAAATATCCGAAATAGCTGGAATAAAATAGTTGATAGCTTTATTACAATTCGCCATCACGAAGGGGTATTAATAGAGCCGCTATTAACTGATAGAGAGCGCCACCTGATTAATCAGCGCATAAAGCTCAATATTACTCAGGCGCAAGATGCACTAATGAGCAAGCAAGCCAGCATCTATTTTAGCGCCTTAAACGACACAAAACGTTTAGTTACTGAATACTTTAAGCAAGATGATAATGCCACAAAAGTGGTACTACAAACTTTAGTAAACCTTGAAAAAGAGCCGCTTAACTTTAACCCTGAGGTGACATTGCAAAGTACTCAGCAAGTTAAGGAGTGGGCACAATGATAGGGTTGATCATTTTTATTGTCGCTATTGTATTGGTATTAGCGATCACTCCTTTCGTGTTAGATGAAAAAGGCTATGTACTGATTTCATTTAATAACACCACCATAGAAGGTACGATTGTTTCGTTTTGTATTATGGCGGCACTGAGCGCAGCAGCTTTGTATTTAACTTACAAACTCGTACGCTACTGTTTATCTATTTACAGAAATACCAAACATGGATTTTTTGCTCGCAGCCAAGAGCGCAAGCATGCAGCTATAGAGCAAGCACTTTGGAGTTTGATTAATGACGATTACGCGCAAGTGGAAAGCGCGTTATCAAGTAACAGTGTGCCAGCTAAATTTTTAGACATACGTTTGGCGTTACTAGCAAAAGCTGCACTGGCAAATAATCAACCCGATAAAGCGCTGGAATACTTGTTTGAAATAAGCCCTGAGCAGCAACTAAAAGTGGCTAAACTATGGTTAGCCAGTGGCGACAGCAGTGTTATTGAACCGCAAATACGGATGGCGGCTGAATCTAAAAAAGCCACGGTACTTGAGCTTAAACTGTACACTGAAGTGTTGGTGCAACAGCAGCACTTTAAAATATTAGAAGACTTTTTACCGCGCTTATTACGTAAAGATGCATTGAGCGATAAGCAGTGGCAGCAGGTGTTTTTAGCTTATTTTGCTGCTCAAGCGAGTGATGAGCTAACCAGTAAGTACCAGCAATTAGGTAAGAAATTGCAAGCACATGCGCACACTGCGTACTTAACTCAAATGGCAAAAACAGGGCAGTTGGCGAGTATTGAAAACGAGTTAAATAAAATGCTCAAACACGCTAAGCACCACACTGAACTTGCCGACATTTTACGTGAAGCTGCGCCAAGTAATGCTTACAAGCTGCAATCAAGCATTCAAGAACGGTTGAAAAAAGACGAGCACAATAACGCGTTATTATTAGCGCTGGCGTGTTTAGCGAATGCCCAAGGTGATTATGATTTAGCTGCACGAGTATTCGACAAAGCGCTTAATAGTGATAACAAATCACAGTATCGACAACAAGCTATACTAAGCTATAAACACAGCGCACAATTAGATAAGGCGCTTGTGCTCTATCAATAATGGATTATATTTTATAAATCAATAATTAAAAGCGCAGGAGCGAAGGCTATGAAAAATGTGTTTACACTCTCTTTTAGTCTTGCATGCGCTTATTTTTTTACTGGTTATCTTAGTAATTTATTACTCGCAGTTGACGGTTATGCCGTGGCTTCTTGGCCACCTGCAGGCATTGCACTAGCCAGTTTTTTATTATGGCGCCATCGCGCTTACTTAGGCATTATTGCTGGTTCTTTACTGATTAATTTAATTCATTTAGACCATGTTACAGATATTTTAAACTGGCAAATTTTGTTACATGCAGTGGGCCTCAGCTTCGCTGCTTTTTTGCAAGCATGGCTTGGCGCGCAAATAATTACAAAAGTAATAAAAGCCCCTCTAGACCTTTCATCGTTAAAATTAAGTATTCAAAGCTTAGTAATTGCAGGTCCTGTCTGCTGTGTTATAGGCGCTATTGCTGGCACGAGTTTATTAGTATTTAACCAGATCATCCCTGCTGCGAATGCGCTGGATAATTTTACTACTTGGTGGATAGGTGACAGCATTGGCGTATTAATTTTTACCCCATTGCTATTAGCTGTATTTCACTATTCTGAAATGCGCCATCGACTACAAGTTATTGTTCCTGCATTACTTATTTATGCGATTATTAGTATTAGTTTTTATGGTGCAGCGAGTGTAAAAAAACAAAAAGACACTCAAAAGCAAGAAACGAAAGTGCTTGCGACTCAAAGCGCTATAAATCAAAAGTTAGATGAGATCATTGCGCATCTATCTTTATTAAGTGGTTTTTTAGCAAATAGTGAAGACGTTAGTTTTAGTGAGTTTACGCAGTTTACAGCTAAACAATTAAGCTACAGTGAAGAAATACTTGCTTTTAAATGGGTTCCTGCGATTACTGATGATTCTCGTGCCGAGTATCAATCATGGATTGAGCAAGTTGATAGCGAAAACCCGTTTATCAAACAAAAATCAGCGAATGGGCAATGGCAAAAAGCCCCCTATCGAGAGCTCTATTACCCCGTAAAATATATAAACCCACTTAGGGGAATGAAAGATATTGTTGGGTTTGATTTAGGTTCAAACGAGCAAGTACGCACAGCACTCACTAAATCTAAAGTACTTAATGAATTGGTGATCAGTGAACCGACAGCACTGATACCGAATAACGATGGATTAAGTGTACTCTTTATGTATCCCGTTTTTGGAAATGTGGTAACAGAAGGCGATTTTAAAGGATTTGTTGTTGCCGTGGTTAGCTTAGCTAAACTTTCTAAGTCGCTGTCGTTTGACTCTAATGAGCGTATTGCGATTAGTTTTTTTGATATTAATAATGCTGAAAAACAGCAGGCACTTTATATTGCAGAGCATCATTCTATGGTGTTACTAAAAAAATATCAGTTGTTAATTGGTCAGCGAATGTGGCGCGTTGAGCTGCATCAACCCGTTTTAAAATCATCGTGGTTCATATACTGGCTAGCGCAAATAGTGGGTATGTTATTTGTGTGGTTGTTGATTATATTTTTGATCTCTGTGACGGCTACCAATATTCGGATTCGCGAACAAGTGGCAAAGCAAACACTCACGCTACGCCAAGAAAAACAAAAGGCCGATGAAGCCAGCGCTATAAAAAGTCAGTTTTTAGCCAACATGAGTCATGAAATACGCACGCCAATAAATGGCATAAAGGGTATGCACTATCTAGCGCTACAACAACAGGATTGGCAGCAAGCAAAAGGCTATATAGAGCAAGCTGATGGTGCTCTAAGTGTATTATTAAGAGTGTTAAACGATGTACTCGACTTTTCTAAAATGGAAGCCGGTAAACTTGAGTTAATGCAAGAGCCTGTGAACCTCAAGCAATTAGCCGAGGACATCGTCGGTTTAATGCAATTTGAGGTGGAGAGTAAATCGCTTTCTTTAAAATTAGAGTATGACAGCGATGCGCATTTAATTCTCAATACCGATCCTATTCGTTTAAAGCAAATTCTGCTTAATTTATTAAATAATGCAGTAAAATTTACCGCAAAGGGCTGTATTACGTTAAAGATTTGGCAATCATCAAAAATGACATATTTTAGTGTTAACGATACCGGGATTGGCATTAGCTCTGCAGCTCAAAAACAGCTTTTTAAACCCTTTTCTCAAGCAGATAGCTCAACGTCACGTCAGTACGGTGGTACTGGTTTAGGTTTGAGTATTTGTAAAAAATTGGTCGAATTGATGGGAGGGGCTATTGATTTAAAAAGCAGTGAGGGGCATGGATCTACGTTTACTTTTAGCTTACCAGTTCATTCATCGCTGCCAAAAGCCAAATACAGTGCTGATGCTTTATCAAAAATTGATGTGAGTAATATTTCTTTAGAAAAATATCAATTACTTATAGTGGAAGACAACCCATTAAACCAACATGTTGTAAGTGCTATTTTAGAAACTAAACACGGTATTGCTGATATCGCAAATGATGGCTTAGAAGCGATTGCGATGCTTAGCGAAAAAAACTACGACCTAGTATTAATGGATATTCAAATGCCTAATATGGATGGTTTACAAGCAACAAAAGTGATTCGTAATGAGTTAGGTTTTTTTGATTTACCTATTATTGGTTTATCCGCCAACGCTCACGAACAAGACGCTCAAAAAGCGATTGCCTCTGGAATGGATAGCTACATGACCAAGCCTATTGAAGCTGATGAGCTATTTAAAACGCTTTGGTATTATTTATCTCGCTTAGATAAGTAACACGTATTTTTGTACAAAAGGCAGACATAAGACCTCCAAGCGCCATTTTAAATATTCTACACTTGAAATATTACTGTACCTGCGTATCATTCGCGCAATTTTAACTCAACCGAGTAGCTACTATGATTAATAGAAAAATACCTTTGCTAGATATTCACCGTCACTTAGATGGGAATGTACGCGCGCAAACCATACTAGAACTTGGTCGTCAGTTTAATATAGCTTTACCAGCAGATAATGTTGAGGCACTTATTCCTCATGTTCAAGTTATTGATCCTGAGCCAAACCTAATGGCTTTTTTACAAAAGCTTGATTGGGGGGTCACGGTACTGGGTGATTACGATGCCTGTAGACGAATTGCAATAGAAAACATTGAAGATGCACAAGCGCAAGGCCTTGATTACGTAGAGCTACGTTTTAGCCCTTACTACATGGCACAAAGCCAAGGTTTACATCCTCAGGGCGTTGTTGAAGCCGTGGTCGATGGTATTAAAAGTGCAACAAAAGATGCTGATATTAAAGCAAACTTAATTGGTATTTTATCTCGTACTTACGGTGTTAAAACCTGTCAACACGAGCTGGATGCTTTACTTGCTTTTAAAAATGATTTGGTCGCGGTTGATTTAGCGGGTGACGAAATTGGTTACCCTGGTGAACTGTTTGTTGATCACTTTAAACAAGTACGCGATGCATATTTAGCGGTTACTGTGCATGCTGGCGAAGCATTGGGTGCTGCAAGTATTTGGCAAGCATTAAACGAGCTTGGCGCAAGCAGAATAGGGCATGGCGTTAAAGCGATTGAAGACTCAACGCTAATGGATTATTTACGTGATAACCGTATTGGTATTGAATCGTGCTTAACCAGTAATATTCAAACCAGCACAGTGAATGATTTAACTAAGCATCCGCTTAAACAGTTTTTAGATCATGGCATTTTGGCCAGCATTAATACCGATGATCCGGCTGTTGAAGGGATTGAAATTGAGTACGAATACACAACTGCAGCGCCACAAGCTGGTTTATCGCAAGCTGATATGGAAAAAGCGCAAGCCAATGCACTTGAGATTGCGTATTTAAGTGATGCAGATAAACAGGCACTCAAAACCAAAGTCGCACAGCGTTAATCACCTGTACTATAAAAAAATGCCACTGTTTACAGTGGCATTTTTGTTTATATGTGAGTTTGACAGCTAACGTAATTATCATAAAGTGCTTTTAAAATATCGGCACGGCTGATCATGCCAACTACAACGTCACCATCAACCACAGGATAATTCTTTGGCTTACCGGGTTGCATTTGTTCTGCTAATTCCATGATATTGGTATCACCGCTGACCGTCACAACTTCTGTTTGCATCAACTGCGATACTTTTACCATACCGTCACAAAAATAACTGCTTTGCATTAGGGGTTTAAGAAGCTCTTGCTCAGAAATAAAACCTACTAGCAACTTGTTATCGTCAAATACTGGGGCACCAAGCAATTTAAATTTTTGTAGTTCTGCAATGGCGGTCGTCATTTCTGTATTAGGGGTGATATGAGGCAACTTGTGTTGCATAAAATCTTTTACTTTTGTATTTAGCATTTAGGTTTCTCCCGCTGAATGTTCTATACAAAGTATGGTTTATAGATTGGATTTTAGGAAATTGTTTATGTTGATGAGTTTAATAGGTAATAACAATCATCGCAGCGGTAATGGCGGGCAATAAAAACAATTAAGGCACCCTAAGGTGCCTTAAAAATGATGCATTTTCTGTTATTTTATAAAAGCAAATGCATCCGCGTACATGTTTTCGCGAATGGCACCGTGGCTAATAAAGTCATCGCGCACTATGCCTATCATGTCAAAACGACCTGCCATGTAAATATCGTAAGGTTCAAGCGAGATGATATCGTCCATTACCGCTTTATGCACATAACCAGTATGGCCAGTCCAGCTGTCAGTAGGATTTTCTACCACAGGAATAAATTCGAAGTGCTTATGACTATCTGCCCAAGCTTTCATTTCGCTGTGTGCATACAGCGCAGACTCTTCTTTAACACCCCAATAAAATAGCACTGGGCGCTGACAATTTATTTCAGCAAGGTGATCGGCCATTGATTTTGCGTAAGAGAAGCCTGTGCCGCCAGCAAGTAAAATAATGGGGCGCTCGCACTGCAAACGTAGTTGAGAAACACCTAAGCCCGCTTCAATAGTCACTGTTTGATTATTATTGTGGGCACTACGAAGGTGCTCTAGCGATTGCATAGCATATGAGTCAGCAACTGAAGCACCAATATGTAATTCTAAAGCATCCGTTTGTGAAGGACGGCTTGCAATTGAAAACGCACGTTTATCTTTTTCACCTAAAACCAATTGTAAATATTGGCCAGCTTCAAATGTGACGGGTTGCTGCGGCTTTAAAATAACTTTATGAACAAATTCTGTTAGTGGACTGATAGAAACAACGTCAGCGTGTAATGTTTGCATGTTTTACCTTAAATTAGCGGATACGCACTTTATTTGAGCAATAGTAGCATATCCGCAGGGTGAGTTTATAGCCTAGACCAAAGTCGTTAAAGAATACCTAGGCTATCCCAAAGTTCATCAACGCGATCTTTAGTGGCTTGATCCATAACAATAGGTTCGCCCCACTCACGGGTTGTTTCGCCAGGCCATTTGTTGGTTGCATCCATGCCCATTTTTGAACCAAGGCCAGAGACAGGCGATGCAAAGTCTAAATAGTCTATTGGCGTGTTTTCAATTAACGTGGTGTCGCGTGCAGGATCCATACGGGTAGTAATAGCCCATATTACATCGTTCCAATCTCGGGCGTTAATGTCATCGTCGCAGACAATAACAAATTTAGTGTACATAAACTGTCGTAGGAATGACCAAACCCCCATCATTACGCGCTTGGCGTGCCCGGGGTATTGTTTTTTCATCGTAACCACGGCCATACGGTACGAGCAGCCCTCTGGCGGTAAATAAAAATCAACGATTTCTGGAAACTGTTTTTGTAAAATTGGCACAAATACTTCGTTTAAAGCCACCCCTAAAATAGCTGGCTCATCAGGCGGACGACCCGTAAAGGTACTGTGATAAATAGGGTCTTTACGATGAGTAATATGAGTGACTGTCATAACGGGAAAGTCATCGACTTCATTATAGTAACCCGTATGGTCGCCATAAGGGCCTTCAGGTGCCATTTCACCTGGCATAATATGCCCTTCAAGCACGATTTCTGCGCTGGCCGGTACTTGTAAATCATTCGAAATAGACTTAACCACTTCCGTTTTACTGCCACGCAATAAACCGGCAAAAGCATATTCGCTTAATGTATCGGGGACCGGAGTAACCGCCCCTAAAATTGTGGCAGGATCAGCCCCTAATGCCACTGATACCGGATACGGCTCACCAGGGTGTTCTTTGCACCACTCTTGAAAATCAAGCGCGCCACCACGATGAGATAACCAACGCATAATAATTTTATTTTTGCCAAGTAACTGCTGGCGATAAATCCCTAAATTTTGACGCTTTTTATAAGGCCCTTTGGTAACGGTTAAACCCCAAGTAATTAAAGGCGCAGCATCACCAGGCCAGCAATGCTGAATAGGAAGCTTGGTTAAATCAACATCGTCACCTTGTAAAATAACTTGTTGGCAAGGCGCTTTTTTTACTTCTTTGGCTGGCATATTAAGGACTTGCTTAAATACCGGAATTTGTCCAAGGGCTTCTTTAATACCTTTTGGTGGCTCTGGCTCTTTTAAAAATGCCAATAACTTACCAACTTCACGTAATTCACTGACATCTTCTTGGCCCATGCCCATTGCTACACGCTTAGGTGTACCAAATAAGTTAGCTAGAACAGGCATGTCATACCCTTTCGGGTTTTCAAATAATAAAGCGGGGCCTTTAGCACGCAGTGTGCGATCGGCAATTTCGGTCATCTCAAGATACGGGTCGATTTCTTGGCTGATGCGTTTTAATTCGCCTCGTTTTTCAAGTAAATCGATAAAATCGCGTAGATCTTTGTATTTCATTGTGGGCCGTTACTTAGCAAAAAGTTAAAAGTATTATACCCAGTTCATGCAAGCCAAGTCATTACTTGCACTTAAAACTTAAAGCGCTCTACCGCACCTTTTAAAGAGTGTGCAAGTTGATTAACATCTTCACTTTCGCTTGCTAGGGTCGTCGCATTGTCGGCATTTAAGGTGGCATGATCGGTTACCTTAGCCATTATTTGTTGGATATCAGTGCTGTTTGCAAGTTGTTCATGCGATGCATGGGCAATGTCTTTGCTCATTGCATTGACCGATACTAACGTGCTTTTGATACGCTCAACGGCTGCATTTAGTTCAGTACTGTTTTCAACACAATGTTTGGCTTGTTGTTGACCATCATTTATTTCAGCTTGGGTAGTCTGAGTATGTTGTTGTAGTGTGTTGATCATGGTGGTTATTTCGCTAGTGGAGCTTTGTGTTCGTGCTGCAAGCGAACGCACTTCATCGGCCACTACGGCAAATCCTCGACCATGTTCACCGGCTCTTGCTGCTTCAATGGCCGCATTAAGCGCTAGCAAATTGGTTTGCTCTGCAATACTGCTAATCGTATCAACAATAGCGCCAATCAGTTTGGTGTATTGTGCAAGCTCTTCGGTGCTGCTAACTGCTTTATCTAGGCGGCTTAAAAGAGATTCAATACTTTGGCTATTGTTGTTTGCAATGTCATTGACATCATTTGCAAACTGCGAGGCATTCGTTATTTCATTTGAGGTACTCTGCGCTTGTTCGTAAACGGCTTGTGAGCTTTGTAGCATACGTTGCGCTAATGAGGTTGCTTGTGCGCTGCGTTCCAACTGTTGCTTAGCAACGATGGTCATTTGCTGCCCTTTTTCACTGGTTTGAATGGCTGAATTATCGAGTTCGTAGGCGTCGTTACTGATCCCTTTTATTAGGTGAGTTAAATCATCACAAAGCTTATTGGTATTATGCAGCAGGGTACCAAATTCGTCTTTACTTAGAGGATTACTTCGCTGTGAAAAGTCACCTGAGGCTATGCGTGCGAGTTCTTTATTCACCTTTTTAAGTGGTTTTAGCATGGCGTTAGTAGTAAACACTGAAATAATAACCAGCAAAACAATTAAAACAAAAGCAATAATAATAACTAAGCTAGAGCCGGTATTGATTGCTGACTTAGCGCTCTCTTGCAGGGAGTCAAAGCGCGTGTCTGCAAGTTTATTAAGCTCAATTAGCTGATTTTCTATAATGATAAAAGCATGTTGAAAACTTTCAAACCGCTGATCAACCTTGTCTTTGCTATTGAGTACAGTGTTCTGCAATGCATACAGCCCATCAGGATTATTTAATAGGCTGCTTAAATCGTTAAACGCCGCTATTAACTCATTGGCGTTGAGCTTATTTGCAATAGGAGAGGCTTGTTGCTCTAAATAACTAAGATTAGATTGAATATTATTGAGTAAAAAAGAAGTGTCCTGTTGGTGGGCATTGATATCTTCAGAGGTGGTTACTTGCCCGATGCCTTTGACATTATTGTTTAGAGTAAATAATAAATCATCAATTCGAGTCGCTGTGCCAAAGACTGCATTTAAAAGCGATTGCTGGTTGCCTGCTACGTTTATAAGCTCTATATCAAGTAATTGGTTACTCAGATCGCGAAGCTGTTCATTAAAGGTAACTGTCAGTGCTGCGGCGGTACTTTGCGCCTTAAAGCGTTGCTCTTTTGCTGCAAGCATGTCGTTGCTTATAGTGTTTAGTTTAGTGAAGTCATTATGAATAGTAACAAGCAATGTTTGCATACTTTGTTGCTTGGCAACTTGTGCTTTTAGCGTCTCTAATTTATTAAAAAACTGTGTCTGCTCTGCGTGTGCTTGCTTTTTATTTTGCAGTAGTAAATCAAGTTTAGTTTGGCTGTAAGCAATGGCGTTAAATTTAGTAATTGAAAGTAGCGATAAACGCAGGTCTTTACTCGCTTGCTGTACCGGAACCGCTAACGTTTCTATGCGCGAGTTAGTGGTACTGATTTGATGGAGTGACCAGTAAAAAAATATGCAGCTGGTGAGCATTAACAGGCCAATAGCTGAAAAGGCTAAAATTATTTTATGTTTTATAGCGATAGAATGCATAACTTTATCAACAGTATTAAGACTTTTGTTAGTGTAGCAAGTTTTTTAATATGTTGTTAGTTAGTGGTTAATTGCTTGTGCATTGATATTTTTTACCGTTAATTATTAGCATAGCTTGCTCGCCCTTACTCCAAAACAGTACCTTGGTATTAATATATTTGCTACCAGAGGCACTCACCTCATGAGTTAATAAATAATCATGCTTATTAAAGCGGAGCGTCGCCTGTTTGTTGCTAATAATATCTAGCTGTGCAGCGGTGTTATCGCACATGTAGTTTGTTGTAATGGGTTGCTCATTGCATGCAACCAGGGCTATTAAAGCAATAGTAATGGCGTAGTGTTTCATTAGGCTGTGTTTTACTTATTTAGTCGCTTGGTTAATTAAGAGCTTAGCAAAGCTAAATTAACCGTTGGTGAAAATAAGGCTTTACGTTATGTTTAAGCTCTTATTTTTAGCTAGGGAATATCATGGCTGGCACTAACCTCTTAACATTACTTGATGATATAACGACCTTACTTGATGATATTGCGACCATGAGTAAAGTTGCGACTAAAAAAACGGCAGGCGTACTAGGAGATGACTTGGCGCTCAATGCGCAGCAAGTTACAGGGGTCACTGCCGATAGAGAGCTGCCGGTAGTATGGGCGGTGGCAAAAGGGTCGTTTTTAAATAAAGCGATATTAGTCCCTGCTGCGTTATTAATTAGTGTGTGGTTGCCTTGGCTAATTACGCCACTTTTGATGATGGGTGGTTTATTTTTATGTTTTGAAGGCGCTGAAAAAGTATTTGCTCGCTTTTTACCTCACCATGAGGAAACGATAGATGATGATGAAAAGTTAGATTTAGTTGAATATGAAAGGCAAAAAGTAAAAGGTGCTATTCGTACTGACTTTATTCTGTCTGCTGAAATTATTGTAATTACCTTAGGGACTGTGGCTGGGGCTACGTTAATGAATCAAGCACTGGTGCTAAGTGTTATTGCCATCATCATGACAATTGGTGTTTATGGACTGGTAGCTGGAATTGTAAAACTTGATGATGCAGGATTGTATTTACTTAACCAATCAAAACTCTCTGCGAATAAATTTAAAGAATTACTGGGTAAAGGCCTACTTGCAGCAGCTCCCCGACTTATGCAGTTTTTAGCCTTTGCAGGTACAATCGCCATGTTTTTAGTGGGGGGTGGAATTTTAGTGCATGGTGTTGAGTTACTGCATCATACGCAGATTGATATCACACATTACGCCCAGTCAACTTTAGGTGGGGTAGGTGAGATGCTAGCCCCTTTAGTATTTGATGGCTTACTTGGTGTGGTTGCGGGTTTGGTTATTGTTATTATGCATGTAACCTATACTAAGCTCTTTAAAACCCATAGTAGCGCGGCGTAATCGCGCTACTTTACATTATTCACATTGTGCACTTTTACATAATTGCTCAAGCTCGTGTTTAGCTTTGCTATTACCTTGAGCAATGGCTTTTTTATACCAATAAATAGCTTGTGGGGCGTTTTTCTCTGTGCCTTGCCCGTCGCGATACATTTGCGCCAGATTTAGTTGCCCCCATTGAGAACCTGTTTGCGCTGCAAGAGTAAAGCTTTCTAGCGCTTCATCGTATTGCCCATCTTTGTGGTACATAATTCCTTGTTGATTATTTTTATCGAGCTTTACTCCTTTATATAAAGGTTTTGGCTGTGGCGGAAACATCACAAATCCCCCATATAAACTATTTGCATAGGGGCGCAGCACGTCGAATATAATGTCATCCTTGTATAAGCGTTTTATTTCATTACGAGGTAGGGTGATGGTTTTAGACGAAAAGTAATCTCTTTGCACTAATAAACTGGCACGCATTGCTGTGGTTATAGCGCTGCTGCGCTTATAGCTGTAATTACTCACCTGAAACGTTATAAATTGCTGATCAAAGCTCAGCACTTGCGCTACTTTTAAATTAGTCAGTGTCCACGGTTCATGAGTGAATTTATCGGCCTTTACTAAATAGGTGTCGTAGGCTTTGGGGTTGGTTAAATAACTTTGTTTTAGCGCCTCAGCATTAAGGTGTTTTTGGTAAAAAAATAACAATACCCACAGCAATAAAACTAACCCAATACAGTATTTGGGTAGGCTTAGCTTTTCGAACAGGGGTAACTTTTTAATGCTTGTAGGCTCACAATGTCCACATTGATAGCACTCGCGTTTATAGCTCAACTTTATCGGAACTATAGGAAGAATAGTAAAGCGCAAAAAGCGGCTTTGGTTAACTAAGTGATAGCTGTTACTTTTGCAATTAGGGCAGCACTGTACTTGTGTAAAATGAGGAAAAGACTGACTGGTATTGAAAAGCAGCATGAAAATACGCTCCCTGTTTTAATTCTCTTTAAGTTAAAACAATGAGCGTATTAGTTAAAGCAGCAAACTGTAAGTAATTATGTCAGTTACTCTTTAGTGCGTGCTTTTGGTTTAATGGTCGTTTTAGCGTCGGCGGCCATTAACGCAAATACAGCATAAGCAGCGGTGTTTTGACGAAGTTTAGCGGGTGTCACTTTATCAAGGGTGTCATCCGCTGTATGGTGGTAATCAAAGTAGTCAGTACCATCTTGTGCCAGTTCAAAAATAGGCGCAGAAACTGCATTTTTAAATGGGATGAGATCGGGTCCGCCTTTAGCTTCATTTTGGCCAATGTATTCAATATTTAATGGCGCAAGCTCTTTGGCAATCGCGCGCACTACTGGCAGTGAAGCTGCGTTTACATTTGATTCAAAGCCATAAACTACATCAGCACCAAAGTCAGACTCTGCAGCAGCCACAATGTTATTAAGCTCATTTTTATGCTTTGCAAAATACGCTTTTGCGCCCCAAAGGCCGAGTTCTTCAGCTGCAAAAAGCACAACGCGAATACTGCGCTTAGGACGTTTTACATCACTAATATGCTTTGCTGCTGCCATGGTTAAGGCAACGCCAGCGCCATCATCCAGAGCGCCAGTACCTAAATCCCACGAATCTAAGTGTCCACCAATAAGTACATATTGCTCAGGGTTTTCAGTACCATTAAATTGGCCAATGACGTTATAACCAGTGCCCTCGCCTAGGTTTTCGGTTTGTACATTAATATTAACCGACACGTCTTTGTTTAATGCGACTAATCGTGCTATTTGGTCAGCATCAGGATTGGCAATAGTCACGTTAGGTATTTTAGTTACCCCTTCTTTATAATAGCTACCGCCGGTATGTGCAAAGCGATGGTGGCCAGTGCTAACTGAGCGCATCATATAGGCAACGGCGCCTTTTTTAGCCGCTTCAATTGCTCCGGTAGCACGGGCTTTTACCGCGGGGCCATAACCATTGCCGTCAATATCACGGTTCATACGGTAATTAATATAAGCAATTTTACCTTTTAAGCTATTCGCCGGTGCAGCTTTTAATTCGTCAAGGGTTTCGAATAAGACGACAGGTGCGCTGATCCCCTCTTTGGGTGTACTAATGCTGTTACCCAGTGCTGTTAAATGCAGAGGTTGCTCGCTTGGAGTGAGTATTTTTCCGCTTTCGCTATAGCGACGCCATTCAGGGAAGGTTGCTTCTTCTAACCAGACTTTATCAAAGCCCAATTCATCAAACTTTGCTTTTGCCCAAGCAACGGCTTTCTTATCGTTTTCGGTGCCTGGTAGGCGCGGGCCTATTTCAGTGGTGAGTGATTCTAGTAATTGATAGCTTAAATCACTTTTAAGGGCGGTGGTGCGCACCTCATCTACTTGTTGTAGCTGTTTTGCAGTGAATTCACTGTTGTTGGCGCTTACCGTCATGCTGGTGGTAAATAGGAGTGCTGTGAGCAATTGTTTCATATTGAGAGAGCCTTTGTAATGATTAACACCATTAAAGCATGTAACAAAGAGGATAAAAAATAGATGAGATGAGTAGGCTATTCAGTGGGTTCAAAAGTCAGTTCAAAAAAAGCCCACCTCAAATTGAGGTGGGCTATGGGTTTTTAAAGTTTGTATTTAAAAGCTAAATTGCGCTGCTAAACGCACGCTTGTGCCTTCACCTACCGTCACGTTATTTAATCCACCACCGGCTAGGTAGTTTTTATCGAATAAGTTTTCAATGTTTAAACGCAGGTTAATATCTGTATTACTTACCTTAAGTGCGTAGGTTGCGCCAACATCAACACGGGTATATCCCTGTTTTGTTACTGTATTGGCATTATCGGCAAAACGTTCACCTTCATAAAAAGCGCCGGCATTAAAAGCAATGGCGTCGTTGAGTTCATAACGGGTCCAAAGTGAGGCTGACCACTTTGGCGCATCGGTTGGGCGCTTACCTTCTAATTCTTCATCTCGTTCATAGTTAGCATCTAAATACATGGTTGATGCCATAACAAATAAACGATCGGTAGCAGCACCTTGTGCAGAAAGTTCAAAGCCTTTATGGCGTTGTTCACCTGCTTGCGTGGTTATGCTGGTTATATCACCAATAGGGTTAATCAGATTTTCGCTCACTAAGGTGCCTGTTTTACTAATATCAAATAGGGCGCCGCTGAGCATTAATCGGTCATCAAACAGTTGCCATTTAACCCCAACTTCTCGTTGCTCAGAAGTAATGGCATCGAGTTTCATGCCATTATTAACATCATTTTCATTTTCTAATGTTTCGTTTTGCGGCTCAAATCCTTCCGAGTAACTTGCGTATACGGTTGCTGATGCATTTGGATGGTAAAGTACGCCGACCTTAGGTACGAACGATTCGTTATTGCTGTTTTCTTTACTTTGTTTATCGTAACGACCACCCAGTGATAGTTGCCATTTAGGCGAGAACGAAATCAAATCTTGGATATAAATCCCGTAGTAGTCGTAGGCAGATGAGCTAACAGTATCATCTGACTTGTAACTTATATTTGGGCGATTAGGCTCATTTTGACCGGCAGAAAAATTAATCGTATCAGCAGATGTGCGTAATTGGCCATAGTAATAATCCAGTGAGTTAACGCCTACAAGTAATTGATGGTGCACACCCACGGTTTCAAATTCGCCAATAAAGTCGATAAAAGCAGTTTTAAACTGCCAATCATCAAAGCGATCGTAAGGGCGTGACTGATAACTATCGCCTTCGATAAAGTCACTTGGCTTACGTGGTGCTGACTCAAAACGCTGGCGTTCAAATGTTTGTTCATTGTAGCCAAGTTTTACTTGCCAGTTATCGGCTAAAAATACATTAAAATCAATGCCCATGTTTTCAACGGTGATGTCGGTAAAGGCCCAAGACATGTCACGAATTGTTTTATCGTTACCAATGATATTAGCATCATTATCGATCCAAGCCCCCGTATCTAGACCTGCTTCGTCATCGGTACGGTCATAGTGAACACGTACTAAGGCATTATCGCTAATATCGTAATCAACCACTAATGCACCTAAAAAACGATCGCGTTCGCGGTTATCACCGTTTTGATACTCACGCCAATATTCAACATCTTGTTTTACTAATACGCCACGGGCACGTAAATCTTCAGCTTCAGTCAATGCGCCGCCAGCATCAAGCATAAAGCGAGTTGAGCCATGTTGATCGACATCGGCACTGGCATTAAATAACGTTTGTGCGGTTGGCTTTTTGGTCACCATATTTACTAAGCCGCCAGGGCCCGATTGGCCGTACAAAATACTCGATGGTCCTTTAATTACTTCAACTTGCTCTAAAATTTCAATGGGTTGTTGATAGTGCGACCAATGCTGGTGGCCATCACGCAGGTAGCCGGTTGATGAACTTAACTCAAAACCACGTAAGTTAAATACTTCACGATTACGTTGCTTAGATCCTGGCGTTAAACTCGCATCGTTACTTAGTACTTCACCTAAGGTGGTTGCTAGTTGCTCATTTACAATTGTATCTGTAATAACAGTGACTGATTGTGCGGTATCGAGTAATGAGGTTGAGGTTCTCATTGCCCCACTGGCATTATCTACTTTGTAGTCGTTGAAGTAACTGCCTTTTACTTCAATGCGCTCTATATTTGCGGTGTTAGCGAATACATTTGCAGAGGTACTGGCTAAAAGTGCGATAAAAAGTGGGTTAAGTTTCATTAGTAGCTTCCGGCTTAGAGTTATTAGAATAGTAAAACGCCGCAGATCTTAATGAAAATAACTATCATTTGCAATATCTTTATTTGCACTTTTTATCGTGCGTTGTTAATGGTTGCTAATTGTTAAATCTGCTATTATTAGCCGCATATTTATTGAGACTTTTCTCAAGTTATTTTTTTGCTATGGAATTTACTGTGACTGCAACTGCTTTTTCATCGTTGGCCTTACCTTCTGGGTTAGTTGATAATTTATCAACACTCGGCTACACCCAAATGACTCCTGTACAGGCACAAAGCCTGCCTCCTGTTTTAAGTGGTAAAGATATTATTGCCCAAGCTAAAACAGGCTCAGGTAAAACTGCGGCATTTAGTCTGGGCGTTTTAGCCAAGCTGAATGTTAAACGCTTTCGTATCCAGTCGTTAGTGCTGTGCCCAACCCGAGAGCTTGCAGAGCAGGTAGCGGTTGAAATGCGCAAATTAGCACGCGGTATTCATAATATTAAAATTTTAACTTTGTGTGGCGGGGTATCAATTGGTCCTCAAATTGGCTCACTTGAACATGGTGCGCATATTATTGTAGGTACACCAGGGCGAGTTGACGACCATATTCGTAAAGGTACATTGCGCTTAGATGATGTTGAAACGCTGGTACTTGATGAAGCCGACCAAATGCTTGATATGGGTTTTCAAGACACCCTCGATGCCATAATTGAGTGTATTCCAACAAATCGTCAAACATTGTTATTTAGCGCGACTTTTCCAAAATCAATCGAAGCCATTGCAAAGCGTGTTTTGAGCAACCCTGAAATGATTAAAGTAGAAGAGCAGCAAGAAAAAAGCACTATCAAGCAATACTTCTATAAAATGGATAATAATAAGCAACGTTATCCAACCCTTAAATTACTATTACTTAAATTTACCCCACAAAGTTGTGTGGTGTTTTGTAATACCAAGGTAGAAACACAGCAAGTATGTGATGATTTAGCCGATGAAGGCTTCAGCGCTGTTGCATTGCATGGCGATTTAGAGCAGCGTGACCGTGAGCGTACACTGATTCATTTTGCCAATAAGAGTGCGTCTATTTTAGTGGCAACCGATGTAGCAGCACGCGGCTTAGATATTGATGACATGGACATGGTGATTAACTATCACTTAGCGCATGATCCACAAACGCATGTTCACCGTGTAGGGCGTACCGGGCGAGCGGGCAAAAAAGGCATTGCGTGTTCTATTTACGGTGATGCTGAGCAATTTAAAGTAGCGCAAATTGGTGACCACTATGAGCGTGATTTTACCCCTGAGCCAATGCCATCTTATAACCTATTAGATAAGCCTCCATACAAACCTGAAATGGTGACTTTGATGATTGATGCAGGCAAAAAACAAAAAGTGCGTGCTGGCGACATTTTAGGCGCATTAACAGGTAAAGATGGTATAGCAGGGCGCCAAGTGGGTAAAATTAATGTACTTGATAACGTGGCTTTTGTCGCGGTAGAGCGTAACTCATCTAAACCCGCGTTACGTAAATTAACCGAAGGCAATATTAAAGGGCGTAAAATCCGTGCTCGTCGCCTGACGCGCTAGTTTTACGTTTTAAGATGAGCAGCTCGTCTTGAGTTGCTCATATTCCATTTTTAATTGTTTAAACACTTCATTATCACCCCCTTGTTTGTCTGGATGATGCTGAACGGCTAGTTGTCGCCAACGCTTTTGTAATGTTTTTAAGGTAATTGGTTGTACTAATTGCCAGCGAGCGATTAATTGCTGATGTTGCTGAGCACTTAAAGGCGCTTCATGTTGTTTAGGCTTACTGAAACGTTGCCAAAAGCTATCTAATAATGCGTTAATTTCTGCTGTTGATGTTTCAAAGTTTTGCCAGTTTAAGTAGTAGTCACGCAGCGGATCGTTTGGGTGAAGTTGGTTTTGGCGAGGGTCGCTTACCAGCTCAATATGTAAACTTTTAATCAGTAGCTGCTGTTTTGGCATAACTTGCTGCTGTAACTGATAAAGTGCATTCATAATTAAAAAATTACGTTTAAATAAATCACGCCCAGGATCAGCGGCTAAGGTATCAAGTAACCCACGTTCTTTTAGTTCCGATGCTAAAGTATGAACCATCCACACTTTATTATTGATTAATAGTTCAAAAATCTCATCTATCAGTGGGTTAAGCATTGTTTACAATCTATTAATTGGTGTATCTTGAACAAATTATCATACACCTAAGTAACATTAAACCCCAAGGAGTGGGCGTGAATGCCTGTTTTATATTGGTCTAAATTAGATGTTTACATATTGTTTGGGTGTCATTTTATTATGGCTAGCAAGGATTAAAGGATATTTTTATGCTGACTCGGTTAAAGCGCATCTGCTTTATTGGTCTTTTGGTTGTAATGAGTGGTGCATCAAACGACGCTTTATCCAATGAGCAGACAAGTTTGCTTGAGCAGTTCGATCTTGAGCAAACATGGACTAAAAAGCACCGCCTTGCAACAGACATATTAGCTAACCCTGATCTTCCAAATTTACAACGCGTGACCATTTACAGTGACTTAGCGGAGCTGGCGTTTACACAGAGTGATTTAGCTAATGCACTAAAGTATTTTAAATTACTAGAGGCGAATAGCACCCTCAAAGAACAGCCAAAACTTTATTTTCGTGCAATTAAAATGCAAGGCGTGGTGCTTTATTATCAAGGGTTAGTGCAACAAGCGGTCGTTGATTATAATCGCGCGTTAAACATTGCCATTACCCTTAAAAGCCCGATTAAACAGGCTAACTTACTCAGTAATATTGGGCTCGCTTACTTTGATATGTATAACATGGAGCTAGCCCTCGACTATTATCAGCAAGCCAAAGTCATTTATGAAAAAGAGGGGAGCGCACAAGATAAAGCCGATATATTACATAATATTGCCGGTATTTATATTCGTCTCTCTCGGTATGAGTCCGCGCTTGAGATGTATCGTGAGGTTTTAAAAGTTTTTCAAGAGCTTGGTGATGACGATGGGGTTGCACAGGTATACGGTAACATGGGTGTGGCGTACACTGAATCGAGGCAGTACCAGTTAGCGTTGCATTACAACCAATTAGCTTTGCGCTACTATCAAAGTGTTAATAACGCCTTTCAGCTTTCGACTAAGCACACCAATTTAGCCACAATTAATCTTAAATTAAATAAATTTGATGTCGCGTTATATCATGCTAATGCAGGGCAACAGTTTGCACTTGAGGCTGATAATAAGTCGTTACTAGCGGCTGCCTTACACGTGTTATCGACTGTTCAATTTGTGCAAGGCGATACAGAAAATGCCAAAGAAACCTCAGAGCGTTCAATTACGCTTGCCAAAGAGTATAATAATGGCATGCGCATAAAAGACGGTTTGGGGGTTGAAGCGCTTATCCATGCTAGCTTAGGGGATTATGAAAAAGCGTTAAGTTTGCATCAACAGTATGTTGATTATCAGCGCAGTGTTAATACCGAAGAAGCCTCAAAAGCGGTCAGTCAATTTCAAATTCAGTTTGAATCAAATCAGCTAAACCAAGAAATTAAACAATTAAAACAGCAACAATACTTACAAGAATTACAAATAGCTAAACGTTCACAGCTGACGTTCTTATTGGTGATTGTTGCCATATTGATTTTAATTACAGTAATTGCTGTTTATAAACGCCGAACAGAAAAACAAGCGAAGTTAAAGCTGAGTGAGCAAGTTGAACAGCGCACCAAAGAGCTGCAAAGTGTGGCGCAAGAACTGCGTGAAGCTAACGAGGTTAAAAGCCAGTTTTTAGCGAATATAAGCCATGAAATTAGAACGCCATTAACCGCTATTTTGGCGCAAACAGATGATCTTATTAGTGGTCAGTATAAGGCTGAGCAATTACAAGATGAGCTTAGGGTAATACAACGACAAAGTGAGCATTTAAGAAGCCTGATTAATGATGTGCTTGATTTAAGTAAAATCGAAGCAAACAGGCTAGAACTTAACATTAGCTGTTTTGATATGGTGCGATTGATCAACGATGTTCATGCTATGTTTTCTCCACAAACTAAAGCGAAAGGCTTGTCACTGATATTAGAGAGTCAGTTAGGTGATACCTATTTTACGCGGCTAGATTTAACTCGAGTAAAACAAATACTTATTAATTTATGCGCCAATGCCATTAAGTTTACTCATAAGGGGCACGTAACAATTGCTGTTAGCAAAACGGATCAAGGGCTGCTCTTTTGTATTCAAGATACCGGAATTGGTATGAGCTCCTCACAGCTTAAGCTTATTTTTGAATGCTTTAGTCAAGCAGATAACAGCATTAGCCGACGTTTTGGCGGTACCGGTTTGGGCTTGAGTTTGTCGCAGCAGTTAGCAGCGATGATGGGTGGCTATATTAGCGTGCAGAGTGAGTTTAAAAAGGGCAGTGAGTTTTCGTTCTATTTGCCTTGTATACAAGTTGAAGAGCAAGTTTGCCACGATGATATGCAGGCTAAATCGGCTGCAGGGCATAGGTTGTTATCCGGTAAGGTGGTGCTTGCTGAGGATCACAGTGATAACCGCAAACTGATCAGTCGTTATTTACACTCCCTAGGACTTGAAGTGATTGCCGTTGAAAATGGTGAGCAAGCCGTAGAGCAAAGTTTAAAACTGTATCCGGATTTGGTGCTTTTAGATATTCAAATGCCCGTTATGGATGGTATTTCTGCGTTTGAACTACTCAAACAATGTGGCTATGAGCAGCCTATTTTAGCGTTAACGGCCAATGCCATGAGCCACGAGATTGACCACTACTTATCACTTGGTTTTAGCGATTATTTAGCAAAACCAATAGATAAAGAATCTTTTTACACTGTTTTAGCTAAATACTTAAGCTCAGCAAATGAGGATTCATCGACAGAAAGTATTCATGTAGATATGAGTGATTTAGTAGCGAGTTTTAAACAAAGCCTGATTACAGAAAGTGAGCTAATTGAACAGCATTTTAAAGTTGGAGATTATAAATCGCTGCAAAAAGATAGCCACCGAGTTTTAGGTGCGGCACAAATGTTTGAGTTTAAAGAAATAGCATTAGTGGCAAAAGCACTAGATGACGAATTACTTCAGTCACAAATTAACACTCAAAAGTTAACAACATTAGTAAATGACTTGCTGGTACTGCTTAAGCAATACGGATAAGCTGATTTACTCTAAAAATAAAAAGACACCATCTGGTGTCTTTTTTATTTAAAAACGTTTATTTAACCAGCGTTCAGATTACTGACGTTTCATCGAATCAAAAAACTCATCGTTGGTTTTACTCATTGATAGTTTATCGATTAAAAATTCCATGGCATCAATTTCTGACATGTCATGGACTATCTTACGTAAAATCCACAGCTTTTGGAGCTCATCAGGCTTAGTAAGTAATTCTTCACGACGCGTACCAGAACGGTTAAAGTCGATAGCTGGGAATACACGTTTTTCCGCAATTTTACGGTTAAGGTGTAGTTCCATGTTGCCCGTACCCTTAAACTCTTCGTAGATAACTTCATCCATTTTAGAGCCGGTATCAATAAGCGCAGTCGCAATAATTGTTAAGCTACCGCCTTCTTCAACGTTACGTGCAGCACCAAAGAAACGTTTAGGCTTATGTAATGCATTAGCATCTACACCACCGGTCAATACTTTACCTGATGATGGAATAACGGTGTTGTAAGCACGTGCTAAACGTGTGATTGAATCAAGTAAAATCACCACGTCTTTTTTGTGCTCAACTAAGCGCTTTGCTTTTTCAATAACCATTTCAGCAACCTGTACATGGCGAGATGCTGGTTCATCGAATGTTGATGCAATAACTTCACCTTTTACTAGGCGTTGCATCTCAGTCACTTCTTCCGGACGTTCATCAATAAGTAAAACCATTAATGTAACATCAGGGTGGTTATGTGTGATTGATTGCGCAATATTTTGTAGCAACATGGTTTTACCCGCTTTTGGCGGTGCTACTAATAAACCACGTTGGCCGCGGCCAATGGGTGACGCTAAATCAAGAACTCGTGCGGTAATATCTTCTTTACTGCCGTTACCACGTTCCATACGAAAACGTTCGTTTGCATGTAGTGGTGTCAGGTTTTCAAAAAGGATTTTAGTGCGAGAGTTTTCAGGTTTATCAAAATTAACTTCGTTTACTTTAAGTAAAGCAAAGTAACGCTCACCATCTTTTGGCGGACGAATAAGACCTGAAATAGAGTCGCCAGTACGCATACTAAAACGGCGAATTTGGCTTGGAGATACATAAATATCATCTGGGCCAGCTAAGTAAGAAGCTTCTGATGATCTTAAAAAGCCAAAACCATCTTGCAAAATTTCTAATACACCACCGCCGAAGATATTCTCTCCGCCTTTGGCATGGGATTTAAGAATAGCAAAAATAATGTCTTGCTTTCTTAAGCGGGCTACGTTTTCGAGCCCCATGGACTCAGCTAAGTTTACAAGCTCTTTTATAGACTTGTCTTTTAATTCGCGTAAATGCATATTGGTGGGTTCTTTATTACAGTTGTCATACTCAAAATCGCTTTATTAGATCGTTGAGTGAGGTTTGTTGAATATAACTAAGGATTAGTTGGCTTTATAAACTAGCAGGTCATTACTGCAGCGTCCAGTACTTCTGTAAAATAAATAATAAAAAAAGGGCTGAGCGCCCTTTTTTTATAAATTTGCACTTAGATGTTGTTTTCTAAAAACTCAACTAATTGTGTTTTTGATAGTGCGCCTACTTTAGTTGCAGCCACTTGACCATCTTTGAAAAGTAGTAGTGTAGGAATACCACGAATACCAAATTTAGGTGGAGTACCTGCGTTTTGGTCAATATTTAATTTAGTAATCGTTACACGGCCATCAAATTCCTCAGCAACTTCGCTTAGGATTGGGGCGATCATTTTACACGGTCCGCACCATTCAGCCCAAAAGTCTACTAGTACAGGTTTGTCTGATTGTAATACGTCAGCTTCAAAGCTATCGTCGGTAATTTGGATTATTTTCTCGCTCATTGCGCTCTCCGGTTTAGTTAGGCGAAATATTTAGTGCGTATTTAAACACTCTTGTTTCTTATTGCAAGTTTAAACGTTATGCTTAAACGCTATGACTAAGACACATTTGACCGATAAAAAGTTTTCAGACTTTGCTATTGCACCGGAAGTGGTTGCCGGGTTAACCGAAAGTGGGTTTGAATATTGCACACCCATTCAAGCTAAATGCCTACCGTTTATTTGTGAAGGGCGCGATATTGCGGGCCAAGCACAAACAGGTACAGGCAAAACGTTGGCGTTTTTAACCGCCACATGCCATCGGTTATTACAATCTAGCAAAGCACCTAGTAAACATCCAAGAGCCCTGATCATGGCCCCAACTCGGGAGCTTGCGATTCAGATACACAAAGATGCAAAAATTTTAGCGCCGCACTGTAATCTTAACTTAGGTTTAGTATATGGTGGCGAAGATTACGAAAAACAACGTGCACAACTAGAAAAAGGCGTTGATATTTTAATTGGTACTACAGGTCGCCTAATAGATCTGTACAAGCAAGGCTGTTACACCCTTAATGAAATTGAGGTAGTCGTGCTAGATGAAGCCGATCGTATGTTCGATTTAGGCTTTATTAAAGATATCCGTTATATGTTCCGTCGTATGCCCGATACATCAGAGCGTTTAAACTTATTATTCTCTGCCACACTGTCGTATCGTGTACAAGAGCTTGCATTTGAACACATGACAAACCCAGAGCATGTGCAAATAGAACCCGATGTAAAAACGGGTAAACGTATTCAAGAAGAGCTATTTCATCCTTCACAAGAAGATAAAATTAAGCTGTTGTTAACCTTGATTGAAGAAGAATGGCCTGAGAAAGCCATTGTTTTTGCAAATACCAAACACAGCTGTGAAACTGTGTATGCATGGTTAAAAGCAGATGGACATCGAGTGGGTATGCTCACCGGTGATGTAAACCAAAAGAAACGTCAATCAATACTCGCGCAATTTAGTAAAGGCGAGCTAGACTTTTTAGTGGCTACCGATGTTGCTGCGCGTGGTTTACATATTCCAGAAGTAAGTCATGTATTTAACTTTGACTTACCTGATGATTGCGAAGATTACGTTCACCGTATTGGTCGTACAGCTCGTGCAGGCGCTTCGGGTCATGCAATTAGCTTTGCGTGTGAGCAGTATGCTTATAACCTTCATGAAATTGAAGAGTACATCGAGCACAGCATCCCTTTATCGCATTACGATAAAAGTGCATTGCTAGATGATTTGACCAAGCCGACTATTCACAGAAAACGTAATTTTTCTACCGGTCCACGTAATCGTAGTAATAACAACGGACGTCGCCCAAATAATGGTTACCAAAAAGGACGGTCTTAACCGACCGTTAGTTTGATAGTATTCGTAACTAGAGGTTTTTGAACGGTGGGGCAACTTAAACCGCAAAAAAATGTATATGCAGTCATTGATTTGGGCTCAAATAGCTTTCATATGCTTATTGCCAAATCAGTGGCGGGTGGCTTGCAAACAATAGGTCGCGTCAAACGCAAAGTAAGACTCGCCGCTGGGCTTGATGATAATAATCTATTGAGCTTAGAGGCTATGCAACGAGGCTGGGAGTGTTTGGCCTTATTTGCGGAACGTTTGCAAGATATTCCCAAGAAAAACATCACCATTGTTGCCACTGCAACACTTCGTTTAGCAACCAACGCCGACGACTTTAAATTACGTGCTGAAAAAATATTAGGCCATAAAGTTAATGTTATTAGTGGTGAGCTAGAAGCGCGAACTATTTACAAAGGAGTTGCGCACACTTCTTCATGTGCGGGCAAACAGCTAGTTATTGATATTGGTGGTGCGAGTACTGAAGTGGTGATTGGCCAAGGCTTTGAAGCACGTCACTATAAAAGTCTTAATATAGGGTGTGTTACTTACCTTGAACGCTACTTTAAAGATTGCCAGTTAAATGAAGCAAACTTTAATACTGCCATTGAAGCCGCGCGTACTGTTATTGATGAAATAGCACCTGAGTATAAAACGGCTGGTTGGCAACTTGCCTCTGGTGCGTCAGGGACCGTACAAGCTATTCAAGAAATAATGGTGGCACAAAATTTAAATGAAATGCTCACCCTTGAAAAGCTATACACCATTAAACAACAATCTATTGCTTATGAGACTATAGCTGAACTCGACTTGCCAGGGTTAAGTGAAGAGCGACGTTTAGTGTTTGTATCTGGGCTGGCTATCTTAATTGCACTGTTTGAGTCACTAGAAATAGAACAAATGGGATTGGCGGGTGGCGCACTTCGTGAAGGTGTTTTATATAGCATGCTACCGGAACTGCATAATAACGACATTCGTAAACGTACTATTGATGGTTTTATGAATCGTTATCATGTGGATCAAAAGCAAGCATCGCGAGTATCCGGCTTAGCTTTACAATTAGCTAGCGAGGTTAATCACTATTGGCCGATAGAAGCATTAAGTGGATTACCGCTTTTAAATGCGGTGGCGCAACTTCATGAGATTGGTTTATTAATAGAGTACAAGCAATACCACAAACATACCGCTTACATTTTAGAAAATACCGATATGCCAGGTTTTTCGCAATCAGAACACAAAGTGATCGTTGCGATTGCCAACAGCCATCGTTCAGACCTTCAAAAAGGATGTTTAGATCATTTAGGTGCGCACAGTAACGTTGCAACGTATATCGTTCGACTATTACGTGTTGCCGTTATTTTATCTATGCGCCGCCAAGATGATGTCTTGCCTAACTTTAAGATAACAGCTGAAAATGAAGAGTTAGCTATTCAATTTGAAAACGATTGGTTAAAAAACCACCCATTAATGGCAAGTGAGCTAAATCAAGAGATTAAGTATCAGAAAAAATGTGGTTGGAAACTTAAAGTAAACTAGTTAAACCGCTCTTTACCACAGTTTTTAGTGGTTAAAATGAGCGTTTAGTTGTAATTTTGTTCGAACAGTCATTTATTTCAAGTTTTCTTCAAAAAAGGGTTGATCTGTTTTCGGATCTCCCTATAATGCGACCCCACTGAGACGGGGAAGGCCAACGCATAGCGAGGCACGAGCTACTTAGTGAGTCGAGTAAAACTTAGTTTCGAAAACTTTCAAGTTTAAAAAAATTAAGTGTTGACAAAAAAATAGGAAAGCGTAATATGCGCAGCCCTAGCGAGATAAAGTTAAACGCTTTAATCGCAACGTTCTTTAACAATATAAAGCAATCATCTGTGTGGGCACTCGTACAGATTGAGTTCTAACAGCCAAGCTATTTAGGTAGTGAGGCAAACAAATTTAGAGTCTCAATTGAAACTGAGTGACCAACAGAATAGTTACTTAGGTAATTATTCAGCACAGTCAATTCAATATCGAAAGATATTAAATAAATTCAGAATTCATTGAGCTGTCGAAAGACATAAAACTTTTTAATTGAAGAGTTTGATCATGGCTCAGATTGAACGCTGGCGGCAGGCCTAACACATGCAAGTCGAGCGGTAACATTTCTAGCTTGCTAGAAGATGACGAGCGGCGGACGGGTGAGTAATGCTTCGGAACATGCCTTGAGGTGGGGGACAACAGTTGGAAACGACTGCTAATACCGCATAATGTCTACGGACCAAAGGGGGCTTCGGCTCTCGCCTTTAGATTGGCCCAAGTGGGATTAGCTAGTTGGTGAGGTAATGGCTCACCAAGGCGACGATCCCTAGCTGGTTTGAGAGGATGATCAGCCACACTGGGACTGAGACACGGCCCAGACTCCTACGGGAGGCAGCAGTGGGGAATATTGCACAATGGGCGCAAGCCTGATGCAGCCATGCCGCGTGTGTGAAGAAGGCCTTCGGGTTGTAAAGCACTTTCAGTCAGGAGGAAAGGTTAGTAGTTAATACCTGCTAGCTGTGACGTTACTGACAGAAGAAGCACCGGCTAACTCCGTGCCAGCAGCCGCGGTAATACGGAGGGTGCGAGCGTTAATCGGAATTACTGGGCGTAAAGCGTACGCAGGCGGTTTGTTAAGCGAGATGTGAAAGCCCCGGGCTCAACCTGGGAACTGCATTTCGAACTGGCAAACTAGAGTGTGATAGAGGGTGGTAGAATTTCAGGTGTAGCGGTGAAATGCGTAGAGATCTGAAGGAATACCGATGGCGAAGGCAGCCACCTGGGTCAACACTGACGCTCATGTACGAAAGCGTGGGGAGCAAACAGGATTAGATACCCTGGTAGTCCACGCCGTAAACGATGTCTACTAGAAGCTCGGAACCTCGGTTCTGTTTTTCAAAGCTAACGCATTAAGTAGACCGCCTGGGGAGTACGGCCGCAAGGTTAAAACTCAAATGAATTGACGGGGGCCCGCACAAGCGGTGGAGCATGTGGTTTAATTCGATGCAACGCGAAGAACCTTACCTACACTTGACATACAGAGAACTTACCAGAGATGGTTTGGTGCCTTCGGGAACTCTGATACAGGTGCTGCATGGCTGTCGTCAGCTCGTGTTGTGAGATGTTGGGTTAAGTCCCGCAACGAGCGCAACCCCTATCCTTAGTTGCTAGCAGGTAATGCTGAGAACTCTAAGGAGACTGCCGGTGATAAACCGGAGGAAGGTGGGGACGACGTCAAGTCATCATGGCCCTTACGTGTAGGGCTACACACGTGCTACAATGGCGCATACAGAAGTGCTGCGAACTCGCGAGAGTAAGCGAATCACTTAAAGTGCGTCGTAGTCCCGGATTGGAGTCTGCAACTCGACTCCATGAAGTCGGAATCGCTAGTAATCGCGTATCAGAATGACGCGGTGAATACGTTCCCGGGCCTTGTACACACCGCCCGTCACACCATGGGAGTGGGTTGCTCCAGAAGTAGATAGTCTAACCCTCGGGAGGACGTTTACCACGGAGTGATTCATGACTGGGGTGAAGTCGTAACAAGGTAGCCCTAGGGGAACCTGGGGCTGGATCACCTCCTTATACGATTTAGAACTTATTTGTTCGTAGTGTCCACACAGATGATTGTTAGTTAGTTTTACCCTTTGGGTTGACTAATTAATATGCTCTTTAAAAATTTGGAAAAGCTGATAATAAAATTCGTATGAATACATTGTATTTGTACAGAGTTTTCAAAAGTAAAAAAGAATGATAGCAGTATCATTCAGTGCCATTTAATGAACGTTTACGTTTATTGATTGGTATCTACTTTAGTATTCAATATTAACTTCTGGCGAAGTTAAACTGTCACAAAACAAAGACCCGTTTGGGTTGTATGGTTAAGTGACTAAGCGTACACGGTGGATGCCTTGGCAGTTGGAGGCGATGAAGGACGTATTAACTTGCGATAAGCCTAGTCAAGCTAGTAAAAAGCACTTGAGACTAGGATTTCCGAATGGGGAAACCCACCTGCTTGCAGGTATCGTTAACTGAATACATAGGTTAACGAGGCGAACGCGGAGAACTGAAACATCTAAGTACCCGTAGGAAAAGAAATCAACCGAGATTCCGATAGTAGCGGCGAGCGAAATCGGAACAGCCCTTAAGCTTATTATGTGTTAATGGAAGGCTCTGGAAAGTGCCACGATACAGGGTGATAGTCCCGTACATGAAAATGCATTTTAAGTGAAATCGAGTAGGTCGGAGCACGTGAAACTTTGACTGAATATAGGTGGACCATCATCTAAGGCTAAATACTCCCAACTGACCGATAGTGAACCAGTACCGTGAGGGAAAGGCGAAAAGAACCCCTGTGAGGGGAGTGAAATAGAACCTGAAACCGTGTACGTACAAGCAGTAGGAGCCCACTTGTTGGGTGACTGCGTACCTTTTGTATAATGGGTCAGCGACTTATATTTTGTAGCGAGGTTAACCGATTAGGGTAGCCGTAGGGAAACCGAGTCTTAACTGGGCGAATAGTTGCAAGGTATAGACCCGAAACCCGGTGATCTAGCCATGGGCAGGTTGAAGGTTGAGTAACATCAACTGGAGGACCGAACCCACTAACGTTGAAAAGTTAGGGGATGACCTGTGGTTAGGAGTGAAAGGCTAATCAAACCGGGAGATAGCTGGTTCTCCCCGAAATCTATTTAGGTAGAGCCTCGGACGAATACTTACGGGGGTAGAGCACTGTTAAGGCTAGGGGGTCATCCCGACTTACCAACCCTTTGCAAACTCCGAATACCGTAAAGTAATATCCGGGAGACACACGGCGGGTGCTAACGTCCGTCGTGAAGAGGGAAACAACCCAGACCGCCAGCTAAGGTCCCAAAGTCATAGTTAAGTGGGAAACGATGTGGAAAGGCCCAGACAGCCAGGAGGTTGGCTTAGAAGCAGCCATCCTTTAAAGAAAGCGTAATAGCTCACTGGTCGAGTCGGTCTGCGCGGAAGATGTAACGGGGCTAAACTATGCACCGAAGCTGCGGATTCAAAATTTATTTTGAGTGGTAGGGGAGCGTTCTGTAAGCGGTTGAAGGTGTACCGGGAGGTATGCTGGACGTATCAGAAGTGCGAATGCTGACATGAGTAACGATAATGCGGGTGAAAAACCCGCACGCCGGAAGACCAAGGGTTCCTATCCCATGTTAATCAGGGTAGGGTAAGTCGACCCCTAAGGCGAGGCCGAAAGGCGTAGTCGATGGGAAACGGATTAATATTTCCGTACTTGGTATAATTGCGATGGGGGGACGGAGCAGGCTAAGCAAGCATGGCGATGGTAGTCCATGTGAAAGTGTGTAGGCTAGTGACTTAGGTAAATCCGGGTTGCTGTTAGGCTGAGACACGAGACGAGTCACCAAGGTGATGAAGTTGCTGATGCCATACTTCCAGGAAAAGCCTCTAAGCTTCAGATTATACCGAATCGTACCCCAAACCGACACAGGTGGTCAGGTAGAGAATACTAAGGCGCTTGAGAGAACTCGGGTGAAGGAACTAGGCAAAATCGTACCGTAACTTCGGGAGAAGGTACGCTCCGATTGGTGATGAGACTTGCTCTTTAAGCTGATTGGAGCCGCAGTGACCAGGTGGCTGGGACTGTTTATTAAAAACACAGCACTGTGCAAAATCGCAAGATGACGTATACGGTGTGACACCTGCCCGGTGCCGGAAGGTTAATTGATGGGGTTATCTTCGGAGAAGCTCTTGATCGAAGCCCCGGTAAACGGCGGCCGTAACTATAACGGTCCTAAGGTAGCGAAATTCCTTGTCGGGTAAGTTCCGACCTGCACGAATGGTGTAACCATGGCCACGCTGTCTCCACCCGAGACTCAGTGAAATTGAAATCGCAGTGAAGATGCTGTGTACCCGCGGCTAGACGGAAAGACCCCGTGAACCTTTACTACAGCTTGGCACTGAACATTGAACCTACATGTGTAGGATAGGTGGGAGACTTAGAAGCAGAGACGCTAGTTTTTGTGGAGTCGTCCTTGAAATACCACCCTTGTAGTTTTGATGTTCTAACGTTGGCCCCTGAATCGGGGTTACGGACAGTGCCTGGTGGGTAGTTTGACTGGGGCGGTCTCCTCCCAAAGAGTAACGGAGGAGCACGAAGGTTGGCTAAGTACGGTCGGACATCGTACGGTTAGTGTAATGGTAGAAGCCAGCTTAACTGCGAGACAGACACGTCGAGCAGGTACGAAAGTAGGTCATAGTGATCCGGTGGTTCTGAATGGAAGGGCCATCGCTCAACGGATAAAAGGTACTCCGGGGATAACAGGCTGATACCGCCCAAGAGTTCATATCGACGGCGGTGTTTGGCACCTCGATGTCGGCTCATCACATCCTGGGGCTGAAGTCGGTCCCAAGGGTATGGCTGTTCGCCATTTAAAGTGGTACGCGAGCTGGGTTTAGAACGTCGTGAGACAGTTCGGTCCCTATCTGCCGTGGGCGTTTGAGAATTGAGAGGGGTTGCTCCTAGTACGAGAGGACCGGAGTGAACGAACCGCTGGTGTTCGGGTTGTCATGCCAATGGCATTGCCCGGTAGCTACGTTCGGAACTGATAAGCGCTGAAAGCATCTAAGCGCGAAGCAGGCCTCGAGATGAGTTCTCACTAGACTTTTAAAGTCTCTGAAGGGCCGTTGAAGACTACAACGTTGATAGGCAAGATGTGGAAGTGGTGTGAGCCATTAAGCTAACTTGTACTAATTACCCGTGAGGCTTAACCATACAACGCCAAACGCGTTTTATGTGATAGTTTAAGCGCAGAAGTTAATATAACTAAAGTAGATACTTGATTACTCTTTATTATCAGAATTCCAAATTTTAGTAAGCTTGATTAAATCGACCTTACACCAAATTTGCTTGGTGACAATAGCGTTTTGGACCCACCTGACCCCATGCCGAACTCAGTAGTGAAACGAAACAGCGCCGATGATAGTGTAGCATTTGCTATGTGAAAGTAGGACATTACCAGGCTCCAAATAAGAGAAACCCGTTACAGCGATGTGACGGGTTTTTTGTTGTCTGCAGGAAAGTAAAAATATTAGCTATCAGCCGTCAGCTATCAGTTGCACAGTGTCAACCTGTACTTCGTAGCATGGGTTGAGTATTACGAAACTCATGGGTAAAAGAACGCACCGACTACCTCAGAGTCCAATTCATCCCATTAAAAAACATAAGTGTACCTTGTAGTGTGGCTCTCTACCGCGGTGGGCACTACGACATTACCAGGCTCCAAATAAGAGAAACCCGTTACAGCAATGTGACGGGTTTTTTTACGTCTGCAGGAAAGTGAAAATGCAGGTTCGAGGTGAAAGGTATTAGGTAAAAGTAAAAGAATCAGCGCCTAAAGCCTACCAACCGAACTTTTGTTAATAAGTGTTGTTTATAACAAATAATTAGCTTAGAACAGTCCATAGGCTTCGGTTTCATGCTCTTGTGTGTTGTTAGAAGCTTGAAGTTCTTTGGGTTTAAATATAGCGCTTGGATAAATAAGTACGCTGTGTTTATCGGCTAGCTTAATTAATCCATGCATCATATTTCTTGTTTGTGGATCAATATCAAAGCCTATTTCAGTCAACTTATCGAGAGGTTTTATATCTTCTTGTCTATATTCAATATTATCTTCTACTTTATCAACTAATAAGCCAACATGCGGGGTCATCCCATCTTTTGTTGTAAAAACAATAATCGGTTTATAGTCTAAGGTTATTTGCTCTTTGGCTGATTCAAATAAGCGCTCTAATTGAATCAGCTCATGGCGCTTTACAATTTCAAGCTGTATGAGGACTTGTTTACTATTTTTTTGTTTATGTACTTTAATAGCGTCTTCTACTTTTTGTAAAAGTGATTTAAACGGCTCATTAAAGCGTGACATCGTACTTTTTAATTCGTCGTTATCGGTTTTAAATTCCATATAAAATTGTTCAAAGTCAGCAAGCTCACATTGACTCGTATTTAACGAATTTTGCGAACTTAGTAACGCTTGTTCTAATTGATTAAACCACGTATTGAGTTGTTTTTGCCAAGATTTAAGTTGCTTTAACGCATCTCGGTTACTGTGCTCTGTAGACACGCCATTTAAAATTATTCCTAAGTCAAATACTGGGGTTGGGATCCCCATATAATCTTTAACGCCTAGGAAGCTCTTGTTATCGTTAGGCAGCACCGTGAGGTTATTATGAAATTGTTCCGTTAATAAGATATCAAGAATCTTAAGTGAAATGGTTTTATAACCCACTTTAAAATTAATTAAGTCCATGGCTTCCTCACATACTAAGTTTGTATACTAAGGATAGAACAATATTTGCAAGGTATTTATTTATTCACATAATAAGAGCGATAAACATTACGTTTATTGTTGTTTTCAGTATTTATGAATAACTTTTGGATAAGTGTATCGGTTACTAATAAAGAATTAAGCTCATTCATCAGGCAGGATTGCTGAAGGGGGAATTGACAGTTTTTCGCTGCTTTGCTAAATGCCATAGCGTTAATATAACCCTCAAAATGAAGACGACTCGGTTTTTTAATGTTGCTCGCTTGCATATCGGCTAAAAACTCAGTACAAAAATTATCGTTACAATTTAGTGGGTTTGGAACAATCTCCGTTACCATAATATGTGAGGGTGAGTTTACTTCATCAAATAAGTCAAAGCTGGGTACAAACGAAACGCTAGTATATTCAGGATTAAACCCTTGCTTTTGGGCGCTATTAATAAACTCAGAGAGTGGTTCATAAGTGCCGACTAAACAGATTGCCGTAACTCCGCTTAATTTTAAGGTATTAAGTGCCGACTCCACATCTTGGCTATTGCGTTTGTAGCGAGCAACTATTACCGGTGTAAGGTTATATTTAGCGAGTGCTTCTCTTAGTCCTGATTCTACATATAAGCCAAATTCGTCAGCCTGTATAAACAGCCCTATTTTAGTATGTTTATGCTCTTCAACGAGGTATTTGATTTGTTCTTGTGCTTCGTCGTTATAGCTTGCTCTTAAGTTAAATGCTTTAACTGACGGTTTTTCACGTAGAAAGCTCGCCCCGCTAAAAGGCATTAAGAACGGAATTTTTGATTGTTCTAGTAAAGGTATAATTGCATGGCTGGTTGGGGTACCCATGGCACCAAACAGGGTATCAACTTTATTTGTGTAAATAAACTCACGAGTATTATTAACTGTTTGTTTGGGTTCATAGTGATCGTCAGCCACTAAAAGTAGCACCTTAGCGCCATTAATGCCGCCAGCGTTATTAACTTTGTCAAAATAAACGCTGCTACCTTTATGTAACTGTTGGCCAATATTTTTAGCAGGGCCAGTCAGTGCAGTAGACATGCCCAGCTTAATTACTTTGTTGTTGGTTTGCTCGGCATGCGCGAAAGTTTGCCCAAGCACTAATGCTATAAGGACAATGTTAAGGTTTGCTATTATGCGAAATGCGCTCATACCAATTATTTACAGCCTTTTTAAATAATGTATTAAATGACTTTGTGCCATTCAAACCTAACTGACTTTGGATATTTTTCGGTGTCCAATTTTGTAATACTAGCCTAATAAAAACATATTGGAAATTATCGTCATCGGTTGGCAAGCTATACGGCAATGCCCAAAAACGTCGCCAGAGCAATGGTTTTATATTAAAAAGCTGGTAGTCACTTGTTAACATAGACTTTAATCTTAATTGCTCAGTGATACTGCCAGTATGAGTATTAAAATGAGAGACAATTTTCGCGACCAGTTGATAATCAAGCTGACTATAGTGATCGAGTAGTTGCAAAGGGAAATCGGCTTCAAACTGTGCTACTAATTGCTCTACTAGTTGGTCACTTTTAGTTAAGCTTTTAACAACTAATGCACTGTGCTCGCCCGTTGCCTTATCTTTTTGAAAACCGAGTTTAACTAAATCAAAGCCATTACTTTGCCAAAAACTGAGTAATTGCGCATTGCCACCAAAGCTGGCACCAAACCAATGACACTCGCTCTGCAATTGCTGTTCACAGTATTTAAGTAACTGTGTGCCTATTTTTTTGTTGTGATGCTGTGGATCAATGGCAATACGCACCACGCGGGCGCAGTGTTGTTTTAAAACATCAGCATTAAAACTCAATTGTGCTAACGTTTGTGCCATTAAGTGACCTTGAGGCCTGCGCTTTCCTTGTGCTATTTCATTGCTCATGGCGGCATTAAACCCACCTTCAATCGCAATTAAACAGACACCGAGAATATTATCACCTTGTTGGCAAACAAATACATGTTGTTTAGTGGCGTCTAGTAAGTGGCGTAAATCATTCACACTGGTTTGATAATGTGCCAGCGTTAGCAACCCAATCACTTGATAAAGTAGTGACTCGTTACTAGCAAGTTGATGTGCCTGTAACTGCTTAAATTGCAAAGGAGTAGAGTGTAAGGTGACGCTGTGATGTTCAGCATCTAAGGCTAATAACGTGCGAATGCGCTGCTCTAATGGATCCTGCTTTGCAAAGCGAATAGGCTGCTCAATAGTCATACTGCGCATATTTTTAAAATGCGTTTTAATGTAGCGAGTAAACTTTAGAATATAGCCGCGACCATTGCCTTCATAGCCAACCATGGTGCTTGAAAATACCACGCGAGGATAAAGGTGGAGTAGTTTTATGAGCATTGGAACAGGGATTGCTGCCGCTTCATCAATTAATAGCAAGTCACACTCAGGCTGTTCGTTAAGTAGCTGATCAGGTGCAATATATTGCATGTTTGCAATGCATTTATTGCCTGCTTGATACTCCAAATTAAGTGCGTTTGCTAAATGTTTAAAGCTGCTGTGCAATGCGCGAAATTGCATAGAGCTGATGAGGATTTTTTTATCGCTGAGCTCGCTTGCGGCAATCCCTAATGCCGCTGATTTACCCCGTCCCCGATCAGCATTAATCAATAATGGTCTATTTGCCCGTCCGTGCGCGGTTTTTTTTATTAATTCAACACATTGTTGTTGCTCGGTAAAATCTATTGTACCTGCTGATGAATCAATGTCGGCAAGAGTAACCCAGCCATCTTGTTGATTAAAATGTAATAAGGAGGCGTTGCTCAGTAAGTGCTTTAAGCGTTGATTAAAAAAGCTGTATTGATGCGCTTGTCCAAATGATTGAAATAATGGCAGCGCAGGATCGCACCAATGTTCAAGTGATTCGAGCGGTGGAAGTAATACAATTAAAAAGCCACCCGCTTGAACTACGCCCGCTAAGGCTGCTAGTTTATCTGGCACCAGTCCACTGTAGCCATCATAAACAGCATGGGCGCATTCTTGCCCTAAAATTTGATGGGTATGCTCTGGCCAATGTGCATTAACTAAATTTGTGTTTTTAGAAAGAACAAAAGAGGGTTGCTGTAATTGAGCAAGCAGCTGAGTGCATTGCTCATAACACCAATTTTTATCGCCTGTAAGCAACAGTAACTGACGATGTTTAGCATTCGTTAGCTGCTGTTGCAGATGCTCTATAACGCGGTTAAACGGCTTGTAGTCTTGCATAAGCTGTTACTAACCACTTACTACCTAAGTCGTCAAAGTTAACTTGTACTCGCGATTGTGCGCCACTGCCTTCGTAATTAAGCACCGTACCAATGCCAAATTTTGCATGTAGCACCCGTTGACCTAAATTAAACCCGCTTTCTTCAAAGGCGGCATGGCTAACCGATGCACTAAAGCGACCAGCTGCTGGCGGGCGAGAAACCTGGGTTTTAATGCGAATTTCTTCTACGCAGTCTTCGGGTATTTCACGTAAAAAACGCGATGGGCTGTGGTATTTTTCTTGACCATATAAACGGCGGCTTTCTGCGTGGCTTATATACAGTTTATCCATAGCACGGGTCATACCTACATAACAAAGGCGGCGTTCTTCTTCTAAACGGCCCGTTTCTTCATTACTTTGTTGTGATGGGAACATGCCCTCTTCAACACCGACCATAAATACCAGCGGAAACTCTAAGCCTTTAGCTGAGTGAAGCGTCATCATTTGTACCGCATCTTCATGTTCATCAGCTTGCCCTTCACCTGATTCAAGCGAGGTGTAGGCTAAAAAGCCTTGTAGTGGTGAACTGAATTCTTCCTCTTCAGGGAGTTCATATTGATCGCAGGCGCTAATTAATTCTTCTAAGTTTTCAACCCGAGCACGGCCTTTTTCACCTTTTTCAGCCTGATACATTGCCATTAACCCTGAGGTTTGAATGGCATATTTAGCCTGCTCGTGCAGCGTTAAGTCACTAATCTTATCTTCAATATGTTCAATTAACTCAACAAACTTGGCAACAGCTCCAGAAGCGCGACCCGATAAATGCTGTTGCTCTACAATGGCTTTAGCAGCATACCAAAGCGGCAAAGATTCAGCGCGAGCGCAGTCACGTATATGGCTTAATGTTTTATCGCCAATGCCGCGGGCGGGCGTATTAATAACACGCTCAAATGCCGCATCATCTTGGCGGTTACCCACTAAGCGTAAGTATGAAAGAGCATCTTTAATTTCTTGGCGTTCGAAGAATCGCATACCGCCATAAATTCGGTATTTTAAACCTTCTTGTAGCATTGCTTCTTCAAGTACCCGCGATTGCGCATTACTACGATATAAAATAGCCGCATCTTGAAGTGCATTACCCGCATTAAGCCAGCTACGTAATTTGCTACTCACAAAGCGCGCTTCATCTAGCTCATTAAAAGCAGCATAAATAGAAATAGGTTCACCGTCGTTACCATCGGTCCATAAACTTTTACCCATTCGCTCGGAGTTATTTTGAATTAACGCGTTTGAGGCTTTAAGAATAGTGGCAGTCGAGCGATAGTTTTGCTCAAGGCGAATCGTCTCTGCATCAAAATCGGTTAAAAAGCGTTTAATGTTTTCTATTTTTGCGCCGCGCCAACCATAAATACTTTGGTCATCATCGCCTACAATCATGATGCTGCTGGTATCGCCCGCAAGTAGTTTTAACCACGCATACTGAATAGTATTGGTATCTTGAAACTCGTCTACAAGCATGTGCGCAAAGCGCTGCTGATAATGACGCAGCAAGGTTGGGTTATTTTTAAGAACCTCATAGCTACGTAGTAATATTTCTGCAAAATCAACTAGGCCCGCTCTATCACAAGCTTCTTGATAGGCCGCGTAAACACGCAGCATCATTTGCTCGTTAATATCGTATGCCTGAATATCTTTAGGGCGCAGAGCTTCATCTTTTTTAGCGCTTATGTACCAACCAAACTGCTTTGCCGGCCATTTTTTATCATCAATATTCATCGATTTTAATAAGCGCTTGATCATACGAAGCTGATCGTCAGAGTCTAAAATTTGAAAGGCTTCTGGTAAGTTTGCTTCACGGTGATGTGCACGCAAAATTCGGTGCGATAAACCATGGAAAGTACCAATCCACATGCCGCCTACAGGGGCTTTTAATGTTTCTTCAACCCGTGAGCGCATTTCTTTAGCGGCTTTATTAGTAAAGGTTACCGCAAAAATACTATAGGCAGAGGCTTGCTCTACTTGCATTAACCAGGCAATACGATGAACCAATACTCGAGTTTTACCTGAACCTGCTCCTGCTAATACCAGCATGTTTTGTAATGGCGCTGCAACGGCATCGCGTTGTTTATCATTTAAGCCATCGAGTAATTCTGAAACGTCCATCGTTACGCCTTTTTAATCAATAATGAGAGCAGTATAACAGGTGTTTTTGTTAGGCTAAATAAAATACTGTTTTTATAAACAGCTATTTATAAAATACGTATTTAAGTTGTTGAATAGTTAACAGTATAAACTGAGCAAGTAACTAAAATAGCTATTCAAAATTGCTAATTTGACTTATTTTTGGCAAAAAATACTAAACTGATAAATTCGTAATAATTTAACTGTATGATTTGTAAGCCTTAATAAATTGGCATAAAGTGTGTAAGTATAAATAATAAGTACAAATACAAAATTAATTAAACTACAGAGGTTAGTATGTCTCAACAAGGTTCTGGCGGTAACGTAATTGCAGCATTATGTAATATTTTTTTCCCCGGTTTAGGGCAGTTGGTGCAGGGCCGTATTTTAGCGGCACTTGTTTTTGCAATTCTGGTTTTTGGCGGCTATGCGTTATGGTTTTTAGTGGTTCCAGCCGTAATTGGAGCCGTATTCCATTTATGGGCAATTATTGATGCTGCACGCTATCGCTCAGGTGGTTAGCTAAATTGATGATGCTAAATAGCGCCTTGCGGCGCTATTTTTGTATCTGGCTTTCATTATTCATAGCTGATTAGGTTATAATCTGTTGTATTAGCAGTACTGGAATAAAGTTATGGAATACCAATTCATTCGCGATCCTATTAGTGGGTTAAGAATTAAAATTAGCAGCGAGCACGCGATTATAGGCCGTTGGTTAAATGAAGAAATAGGCAAAGACAAAGTGGCTATGGTGCAGGCACTTATTAGCTCGGTGAGTTCAAGCTTTGAGCCGGTAACACTTAAAGGCCAAGAAATTGACCTAATTCTTTCTAAAGATGAAGCGTTATTTGAAGCGCATGCGCTGCATCAAGATAACGAAGATATATTAGCCTACCAAGATGATGAACTCATGCTTGAAGAGAATGATTTAAGCAGTGGTTGTGGTTTTGAAGACTTTGTTGACCTGATCAATTCGTGGCATGAGTTTTCGGCTGGTCGTTAAGTTATATTATCTGTATTATTACCCTAATTATAAATCCAACAGTGGAACCAATATGTCTGCGAATTTAAACAAACTAGTTGTTATGCTAGAAATGCAAAATGCCATGAATACCAAAGTACATGAGCAATGGTTTAGTCAAGGCTTTGAGTGGTATAGAGCTATTTGGGTTGAATGTGCAGAAATGCTGGATCATTACGGTTGGAAATGGTGGAAAAAACAAACCCCAGATACTGAGCAAGTAATTTTAGAGCTGGTTGATATTTTTCATTTTGGTTTATCGCTACGTATCGACGGTGAGACCAGCTACGAGCAAATAGCAACACAGCTACAAACTCAAATGAGCGCCCCACAGCAAGGTGATGATTTTAAACAAACGCTTGAATTATTAGCAGCCAGTGCGGTTGCCAATAAAACCTTTAACGCGGCTGCTTTTGCCGGTTGTATGGCACAAATCGGTATGGATATTGATGATTTATATCGTGGCTATGTGGGTAAAAATACGCTGAACTTCTTCCGTCAGGATCATGGTTACAAAGAGGGTAGTTACATTAAAGTGTGGCATGGCAAAGAAGATAACGAACACTTAGTTGAAGTAGTTAAAAGCCTTGATACTGAGCATGCAGATTTTGCAAAACAGGTATATCAAGGCTTAGTAGCGCGTTACCCTCAGGGCGAATAAGCCAGGGTCTGTTGACCTTTGCGGATTACAATTTGTTCAAACTAGGGGCGGTTTAATCGCGACGCGAGGTTTGTAACCTAGTGGGCTAAGTAAAAACCGAGCAACAAAGAGTAAATCGCCCCTAGGCAGAACCCTTCGGGCAGCGCCTGTTTGGCATTGATGCTGCGTTATCGCCTATTTATGGGGAATAACCACACCACATAGGCTCTGCCTTGCCTAAATACCAAACAGACTGCTGCAAATTTAACCTTGAAAGATCAACAGACCCTAAATAAGCTTACGGTAATCGGTGACGCTTAAGTAATCGGTTATTTCGTTATGTGGTTGCTGGCTATTCGGGTTAGCAACCGCAAGTAAATGCTCAATGCCGTATTTTCGTGCGGCATTTAATACCGGTAAGCTGTCATCTACAAATAATGTGCGGCGTTTATCAAACCCTAAATCCCCTTGAACCTTGTGCCATAAACTTTGTTGCTCTTTACTTACCCCATATTCATGCGTTGACACCACCCCGTCTAAGTAGTTATCAATGGCGGTATGTTCAAATTTAAGCATTACGCATTCTGGATGAGCATTGGTAAGTAAAATGAGTTCTTTACCTGCACGTCGAAGTTCAGTTAAAAAATGCGGAACGTCTTCACGAATTTTGATTAAGTGAGCAGACTGGCGCTTTAGTTCGAGAATAGGTAAGTTTAGCTGTGCTTCCCAATAGTCAGAGCAGTACCACTGAATTTTGCCACTCACAGCCTGATAGCGTTTTAAGATATCTGCGCGGGCTGCCTCAAAACTGATATTTTGAGCCAGAGCATGTTGTTGTGGAACAACATTGAGCCAAAAGTCAGTGTCGTAATGTAAATCAAGTAAAGTCCCGTCCATGTCGAGTAATACAGTATCGATTTTTGACCAATTGAGCATGATATATCCTTGTGGAAATTGAGGCGTTAAATGACTACGTTGCGATGAAATGCTTGCAAGCGAAATATAATGGGCTCTGTTAATTGAACTTTAAAAACATATACCCAATGATGAAATATTAAGGGCGAATTCAATAACGCCAGATAAATATTTAACCTTAACTACGGGTAAGATATTTTATGATTAATTCTGCATTTAAATTGCTTTTAATTCAAACTGAAACTCGCATCTTATACTCATTTGGGTATATGATTAGTATAACTGCAATGATAGCAAATTGATGCCCATGACACAGAAAAAGCACCCAACACCACCACAAATTCTCAGTAATAATGTTGTCGCTAAAAGTCGCTTATTTACTGTGGAGTCTTTAGAACTAAAATTTTCAAATGACGAAGAGCGTCAGTATGAACGAATTCGCGGCGGTGGCCGTGGAGCCGTTATGATTGTACCCATCACAGCTGAAAACGAACTACTACTCGTTCGAGAGTATTGCGCCGGCACCAATGATTATCAGTTAGGTTTCCCTAAAGGATTAATTGACCCCGGTGAAACACCTGAGCAAGCGGCAAACCGAGAGCTCAAAGAAGAAATTGGCTTTGGTGCTGAATACTTTGAAGCACTTAAAACGGTCACTATGGCGCCTAGTTATTTCAATGCCACTATGCATATTCTCTTTGCTAAAGATTTATACCCTGAAACCCTATTAGGTGATGAGCCAGAGCCATTAGTGCTTGTTAAATGGCCACTTGCGCAGTGGCAGTCGCTATTAGAACAACCTGACTTTACTGAAGCACGTAGTGTTGCCGCTCTGCTATTATTAGATAAGTACTTAGCCTCAGGAGCGACTAATGGATAAATTACTTGAACCATGCATAACACTTGCCCAAAGTGCAGGTGATGCAATTATGGCTATTTATAAAAAAGATGATATTGGTCAACAAGAAAAATCAGACAATACGCCAGTTACTAAAGCAGATTTAGCCGCAAACGATGTACTTGTTGCTGGCTTAAAAGCGCTAGCTCCCGATATTCCTATTATGTCCGAAGAGACGCCGATCCCAGCATTGGAAGACAGGCAGCACTGGCAACGCTATTGGCTGCTTGATCCGATGGATGGCACCGGTGAATTTATATTAGAAAGCGGCGACTTTGCCGTTAATATTGCGCTGATAGAAAATAATCATCCTGTATTGGGAGTGATTCATTGGCCAGCAAAAGACGTGACCTATTTTGCTACCGCTAATAATGGGGCGTTTAAGCGTAAAGGCGAGCATGATAAACAAATATTTGTAGCGCCTCCCGAAAGTTTAACTTTGGCTGTAAGTCGCCGCCAAAAAATAGAAGCCGTGAGTCAGTATTTAAATGCGCAATTTGCAACGGTGGCTTTAGGCTCATGTTCGCTTAAAGCTTGTATTGTTGCTGAAGGGAAAGCTGACTGCTTTTTAAGAATTGGTCCCACTGGTGAATGGGACACTGGCGCATCACAAGTAATAGTTGAAGAGGCTGGGGGGTGTATTACCGATGCTGAGTTTAACCCTCTGACCTATAACCAAAGGGAAAGCACAGAAAACCCAGACTTTATTGTTATGGGGCATCCCGATTGGGAGTGGCAAAAAATGATAAACCCACATCAGCGATTAGTGTAATAATAGCCGTTTGATGGGTTTTTGTTCACTTAAACGTTTTTAATTAGTAAAACCTTGCATTATAGGTTTATTCCTATATTATAGCGCTCTCTTCGAAACAGGCTTGTGCATAACACGATACTGTTACAAAGAAATTACAGGCGCGGGATGGAGCAGCCTGGTAGCTCGTCGGGCTCATAACCCGAAGGTCGTCGGTTCAAATCCGGCTCCCGCAACCAATTTCCTTTAGAGGTTTTAGGTTACTGTAAACTCTAACTTAAGAGATTAAATTAAGTAGTCGATAGACTTAAAATATACAGGCGCGGGATGGAGCAGCCTGGTAGCTCGTCGGGCTCATAACCCGAAGGTCGTCGGTTCAAATCCGGCTCCCGCAACCAATTTTTCATTGGAAGCCAAGTTGTAATGTAAGCAACTATAAATAAATCTGCAATTTCAGGCGCGGGATGGAGCAGTCTGGTAGCTCGTCGGGCTCATAACCCGAAGGTCGTTGGTTCAAATCCGGCTCCCGCAACCACTGAAATAACATGTTTTATTAAATCGACACTCTACAAGAGTGTTTTTTTATGCCTAAAATTCAGTGAAATGGGTAGCTCGTCGGTCTCAGCTCTCCATTAGCTAGCAAAGGTTGTCGGTTCAAATCCGGCTCCCCGCAACCACTGAAATAACATGTTTTATTAAATCGACACGTTAAAGCGTGTTTTTTTATGCCTAAAATTCAGTGAAATGGGTAGCTCGTCGGTCTCAGCTCTCCATTAGCCAGCAAAGGTCGTTGGTTCAAATCCGGCTCCCGCAACCACTGAAATAACATGTTTTATTAAATCGACACGCCTAAAGCGTGTTTTTTTATGCCTAAAATTCATATTCCCTCACGCTATTTTTAACACGTATTTCTGCTGTTCTTTTCTAATTCTACTTTTTGAAAGTGTTATTGCTGAATATTTAGTATGCTATGCGTTAAACTCTTTAAAACTTTTTGTTATCAAAATTATGACTGAACTCTATCACTGGTTTGATTTAATTGGCGTAGCGGTATTTGCTATATCGGGCACCTTGGTTGCCTATGAAAAGAAAATGGATGGCTTTGGTGTGGTTGTGCTTGCAACCGTTACGGCTATTGGTGGCGGTACTGTTCGCGATGTGATACTCGATCAACCCGTATTTTGGTTACACGACCAAAGCTACTTCTATGCTATTTTAGCCGCAGTGCTTGTTACAACACGACTGATCAATAAACAAAAATCGATTCCTTATTATGTTTTACAAACAGCCGATGCATTTGGTTTAGCCTTTTTTGCGGTAATGGGAGCACAAAAAGCGCAATTGGCCGGTATGCCTGATATGACGGTTATTATTATGGCGGTGATCACCCCCTGTTTTGGTGGATTAATTCGCGATGTGCTTGCCCGCGATATTCCTATGCTGCTCAAAGGTGAGCTCTATGCTATTACCTGTATTGCTGGTGGTATTGTGTATACCTTAGGTATAAACCTATCTTTAACGGTGGAAGTGGCGATGATCTTGAGTATGTTAATGACCTTATTGCTGCGCTTTTCGGCCATTAAATGGAAGATTATATTACATGTTTTTAAATATCCTGACTAAACTGGTTTAATACAGCAGTTAACTAGGATAAGGAATGTCGTTAGCCCGTATATTTTCTCGCGCACAAGTAGGAATTAATGCCCCCGAGGTTATGGTTGAAGTGCATTTAGGGAATGGTTTACCTGCATTTCATATTGTCGGCTTACCCGAAGCATCGGTTAAAGAGGCCAAGGATAGAGTACGCAGCGCCCTTGAAAACTCTCAATTTGGATTTCCCGATCAACGTATCACCGTTAATTTAGCACCTGCCGATTTACCAAAAGACGGCGGGCGGTTTGACCTTGCGATTGCGGTAGGCATTTTGGTCGCATCGGGGCAAATAGTCTGCCCTGATATTCATAAGTATGAGTTTTATGGTGAGCTTGCACTTAATGGTGAAATACGTGCAGTGAATGCTATTTTACCCTCAGTGCTCGGGGCTAAAGAGCAAAACCGTTGTTGCTTTCTTCCTCTTGAAAACGATAGTTTGGCCAGCCTTGTCAGCGGTGTAAAACGAAAAGCGGTAAGCTCTATACAAGAGGTGTGGGGAGACTTACTCAACCAACAACCTTTACCATTGAATATTGCCTACCCTGACTGTACCCAAGCGCCAGACTTTTTACTCGATTTAAGTGATGTAAAAGGCCAACCCGGTGCTAAACGAGTACTAGAAATTGCTGCCGCAGGTGGACATAACCTACTATTTTTAGGGCCACCAGGAACCGGCAAATCAATGCTTGCGCAACGAATGTCTACAATAATGCCAACCATGTCAGATGATGAAGCCATTGATACTGCTGCTTTGTATTCCATTATTGGCCACTCAATCGATTTAACCAATTGGCGTCAGCGACCATTTCGAAATCCTCATCACACTTGCTCTGCAGTTGCGCTGGTAGGCGGTTCGTCTAACCCTAAACCCGGTGAAATATCGTTAGCGCACAATGGCGTATTATTTTTAGATGAGCTGCCTGAATTTGAGCGCAAAGTACTGGACTCGTTACGAGAACCCATGGAAACCGGAACCGTGACGATTTCGCGCGCGGCAAGACAAATGGAATTTCCGGCACAGTTTCAGCTTATTGCAGCACTTAATCCCAGCCCGACAGGGTGCCATCATGATAAACGGGCGACCCCTGATCAAGTGATGCGTTATTTATCGCGGGTATCGGGACCGTTTATCGATAGAATTGATTTGCAAATTGAGCTCCCTAGACTAAGCAGCGTGGAGCTACAAAGTACGACTGCAGAAGAAACCAGTGCTGAAGTGAGAGCGCGAGTAGAAGCGGCTTATGCAATACAATTAAAACGCCAAGGTAAAGTGAATGCGCGGCTAAATAACAAGGAAATGAGCTTATACTGCGAGTTACCCGCTGCGGAGCTACAGTTTTTAGCTAGAGCCAGTGAAAAGCTGGCGTTATCGCCGCGCTCTTATCATAGAGTGATAAAAGTAGCGCGTACCATTAGTGATTTAAAGGGCGCGCCACAAATTAGTTTAAATGAGCTTAAAGAAGCGCTTAATTATCGGGCGTTTGAGCGTTTATTATCGCAGTTAACCCAATACTAAATAGATAGCATATAGCCTTTACCACGCACGGTGACGATGCGTTTTTGATCTTTCTCATCGTTAAGCTTTTTACGTAAACGACCCACTAACACGTCTACGGTACGATCGTTGGGGCTCCAATCAGGCTGGCCAATTTCTTCTGATATTTTTTCACGTGAAGTGGCTTTACCGGCATTGCCGATTAAACAAATAAGCACTTTATGCTCTGCTTCGGTGAGCCGTGATTCAATCCCACTGGCTGTAATGAGTGTGCGGTTATCTGGATGGAGTTTAAAATCAGCGTATTCGATAAACTCTTCACTGTCATCGTCGTGTTGATTGTTTGCAATACGTTTGTATAAAGCGCGCATTCTCAACTCAAGCTCGAGTAAATCGACAGGCTTGCAAATATAGTCATCGGCACCTTGAGCAAGACCAGCAATACGATCAGCTTGTGAGTCACGGCTCGATAACAAAATAACACCAATATCGGTGAGCGTATTTAACTCTTTGGCAAGTTGTAAACCATTGCGCTTTGGCAGCACAATATCAATAATTGCCAAGGAAATAGCACTGCGCTGATTTACACGGCTTTTGACCATGCTTAAAGCATCGGCACCCGTTGCGTCAACGTCAATAGAGAACTCGGTATTTATAAAATGATTTTGGATGCGCTTTACTAGCAGCTCGTCATCTTCAACCAATAAAACATTAATTGCCATAGTCTGTTATTTTTTTAATAGTAGCCTTGCATGTTAGCATTATTCGTTACATGCATAACACAGAGTTTAATTTTTTTCGGTAACTTTATATTACAAAAAAGAATAATGAAATTACCTTTGTATTGCGCACTTTTTATAAATTATTTTAAGTGCGCATTTAAATGACTACTGGCCGTACATTGAATCCCACCATTGTGGTTCATTTTTTAACTTTTTATCAAAGTAAGCCAACATAGTGTTCCACCAATTAAAGCGCTTATCGCGAGCAAATATTTGATGATCGGCTCCTTTGTACTCAATCATTTCAACATCTTTATTTAGCAGTTTTAGCGCGGTGTACATAGTTAAGCTTTCACCTACTGGCACATTCGTATCGCTGTCACCATGAATAAGCAGTAATGGCGTGGTCACTTTATCGGCATGAAACACTGGGCTATGTTGGCTATAAAGTTCAGAGTTATTCCACGGGAAACTATTTTTAGAGGCTTCGCCTGAGTATAAATATCCCCACCATCCTTCACCCCAGTAAGAAGTTAAGTTTGAAATTCCCGCATGAGCAATAGACGCGCTGAACATATCGGTTTTAGTAGCAAGCAGCATCGTCATAAACCCACCGTAAGATGCCCCTAAATTACCGACTTTACTTCTGTCTACAAAATCATATTTAGCTAAAAATGCCTCTGTGCCTTGCATAATGTCATCGGCGGTATAATCGCCCCACGCATTGACATGTTGCGCTGAAAAAGTTTGTCCAAAGCCCGTTGCACCAGTTGGCTGTACCACATAAACCACATAGCCGTTTGCTGCCCATAAATTAAAAGGGTAACGCCCTGTAAATCCACGAGTCACAGGTGAGGTGCCACCATAGTAATAGACCAGAGCAGGGTGCTTTTTAGTTTTATCAATATTACTTGGCAAGTAAACACGACCAGATATTTCTACGCCACGCTTATTGGTAAAGTTAAATTCTTCAAGCTTAGGAATCGTGGTATTGGCATATGCAATCGGGTTTGAATCCCAGATTAACTCCACCTTATTTTTGCTTACGTCAAAGCGCTTGAGTTGTTGGGCGCTTGAAGCATTACTGCCAGAGAGCAGTAGCTGGGTATTGCGAGTATTTGAAAAACTAAACTGTTCTACAATATCAAACCCTGTATCTAACTTTTTAAAGCGTTGTTTACTCAGATCATATAAATACAGTGGTTGGGTGTCTTTTTCTGTCACTTTGATTAACGCATCGCCATTGCTTAGTACTTCCAATGTGCCAATCGCAGGGTCAAATTGTTTACTTAACGCCGTTACTTTTTTAGCGTTATCGGTTAGTAAATACAGCTGGCCATCATAATTATTCGCCAGCATAGTTTGCGGTAGTACTCTGCCTGCGCTATTTTTAAAATCAGGGCCTGCAACAACATAAATATTGTTTGCGGTATATTTCGCTTGATTAAAGGTTTTAAACTTACCTAACGATTTTATGCTGTTGGATTTTAATGTAAGTTCAACCAGCTCAGTCTTTGGATGGGTTGAGGCTTGCATGGCCATTACTGGACGACTTATTAATAGTTTTCCACGGTTGCTATTAGCATCTTCAAGTTGATGGCTTAATACGCCTTCGGTCAGGGCTTTGGTTAAACCACTGTGGGTATCGAGTAAATATAATTGGCTAACCGTACGGGCGTAAGACCAACGGTCTTGCAAGCCTTTATGATGTTTAGTGAGGCTATTGGTTTTTTCAGGTGATTTGGACCAGCTAAAAAGAATACTATTATCGTTGTAATAGCTAAAGTTGCTTGCCCCCTCAAGGCCTGAGGCTAAGGTTTTTATAGCGAAAGTTTTACGGTTTAACTGCTTTAATTCGCCGTTGAGTAAATAGACTAAAAATTGATTATCAGGACTCCAAGTGAATTGGCTAGGCTGCGCTTCTTCAAATCGGTATACCGTTTGGTTATTAGTATTTTTAAGCTCGGTTGTGGTAATGGCGTCGTTGCCTGTTTTATCGCTGTAACGCTTTGTTGTACTTAAGTAATGCTTAGCATCAGGTGACAAAGACAAGCCGCTAATAGTTGGGGCGTCAAACAATTGCTTAGCCGATAAGCGCTTGGTCTTATTTGTCGTTAGGGTCACGGCGTCAGTTTCTGCTTTTGGCACAAACTCTAAGGTGACATCATTCCAATTAGCAACCTGTTGAGCAATGACAATAACGGTGTGTGAGCCGTTATTTAAAGCAAGCTGATAGCGTTGGTTTTCACCACTTTGTTTCTCACCGTTAATAAAAACCTGGCCTTGCTCTATTCCTTTAATGTTTAAGGAGCCTTGAGTAAATCGGTTAGTTTCAATATTAAATTTAAGTGCTTGTAAACCGCCTAAAGTAAGCGCGTTAATTTTATCAAGTGGTTGCCACTTGTGCTTTTTACCAAACACAACAAAGCTTTCTTTGTTTGATTCAAGTTGTGCAAGCAGATTATTGATAATCACGTCGCCATGCGGTGTTTGAAATGGCTTTGCTTGCATGTCTTCTGCAAGAGGCCCGATAAACTGAATTTTTGATTGATCGAGTGGGGCAGCTAATGCCGTTAAACTCAAACTACTTAATGTGAGTAGGGCTGCCAAGTGAGTAAAACGTTTTGCGTAACGATGCCAAGGTGCGCTTAAATTCATTGCTATGCCTATTGTTATTGGAGATTTGGCCAAATATAGCATGTATTGTTATGATGCTCATATATCCAATTTAGAGGAAAAAAAGTGACACTATTAATCGTTTACATGGTTACAGCGATTGTGATTTCGTTTCTATGTTCTGTCATGGAAGCGGTGCTATTGAGCATTTCACCTAGTTATGTTGCGCTGCTTCGTAAAGAGCGGCCAGTACTGGCTAAGCAACTAGAGAAGCTAAAAAGTAATATCGATCAGCCATTAGCGGCTATTTTAACACTTAATACTGTTGCACATACTGCCGGTGCTGCGGGCGTGGGTGCACAGGCTGCCGTGGTGTTTTCAGATGCGGCTGTGGGGATTGCGTCTGCAATTATGACTTTATTGGTACTGGTGTTATCTGAAATTATTCCTAAAACGCTGGGGGCTAATTATTGGCGTGCTTTAACGCCTAGTGTGACTTATGGTTTACGTATTTTGGTACTAGTCCTTAAGCCTTTTGTTTGGGCAGCACAAAAGCTAACTAATTTGATGGGTCAAAAGCATAATGAGGCCTATTATATTCGCCAAGAAATAGAAGCAATGGCCGACATTGGTAGTGAGTCTGGGGCGCTTCATGCTGATGAATCAGAAATCATTCGTAATTTGCTGCACTTTAGGCATGCAAAACTAACCGATTTAATGACACCGCGTACGGTCATTTTTAAAATCCATAAAGATCTTACCGTTAATCATTACTTGAGTGAACACGGTTCGTCGTCATTCTCTCGAGTGCTAATTTATGACAAAGACGCTGACGATATCATAGGCTTTGTACATAAAAACGATATTATGTTGGCATATCATCGGTTAGGCACAGATTACAAAATTAGTAAGTTAGTTAAACCTATCTATACGGTACCGAGCACCCAAAATGTATCGTCGCTATTACAAACATTGCTCACCCAACGTACCCACATTTGCTTAGTGATTGACGAATACGGTGATGTGCAAGGAATTGTAACGCTTGAGGATATGATAGAAGCGTTAATGGGCTTAGAAATTGTGGATGAGCGAGATCAATCAACCAATATGCGCGCCGTAGCAAAGCAGCGTTGGCACCAGCGTTTAGCTGATAGTGAGCATATCGTCAGCGCCGACGATAATGAATCTCGTTAGCTGTTTTTTGTTTTAGCAGCTGTTTTTATCCAGTGTTGGGCCCACGAGATAAATTCAGCTTTTGCTTTTGGGCAACTAAATAAAAAGCCCTGTATAGCTAAATTTGTTTGATAATGCTTGAGGTAGGCCAGCTCTTCGGGGCGCTCAACCCCTTCGGCCACTAATTCAAGCTGCTCTTGGGTTGTCATATTAATCAGTGAGCTGACTACCACTTGAGAAAACTTATCGGTTTCTATGTGGCTAATAAAAGAGCGATCTATTTTTACTTCTGTAAATGGCAGCTGTTTCAGTTGGTTAATATTAGTAAAACCAGTGCCAAAGTCATCGAGTGAAATCCCAAAGCCGAATATTCTTAATCTATTTAAGGTTTCGAGTTGTGTGTAGCTTGAAAGGGCATGCTGCTCGGTTATTTCAAGCACCACATCACTGGGTAAAACATCATGTTTTTGTAGAAGCTGTAATAACTTATTGGGGCTGTTTAAATCATCTAACTGACACGGCGATAAGTTAAATGACAATTTCAAATTTGTACCCAGCTGCTCTTTTAGCTGCTTGATGTCACCACAGGCTTTTTCAAATAGCGTAAACGTAATGTCATTGATTAAATCGCATTGCTCAGCCAGGCTGATAAAACGGCTTGGTAAAATAACTCGTTCGTCTTTACTTGATACAATGCGAGCCAGCACTTCAACACTTTGTATTTGATTGGTGTTTATATTTATTTTAGGTTGATAGTAAGGTGTTATTTCATTATTTTTTAATGCGTTAATTAGTTTTTCTTTAGTGATTGGGCGCTCTTTTACAAGTGTGTGGCTGTTTAACTGAGCGATTTTGGTAAGTAACGTATTTACCTGATTGAGTTGCACAGGCTTAGATAGGTTGCCAATTAAATGCACATTGTGCTGTTTAGCGAGGTCAGCGGCTAGGCTGATTATTTTAGGGTCCATTTCAGAAATAATAACAATTGCACCGCAATAGCCTATTTCACCTAAGTTACGGATCAGCTCCATGCCATCCATTTCTGGCATATTTAGATCGGTAAATATGGCATCAAAATAGTTTATATCAGCTTTTACTTTTTCAAGTGCTTTAACTGGGTTTAAGCAGGTGGTTGTGGTTTGCGACATTTCGAGTTCATTAAAAATAGCTTTCATGACAATCAAAATGGCTTTTGAGTCATCGACAACGAGTATGTTTGGTAATTTTGTGCGCATTGTTGTCCTTAACTTAACAGTCGTAATTTATATCCTTCTGTTTTAAAAATAGTCGCTTGAATTGTTTTTGTCAGTATTTATTGCTGTTTTAAATTTTAAATATCAGCAAAATCCAATCGACAAATTATTCTATCTCACTCGTGTTTTTTAGGTGGGTAGGTATACTAGCGCCATAATTTATAATGGTTATAATACCAAGCCGCAATAATACTTAATCATTTTGAGGGGCAAGTCAGACGCGAGCTGCGTTAAAAAATTCTCCTTAAGAGCAACTAAATAACGAAGTTTTTGCCTTGCTATCGACAGGATTTTTCTGCCTCAAAATAGCACCCCTAATTAAGCGAACTGATATAACAATGATAAAAATCGATCTGAATCTAGCCGAACAACCGTTTACGCTTATGCTAGATAAGCAACAAATTGTAAAAATATTTCATGATCAGCAAGCGATTGCATTTGAAAATCCACGTGAAAACTATGTTGAGTTTATGCTTGATGAGCAGCTAATTGGTATTGATAGCAGTGACGTTAACCAACAGAGTATTGCGCTATTTGTAGATAATCAGTTTGCCACTCAGCTGGCTTTACCTGTGGCGGCGCAAGGCGAATCTAAAAAAGGCTTTTTGGGACTTGCGGCGCTAGGCTTTAAGTTATTTAAAAGTGCTAAGGTGGTTAAAGTGGCGCTAGCGAGCGCATCGGTGGCCGGTTATGCTTGGCTGTTTACCATTGAATTTGCGTTAATGCTGATTGCTTGCCTAGTGGTACATGAATATGGCCATGTGCGAGCTATGAAGTATTTTGGGATAAAAACCAAAGGCATTTATTTAATTCCTTTTGTAGGCGGGTTAGCCGTTAGCGACGATAAAATAACTACGCGCTGGCAAGATGTGGTGATCTCACTAATGGGCCCTGCCTTTGGTTTGTTTACCTCAGTGCTAGGCGTGGTGCTTTTTTACGCCACAGAAATGGAAATATTTGCAGGCGTTGCGGTACTTAGTGCACTGCTTAACTTATTCAATTTACTGCCTATTTTACCGCTTGATGGCGGACATGTTTTAAAGAGTATTAGCTTTTCAATGCGATCGTGGGTGGGGCTGAGTGTATGTTTATTGGGAGTGTTATTTGGCTTATGGCTAAGTTACACCTTTGGTTTAATGTTATTAGTGTTCTTTTTGTTTGTTGGGGCGCTGGAAATTGTGTTTGAATGGCGCGGCCGTCATTATTCGCATTTATTGCCATTAGATAAATATGGCCAAGGCTTTTCAGCGGTCATGTATGCGCTGGTGGTTGCAGGTCATGTAGCAGTGATGATGCATTTTGCTGACTCTGACAATCCAATACTGAGTTTGCCAATGAAAATTTTATCGAGCTAACGACAAAAAACAGCATGGAAAGTTTAAAAAATGTGCACTGTGCTGTTTTTTTGTTCGGTTGTTGCTGTTTTTAAAGGTTTTTGTATGTTTGTTGTTGTTTTTTTGTAACTGAAGATGTAGTGTTCCGATATCAGGGTTGTTCAGGGATTGTTCAGGGATGTTATTTAGAAAGGAAGCTATCGCTCAGCAAAGTGAGCGTTTAACGGGGGCGATTACCCTCATACAACCTCTATCAATAAAATTAACTGTGCTTATTTTGGCCTGTGTGGCTGTCACAGTTATTACCTTTTTATTCACTGCAGAATACTCACGCAAAGAAACCGTGCGCGGTTTTTTAATGCCTAATAAAGGGGTTATCCAAAGCTTTGCTAATCAAGGTGGTATGATTGAGCAGCTATTTGTACAAGAGGGTGATGCCGTTAATAAAGGTCAGCCGTTGGCGACCATCATTGTGCAGCAAAATAACAGCCAAGTATGCAAATACAACTACTTAATGACGAAATTACACAAAACCACACCCTACAAAAGCAAGAGTCACTTAACTTGCAGGCACAAAAACGTGCACTAACTAATGAGCAAGCTGCATTACAAAGCCAACTTAAACTTACTGATGAAAAACTAGCGCTACTTAACCGCCAACAAAGTAACCTTAACCAGCTTAATAAAAATGGCTTTTTATCAAATATTGAGCGTGAGCAACAACAGCAAGCCCTGTTGGATGCTAAGCAAGAAAAACAAAACCTAGCACGCTTGCTGATGCAGCAAGAAAACCAGTTAAGCCAACTAAGCTTTAATATTGCCAACGTGCCCCAGCAATACACGTTGCGTATAAATAGTCTTAAACGCCAACAAGCGGATGTTCAAAACCAACTTACGCAAATTAAAAGTAACTATCAATACACCGTCACCGCAAGTAATAGCGGTACAGTCACGGGTATTCAAGTGGTGGAAGGTGAAACACTCACCCAAGCCAAACCGCTACTGCATATTATTCCCGAAGGTTCAGAATTAGTGGCTGAATTACTATTACCTACACGTTCAGCAGGTTTTATTGCGCTTGGTAACGATACGCGTTTGCGATTTGATGCCTTTCCTTATCAACGCTTTGGTTTTATTAACAGCAAAATTAGCCGGATTGATAAGGCGCTCATTACCCCAAACGAAATACGCTTGCCTATCGCACTGCAAGAGCCAGTATACCGCTTGCGAGCAACACTTAGCCAGCAACAAATGCAGGCTTATGGTAAAGCATTTGAGCTAAAAAGCGGCATGTTGTTTGAGGCAGATATTATGCTAGAGCAGCGCACATTAATTGAATGGTTACTCGAGCCGCTGTATAGCCTAAAAGGACGAGTAAGTTAATTGTAGCAATAAAGGAAAATTTAAAAGTTTTGGTGGTTTGCTAAATGCAAACAACCGAAAAAGACGGCCAGCTTTAGTTAACTTTAGCGAGCAGCTAAAGCCAGCCTATTAACCGCTCACCTAATTGTAAGGTTGAGCATATTAACAACCCGATGACTTAACTAAAAAGCATCGGATTTATGGAGTATAACAAAATGCGTGAATTAAACGTAAAAGAAATTCAAGAAGTAAATGGTGGAGGAAGATCTCTAGGTGCAACAGGTTTGATTGGTGGAGCTGGAGCTTGGGGGGCCGCTTTTGTTACGACTAGCGCATTAGCTGGTGCTATGTTTATGACCGGCGGGTTGGTTCTAGTTGCAGCTGGTGCTGCATATTATGCGAGTCAGAAATAATGAAAGAATTAAACGAATTAGAATGTAAAGTCGTTACAGGTGGGGCATTAAATGCAGATAATACGATTGGCTTAGGGCTTGGTATTGTTGGCGTTGCGGGCTCGATCGCTGGCGCCGCGGCAGGAGCATTTTTCTTTCCTGTAATCGCTGCTGCTGCAGGTGGTTGGTATATTGGCTCTTCACTTTATTCAATGGCGACAGAGTAAGTAATTAAGGTCCAATCTTTGGTTGGGCCTTAAATCAATAAGGGGTAGGAATGAAATCAATTGCATTAATAACATTTGTTTTGAGTGTGTTCTTCATTTTCATTAAAAATTCAAGTGATAACTATCTGATATTTATATTTACTTGTATATTCTTAGCATTAGAAAAGCAGATTGAAAAGAATAAAAGTATTAGTACTATTGTTTTTATTATCTTATGTGTGTTTTTAGCTAATTTAATGTATCAAATAGTGAAGTTGTTTCTATTATAGCTTAGCTGCTCAATTCGTGATTTAACTTAGGATAGTGTTTTGGATTTAAACTTTAGCCTGAAAAATAGCATACCCCTTATCCTTCAATCCGAAATAGCTGAATGCGGCCTAGCTTCTGTGGCAATGGTGGCAAGCTATCACGGTCATAGGCTGGATATGCCGGCTATGCGTAAGCGCTTTTCGGCGAATCTAAAGGGTATGAACTTACAGCAGCTGATTGAGCTGGGTGATAATTTAGGGCTAGCCAGTCGTGCGCTGCAATGCCCAATCGAAGAAGTCCATAAACTGCAAACACCGTGTATATTGCACTGGGATATGAATCACTTTGTGGTGCTGACCAAAGTCTCTGGTAAAGGGCCTTCAGCTAAATTTGCTATTAACGACCCTGCTGTGGGTAAGCGTAGTTTAAGCTCGGAAGAGTTTAGTAAACACTTTACCGGCATTTGTTTAGAGCTCACGCCAACCAGCAAGTTTGAAGCTAAACAAGAACAAGCAAGAATGAAGTTTACCCAGCTTTGGAGCACCATGAAGGGCTTAAAAGCAGGGTTGCTAAAACTGATTGCATTGTCATTAGTATTACAACTATTCGCCTTAATGACCCCGTATTATATGCAGTGGGTTGTGGATGAAGTACTAATTAGTTTTGACGAATCGTTATTAACGGTACTGGCTATGGGGTTCGCGCTGATTGCAATTATCTCAGTGGTGACTAATGCAGTGCGGAGTTGGCTGATTTTGCGGCTTTCGAGTTTGCTCAATATGCAAATGGGGGTGAACTTGCTCAGGCACTTATTGCGACTACCAATGAATTATTTTGAGTCGCGCCATGTTGGCGATATTGTCTCGCGCTTTGGCTCATTAGCACAAATACGAGAACGCATTACTACTGGGTTTGTAGAAACCTTAGTCGATGGCGTCATGGCCATTACCGTATTGATTATGATGCTTATTTATTCACTGAAACTCACTGCGGTGGTTGTAGGGGCAATTGTGCTGTATACCTTAGTGCGCTTAGCACTTTACAGGCCACTGCACCAAGCCACCGAAGAAATGATTCAAAATTCAGCTAAAGAACAATCCAACTTTTTAGAAAATATTCGCGGTATGCAAACCATAAAATTGTTTGGTAATGAATCGCAGCGCCAAGGCATTTGGCAAAACCGTTATGCTGAGGTAATAAACAGCGAAATTCGTTTAGGGCGATTAAATATAAGTTTTGATTCATTTAATAAACTGCTATTTGGCCTGGAAAATGTATTAGTGATTTACTTTGCGGCATTGTTAGTTATGAGCAATAGCTTGTCTGTTGGTATGGTACTGGCGTTTATTGCCTATAAAAACCAGTTAACTAGCCGCTTTGCCAACTTAATTGAGCAAATCATTCAATTTAAAATGATGCGCTTACACTTAGACCGTATTGCCGATATTGCCCTAACTCAACAAGAAGCCAATCGCGATGGTGAAATAGCCTATACCGGTGATGACGAGGGTAATGTTAAAGGTCAGCTTACCCTTGAAAATATCTGCTTTAGTTACAGTGAAGAGCAAGCGCCCATTTTAACTAACGTGAATTTAACGCTCAATGCTGGTGATTCTATTGCGATTACCGGGCCTTCTGGTGCGGGTAAAACTACCTTGATGAAAATGATGCTCGGGTTATTGCAACCTACCTCAGGTAAAGTGCTGCTTGATGGTAAAGACATTACCCAGCTCGGCCTTAAAAATTACCGTAAGCAAATTGCCGCTGTAATGCAAGACGACACGTTACTGGCAGGTTCAATCGCCGATAACATCAGCTTTTTTGATCCACAACCCAATTATTTAAAAATAGAGCAGTGCGCCCACCATGCTGCTATTCATGATGATATTACTAAAATGACCATGGGTTACAATTCGTTAGTAGGTGATATGGGCTCAAACTTATCGGGTGGGCAGGTGCAGCGGTTATTACTTGCCCGTGCGTTATATCAATCGCCCTGCGTGTTGTTTATGGATGAAGCAACAAGCCATTTAGATAAAGATAACGAGGCTAAAATAAGCGAGCAAATTCAGCACTTACCCATTACACGCATTATGATTGCCCACCGCCAAGAAACTATTAATATGGCAGATAAAGTATTTGAACTTAAAGGTGGAGAGCTGGTGAATATGCAACAGCAAACAGTAAGTGCGTAATGTTGGGCAGTAAAAATAACTTTAAAAATTTTGGTAGTTTGCTAAATGCAAACAACTAAAAGACGGGTAGCTTTAGTTAACTTTAGCGAGCAGCTAAAGCCAGCCTATTAACCGCACACCTAATTGTAAGGTTGAGCATATTAACAACCCGATGACTTAACTAAAAAGCACCGGATTTATGGAGTATAATAAAATGCGTGAATTAAGCGTGAATGAATTTCAAGAAGTGAATGGTGGATGTGCAGAACATTGTTGGGGAGATTTTTCTTCAAAAGATTTATCTTCGGCAATGTCTGCTGGTGGTATGTTGGGCGTTAAAGGGGCACTTGTTGCTGGTGCTGTATACATAGCTGCAGTAGCTTGGTTTGATTTGAAGTAATGAGATATAAAGTACTTTTAATTCAGATAATTGCAACTTTTTTTATATGGTCTTCTCTTAACTTATTATATGAAAATTATATTCACTTTACAGATGAAGTATATAAATTTGCTTATTATATGCTCATAGTCTTAGTTGTTATTTACTTCAATAGAAAGTTGCGAACATATCTTTTGAAAGATAAAAAGTAGTAGCTTTAATATGATTGAGTTTTACTATTTAGGTTTAATATGACTATTGGGTTTAATTTAGCAATAATGTTAAAAAAGAGGAAGCAGAGCCGCTGCGAACGTTGCTGTTTATTACATGATAATTCATTGTGCACATGTCCTCACTGCTCTTCCTTGATGGGTGATCAGCTTTTAGATTATAAGCTTAAGAATCAAAAGAAAGTTCATAATATGGGTAAGTTTTTCATTGTATTATCACTTTTTTTATTTTTTTGCTTACTAATAAGTTTTTTTCTTTACGGATAAAAGCTCAACATCAAGGATATAAACACCCCAGTAATAATCAGCTGTACCACGCAAAAGCCCATAATGTCTTTAGCTTTTAATCCTGCAATGGCTAATACCGGCAATGCCCAAAAGGGTTGAATTAAATTAGTCCACGCATCTCCCCACGCCACAGCCATAGCAACCCGCGCCATATCTGCACCAAGCTCTTGTGCTGCAGGGATAACAATAGGCGCTTGTACCGCCCATTGTCCGCCACCTGAGGGCACAAACATATTAACGAGTCCTGCACTAATGAAACTGTAAAATGGCAAGCTATCGGCATCAGCGATGGCTATAAAGCCCTGTGATATTTGTTGCGCCAGTCCAGTATCTACCATGACCGCCATAATGCCAGCATAAAAAGGGAACTGAATTACAATTCCTGCGCCACTCGGAATCGCTTGTTGCAAGCTATTAAGCACATTATGGGGTGTTTGATGCAGAGTGATTGCCATAAACAAAAACAGGGCAATTACACTATTGAGGTTTAAGCCGCCACCTGCGATGAAAAAGTAATAACCTAAGTAGGCAAGTCCGATTAAACCAATGCCCATACCTAATAGCTTACTTTGTTCTAAATGCTGAGCAGGGCGTGTTATTGTTACTTTATCAGGTGGTGTGTTTTCAAGCAGTGATGGGTCAACATAAACACTGTCTTTTTCACTCGGTAGCATGTAGCGGTTAACCAGCGGCATAATAATAAATAAGCCAATCAGAATCGCAATGTTAAAGCCTGCGAATAAGGTTTGCTGTGTGCCAATAATACCCATAGTCGCCTGTGAAAAATGCCCTTCGGTGGCAATGGTTAGTGGTACGGAGCCTGCCAATCCGCCGTGCCATACTACAAAGCCTGAATAGGCACTTGCCACTAACAGCCGATAATCCACTCGAGTCTGATTAGCAATCGCTTTAGCAAATAAAGCACCAATTACTAAGCCAAACCCCCAATTTAGCCAGCTTGCCAAAAGCGAAATAAATGTCACTAAAATAATGGCTTTTGGGGCCGTATTAGCAAGCGTTGCTAATTTTGTTAGTAACATACTTATTAAAGAGGTACTGGCAAGCATATAGCCTGTTACTAGCACCAACAGCATTTGCATGGCAAAGCTTAGTAAGTTCCAAAACCCGCTCCCCCATGATGTTATTACCTCAAGTGTGGTTGCAGGGGTCGCTAAATTCGCAATGACTAAAGTAATAATGGTGAGCAAAATAACAAATATAAATGGGTCGGGTAAGTAGCGCTCGACGAGCTTGGTAAATGGACTGGCAACTTTATTAAGCATAATTAATAACGAGTTAGTGAAAACTTATTTGTTAATTAATCATGAAATCTTAGGATTAGCAAACACCGCTTTGAATAAACGCTCAGCAAGGCAGACTTTTTAAAGGTTGTTAATGAGGGGGTGTCGCTAGCAAATACTTACCTTGGTCGGTATTTGCTAGTTATGCTCAATTAAGAATCACCAAGCACTTGCTTTAAGCGATTTTGTACTTCTTGAACGAGTAAGTCGGGCTGAAATTTTGATAAAAATGCATTACAGCCTACTTTTTCCACCATGGCTTGGTTGAAGCTACCACTCAGGGACGTGTTAAGCACCACATGTAAGTTTTTTAAGCGATTGTCGTTACGTATTTCATAGGTTAAGCGATAGCCATCCATCGAAGGCATTTCGGCATCGGTAATCACCATTAGCAGCTCTTTTTCAACATCGCGCCCTTCATCAGCCCAGCTTTTGAGCATTTGTAGGGCTTCTAGGCCGTTACTGGCAGGAATAATTTCGATACCAAGCTGCGATAACGTATCGCTAACTTGTTTACGTGCTGTTGGCGAATCATCGGCGTGCAATATTTTGCGTCCTGCAAATTCGTTTACGATGGTTTCATCCAACACCCCATCAGTAATATTGACCTCGTACTCAACTATTTCAGCGAGTACTTTTTCTACATCAATAATTTCAACTAATTGCTCTTGGCCATCACGCTGCACTTTAGTTAGTGCCGTAATATAATGATTTTTACCCACAGAGCTGGGTGGCGGCATAATGTCAGACCAGGTCATATTCATGATTTGATCAACCTTGCCAATTAAAAAACCTTGTGTGGTGCGGTTATATTCAGTTATGACCAGGTTACAATCTTCACCATATTCTTTTTTAGCCATAGAAATGGCTTGGCGAAGGTCAATCACTGGGATAGATTCACCGCGTATGTTGGCTACACCGGTTACCTTAGGGTGAGAGTGCGGTATTTTGCTTAAACGGGGAAGCTTTACCACTTCTTTTATTTTAAATACATTGAGTGCAAATAAATGGCGGCTATGCAAATAAAAAAGTAGCAACTCTAAACGATTTTCGCCTACAAGCTGAGTACGCTGATCAACTGACGCTAAAACACCTGACATAATAGACCCATATTTTTCCTCATAACTTTATAACTATAGTTTACTCTTATTTTTCTTCATAACGAACCGTGAATATTTCGATTACAGTAAAACGTTGCTTAAGTGTTATCATGTGCAGTATCGTGTTACTAAATGATTTAAATAATCAATCGATTAACAAAAAATTATGCATCATATTTTTAAACGTATTGTTGTGCTGTTGCGCAGCCATATTGATCAGGTAAGTTGGCAGTCTGTTGTAATAGCAACATCCTTACATATGCTGCTTACTTGGTGCTTATTGTTAGTGGCAAATGAGCAGGCACTGCTTTCACCGGGTACTTTTTTTTACTACTACACGGTAACCACTTCAACGGTAGGGTATGGGGATTTAAGTCCATCAACTGACTTAGGTCGATGGATTGTCGCATTAATACAAATACCTTTTGGTTTGGCTTTATTTGGTGTCTTGTTGGGTAAAACAGGACAAACAGTAACTTACTTAATTAGGCGCGCTATGACTGGTGATAAAAACTTTGCTCACAGTAGCAATCATATTATTATTTTTGGTTGGCATAATGCTCGTACCAAAAAAATGATCGACTACATTTTGGCTGATACTAAGCGGACAGATCGCCGTATTTTATTAGCGGTTACTGAACAAATAGAGCATCCGTTTTTAAGTAATGAGAATGTTGATTTTGCTCGCCTAACCAGTTTCACCGATTTGGATGAATTAGAACGCGTTGCCATTCGCCACGCCGATAAAGTGATTATTGATGGCCAAGATGACGACCAAACATTTACCACCGCACTGCGTATTAGCCGTTTAGTCAAAGAAGATTGTCACATAAGTGCACACTTCTTTGATGAAACGAAAGTGGAAATGTTATTAGAGCATTGCCACAACGTAGAGTGTAGCAGTACTAAATCGGCAGAGATTTTAGTGCGCTCAATGCAAGACCCAGGCTCAAGTCGTGTACAAGAGGAACTATTATCAACCTTGCATGGTGATACGCAGTTTAGTTTACAAATCCCTAGTAATGTAAAAACCATGGAGTTTGGTAAATTATTTCATCACTTTAAGTACGATCATGATGCAATATTGTTAGGTGTGGCTCATAATTTAAGTGCAAAAAATATGGATTTAAATCCGCCTTTAGATTATGCAGTAAACGCCGGAGATATTTTGCATTACATTGCGCAAGAGCGAGTATTGAGTAATGAAGTTGACTGGCCTAGCTTGGAAAAATAATGACTGAAATTGCGTTTTTAATTATCGTTTTATGTGCTTACATTTTCCCTATTATGATAATTCTTAACAGTAAGCGTAGCCAAGGCCATGAAAAAAATGGCTGGCTAGTCGGCGCTATCTTCTTTTCGTGGATAGCGCTGATTCTTTACTTTTCGATTGTGCCCAAGCAAGGGCACGCCAAGAAAAAGTAAAGAATGAGTACCTTTTGTTACTTATTCTAATTGTCTCAGCTTATGCTCAACCAGCGGGTCGTCTGGCGCTAGCTGTTGAGCCACTTCTAATAGTTTAATGGCATCATTTGGATTTTCATCTTGATGCTTAATGGCTACGTCTATTAAAGGTTGAATATCAATTTTTTCTTGGTGCTCTTGCACGTGCGCTGCTTTTTCGTCGATTAAAATAGTGTGAGCGGTACTTAATAACGCTTGACGATGCGGCGAATTAGCATTGGCTTTATTAAGTTTTTTATAATAATCCTCTTTTAAACGCAGTGTTTTTGTTTGTAGCCTAAATTGTGCAATGTCGATTTGTTGATTAGCAATAAAATCAATAGCCACTTGTTTATAAAACCCAAACTTATTTAAATAAGTGGCATGGGTGCCGTGCCCCATCCCAAATACGCGTAAGTGAGTGAGCTGCTTATAGCGTTTAGCGTGTTGGCGGTCAATGCAGTTGGTTGGGTCGTAAATAATGTAGCCCTGTGCATCCCCTAAATCTAAATCATGGTAGTCACCTTGCCAGTCATATTGCTGGGCAATGTCGGTACTTGAGCGGTCATCCCAAGGGGCGATAAGTTTGTTTTTAGTGCTAACAGGATGGAAAAGCAGTACTTTGTCGAGTTTGAGTAATTTAGCAAATGCACCCACAGCAAAGCCGCCACGACTAAGTCCATAGCCTAGCTTGGTTTCAAAAGGAGAGAGTAGAGTTGATAGTTGCTCAATAAAAAAGATTAAATTGCGGTTACGAAACCAATTACTTTTACCCAAATGCTGAAACGCAATAATATTAACGTTTTGCTTTTGTGCTAAATGATAGCCCCAAGGTGCAAAGTCTTCGTTCAAATCACGCTCTTTTACATCAGTACCGGCAGGTGAAAAAGTAAAAAGCAGGGGGTTGTTGAGATCAACAAAGTGATATTTTACATACACATCACCGAGTAAATCCCCACCAGAGGTAGGTAGTTTTGCTTGCTTCTCATTATCGCTGAGAGTTAACCATTCATCTAACCAGTATAGTAATTTCATTTTTCCTCCAGTGCGCACAAGCCGCAGATCATAGCAAATCTGAGGGCATAAGAGAAATTGAGCCAAGCTATGCTGCGCTGGTGGAGTGCCTTTTTAATGGCAAAATGTATGTTACCTTTGCGACTATTAAGCCATGTTCAAAATTTCATTCCAGTCATTTTCGGTCACTGGCATGACCGATAAACGTCCCCCTTTTTTAAGTGCAATGTCTGTCACTGACTCATTTGCCTTAATTGCTTGCAAGCTCACTATGCTACTGAGATGAGAATGGTAGGTTACTTCCACCACAAACCAACGGGGGGTCTCAACGGTTGCTTTGGCATCATAATAATCGCTACTTAAGTCAAACTGAGTCGGATCAGGGTAAGCGGCTTTAGTGACAATTCCTATTCCCGCAACACCAACCTGTTTACAGCTAGAATGATAAATCATCACTAAATCACCTTGTTTAACATCATCGCGGATAAAGTTACGCGCTTGGTAGTTTCGCACGCCTTCCCATAACGTGGTTTGTTCAGGTGCATACTTTAAGTCATCAATTGAAAAGGCGTCGGGTTCGGTTTTAAATAGCCAAAAAGCCATATTAGTTTTCCTCACTCAGTGTGTTGGTATTTTTCCAGTATTGTATAGTATCATTTAGAAATTAGGGGATTGAGGAAGAAATAATGAGCCAAGTATTAGATGATTTATTGTCGTTGTTATCACTTGAAGAAATTGAACAAGGTTTATACCGAGGACAAAGCCAAGACTTAGGTTTTAGAGCGGTGTTTGGCGGTCAAGTTATGGGGCAAGCGCTTTCAGCAGCCAAAGAAACACTGCCAGCGGGGCGAATTGTTCACTCATTACATTCTTACTTTTTACGCCCAGGCGATGCTGCAAAGCCGATAGTGTATGACGTTGAAACGATTCGCGATGGTAAAAGTTTTAGTACGCGTCGTGTTAGCGCGATTCAGTACGGTAAGCCTATTTTTTACATGACGGCGTCGTTTCAAGGTGATGAACAAGGGTTATCGCATCAAGCGACCATGCCAGATGTTCCTGCCCCTGAAGAGCTACGTTCTTCATTAGAGTTTTATCAAGAAAATGCACAGCATATTCCAGAAGCTATCCGTAATAAATTTATTCGTGAAATGCCAATTGAAATGCGCCCAGTGAATTTTCATAACCCCTTTAAACCAGAAGCCATTGAACCAGTAAAACATATTTGGTTTAAAGCCAATGGCGATATGCCTGACGATCAACGTATTCATAACTATTTATTAGCGTATGCGTCCGACTTTGAATTTTTACCAACCGCATTACAACCACATGGCGTGTCGTTTATGCAGCCGAATATGCAAGTAGCGACGATTGACCATGCTATGTGGTTTCATCGTCCGTTTAGAATGGATGATTGGATTTTATATACTATTGATAGTCCAAGCGCGAGCTCAGGAAGAGGGCTGGTACGTGGGCAGTTTTTTGACCGCCAAGGAAACTTGGTAGCCTCTACTATTCAAGAAGGGGTAATGCGCCAGCGCTAATCCTAATACCCACTATATTGAATACCTTCAATATAGTGGGTATGGCTTTATTTTACTTGCATTGAGCGTGCACAATATCTGTTATTGACTGCCAAATGCGTGCCGGTAATAGCGTTTGTAGTTGCTTGTAAGTCTCGCACAACGCTGAGCTGCCTTGTAAGCCACTGTCTGATTCACTAATCAGCTTTTGTTCGCGTAGGTTTGAAATAAAGCTACTGAGTACCTTCTTATCAAAAAACTCTGGCGTTTTAATGCCATGTAACGTACCCAAGCGCTGCGCCAGCACATAGCTTTCACGTTCAAGCTCTGCTTTTTCAATCCCTTGGCTGGTTTGAATAAAGCCAATCACAATCGCATAACGTTGCAAAGTAAAGCTCAATGCACGACCGAGCATTTCGAGTTTGGCAAAGCTATCGTTATTTTGAGTCACTTTAATGTTATCACCATCAAGCGCAATTAAGCCTTGATCACTAAAGTTAGTTAAAATACGAGTAACGTAGCTCTCATCTAACTCTTGCAAGTACCACTCTTTAGCAAACAATGGATAAAAAGATTTCACCAGCTGATGGCACTGAGTTACGGTGCTTTGATGTTGCTTAAATAAATGCAGCGCCACTAAACTAGGCACCGCAAAAATATGTAAAATGTTATTACGGTAGTAGTTGAATAAGGTTTTTTCTTTATCGCTTATCGCAATTATTTCGCCAAACTCATCACTGATCACGTCAAACTTGTTAAGTTTTAAGGCATGTTCAAGTAGCTGCTCTGGTGTTTCATCTGGTGCGGTTATTTTACTGCTATAGCTGGCTTCACGTTGCAATCGTAAGTAAAACTCAAGCTGAGCTAACAGCTTTGGCTTACTCAATGCCTGCTTATCGTTTACCAGCAGTATCATCGCCAGTAAGTTAACAGAGTTAAGTGCGGCGGCATTGTTAATTTTAACCATAACCTGATCAGCAAGATTAGCCACCTGCGGCCCTAACCATTGTGGTTTTTGCACATCGGTTGCATGAATTGATTCACGCCAGTCAGGCTGGTTATCATTTAAATACTGATTGATAGAAATAGGGTCGCCAAAGTTTAAATAACCACGACCATAGTTTTTTAAATTTTTAATCGCTTTAAAAATACCTAATATCGACTCGCCTTTTTTATCGTTCCCAGCCAGCTCTTTTAAATAGGTGTTTATTTCCATGACGTGCTCGTAACCAATATATACCGGCACAATAGATATAGGTCTGTCTATACCGCGCAACATGGCTTGCATTGTCATTGCGAGCATGCCGGTTTTAGGGGGTAGTAAACGTCCCGTTCTGCTGCGCCCACCCTCGGTATAAAACTTTACCGAGTAACCTTTGATAAATAACTGGCTTAAGTATTCTTTAAATACCGCTGAGTAAAGTTTGTTACCAGCAAACGAGCGGCGAATAAAAAACGCGCCACTGCGGCGGAATATGCCACCGGCTGGGAAAAAGTTTAAGTTAATACCCGCTGCGATATGCGGTGGAACAAGCCCTTGATGGTAAATAGAGTAGGTCAGTAGCAAGTAATCCATATGACTACGATGACACGGCATGTAGATTATTTCATGGCCTTTGTTGGTTAGGTCATGGATTTGCTCGGTGTACTTTATATCAATCCCATTATACAGCTTGTTCCAAAGCCAGGTTAATATGCGATCGGCAACGCGAATGGTGGCGTCGCTGTAATTAGCAGCAATTTCATCAAGAAGCTTTAATGCGTTTTGTCGCGCTTGGGCTTGGCTAATATTTTTTTCAGACGCTTCAGTTTGAATCGCTTTTTTTATCGTTGGGGATGCCAGTAGTGAGCTAAATAACTGATCACGAGATGGGATTTTAGGCCCTGTGGCAGCCAGCTTCTGGCGCTTAAAGTGTACTCTAGCTACGCGAAGTAGTTTATGAGGAAGTTCATTTACATCGGCTTTTTCGTTCACCAGTAGTGATAAATCAAGTGGTTGGCTAAAACGAATAAAGTTGTCTCTACCTGAAAAAAGTACAACAAATATTTTTCTAAACCAGCTGGGCGTAAGTGAGTGCGAAAGTAAAGTACTCAGTCCTGGCTTCTCTTTACCCGGCGCTCTGCCCCATAAAATAGTCACAGGCACAACCTGCACATTTTTTTGGCCACTATTTAATAAGTGTTCAATGATTTGCTTGCCCTGATCTAATGCGTTGGTAGGCTTTTCTTTATTACCAAATAACGGTGGTGGGTTTTTAATGCCAATAAAACGATCTAACGCTTGGTCACCTAACACTTGCTGCTCGGTAGGGTCGGGCAAGCCATTTCGTTTACATACGCGCGCGAGTGCCGCTAAATCAAAGCGTGAATTTAAACGCACTATATAAAAGGTCGGGTTTTTAGGGTTTAACTCAAATTGCTCTAACGGCTTCTCAGGCAGTACTTTGCTTTTAACAAACAAGCGGCTAATACCACCAGAGATAAGATTTAAACCATAATTTAAAATACGCATTGACTCACCATAAGAGAGTAGTTACCCAAATCAATATGGGTATATAACAGCAAAATTAGCGCATAGGATAACATATTATCTAAAAAATCCTCTGCAGATTAATCGACAAGCTATGACATTATAGTGACATCATCACTTCCATTACGTTCACTATTAATAAACTTAGCTATTTTTTAAACGACAATTGCAAAGCAATTATGTCTAAATAGTTGTTGCATTTATCACCAGCATCATTATAATACGCAGGCTTTCAAAATTCCCTCGGGAACAAGAAAGAATAAATTAAGCTTGGATTTCAAGCTAATAAACAGGAGTTCCGATTTGGAACTCAACGTAGATATAATCTAACAACCGGCATCTTAATTATTAAGATTGTTTCGGTCGTTTTTTTATGCTCTTTAAATGCTCTTTATATTGAGGTTTAAGAATGTCAAATCAACGCATTCGTATTCGCCTAAAAGCTTTTGACCACCGTTTGATTGACCAATCAACGGCGGAAATCGTGGAAACTGCGAAACGCACTGGCGCACAAGTACGTGGTCCAATTCCACTACCTACACGCTTTGAACGTTTTACTGTACTTACATCACCGCACGTTAATAAAGACGCGCGTGATCAGTACGAGATCCGCACCCATAAACGTCTGATCGACATCGTAGAACCAACTGACAAGACTGTAGACGCACTTATGCGTTTAGACCTTGCTGCTGGTGTTGATGTTCAAATCAGCCTGGGTTAATCGGAAGATTAGAGAGGTTTTAGGAAAATGGCATTAGGTCTAGTCGGTCGTAAAGTGGGTATGACACGTATCTTCACTGAAGATGGTGTATCTATCCCTGTGACAGTTATTGAAGCGACTCCTAACCGCATTGCTCAGATCAAATCTGACGCAACAGACGGTTATAACGCGCTTCAAGTAACCGCAGGCACTAAAAAAGCAAGCCGTGTAAACAAAGCAACAGCGGGTCACTTCGCTAAAGCTGGTGTTGAAGCGGGTCGCGGTCTGTGGGAATTCCGCCTAAATGGTGGTGAAGGCGATTTTGAAGTAGGCGCAGAGCTTACGGTTGAATTATTCAACGAAATCAACAAAGTTGACGTAACCGGTACTTCTAAAGGTAAAGGTTTCCAAGGTGGTGTTAAGCGCTGGAATTTCAGCATGCAAGACGCTACACATGGTAACTCTCTATCTCACCGTGCTCCTGGTTCAATCGGTCAAAACCAATCACCTGGTAAGGTGTTTAAAGGTAAGAAAATGGCCGGTCAAATGGGTAATGAGCAAGTAACAACTCAGAACCTTGAACTAGTTCGCGTTGACGCTGAGCGTAACCTGCTTTTAGTTAAAGGTGCAGTACCTGGCGCTATCGGCGGTGACGTTATCGTTAAACCAGCTGTTAAAGCATAAGTCCTGGAGATTTAGTGATGGAATTAGCAATTAAAGACGCTTCTGGCGCTCTTGAAGTTTCTGAAGCTACTTTTGGACGTGAGTTTAACGAAGCATTAGTACACCAAGTAGTTGTTGCATACGCAGCAGGTGCTCGTCAAGGTACTCGTGCTCAGAAGACACGTTCTGAAGTAAGCGGTGGTGGTAAAAAACCATGGGCTCAAAAAGGTACTGGCCGTGCACGTGCTGGTACAATCCGTAGTCCAATTTGGCGTTCAGGTGGCGTTAGCTTCGCAGCTAAACCACAAGACCACAGCCAAAAAGTAAACCGTAAAATGTACCGCGGTGCGATCAAAAGCATCTTATCTGAATTAGTTCGTCAAGAGCGTTTAATCGTTGTTGAGAGTTTTGGTCTTGAAGCACCAAAAACTAAAGAACTAGTTGCTAAGCTTAAAGAACTTGAGCTTAAAGATGTTCTTATCGTGACTGAAGAAGTAGATGAAAATCTTTTCTTATCGGCACGTAACCTGTACAAGGTTGACACACGTGATGTAGCTGGTATCGATCCTGTAAGCTTAATTGCTTTCGACAAGGTACTAATTACAGCTGCTGCTGTTAAGCAACTTGAGGAGGCGCTAGCATGATCCGTGAAGAACGTCTTTTAAAAGTGATCCTTGCTCCACACATCTCTGAAAAAAGCACAATCGCTGCTGAAGAAAACAACACGATTGTTTTCAAAGTAGCAAATGACGCAACTAAAGCTGAAGTTAAAGCGGCAGTTGAGAAGCTTTTTGAAGTAGAAGTAACTGGTGTTCGCACACTTAACGTTAAGGGTAAAACAAAACGTACTGGCATGCGTTTCGGTCGTCGTAGCGACTGGAAGAAAGCTTACGTTACTCTTAAAGAAGGTAGCGAGCTGGACTTTGTCGGCGGCGCCGAGTAATAAGGGGAGTTAGAATTATGGCACTTCAAAAGTGTAAGCCAACTTCTGCGGGTCGTCGTCACCTAGTTAAAGTGGTTAACCCAGATTTACATAAGGGTAAACCTTACGCACCACTATTAGAGAAAAACTCTAAATCAGGTGGTCGTAATAACAATGGTCGTATTACGGTTCGTCATATCGGTGGTGGTCATAAGCAGCATTACCGTTTAATCGATTTTAAACGTACTAAAGATGGCATTCCAGCCACTGTTGAGCGTTTAGAATATGATCCAAATCGTAGCGCAAACATCGCTCTTGTATTATATGCAGACGGTGAGCGTCGTTACATTATCGCACCAAAAGGCTTAAAAGCTGGCGATGCAATCCAGTCTGGTGTTGATGCACCAATCAAACCTGGTAATGCATTACCAATGCGTAATATGCCTGTAGGTTCGACTGTTCACAACGTAGAACTTAAACCAGGTAAAGGTGCTCAAATTGCACGTTCTGCTGGTGCATACGTTCAAATCCTTGCACGTGATGGTCAATATGTAACATTACGTCTTCGTTCAGGCGAAGTTCGTAAAGTTGAATCTGATTGTCGTGCGACACTAGGTGAAGTAGGCAATGCTGAGCATATGCTTCGTTCACTTGGTAAAGCAGGTGCAAATCGCTGGCGTGGTATTCGTCCGACAGTTCGTGGTGTTGCCATGAACCCGGTTGATCACCCACACGGTGGTGGTGAAGGTCGTACATCTGGTGGTCGTCATCCTGTGTCTCCATGGGGTAAGCCGACTAAAGGTGCTAAGACGCGTAAGAACAAGCGTACGGATAAATTTATAGTACGTCGTCGTACTAAGTAATATTGAGGAATAGCCATGCCACGCTCTCTCAAGAAGGGTCCTTTTATAGACCTACACTTGCTGAAGAAGGTAGAGAAAGCTTTGGAAAGCGGTGAAAAGAAGCCAATTAAAACTTGGAGCCGTCGTTCAATGATCATACCTAACATGATCGGATTGACCATTGCTGTCCATAATGGTCGCCAGCATGTACCAGTTTTCGTTTCTGACGAAATGATCGGTCACAAACTAGGTGAATTTGCACCAACTCGCACTTACCGTGGCCATGCTGCGGATAAGAAAGCGAAGAAACGTTAAGAGGGGAAGATAAATGCAAGCATTAGCTAAACATAAATTCGCCTCTGGTTCGGCGCAAAAAGCACGTCTAGTTGCAGATCAGATCCGCGGGTTACCTGTCGATCGCGCACTAGAAATCCTGGCGTACAGCCCGAAAAAAGCGGCTGTATTAGTTAAGAAAGTACTTGAGTCTGCTATTGCTAACGCAGAGCATAACGAAGGTGCTGACATTGATGAGCTACGTGTAACAACGATTTTTGTGGACGATGGTCCAACAATGAAACGTATTATGCCACGTGCTAAAGGACGCGCAGACCGCATCCTTAAGCGTACAAGCCACATCACTGTTGTGGTTTCAGATAGCTAGGAGATATAAGTAATGGGACAAAAAGTTCATCCTACTGGTATTCGCCTAGGTATATCTAAACCTTGGGTTTCTACCTGGTACGCGAATTCAAAAGATTTCTCTGCACAGCTTTTTGGCGATCACAAAGTACGTACATTCCTTACTAAGGAATTAAAAGCGGCTTCTGTGTCTAAAATCGTTATTGAGCGTCCAGCAAAATCTATCCGAGTAACTATTCACACGGCTCGTCCGGGTGTTGTTATCGGTAAAAAAGGCGAAGACGTAGAAAAATTACGTCAAGCGGTAACTAAAATCGCTGGTGTACCTGCTCAGATTAATATTTCTGAAGTACGTAAACCAGAACTAGATGCACAACTAGTAGCAGACGGCATTGCCTCTCAGCTAGAGCGTCGTGTTATGTTCCGTCGCGCTATGAAGCGTTCGGTACAAAATGCAATGCGCATCGGTTCTAAAGGGATTAAAGTTGAAGTTAGCGGTCGTCTTGGCGGCGCAGAAATCGCACGTTCAGAATGGTATCGTGAAGGTCGTGTACCTCTACATACTCTTCGTGCTGATATCGACTACGCAACTTCTGAAGCCTTAACCACTTACGGTATCATTGGTGTTAAAGTTTGGATCTTCAAAGGCGAAGTTATTGGTGGTTTACCACTAGTACAAGAGCAAGAGAAGCCAGCTAAACGCGCACCAAAGAAAGCCAAAAAAAGTGCTAAGTAGAGGTAGCGAGTAATGTTACAGCCAAAACGTACAAAATTCCGTAAAATGCATAAAGGCCGCAACCGTGGTCTAGCGCAAAACGGTAACAAAGTAAGCTTCGGTACTTTCGGTTTGAAAGCTACTGGTCGTGGCCGCATGACTGCTCGTCAAATCGAAGCAGCTCGTCGTGCTATGACGCGTCACGTGAAACGTCAAGGTAAAATCTGGATCCGTGTCTTCCCTGACAAGCCGATCACAGAAAAACCTCTTGAAGTTCGTATGGGTAAAGGTAAAGGTTCTGTTGAATATTGGGTTGCTGAAATTCAGCCTGGTAAAGTACTTTACGAAATGGAAGGTGTTTCAGAAGAGCTTGCTCGTGAAGCGTTTAACCTTGCTGCTCGTAAACTGCCATTCAAAACAACTTTCGTAACTCGGACGGTAATGTGATGAAAGCAAGCGAACTAAAAGATAAAAGCGTAGAAGAGCTAAATGCTGAACTTCTAGGTCTTCTTCGTGAGCAGTTTAACCTGCGCATGCAAGCAAGCACTGGTCAGTTAGCTCAGACACACACGCTAAGAACAGTACGTCGCGATATCGCGCGTGTAAAAACAATTATTAACCAGAAGGCAGGTCAATAATGAGCGATAAAATTCGTACTCTTCAAGGCCGTGTAATCAGCGACAAGATGGAAAAATCTTTCACTGTTGCTATCGCACGTTACGTGAAGCACCCAATCTATGGGAAATTCATCAAACGTACGACTAAGTTACACGTACATGACGAAAATAACACTGCAAAAGCGGGTGACGTAGTTACTATCCGTGAATGCGCTCCAATCTCTAAGAACAAATCTTGGACTTTGGTAGATGTTGTTGAACGTCCAAAACAAGCTTAATTTTTAATTAAGTCTGTTTTATGAAAAGCCCCGGCATTAGCTGGGGCTTTTTACGTTTAGAGCAGTTTTTAGCGGTAAGCTTTCAGCCTTTAGCTGGCAGAAGTAAATTATAGCGCCGTAGTTTGGGTTGAGTGTTACGAACCTAAGTGCAATAAAATATTATTATAAAATAGGCGTAAGAAAAGCCTTTGCAAGTGCAAAGGCATATGCTTTTCTGCGAAGCCCGAAGCCCGAAGCCCGAAGCCCGAAGCCCGAAGCCCGAAGCCCGAAGCCCGAAGCCCGAAGCCCGAAGCCCGAAGCCCGAAGCCCGGAGCCCTTTTACCAAATCATTTCTACAAATTCAGGGTGGTCGATATACGGGTTACGATTTCCCTGAAATTCAAACGCTGCTTGATTGCGGTCTAATTCCATTTGGCTAACGGGGTCGTTGTTATGCCATTTTAATAACATAGCCACGACCCAATTTTCAAATACTTGGTTACTAGAGCCGTTAAGTACGGCATTACTAGCCGTGGTGTTATTTTGCCAAGAGCCGATTACGTTTTGGTAGCGTGTAGCCATGTAAAAATAAGCACGAGCAAAGTCACCTTTAAATTCATCAATAGGCTCAAATACAGTACCAGTGTAATTAATCGCACTACTTGCAGAACCTAATTGACTGCCATTGGTTGAAGTAAACGTAGCGCTGGCCACTTCACCGAACGGGAAGTTGCTACGCTTTGAATTTACATAGCCGTCAGTGGCGTAAATATGATGAACATCAGAGTTCATTGGTTCTATGGTGCCGCCAAACCAGCTTTTAGGAAATGAATGTTCACGGTTATAACAATCGGCTTCGCTATTGTAGGTACCGCACTGATCGCTTACAGCAGTATAAGTGTAGCTATCAACTCCATTTGGCTTTTCACTGTACATATCTAAAATACTATTATCATTTTCAAAGTATTTATCGCGTGCTGATGCGTCGTAAAAACTCCAAATAGCAGAATACCCTTGAGCGTTATGGTTATTAATAATGTTATAAAGCTCAGTTTTTAGCGTGTAGCCAGTTAAGCCTTGAGTTGTAACATAGTAGCCGGTTGGCGTCGGTGTTGGCTGGGTAGCACCTAATGAGAATGCGGTAGACTCACTTGCTTGAAAGCTTGATCCACTGGCAAGCAAATTGGCTTCATTATTCAAGGCGTAGCTGCCACTGCCAAATGAGCAACAAATACCATCGCCGTAGCTGTCGTTAATAGTAAATGTATAGTCGCCATTGGTTAAACATAATTGTTCGGTGTATTGAGTATTTGCGGCATAACCACTGCCGCTTGCAACCATACCAGCTTGGTTGTGTGTTATTTGCCAACTGGTTTCTTCGCCGTAGTTATCTGTAGTTAGGTTAAAAGTAAGGCTGTTATCTGCGCAGCTTGGAGAATCACTGCTGTCATTATTAGGTAAGAAGTTATCAACATAAACTAACTCACTACCATCAAAGCCGCTTGTATCGTAAAAGCGTAAACCGACATCAATCGTTTTACTACTATCAGCGGTATAGCTGTAAGTTATGGTTTGCCATTGATTGGTTTGTGCTGGATTTGAATAGCCTTTATAACCATCTATGAACAAACGGGCCTTAAGATGACCTTCGGTATGATACACATCCACTGAAAATTCATAAGTTTCACCCATTTCCACCGCGACTTGCTGTAAAAAGTCAGTGTTACTTTGTGTGCCAGTATTTACGCTAATCGCTGCTGCTTGTAAGCCTGTACTCACGACTGCGCTGTTGGCAGATACGTTAATACCGCTATCAATCACCGTCCATGCTTGTGGGGTGTTGCCTGTCCATTGTTCAAAGTTGCCATTAACCACATTAGCCATCGCAGGCAAAGAGCTCAATAACAACGCGCTCAAAAGTAATTTGTTTTTATATATGCCGTGTAACATAGGTGTTCCTATTTTATAGTTTTAAGCAATATACATCAGATCATAAAGGTTACAAAATTGTTAAATTAGAATTTCATAAAAGGCAATAAAAACCCTTTAGGTTAATTTCACTGGTTTTTAACTAGATTAATAACTAAATGGAATATCAAAGCAGATTCTATTCTTTTTTTATCTATGCTTAGACGGCTATCCTGCATACTCAATTAACCTCAACAGAACCTTCTGAATGAGGTGGCACTCATTTTAAACAATGTGAACAAGCATTGTGTTTAACGTTCAGGGTTATGAGGAAAAATTCATGTTGTTAGGTCAACTCAATGCGCTAGCAAGTCCGCTTTCGCAAGAGCAAGTACAAAAGCTACAAGGTTTAGTGGCTGAGCTTAATCCAATTCAGCAAGCGTGGGTTAGCGGCTATTTGGCTGCTAATGCTAATTCAGCAGCGCTAGGTGCGCCAATTGCAGGTACACCAGCAACCTCTGAGGCAGCAGTACTTACTATTTTGTATGGTTCACAAACAGGTAACGCTAAAGCGGTGGCGACTAAGCTTAAAGAGCAAGCTGAATCTCGTGGGTTAGCTGCAAAGCTGGTTAGCATGTCAGATTACAAGCCAACCGCATTGAAAAAAGAAAAGTTTTTAACCGTTGTTGTATCAACTTATGGTGAAGGTGAGCCACCTGAAGATGCCGAAACACTGTACGAATTTTTAATTACCAAAAAAGCGCCAAAGCTTGATGGCGTTAAAGTCGCGGTATTAGGTTTAGGTGATTCTAGCTATGAATTTTTCTGTCAAACCGCTAAAGACTTTGAAGAGCGTTTAACTAAACTCGGTGCAGAGGTTATTTATCAACGTGCCGACCTAGACGTTGATTACGATGATGAAGCCGCCACTTGGATTGAGGGCGCGTTAAATGCGTTTGAACCAGATTTAAAAGCTCAGCAAGATGCCACAGGCGGCCAAGTTGTATCAATGCCATTTGGCACGCCCACGACAGCGGCTAGCCAATACACTAAGCAAAACCCGTTTGCGGCAGAGCTAAGCTTAGTGCAAAAAATTACCGGTCATGACTCAACCAAAGATGTACGCCATGTTGAAATTTCACTTGAAGGCTCTGACATTACCTATACGCCGGGTGACTCGTTAGGCATTTACTTTTTAAATGATGAAGCCCGTGTAGATGAGCTACTAGCGCAAACGCAAATTGATCCAACTAGCCGCGTTAAACTTGGCGATGAAGAACTTAGCGTGCGTGATGCCTTAATTGAAAAACTAGAGCTGACACAATCGTACCCTGGTTTTGTCGAAAAATATGCCACGGCTACAGGCACGCCTGAACTTCTTAAGCTTGTGGAAGATAAAGCCGCAATGCGCGAATATATTGAGCCTCGCCAAATTTTTGATGTGGTTGCACAAAACCCAGCTAAATTAGAGGCGCAAACACTGGTTGATTGCCTACGTAAACTGCAAGCGCGCTTATATTCAATTGCTTCTAGCCAAAGCGAGGTTGAGGACGAAGTGCATTTAACTATTGCATTGGTTGAGTTTGAAGCGTTTGGCACAGAGCATTTAGGTGGCTGTTCAGGCTATTTAGCACGCCGTGCGCAAGAAGGCTGTAAAGTAAAAGTATTTAGTGAACATAACGACAACTTCCGCTTACCAGTAAATGATGACACACCGATTATCATGGTAGGGCCAGGTACAGGTATTGCACCGTTCCGTGCTTTTTTACAAGAACGTGATGCGCGAGAGGCTACGGGTAAAAACTGGCTGTTTTTTGGTAACCCACACTTTACCCAAGACTTTTTATACCAAGTAGAAATTCAAGGTTACTTAAAATCAGGCTTATTGAGTAAAGTAGATGTGGCGTTTAGCCGTGAGCAAGCAGAAAAAGTTTACGTGCAAGACAAGTTACGTAAAAACTCAAAAGAAGTATTTGACTGGTTAGAAGCGGGTGCTCATTTTTATGTGTGTGGCGATGCAAACCGTATGGCTAAAGATGTACACAATGCCTTAATTGATATCATCACAGAAAATACCGGCAAAAGTAATGAAGAAGCCGATCAATACTTAAAAGATTTGCGTAGCGCAAATCGCTATCAGAAAGACGTGTATTAAGTGCACGTTGTTTATTTTATTAAAAGCTAACAGCCGTCACTGTAACAAATTTAGGATTTAAAATGAGCGAACAAGATAAAACCGTAAAGCTTTCTGATAACGAACGTTTAAAAAGAGAAAGTAACTTTTTACGCGGCACTATAGCGCAAGATTTAAAAGATGAAATTACCGGTGGTTTTACTGCCGATAATTTCCAGTTAATTCGTTTTCATGGCATGTACCAGCAAGATGACCGCGATATTCGTCCTGAGCGTGCTAAGCAAAAGCTAGAACCACTACATAATGTCATGCTGCGTGCGCGTATGCCTGGCGGCATTATTAAGCCCGAGCAATGGTTAGCAATTGATAAGTTTGCTGGGGAGAAAACCAGCTATGGCAGTATTCGTTTAACTACGCGCCAAACATTTCAGTTTCATGGTGTATTAAAACCTGAAATTAAAGGTATGCACCAATTACTTAATAGCGTGGGTATTGATTCTATTGCAACTGCCGGTGACGTGAACCGAAATGTACTTTGTACCACTAACCCTGTTGAGTCTGAGTTACACCAGGAGGCGTATGAGTGGGCGGCAAAGATTTCTGAACACTTATTACCTAAAACCAAAGCGTATGCAGAGATTTGGCTCAATGGCGAAAAAAGCGAAACCACAGAAGAGCCAATTTTAGGCTCAACTTATTTACCGCGTAAGTTTAAAACCACTGTAACAATTCCACCAAATAATGAAGTGGATGTTCATGCAAACGACTTAAACTTTGTGGCGATTGCTGATAACGGTAAATTAGTTGGTTTTAACGTGCTAGTAGGGGGTGGCCTTGCCATGACCCATGGTGATACTGCAACGTATCCACGAAAAGCCGATGATTTTGGTTTTATTGCCCTTGAAGATACCCTAAAAATTGCTGAGCACGTGGTATCTGTTCAGCGTGATTGGGGTAATCGTTCTAACCGTAAAAACGCAAAAACTAAATACACACTTGACCGTGTTGGGTCTGGTGTATTTAAAGCAGAAGTTGAAAAACGTGCAGGCGTGAGTTTTGCACCAAGCCGCCCTTATGAGTTTACTCATCGAGGGGATCGTATTGGCTGGGTTGAAGGCATTGACGGTAAACATCACTTAACGCTCTTTATTCAAAGTGGTCGTATTTTAGATTACCCCAATAAGCCACTGAAAACAGGGTGTCGTAAGATTGCAGAAATCCATCAAGGTGACTTTCGCATGACCGCCAATCAAAACTTAATTATTGCCGGTGTGCCTGCGGATCAAAAAGCAATCATTGAAAAAATAGCGCGTGAACACGGTTTGATTGATGACAAAGACACTGAGCAACGTAAAAACTCAATGGCGTGTGTGTCACTGCCCACTTGTCCTTTAGCGATGGCTGAAGCCGAGCGTTACTTACCGAGTTTAATTGAAAAAATAGAAGGCTTATTGGCTAAGCATGGAGTACCAAATGACAGCATTATTATGCGTGTGGTTGGTTGCCCTAACGGCTGTGGTCGTGCCATGCTAGCTGAAGCTGGATTAGTAGGTAAAGGCCCAGGTAAGTACAATGTTTACCTTGGCGGGAATACGGAGGGTACGCGTATCCCTAAGCTTTATCTTGAAAATGTGGGCGAAGAAGTTTACCTAGAGGCATTTGATAAGCTGATTGGGCAATGGGTTAGTGAGCGCAATGAAGGCGAATGCTTTGGTGATTTTGTTATTCGCAAGGGTATTGTTGCAGAAGTAAAAGTATCTGTTACCGATTTTTACGCATAATTTAAAAGCAGCGCACCGCGCTGGTGAGGTTTAAAATTGACCATGAGTGAATTTAAAAACATATTACAGCTAGATAAGCAAAGCCAACAGGCTATGTTAGCTGATGCGAACGGTTTGCTGGCTAACATGAGTGCTGAGCAGCGCGTTGCATGGGCGTTAGAGCACTTGCCTGACACCGCGTTTTTATCATCGAGTTTTGGTATTCAAGCAGCGGTAATGTTGCATTTAATGACATCACAGCGCCCCGATATACCTGTTGTATTAACAGACACGGGTTATCTATTTCCAGAAACCTATCAGTTTATCGATCAGATGAGCGAGCGTTTATCACTTAATTTAAAAGTGTATAAAGCGCAGTTGAGCCCTGCATGGCAAGAGGCTAAATTTGGAAAACTATGGGAGCTAGGTGAAGAAGGTATTAAGCAATACAACCAGCTCAATAAAGTAGAGCCAATGACGCGTGCTTTAAAAGAGCTTAACGCGAGCACCTGGTTTAGTGGCTTGCGTCGAGATCAATCGTCGAGCCGTGCTGAAAAACAAGTTTTAGAAATCAGCCGAGGTACAGTAAAAGTGTACCCTATTATTGAGTGGAATAATCGTGATGTGTACCAATACCTCACTAAACATGATCTGCCATACCACCCATTATGGGAGCAAGGTTATGTGTCTATGGGTGATGTACACACTACGCGTAAATTAGAGCCAGGAATGAGCGAAGAAGAAACCCGCTTTTTTGGGCTGAACCGTGAGTGTGGCTTGCATATTGATGGTGATGGAATTTAATTACCTTATTATTCAAAGCTATAAATTTAAAAACGCAGCTAAAGCTGCGTTTTTATTTTGTGGAAAATAATTGCCTGACTGCTGTTTTTTTATTATATTAATGATAATAAAGGATTAAATTTACAGCAGGAACGCTATGAAATACTTTACCTACTTAGCAATATCAGTAATGGTCATTGCTCTTATCTCTTTGTTTTATCTTAAAAAGCCAAATGGGCAACCTTGGCTCACCAGCTCATTGATTAAAAATGAATCTTTTTCTATTAAAGATAAAGTGGTAGCGCTTTCATCTAATACATTCGAACAGCTCACACTTGAGCTTAAAAAAGTAGGAGATAAAATCACATCGTCACCGTTAGCATCTGACTCTCAAAGTAAAATTTATAAGTGGCAAGATGAGCAAGGGCAGTGGCATTTCTCCGATGTGCCAAATAAAAATGGCAAGAGTATTGAAGTGCATCTTGATCCCGCAGATATTAATGTTGTGGTAGCCGAAGATACAGCTATATTAAGTGGCAGTGCTAAATCTGCGGCAAAACCTTTTCCTCAGCGAGCGCCTGAAATATACAACAGTGAGTCAATCAATAAGTTGTTTGAAGATGCTGAAAAAGCCAAAAAGAGAATTGAGCAACGCAGTAAAGAAGTCGAAAGTTTCAGCGGCTTTTAGCTCTAGACGGTTACTGCGATTTCAAGTAGCGCTTTTCTGCTTCCATTAATAATATGGTTAAATAAATTTTAGTTGGCAGTGATAAAAACACACCAATTGCAATGCACGCTGCTGCAGTAATAATGCCTTTAATACCGTACTGGCTGGTAAAGTAGCTCGATACAATTAATATATGGCCTGTCACAATCAGGCATAACCCAAGCAAAATAGATGTTTTAAGTAGTCTTATCATTACTATTGAAGACATGGCGACCTCTGCGCAGCGTGTCTTCTTAGTGTATGGTATCTTGATAGAGCAACATTGATTTAGCGCAAGGGTGTATCAATATTTACTCTATAGCGAATGTAAAAAAGCCCAGCTCATTGCTGAGCTGGGCTTTTAAGCTACTACTGTTTAATGGCTAGTTAGTCGAGCATATTGCGTAATACGTACTGTAAAATCCCGCCATGTTTGTAGTAATCCCACTCTTTAGGGGTATCAATACGCACATCGGCACTAAAACTAACTTGTTTACCTTCACTGTTAGTGGCAATGACACTGACTTCGTCGGTTTTGTCGTATAAACCTTGAATATCAAATTGTTCTTGCCCCGTTAAGCCCAATGATTCATGGCTTTCACCCTCTTTAAATTGTAAAGGTAATACGCCCATACCAATCAGGTTCGAGCGGTGAATACGCTCATAGCTTTGTGCTATCACAGCTTTAATACCGAGTAGTAATGAGCCTTTTGCAGCCCAATCTCGTGAGGAGCCGGTACCATATTCTTTACCTGCTAGAACCACTAATGGTGTTCCACTCTCTTGATATGCCATTGCCGCATCATAAATACTCTCTAGCTTATCGTCAGGTTGAGTGCGAGTGACACCGCCCTCAGTACCGGGGGCGAGTAAGTTTTTAAGGCGCACATTAGCAAATGTACCACGCATCATCACTTCGTGATTACCACGGCGAGAACCATAAGAATTAAACTGTGCTTTTTCTACCCCATTTTCTTGTAGATAAAGTCCTGCGGGTGCCTCCGCTTTAATCGCACCTGCTGGTGAAATATGATCGGTAGTCACTGAATCGCCTAGTTTAGCTAGACAGCGCGCACCTTCTATTTTTGGGATCCCCGGCGGTTCAACACTCATACCATCAAAGAATGGCGCTTTTTTGATATAAGTCGAGGCAGCATCCCAATCGTAAAGCTTACCATCAGGTATTTGAATTTTTTGCCAGCGACTGTCGCCATCGTAAACATTGGCGTAGCTTTTTTCGAACATTTCTTTAGTTACCGTATTTTTTACAAGCTCACTCACTTCTTTAACGCTTGGCCAAATATTTTTAAGGTATATATCGTTACCATGCTTATCTTGCGCAAGTGGTTCGTTGTATACATCAATATCGGTTCTACCTGCTATAGCATAAGCTACTACAAGTGGTGGCGACGCGAGGAAGTTCATTTTAACGTCTTGGTGAATACGCCCTTCAAAGTTACGGTTACCCGACAAAATAGAGCTTACAATTAGTTTATGTTTTTGAATAGCTTCTGAAATTTCATCCGCTAATGGGCCTGAGTTACCGATACAGGTGGTACAGCCATAACCAACTAAGTTAAAACCAAGCGCATCAAGATCATCCATTAACCCTGCTTTTTCAAGGTAATCGGTAACCACCTGCGAACCTGGTGCTAAAGACGTTTTAACCCAAGGTTTTACATTAATACCTAATTGACATGCTTTTTGAGCCACTAATCCTGCCGCTAAAATTACGCTTGGATTAGAGGTATTAGTACAGCTTGTTATTGCAGCAATGACGCAGGCGCCATCGTTTAATTCAAACTCTTGGCCATTAAAGTTAACTTTTGCTGCGCCCATAAACTGCGCTTCATCAGTGGGTTCGTCAGGATTGGTAGTAGGGCCTTCACTTTCAATACGCGCTTGCTCTTCATCGCTTTTATCTCGACGTGCCATACGTTCGTCTTGGAAGTCTTTTAAGTGTTGACCAATAACATCACCGGCTTTATCCAGTGTGATTCTGTCTTGTGGACGTTTCGGGCCAGCAAGACTTGGTACTACATCATCTAAAGTTAGTTCTAGCTTATCAGTATAATGTGCTTCATCGCCATCATTACGCCATAAACCTTGATGTTTTGCGTAATCTTCAATCAGTTTAAGCTGCTTTTCATCGCGATTAGTTAAGCGTAAGTAATTAATCGTTTCATCATCAATAGGGAAAATACCACAGGTTGCGCCATATTCCGGTGCCATGTTGGCAATAGTCGCTCTGTCGGCCAGTGGTAAGTCGGCAAGCCCGTCACCATAAAACTCAACAAACTTACCTACCACACCGTGGTTACGCAGCATTTCAGTAACAGTAAGTACTAAATCGGTTGCTGTAGTGCCCTCAGGTAAGCGACCATTTAATTTAACACCCACAACCTGTGGAATAAGCAAGCTAATAGGTTGGCCAAGCATTGCGGCTTCGGCTTCAATACCGCCTACACCCCAACCGAGTACGCCTAAGCCGTTGATCATGGTTGTGTGAGAATCAGTACCAACCAGTGTATCTGGATAAGCTAACGATTTACCGTTTTTTGTATCATTAAATACTACGCGGGCTAAATACTCTAAATTTACTTGATGGACAATACCTGTGGCTGGTGGCACCACTTTTAAATTATCAAATGCAGTTTGACCCCAACGTAAAAATTCGTATCGCTCTTTATTACGTTCATATTCTAGTTTTGAATTTAAGTCGAATGAGCCATCTTTACCGTAACCATCCACTTGTACTGAGTGATCTATCACCAGTTCAGCCGGAGAAAGCGGATTTATTTTTGCAGGATCGCCACCAAGTTTTTCCATCGCATCACGCATGGCGGCTAAGTCAACAATAGCAGGGACACCGGTAAAATCTTGCATTACTACGCGGGCAGGGGTGAAGGCTACTTCGGCCGAGGGCTTAGCCTTTGGATCCCAATCTAGTAGTGCCTGAATATCTTGCTCTTTAATATTCACACCATCTTCATTACGCAATAAATTTTCTAGTAATATTTTTAACGAAAAAGGCAGGCGTTTGGCTTTATCGCCAAGTCCCATGAGCGAGTTAATATGATATTGCTCGCCATTGATAGTAAGCTGTTGTTGGGTGTCGAAACTATTTTTCATTATTTGTCCCTTCAATAAATTAGATTGATATTCTTGAAAAAGTGACCTCTGTAGTAGTTTGCAAACTGTGTACCATGATAAAAAAATACTATGCAGTGTAATTTTTTTGACTGTTATATAAATAGAGATGAAGGCCAAAAGTTAAAATTCAAGGGATGCTCTGAGTAATAATTGGCCACAAAACTAAACTCAAAAAAGTGTTATTTAAAGTAGTCCTGTTGTTTTAAGTGGAAACTTAAATACACCAATGCAATCGCAATTAAGGTCACTGCAATAGGCATAAAAATAGCGCTAACGCCAAACAAGCTGATGCTATTAATAATCATAAAATTATAGTATTGCTGAGCTAAAACCGCTGCCAAAGAGATTATTAATGTTAATGTGGCTAGTGACTTTTTGAATAATAAAAGTACGCACCCTAATGCGCCGCCAAATACTGCAATAGCAAACGCTAAAGTAGCCCATAGGGGTTGGCTGTTATAAGCAAGTTGTTGTTCTTGTGGGAGTTTACTTACCATTTCGGGTGTTAATAATAGCTGCATGATAAATGCAAAAACACCTAATATATTCCATAACAGGGCGGTGATGAGTACGGGTTTTATCCAGCGGTTTGCAGTGTTTTCTGACATGTAAGCATCGATTTTTTATTATTGATATTCTATTAAAGAATAAAAAAGCCAGTGATGCAAACTGGCTTTTAATAACACATATGACGTAAGCGAATGTTAGCCAAACGAAATAGGACGACGACCCGTTTTTTCATCCACTTTAGGTTTTTTAGTACGTTTGCGCTTATTTTTAGCCGGCTCTGTTGTTGCTACGGGCGCGGCTTTTTCTGCTGTAACTGTTTCATCAATAACAGGACGCTCTGCAGGAGTTGCATCTTCACTTAGCGTCAGTTGGAACAACTCGCCATCAAATGTAAGAACATCGCCACTGTATAATTTTTTCCGTTTAATTGTACAAATTTCATGGTTAACACCTACATAGCCACCGCTAATTAGATTTTTTGCTTGGCCACCACCTTCAACTAGATCTAATACTTTTAATAATTTACAAAGCTCTATAGGCTCTTCTTCTAATTCAATTTCTATATATTCTTCGTTCATCATGTTTCTCTGTGGGGGTGGCATTAGCTGTAGTATAAAGGCTAGCTGGTTATTTTGCACCAAAGTGCGTTTGTTAGATGCGATGATTGTGCATTTTTTATGAAACTTTTTACCTCTTTCATTTGTCTTTAAAAAAACTGAAGTAATTCAAGACTACACTTCGCGTGAAAAAAATTACACATTGGCGCGCTTATTGCCAATATCTGTCGTAAAAAGAGATTGAATATAAACAGTGGAGTAAAACATGGGCATAAGATTAGCGATGAAAAAAGAGCTAATGGGCTTAGACAATTCAGATATGTTAACTGCTGATGATGTTAGAAAGCATTTGGCTCAGCAGGTACAAGAAGACACTGAACGTGGTTTTTCAGTTATCTCCAAGTTTAATGACACCCATAGTCAGTTAGTCAGCGGGCTTAAAACCAAACAAAGCGAGCTGGTATTTGAACGACATCGTTTATTTAATGAAGTACTTTATAATCGCCAGAGTGTTGATGCATGGTTAAATAACCAAATAAATTAAATTGCCATTTTAAATCACCCCTTATAGACTACACTTGTAATTGATTGGGGGTGATAATGAAAAATGGAATTTTAATATGTGTATTGGTGTTTTTATTAGCTGCGTGCCAGCGACCTACTGTTTATGTTTTTATTGAAAACTTGCAAGGTGAACAGCGCAACCAGCTAGATGCTGCACTAAATGCACAAACTCTTCCCTATGAATATGTAGAACTAGCAATCCCATCAGATTTTGGTGAGGCCACATTACTACTCTCAAGCGATAAAATTTACCCCAAAGAGACGGAGCAACTTGCAGCTATAATGCAAGAGCTAGGGTACGCGCCACAAGTTAATTATACAAGTCGTTCAAATCATTTTTATGGTGATGGCAATATAGGCTTTTATTTAAAAAATGCTGATGCCAATAGAAATTTTGTTATGCCTAAACAGCTGAGAACAACTCATTGCAGCGAAGATAAATACAATGATTTAGCAGTCAAATTTGCAAATGAAGCTGTTGAGTTTACATTACCAAGTGGCGCAATCGTGAGGCTAAACTGGGAATATTTATATGGTTATGTTGTTGTTTATTTTAAAGACTATTCGCAAACATACAGTCATTCGCAGCCGCTTGTAAATACCCCCTTTGGCGCCAAGCCGTCAGATACCTACACATATACCGCAAGCGTTAACACCCCTGGTTGGCTTGATTGCTCACTACAAATTGTTTATATGGACTGATTTAACCGTGGGTTTCTATATGTTCGCTTAGTTTAGCTATGCGCAGGCTCATTCCTTCAATAATACGGTCTTTAATTTTTTCGCGTATAACATTAGGTAGGCGGGTAAGGGCATCGGCAGTAATAGCCAGTACGATGGCATTTTCTTTGGCGCGTGCATTAATGCTGCGCTCTCGGTTATTAATAAACGCGCCCTCACCAATAAATTCACCAGGCTCTATACTACCCAGTTCCAGTAGGTGACTATGCTTAAACACCATCAAAGAGCCACTGAGGACAATAAAAAGTCGCTTGTCATTATCAAACTCTTTAAATAAAAACTGATTTTTACTTACTAAGTATAATAATCCAAACGACTCTAAAAGAATTTGACGTTCATTAAGCGTGAACTCTTTAAAGAATTCTAAGCGATTTATAATTTCCATTTGCTTAAACAAAGGGATGTTTTCAATTAACTTCATCAATAACCTAGGGCGCTAGCCTTATAAAATATCAGCTAATATTGCGCTCTTTTAATTTACGGGTCAACGTATTGCGACCCCAACCAATTTTTACCGCGGCTTCTTGCTTATGGCCTGAACAATTAGCGAGTGCTGTTTTTATTAAGCGGGTTTCCAGCTGGGCTTGAATATCCGGCCAAATATTTTCTTTACCTTGTTTAAACTCTTGATTAAGCCATTGCTGAAATGAATCTAGCCAATCGCCTTCTTGAGTTGCGGCGGCATTATCAATAATTTCAGGGGGTAAATCTTGCTCACCAATCAGCTCCCCAGGTGCCATTACGGTTAACCATCGACAGGTGTTTTCAAGCTGGCGAACATTTCCTGGCCAATTAAATAAACACAGTTGTTTAATCGCTTTAGGGCTAAGTACTTTACTATCTACTTGCAGGTCTTTTGCACTTTTATGTAAAAAGTGTAGCGCTAAGCGTTCTATGTCTTCGGGGCGCTCGCGTAGAGCCGGCAAGCGTAAGCGAACCACGTTTAAACGATGAAATAAGTCATCTCTAAACTTACCTTGTTTTACCAGCTCTTCTAAATTTTGGTGAGTGGCAGCAATGATGCGCACATCCACTTTTATACTTTGATGGCCGCCAACGCGGTAAAACTCGCCATCGGCTAATACGCGTAACAAGCGGGTTTGTACATCAAGTGGCATATCACCTATTTCATCCAAAAATAAGGTACCGCCATTGGCTTGTTCAAAGCGCCCTTTACGCACGCTATCGGCCCCCGTAAAAGCGCCTTTTTCATGGCCAAATAATTCAGACTCAACTAACTCTTTAGGAATAGCGGCCATATTAAGAGCAATAAATTGGTTTTCTTTACGCGGGCTGTGATTGTGCAAGGCGCTGGCAACCAACTCTTTACCGGTACCTGATTCACCATTGATGAGTACGCTCATACTGGATGCTGAGAGTTTGCCTATAGCACGAAACACTTCCTGCATAGCAGGGGCTTCGCCAATAATATGAGCGCTTTTGGGTGGCGCGCTTTTTCGTTTGGTTTTTTTGGTCGAATTAGCACGATAGGCGCTTTCCACTAGCGCAACGGCTTCATTTAAATCAAACGGTTTAGCTAAGTACTCAAACGCACCTTTTTGAAAAGCATTAACCGCTGAGTCTAAATCAGAGTGTGCGGTCATAATAATAACGGGTAGGCCAGGGGTTTGCTCAGCTATCAGCTCAAGTAACGCCATCCCGTCCATCCCCGGCATTCTTACATCTGAAATTAACACACTGGGTTGACTAAATTTTAGTGCATTAAGAACGTTTTGCGCATCTGCAAAGCTTTCTACTTCAAACCCTGCGCGAGTCAGTGCTTTTTCTAGTACAAAGCGAATTGAGGCATCATCATCTACAAGCCAAGCTGTTTTCATGCAAACTCCAAAGTATTAATCTGTAAATGGCAGATAAATATTAAATTCAGTATGTCCTGGCCAACTATCGCATTCGATATAGCCATCATGTTGATCAATCAAGGTTTGCGCTATAGATAATCCAAGTCCCGAGCCACCTTCTTTATTAGTGGTCATAGGGTAAAATAAGGTGTCGCGTAAATTAGCATCAATACCTGGGCCGTTATCCATTACTTGAATAAGCAATGCCTTTTTAGGGGCTTTTCCCGGGCGACGATGCTGATAATTAATCCGTGTTTTTATTTTTATTTCGCCACCATCCACCAATGCCTGTTGCGCATTACGCACAATATTAAGCACCACTTGTTGAACCTTGCTCTGATCAATATAGACATCAGGAATACTCGGGTCGTAGTCTTTAACTAACCGAATATCGCGGTTGTTATCTAACGTACTGAGTTTAACAACCGACTCTAATGTTTGATGTATATTGCCATACGATTTTTGCGGTAGTTGGTTAGGCCCAAGGAGTCTATCAACTAATTCACGCAACCGATCGGCTTGTTCAATTATCAGTTCTGCACATTGATCTCTTTCTTGTTGATCACCCTCATACTGCAATAATTGCGCCGCCCCGCGAATTCCACCCAGCGGGTTTTTAATTTCATGGGCTAAACCGCGAATTAAGTTACGTGCAGCTTGGTATTGATGCATTTGATTTGAGACTTGGTCATGTTTTATTTCGTCATCGGTTTGTCGACATTCAAATAAAATATAATAGGTGTCGTTATGTTTTATTCGCCGAGTACTCACCGCTAATTTTGCATGGCGAGAATCGATAAACACCACGTCAGCCCTGTGCTGGTGGCAGTCTACACCATCAACTAACGAGTACTGTGCAATGCGTTTTAAGTCGATAGAATGGTAGTTAAATAAATCGTCGAATGCTTGTCCTAGCAAACGTTTTTCGCCTAAGCCAAGTAATTCACTGGCACTGGTGTTAGCGTAAATAAGCTGAAAGCTTTCATCAAGTAACATCAGGGCGGTTGTTTGGTTTTGCCAAATTATATTCAGTAGCTCTGGGCTAAAATGTGTTTTATTAATCATCATTGCACCATTTTAGTGCGCCTGGGAAGGTAGGCAAGGTTTTTAGAAAATATACGCTAAACACGCGTACTTAATTGTAATTATCGACCTATGTTAAGGCCTTTACGGTGCATAAAAAATACACTGTCAGGACTGGTTGCAATTACCTGATTTTGTTTATTATAAAGTTTAACTTGCAGTGTGTGTTGGCCTCGCTCCACATCTCTTAACGCCAGTGTAGTGGTGTCACTAGGTTCACCAATGGCAACGCCATTTAAAAATAAACCAATGGTAAATCCAGCTTCAAATCGAGGGGCAATACGGGTAGAGACATACACAGAGCCGGTGTTTTCCCTGATAGTTTGGTTTGGTTCAGGCGATGAAATACTAATACTAAACTTTACTGCTGTTTTAGTAGGAGCAGTATCAAGAATATCGGTGTTTGTAGCGGGCATGCTGAGATGTTGGCTCGTGAGTTTAACCTCTTTAGCGCCAGGCTGAGGAGTATCTGAAAAAACCAACACCCCATTTTTGTCTTTCCATGCGTAAATTTTTTTATCGCTCGCATGGCTATTAAGGCTTAACATTAAAGCTATTAATAGCAACAAAATCTTACCTACCATCCAGCTATCCTGCATTGTTTAAACTAACTTCACTTTAGTGTAGAACCGTTAAATTTACCATAAAAAAAGCCCGCAAAGCGGGCTTAAAACACACATTATTTATCGGTTAATAAATTAACAGCTGTAGTACATTTCGAACTCAACAGGGTGAGTTGTCATGTTAAGTTTTTCAACTTCTTTTGACTTAAGTGCGATGTAAGCATCGATTAGGTCATTGGTGAATACACCACCTTGGTTTAAGAATTCACGGTCTGAATCAAGTGCAGCTAGTGCTTCATCTAATGATGAGGCTACTGTTGGAATTTCTGCCGCTTCTTCAGCTGGTAAGTCGTATAAATCCTTGTCCATAGCATCGCCAGGGTGGATCTTGTTTTTAATTCCGTCAAGGCCAGCCATAAGCATTGCTGAGAAAGCAAGGTATGGGTTAGCTGTTGGATCTGGGAAGCGTACTTCGATACGACGACCTTTTGCAGATGGCACAACTGGAATACGGATTGACGCCGAACGGTTACGAGCCGAGTATGCAAGCATTACCGGAGCTTCAAAACCAGGTACTAAACGTTTGTACGAGTTAGTTGACGCGTTAGCAAAAGCGTTGATCGCTTTAGCATGTTTGATGATACCGCCAATGTAGTAAAGTGCATCTTCAGAAAGTCCGCCGTATTTATCACCTGCGAATAAGTTTACGCCATCTTTTGCTAAAGACTGGTGACAGTGCATACCAGAACCGTTATCACCAACAACCGGCTTAGGCATAAATGTTGCCGTTTTACCGTAAAGGTGAGCCATGTTGTGGATAACATATTTCATTTCTTGGATTTCATCGGCCTTTAACACCATAGTATTAAAACGCGTTGCGATCTCGTTTTGACCGGCAGTCGCCACTTCGTGGTGATGCGCTTCAACAACTTGACCCATTTCTTCTAAAACTAGGCACGTTGCAGAACGCCAATCTTGGAAATCATCAACAGGTGCAACTGGGAAGTAACCGCCTTTAACACCTGGGCGATGGCCTGTATTGCCATCTGCATATTCTTTATCTGAGTTCCAAGCTGCTTGCTTAGAATCAATTTTATACATTGAACCTGACATGTCAGATTTGTATTTAACATCGTCAAATACGAAAAACTCTGGTTCTGGGCCAAATAAAACAGTGTCAGCAATACCCGTAGAGCGCATGTACTCTTCAGCGCGCTTAGCAACTGAGCGAGGGTCGCGTTCGTAACCTTGTAATGTAGAAGGTTCAACCACGTCACAACGAACGATTAGTGTTGTTTCTTCTGTGAAAGGGTCAAGTTTAATTGAATCTGCATCTGGTAGTAACACCATGTCTGATTCGTTGATGCCTTTCCAGCCAGCAATTGAAGAACCGTCAAACATCTTTCCATCTTCGAAAAAGTCTTCATCAACTTGATGATGAGGAATAGAAACATGTTGCTCTTTACCTTTTGTGTCAGTAAAGCGTAAATCAATGAACTTAACGTCATTTTCTTTAATAAAATCTAAAACCGATTGTGACATGTGTCCTCCAACTATTGGGTTTTATTATTGCTGCTTAGATACGTTGAATACTTATAAGCTGATTTTGTGCCACTATTATAATTATTTGTTTTTTATGTAAAAAAATATAAATAAAATAAAGGTGATATAGATTAAGCACCATCTTAGTGCGTAATTTTTCCAAAATGGTGCAATATTTACAAAGCAATAATTGCTTGTAAATTAATCACCTTAGACTAGCACAAAGAAAATGCAAAATACGCAGTAAAGTTGCTTTAAATTAACCCAAAACCATCTTTTTATATAAATATCTAAAAATTAATTATCATAATTAATTATTTTAAAACAATGGGTTAATTATTTTATTGAGAAAGTTTGAAATTTTATTTTGGATAAACTTTCATCCATTCCATTTATAGGGGATAATATGCGCCCTTTTAAATCCTATGCTGGGACATCTCGTGAAAGCGCAGGTGAGAACGTATAGCCCCTGCAGGATCAATGAGATTCAATTTCTCTGAGTGAATATATGAGCATCGAAAAGTTAAGAAATATAGCAATTATCGCCCACGTTGACCACGGTAAAACAACACTGGTTGATAAACTACTTGAGCAATCAGGTACATTAGAAACACGCGGCGGTAATGAAGAGCGCGTGATGGATTCAAACGACATTGAAAAAGAACGTGGTATTACCATTTTAGCGAAAAACACCGCTATCTCTTGGAATGATTACCATATCAATATCGTAGATACTCCTGGACACGCCGACTTCGGTGGTGAAGTTGAACGCGTACTTTCGATGGCTGACTCAGTATTACTACTTGTTGATGCTCAGGAAGGTCCAATGCCACAAACGCGTTTCGTAACGCAAAAGGCATTCGCGCAAGGCTTAAAGCCAATCGTTGTTATCAATAAAATTGATAAGCCAGGTGCTCGCCCTGATTGGGTTATGGATCAAATCTTTGATTTATTCGACAACCTAGGCGCAACTGATGAACAGTTAGACTTTAAAGTAATCTACGCATCAGCAATCAATGGTTGGGCTACATTAGATTTAGACGAAGCATCTGATAACATGGAACCTATGTTCAAGATGATCGTTGACGAAGTATCACCACCGGATGCAGATCCTGAAGGTGACTTCCAAATGCAGATTTCACAGCTTGATTACAACTCTTATAAAGGTGTAATTGGCATTGGTCGTATCAAACGCGGTTCAGTTGTACCTAACCAACAAGTTACGGTTATTAGCGCTGACGGGTCTAAACGTAACGGTAAAATTGGTTCAGTACAAAGCTACTTAGGTCTTGAGCGTATTGACACTGACAAAGCTTACGCTGGTAACATCGTAACGGTAACGGGTCTTGGCGAGCTTAAGATTTCAGATACGCTTTGTTGTCCTAACAACGTTGAAGCATTACCTCCACTAAGTGTTGATGAGCCAACAGTAACGATGACGTTCTCTGTAAATAACTCACCTTTCTGTGGTAAAGAAGGTAAGTTTGTAACATCACGTAATATCCGTGAGCGTTTAGACAAAGAATTAGTACACAACGTTGCACTTCGCGTTGCAGACACTGATAACCCAGATAGCTTCCGTGTATCGGGTCGTGGTGAATTACACTTAGGTATCTTAATCGAGAACATGCGTCGTGAAGGTTACGAGTTAGCGGTATCTCGTCCAGAAGTTATCTTACGTACTGTTGATGGTGTGTTAGAAGAACCGTATGAAACACTAACAATTGACTGTCAAGAAGAGCACCAGGGTTCTATCATGGAACAAATTGGTCTTCGTAAGGGTGAGCTTACTGATATGGCCCCAGATGGTAAAGGCCGTATGCGTTTGGACTTTATGATCCCAAGCCGTGGTTTAATCGGTTTCCAAACTGAGTTCATGACGTTAACATCGGGTTCTGGTTTACTTTACCATACGTTCGATCACTACGGTCCGCACAAAGGTGGCGAGCTAGGTGTTCGTAAGAACGGTGTAATGATTGCAAATGCAACAGGTAAAGCACTAACTAACGCATTATTTAACTTACAAGAGCGCGGCCGTTTATTCATCGGTCACGGTGTTGAAGTATACGAAGGTATGGTTATCGGTATTCATAGCCGTGATAACGACCTTACAGTTAATGCGCTTAAAGGTAAGCAACTTACTAACGTTCGTGCATCTGGTACCGATGAAGCACAAACACTAACACCAGCTCTTAACTATTCACTTGAGCAAGCGCTTGAGTTTATTGCTGATGATGAGTTAGTAGAAGTTACACCTGAGAACATTCGTATTCGTAAACGTCATTTAACTGAAAATGAGCGTAAACGTGCGGGTCGTGCGCCAAAGTCATAATCTATTAATTTAGAATCATGATTTTAAAAGCCGCTGTATTGCAAAATACAGCGGCTTTTTTGTGGATAATAGTTAGCCAGAGAAGAGCGTAAGTCCACAGGTTAAAGCATCGCAGTTGGTTCGATACTGTTAAACAGTTTTTAATATTGAACCTAAAAGAGGTATTAAGTTATTATCAAAGCTATATTTACTATGTGCGTGTGAGCTAGTGTGAATACCGAAAATGAAATTATGGCAAAACTAGAGATAGAACATATTGCTGAACTGCAAAAATATAAAGATGAATTTGAAACGTTAGGAAAAAATGATTGGGGCTTGAAAGATCTCATATCAATCTTTTTACCCTTTATTTTGTTATCAATTGCTAATAGCTTCTATGATATTGAAACTGAAATATTTCAAATAATATGTTTTATTTTCCTTGCTTCAGCTGTGGTGCAGGGAATGATTAGGGAGCAGACCAAAAAAACAAATCGCAGAATTGATTTGCTTCTTAAAATTATTAATCATGAGCAAAAGGGTGGCTGAAATTAGCTTTATTAGGGCGCAGCGCTCTTTATATAAGGAAAAACGTGCTTGAGAATTAAATAATCTATATTGCAAAGTCTCTGTTTTTGTTAATAGGGTATTTTTGTTGGGTTTCGCTTAGCTCAACCCAACCTTCGTTATCAATTATTAGTTAGTGATTACTTACTTTCGGTAGCAAGGTGATTTTCCCAAATACATCTGCATCTATAAATCCACGGTTTCTGTCACCGTTCACTGGCTTTACTTCGTGTGAGCCCATAAAGTGCTCACGAACTTTACTGCCGTCGTTATCGCAATATGCGAGCATAAAGCCAATAACGTGTTTTTCAGTTAATTTAAGCGGAGTGTTTTGTGCGCCTTGTTGATAATCATTCGGGTAGAGTTTTATCGCCACTTCCCACGTGATGTTATAGGGCGCAGTGGTATTACGCTTCCAGCTACTAACTAAGTGGTCGGTATATAAATGCGCTTTTTTATCAGGGCCATAATCGGCTGCTTGGTTATCAAGACCAATGTGATAAGCAAACGCGGTATGATTAAACTGATGATTCCCGCCCGATGCGTCACTATCTATAAACACTTCTAAGGCATCATCATCCCAGTATTTATCAGTTGGATTTGGGTGAGTATCAATCAGCACATCGTCACTAATATCTGCTTGTAAATACAAGTAGTTTTCATCCCATAGAAGACGGTAGCGGCCTTTAAAATCGGCATCTGATGAGGGAAGTGCGCCATCCATTAGGTGCGGCATAGGATGCCATGTGGCGCTATCCCATGTACTTTCAGAGACACCATCAATAATAATAGCTGTTGATGTATAACTAACTTCAATAGCCATAAGTGGTTGGGTGAAAAGTAAACTAAAAGCGAGTAGTGTTTTTTTCATTAATAAGCTCATCAATTAAAGATGATTTAGCTTGGCTTAAATAGCAATTAAAAACAATCTCATAGTTGTATTTATTATATTAACTTATTGCCCCAGTTATGCTTGTTTTTAATGCCAACATTAATAAATGCGCGCTTTCACCCGACATTTTAAAAGGGTTAAAGTCAATGTTACCCGAGTATTTTAGATTAAGTAATTCGGTTAGCTGTGATTGCGGCACATAGCCCATTGACCATGTTTCAAACTCTCTTTCGGGAATTTGGGTATAGTTGAGCATAATTACATTGTGGTGGCGTTTGTCATTTAATATTTGTTGATAGGTATTATTAACAGCGGTTCTGGAGCCTTCAAGGCATTGTAAAAAGTACTCATTACTAAAACATAACATGCCGGTGACATTTGTTTTTACATTGTAGGTTCGCGCACTTTGTAAAATATTTTCTATATCTTCAGGCCCAAAACCACTACTTATTTTACTGGCGTAAATGAGTCGCACAAGAAACATAAAACCCCCTGACTGTTTAGTTAATTAAAGATAGTTCAGTGAGGGGGTTATTACTAATTATGTAAACGTATTTTGCGTAAATGACTAATTAAAGCTGGATGCTTTCACCTTCATTTAAAATATACAGAGGTATCTTCGAGTTCATTTTTTTATGCATATGCAATAAGCGCAGTAGTGCAGAGTGGCTGCTGTGATCGCCCATCTTCCAACTTGAGTTACCATAGCCCCACGGTATCATTACTTTACAGTTAAGCGCTTGTGCTGCGGTTAATGCATCCTCAGGAGTGGTATGTACATAACGGTACCAGTTGCCGTTCTCTTTATGGTAATAAGAGGCAATAGGCATTAAGCACACATCGATATCGCCATATTTTTGCTGTATATCGTTAAAGTGTTTTGAATAACCAGTGTCGCCTGCAAAAAATAAAGTGCTGCCACTTTGCTCAAGTAACCAGCCATTCCATAGGTCTTTATTGTTATCTTCATAAATAAAAGGCACTAAAACACGACTACTAAAATGATGCGCAGGTAGCGCATGAATGGTTAAATCATCAATTTTAGTTTTTGCATACCATGCCATTTCACTAATGTTAAAGCCACCTGTTGGAAAGTTATCAGCCATACCAAGGGGGGTTAGGTAGCGAGGCTGATTACCAATTTCTTCAATATCGGCTTTATTGAAATGATCGTAGTGAATGTGAGAATACATAACGGCGACTAAGTTTTTCAATTCATTGTCTGTGAGCCAGTCGCCAGGCTTGCGATAAAATCCTGAAGTAAGGCGAAAAGCTAAATCAATAGGCGAGTCAAATTGCTCTTTTACGGGATCAAACACAACTTGTTGGCCATTCGGGGTTTTGATCACAAAGCCTGCGTGTCCGAGCCAACGAATAGTAAAGCCCGCATTAACCTGCGGATTTTTTTGCTGACCTTGATATTGGCAGTTTTCAGCCTCTGTTTCACAAACTAAGTTATTGTTTTTTGGGTAGCAATCAGTTTCACAGCTAACAGGATAACTTTTTTTGCCTGGGTAGAGGTTGTGGTAGCGCCCAGCTTGCTCACCTTGTTGATGAAGTGGAATAACGGTATTAGGGCCAGCAATAACCTCAATATTATTCGCAGTGCTGCATGCAACGAGCACACTGGAGGCGATGATTAAGCTAAGTGTATGTATTTTCATAATTCATTTTTAGTTGTTATTTTTATCTTACTGAAAGTGTAACAAAAGCAGTTTGCTAAAAAAGGACAAAAAAGTAACAAAAAGTGTGTATAAAAAAGCCCGCTATTTTTAGCGGGCTCAGTTTAATAGGTTAAATATTTAGGATTTATTCATTTGCTCAATAAATTTATTTGAGTCTTCAATCGATTTGTTCATATCATTCATTAATAACTGAATATCGCGCTTTAAGTTAGTAAATTCACCTTTGATAGCCGCTACCGCTTGCGCATTTAAGTTATGCTTTAAGTACAATACGTTGTCTTTTAAAGATGATAATACCGGCTCCATTTTACTCTCGGCGCTGCGCATTGAGCGAAGTAACTGGTCGAATTGACGTTGTGTTGCTGCTAACTTTTTGCTGCTTTCACGCTTAAGTGAGGCACTTTTGTATTGCTCTAACTCATCATTCCACTCATCAAATAAAGCTTCTGCTACGTCTTCAACTTTATTAATATTACTTGATACTTCGTTTGCCGCTTGAAGGCTTGACTCGTAATCGTCATTAAGTTGATTGTAAGCATCTTGCAACTCACCGCCATCAAAATTAATGAGTGTAGTTAAACGCTCAAGTGCTGATTGAAATTCTTGTTGAGACTCTTGTTGTGAGTCTTTTGTTTCTTCAACGCGGTCAATCAAAATATCACGCTTATGAACACCTACTTTTTCCATTGCCGAATAATAAGCAGACTGACAACCAGAGAGCATCAGCATTAACGCAAGTATGGTTGTCCCTAAAAATGTTTGTTTTTTCATCTGAATTCCTATTTACGAGTGTTAATGCTGTAAATTATGGCCTTGATTGTTATTATAATCAAAAGCTCACCAACAAAGTTAATTGTATGAATGATAAGCTCTCCCATTATAAACAGCAAGTTAAGGCGTTTTTAAAACTGCAACCAGGCTGGTGGATGCAATATTTTAATCGCTGTATTGACGATCAAATAACCATTAATGCAGGGTATTTAGCGTACGTTACTTTACTTTCGTTAGTCCCACTTATTGCTGTAGGTGTGGCAATATTTTCTGCTTTTCCAGGGTTTGAGTCGACCCGTTTAGCCATTGAGAGCTTTTTGTTTACTAACTTTGTGCCGACCTCTTCTGGTGTTATTAAAGAGCATATTAGCTCGTTTGCTAGTAATGCCAATCAAATGACGGCAGTAGGTATTGGCTTTTTAGCAGCCATTGCCTTGCTACTTATTCGTAATGTAGATGCCACGCTAAACCGTATTTGGCGAGTAAAGAAAAAACGCCCGATGATGATATCGTTTGCCGTATATTGGATGGTACTCAGCTTAGGGCCCGTATTACTGGGCGCCAGTATCGGTGTCACCTCATATATTGTGTCGTTGGTATCGTTTGCCGATCAGGGGATCCCAGGGTTTAGTGGCTTCTTGTTAAAGCTACTCCCTTATGCGATTTCTATGGCTGGTTTTATTATGCTTTACACCTTAGTGCCCAATACTCGCGTTTCGTTTAAGGCGGCCGTTCCCGGTGCGCTATTTGCTGCCATGTTATTTGAGCTAACCAAAAAAGGCTTTGCTTTGTACATTAGCCATTTTCCATCATACGAAGTGATTTATGGTGCGGTAGCAACCATTCCCATTTTGTTTGTATGGGTTTACTTGTCGTGGGTCGTGGTGCTACTAGGCGCTGAATTCACTGTGTGTATTAACATGCAGCATTACAATAAAAAAGATCAACAAGCAGAGGATACAGAGTAAATGCAGGGATTAATTCAACGAGTAACACATGCTAATGTGGTGATAGACCAACAGCTTGTCGGTGAAATTAAACAAGGCATTTTATTATTGCTGGGGGTGGAAAAAGAAGATGATGAAAGCAGCGCTGATAAACTATTACACAAAGTCACCAATTACCGTATTTTTAATGACGAAAACGATAAAATGAATCTCAGCCTTAAAGACATACAAGGCGAACTGTTAGTCGTATCGCAATTTACGCTCGCAGCCAATACAAAAAAAGGCATGCGGCCTAGCTTTTCATCGGCAGCTACACCAGACCAAGCGCAAGCGCTATATAATTACTTTGTAGAGCAGGCTAAATTACTCGGTATTAAGGTCGCGACCGGTGAATTTGCAGCCGATATGCAGGTGAGTTTATGTAACGATGGGCCGGTTACCTTTAATTTAACCGCTTAACGTGCTTTTTTTACAATCACAATATGATTAACAAAGCCGGTAATTTTTTGAATACTAATAGCCTTCCCAAATACAGTCAGTAGTACATGTTGTAACTGAGTGAGTTGTGATGAGTGCTGCGATAAAAAGTTAATAAATAAGATGCCCTGTTGATCAAGTGCATCATAAATTGTTTGATAAAAGCATGAATCAAATAAAAATCGCGGGGCGTCTAATTCACTAAATAAATCTAAAATGACCCAGTCCATATGCTCTGCTGATTTTAAAATTGTTTGCGCATCCTCGCAATGAATCTGTTGTTGTTCACTAGGGGCAAAAAATTGTTGATAACAGTCAATAATATGGGGGCTTTTCTCTACTGAAGTAACCTGCACTTGAGGATACTGTTCTAATAAGTAATTACGAATGGCACCGCCACCTAACCCCAGTTCGAGTACTTTTTTAGGTGTAGGTAGCTGTTGCCAAACCGTTGCTAAATAAGCAAGGTGTGGAAACAGTAATGCATGTGGTTTTGCTTTTAAAATAACAGACTGCAAGGTGTTATTAATGAGTAGCCAGCGAAGTTGTTGATACTCTCTTACTTGTATGTGCTCACCATGCTGATTATGCCAATAAAGTAACTGGCCTAGCGATGAACTATGCTCAATAAAATGTTGGCTGATCAGGCCACTACTGCAATGGATATATTTATTCATGCTATTGAGCATAAACCAGCAGAGGTAAATCGCAACGGCTTTTGTCATTAATTTTTTACAGCTGTTTTCTCAGCACCAAAGTCTTATTTGCAGTTTTATCCAGATCGAGTATGGTGTTTTTCACAAAATGCACAGCGTAATATTTTACATTTTTAATTTATGGAGTATGTATGTTTCAAGTGAGCACCCCACAAAGTAGTGAAGACTGGCAAGCCTATTACCAATTACGCTGGCAGGTTTTACGTGCCCCATGGGGCGAACCTCGGGGCTCTGAGCAAGACGATTTAGAGCAAGAGGCTGAGCATCGCTTCATTAAAAATAAAGCGGGTGAAGTATTGGGTGTGGCTCGTTTGCACTTTAATAATCAGCAACAAGCTCAAGTACGTTATATGGCGGTTGCAGAGGGTAACCGTAATCAACATATTGGTAGCCGTTTACTACATGAACTCGAAAAAATAGCGTGGAATCAAGATGCTGATGAATTAGTGTTGTTTGCTCGTGAGCGAGCACTGGAATTTTATCAGCGCCATGGCTATGAAAATAAAGAAAAAGCACATTTGGCTTATGGTGATGTACAGCATTACAAAATGGTTAAGCTCAAACCGAGTGAGCCAGGTTGGTTTCGCCACCCTAATTGGACTCAAGTACTGCAAAACACATGGCGTGAATCAATCCCCATTAGTGATGCTATGGGAATAAAAGTAGAAAGTTACACAGATTGGCAATTTACTACTCGTGCAGATTTAAATGCTAACTTAAATTTACACAACACCATGTTTGCGGGCTCTATTTATAGCCTAGCTACATTAACGGGTTGGGGTGCAACGTATTTAGCATTAAAAGAAGCCGGGCTTGAAGGGAATATCGTGTTAGCAGATGCCAACATTAAGTATTTAAAGCCACTGAATACTGACCCTAAGGGCTGTGTGAATATTCAAACCTGTAAAGGTAACTTAATGGAGTTACAAGAGGCGGGTAAGGCGAGCTATTTAGTACCAGTAACCATTTTTGATGGTGACGAGGTGGTTGCTCAATTTGAAGGGCAGTTTGTGGTTAAAAAATAATAAGAATAAACGAAAAAGCCAAGCGAGTTGCTTGGCTTTTTTTATAAGCATTTTTTACAGTAAATCTGTCAGTAATATACCCACACCAAAGCGTTCGATATCGGTGTTATAGTCTATCAAGCTCTCGCCATAGCCATTAAAATATTGTGCGTAGCCGCGAACTCTTCCCCATAATGGGAATGACCAATCAAGCTGAATTGCCCCGCGGTTATCTGAATTTAAATTATTGCGAGTCATAAAACTAAATTCATGATCGTTAAAGCGATACGCGCCACCAAATTCAAAGTAACCCATGTATTTATAGATATCTGGGTTATCGTCACCTCGTGCATCTAACGGCGCAGGCTTTTTGTTTTCAGGAATGCGATACCAAGGTTTAAAGCTAAATACAAAGCCGTCTTTTTCCCAAATGAAATCGGCATAAATGCGATTCCAAGAACGCGAGTTTGGCTGACTACGACCATTAGATTGGTGCGAAATACCAATGGCTATTGCCATTTCATCGCCCCATAAAACGTTTTCAGGGTCTAAGTAATTAATCCAAAATACTTCTGGCTCGTAGTTGGTTTCACGAAAAGGGGAAGAAATATCGTCGTTATATACTTGCCAGTATGACTGCAAAGTAAAGCCAAAAAATATCGCCTGGTCTGAGTCAGTAAACTCATCATACAAAGGCACTTTAATTGATAGCTGATATTTAGCTTCTAGGTTATCAAGTGGGTCGCCATCTTTTTTATCGGTTAACTCTGCAAATCCATCAAACGGGCGAGTGTTTGGGTTCGACATATAAGAAACAGGTAAAATATAATTACGTTTATGCGGGGTAATTACATTACGATTTTTTTTACCAACCGCTTCACGGGCTTGGCGTTTGTCGATAGCCGTTAGCTGCTTGCTTTCTTCAACGGCAGAACACTTTTTACGTAATTGATCGAGCGTTTGTTTACCGTCTCCACCGATCACTTCATTTAAAATACATTGTTTAACCAGCTCAAGTTCATTGTTTTGCTCGTTATTCGCTGTTTCTTCAGCAACAACGGTTGTGCTAAGTAATGTAGAAAGTAGTATCCAATGGCGCCAACTCATTATAATTCCTTTGTAAGTGAGGGAAGTCAGTATTTTGCTAATTATAGCGCCTTTTTAACACATAAATGGTGAATTTGTCCTGAACTTTAATACTTTAAAAAGAAAAGCGACCTAAGTCGCTTTTACTGTGTAACTAGTTATTTACTAGCTAACTCTCACGCAATGAGAAGGGGTGAGCTAAAGCTCAAAGACGTTAGTAAAAAATTTATACAGCTCGGTACCTTGATTCACACTCGCTGAGGCAAAATGCAATATCGCAATTGCATCGAGATCAAAGCTTAGAGTTTGCAGCGGTTGTTCGCTTAAATAGCGCTCCATGCGCAATATTTTAGCAATGGGTTCTCCAGCTTTAACATGCCCGCCAAGAGGTGCTAGGTATTCGACCATGCCACCCATGGGGGCGTAATAAGCAATATAATCATTTAGTTGGCAGCCATATCTTGTCATCAATTTTGGCTTGTAGGGGGCATCAACAAATACTTGCTTATGATTTAAATAACTTAAAATACTATTGGCATCGTTTAGTGCCGCGCTTAAATCGATTTTTTCTTGGCTGCCAAGCTCTACCGTAAAGGCTTCAACTTGCACGTTAAATTCACGCCCTTGCTGAGCAAGTTGCTCACTAAGCTGCCACCATGGACAAAAGCTTGCTTCATCCATTGCGCCATCAAAGTCATTAGGAATAACCAGCACATGGGGAATATTAAAGTAACGCGCGCTATCGGTCGCATACTCAGGGCAATATAAGTGTTGACTAGAAATAGGGCCGGTGTGTAAATCTAAAACTATATCTGCTTGATGCGCCAATTTTTGTAAGTTTAGCGCAATCCGTTTCCCCGTTGTTAAACGATAGTCAGGGCCGTTGAGTTGTTGCTCAACGTCATTAATTAACGCGGCTTTAAAGGCTGTTTTCAGAATCTTATCATCGGCATCGCTGAACTGCTGTGCAAACTGGGTCGCAAGTTTATTATTGCAGTGATACATGCGATTCCAATTAGTCCCCGTAATGGGATCGAATCGGCCAAGGGTAAATTCCCCCGACTTTTGATTACAGCCAATGGGGTTAGCGTAAGGAACTAAGGTAATATCACCTTTTAAATTAAGTGTTTTTAGTTGCTCAAGTAATTGGTAAATTACCGCGTTGCCTTGCACTTCTGCGCCATGCATATTTGCTTGTACATACACACTTGGGCCGGTGCCATCGCCTTTTAAACGATACACAGGAATAGTCAGTGGTAGTCCGTTTGCGACTTCGCCAACTACAATGTTTTCTTGGCTTATAGCTATGGTGTTATTCATCTTTTTTACCTCAAGTAGTGGCTTGCATCTTCTGCTTGTCGCACGCAACTCAATACGCCATTGTCTATTACATATTCACCGGCCAGTTCATGACATAAAAAGTACGGCATACTTTCGGTAAAACCGTAGGCACCGCATTGACTAAATACTAGCCAGTCTTGCTCATTTAAATCACTGGGTAATTGGTGCTCTCCTAAGCAATCAAGTGCAGTACATAAGGGGCCGTATAGGCTCATTGCTTGATTTGCTGCGTTTGAATCTCGTAATAAACGCGCAGGGAAATCTTGACTGGTGACCGCAGGGCGCAATAAATGATTAATGCCGCCGCTCATAATCACCTGTTGTTGGCCGTAATTTAGTTTGCGCTCAACAACAGGTGTGGCGTAGTGGCCGCATTCGCCTACAGCGTAGCGACCTAGTTCCATCCATAGCTCAGTAACCCCCGCATCGCATTTAATTTTTGCAAGCGCCTCTATGAGTGCATCCCAACTTAGACTGGGCGTATCAAGCGTATAGGGAATACCTAAACCACCACCTAAATCCAGCACCTTGAGGTTAATATTTAAATCCTCAGCAAGTTGCCTTAACGGCGTAATCATTTGTGTCCACAGCTCAGCGAGTTTGTCGCTGCTAAGCATGTTGCCCCACTGAAAAATATGCAGACCGTCAAAATTAAGTGCACAGTAATCACTGGTATTTAGCGTCTGCCACTCGTCGCACCCTAAGCCAAATGGAGTAAGACTATCGCCCCCTAAAGGATTTTTATCACCCTCAGGCCAGCGTAATTGTACCCTTAATAAAACCTGCAACTGGCACTGCTGAGCAATCGCTTGTTCGTTGAGCCAACGTACCTGATTGAGACTTTCGGCCACAAAGGTACGCACGCCACGCGCAATAAAGTGCTTAATTTGTTTAGGGCTTTTTGCAGGCCCCGTGTTGAGCACGCGTTCACTGTTAATTCCTTGAGCAAGGACTTGCTCAAGCTCGCCTTTACTGGCGACATCAAAGTTAAAACCAGCGTTATTTAAGCGTTGGATCACGCTAGATAACGGGTTCGCTTTAACTGCATACCAGAGTTTTACCTCGGTTTGTGCCACTAAACGCGTTAAATGTGTGTTTAGTGAATCAAGATCATAAACAAAAAAGGGCGTATCAAGCTCAGTTGCTAGCTTATCAATAGCGGTTTTAACGGGCGTGCTCAAAAAGGTCATTAACGTAAAACCTCTTCAAGCAATAATGACGCATCACTTTGCTCGTCACGGTATTTAACAATTAACGCACACGACATGCTTAAGCCTTGCTCGCGCGCCCAATCGTTTGACGCAGGGCGAGATCCAGGGATCACAATCGCGTATTCAGGGATTGCTTCGCCTTTATCAAGCTGGCGCTCATTTACGCAGTCATAAACAGGGATGGTTGCAGATAAGCGAACACCTGGGGCAAGTACCGCGCCTTTTTTAACTACCACGCCTTCAACAATCACACAGCCTGCACCAATGAATGCATCGTCTTCTATGACCACAGGGCTGGCACCAATGGGCTCAAGTACTCCGCCTAATTGTACCGCTGCGCTTAAATGCACATTTTTACCTACTTGAGCACACGACCCTACGAGCGCGTGGCTATCTACCATAGTGCCCTCGTCAATAAATGCACCAATATTTACGTACGCAGGTGGCATAATAATAGTGCCTTTGGCAACATGTGCACCACGGCGCACACTTGAACCACCGGGTACCATGCGAACGCCTGCTGTGGCTTCAAAGCTTTGCGGCGCTAAGTTATGTTTATCAACAAAACCGCCAGCAAACTCGGTGTTTTGACCGTTTTTAAAGGCTTCTAAAATGCCTTGCTTTACTTCTACGTTAGCGTGCCATTGGCCGTTTTCGTCTTGTGTTGCTGCGCGAACCGCGCCCGTTTCTAAATTATTTAATAGTTCTAACCAGTTCATTATAAAAACCTGTATTTAATGCCAAGATAAAATGGTGTTGTTTGCCGATGAAATGTCATCTGTGTGTGTCAGCTCAAGGTGTGTTAAAGGTGGGCGTAAATACGGACTGCCAATACGCCCTTGTAAATGCATTAACACTTTGACTGGGATAGGGTTGGCTACTGAAAATAAGCTATTGATAGCACTAGACCACTGGACAAAAAGATTAGGGTGTTGGCCGCTTAAACTGCGCTTTACAAACTCATGGGTTTGCACTGGCCATGCATTGGCTGCAACCGACACTAAACCTTTTGCACCTGCTTGGGCAAAATAAGGCATGAGGGCATCGTCACCACTAAAAATGGCTAGTTCAGGCGCTGCTTGTCGATAGGCTTCAAATTGAGAGATAGAGCCACTGGCTTCTTTCAGTGCCCATAAATTTTTATGTTGTTTGAGGTTTTCAATGGTTGCAATGGGAATGCTAACCGCACTACGTCCTGGTACGTTATAAAGCATACAAGGATGAGAACTGGCATTGAGTAAGCTTTCAAACCAATGCGTTTGCCCCACTGCACCGGGTTTGGCATACAAAGGCGAGCCGAGTAAAAAACCATGGATAGGCAGCTGGTTGCAGTAATTAACCCATTCAAGCTGTTGCTTTAAGTTACTACCGCCTACCGCAACCATAAGGGGGACGCTCGGCTGTAATTGGCAGACATGCTCTACGATGGCTTGCTGTTCTTTGAGGGTAAGGGCTAACCCTTCGCCGGTGCTACCTAGCAGTAAAATGCCATTGTTAGCGGCTTCTTGTTCGGCCACCAAGGTGTCTAAGGTTGCGTAATCAACTAGGCCATTTTGATCAAATGGGGTGATCAGCGCAGTCCATAAATGGAAATTGTTAATATTGAAGTTGTTGATCATCTCTCACGAACTTATAGGGCATTCGTCGAGTTTTTGGCGGGTATTTAGGATGCCTGACTCTTTGAATGTGTTTATAATTCGAAGAGCGAATGGGCTTAAATAATAGGGCGCACGGCCTTATTATACTAAGACCAGAAGCTCTCCACCAAATATGTTATTGGTGACAGTCGCTAGGATTCAGCCTAGTCGCCCGAAGCAACCTTTCACAAAAAAGTGTTACCTCTCGGCGTTAATTCCCCTCACGTATGCTCAATGGAGTTTGCGCTCCTAACATACGCTACCTGAATAACGCACCTCTTCCAGCCCTTTGCACTTGCTATTGAAAAATCAATCAGCAAATACAATGTAATAGGGTAAGTGTGGCGATTAAACCACTTTAGCCGTCTAGGTGTCAAGTGACTAAATATAGATAGATTCATCCTGATTGACAGTTATTACGTATTAGCTGCTTTTCTCGTACACTAGTACTATTGTCGAAGTAAGGTATTAAGCAGATGGAAAAATTTAGTGATATTTATAAGCGAGCGGTAGAGCGAAAGGGCTCTGAAAAAATGCTTAAGTTGTTACTCGCAAAACCTTTATCAACAAAGCAACTCGTCACATTAAGTGATGATGATTGGCTAGAAGAATTTACTCGGAAAGTTTTTCAAAGTGGTTTTTATTGGTCGGTGATCAACAGTAAGTGGGCCGGATTTAGAGAGGTTTTCTGGGATTTCAATGTTGAAAAACTATTGATGATGCCACCGGATATGCTTGAGCAAAAAGCCAGTGATGAGCGGATTGTACGCAACTATAAAAAAGTAAAAACTATTACTGAAAATGCGTATATGATCCACGAAGTTGCAGAGCAATACGGCAGCTTTAGTGAGTTTATTGCTAACTGGCCAAGTGAAGATATTATTGGCTTGTGGGCGTATTTAAAAAAGCATGGTGCAAGGCTTGGTGGTAATACCGGCCCTTATGCGCTGCGCGCCTTAGGAAAAGATACTTTTTTACTTTCAAGAGACGTAGAAAGCTATTTGCGTGCCCATAAAATTATAGATGGCGGATTACAAACTAAAAAGTCACTAAGTGCGGCGCAGGCATTCTTTAATGAACTGCAGCAGCAAAGCGGCTTAAGCATGCAAGAGCTAAGCTTAATTGTCGCTTATGGTGTAGGTGACAATCGCGTAGGTATCAGCCAAAAACAATAGGATTAAACATGAAATTAGTGCCAAGGTATACCGACATTGGTGAGGGGTTTGCAATTAGCGATCATCCAGCCAAGGTGACAGCGCCACAGTTATTGTTATGGAATGAGCCCCTAGCTAAGCAATTTAATATACAGGTGAGTGCCGATTCTCGAGCAAATATATTTAGCGGTAATGAACCCCAAGCGATTTCTGCGGTGGCACTGGGATATTCTGGTCATCAGTTTGGTCACTTTTCACCGCGACTAGGGGATGGTAGGGCACATTTGCTCGGTGCGATTAGCGATGATAAAAATCAGCTTTGGGATCTGCAATTAAAAGGCGCTGGTGCTACGCCATTTTCGCGCGGAGGCGATGGCCGCTGTGCATTAGGTCCAGCTATTCGTGAGTACGTAATGAGCGAAGCTATGCACGCGCTTGGCATTCCAACAACGCGTTGTTTAGCCGTGGTTGGCAGTGGCGAAACCGTTTATCGCAACCCACCTCAACCAGGTGCTATTGTAACCCGACTCGCCAGCAGTCATATTCGGGTGGGCTCGTTTCAATATTTAGCCACTCAAGGTGACGTTACTAGCCTAAAAAACTTAGCCGACTTAGCCATTCAAAGACACTATCCCGAGATTAACAGCACTGGCGCTCAGCGTTATTTAGATTTTTTAGCCGCAGTGATAACCAATCAAGTTAACTTAGTCGTAAGTTGGATGAGGGTGGGGTTTATTCATGGGGTAATGAATACCGACAACACCTTAATTAGTGGTGAAACCATAGATTACGGTCCATGTGCCATGATGAACCAGTTTGATTTTGATACCGTGTTTAGCTCTATTGATAAACAAGGGCGTTATGCGTTTGGTAATCAGCCAAACATGGCAAGTTGGAACTGTGCCCGCTTAGCAGAGAGTCTAATAGCGCTGATCAGTGACGATGACGAGCAAGCGGTGGCAATGATGACGCCTTTAATTGAGGGCTTTTCAACGCAATTTAATCAGCAATTTAGCGCTATGTGGGCACAAAAGTTAGGGCTAACAATAGCTGATGATAAAGATAATGAGCTGGTGGGGGAGTTACTAGGGTTATTAAAACAACACCAGCTTGATTATACCAATACTTTTAATGCACTCACTGAGTCGTTAAATGGGCAAGCTGAAATACCATTAGCACTTACCTCTTGGGCACAGCAATGGCAAACACGAACTAATGAGCACAGCTATCAAGTGATGCGACAAGCCAATCCGAGCGTGATCCCACGTAACCATATTATTGAAGATATTATTACGCAGTACACTACGCATGGGGATAGTGAGCTACTCAGTCGTTTTAGCAAAGTGATGTCGAGCCCTTACACAAGCCATGCGCAGGCCACTGAGTTTCAAACGCCGCCCGAAGATGATAAGAATTATCGTACTTTTTGCGGTACTTAAGTATGGTTTATTGCATTTTAAAATGAATATAAAAGGTCATTTTTTACCCCAGCGACGTTCATTCATAGAGCAAACTATGAACGGGTGATACCATAACTCCATAAAAGCCAGTGATCGTGTGGGGTTTAAAGCGATTGTTTGCTTTTTGAGCTAGCCTGTGTTCATCGACATTTTTTATGAGCTAGTTTTATTATCCTAGATATTGAAAAAATATATTTGCGTTAAGTATTGATTAACAAAGACTCAGTTACTGTATAGGTAAGTTAGAAGAGCTAGCAATGCTTAGCTACATTTTTAGTTGTTAAAATGGGAAGAAAACAATGAAATTAAAATCACTTACAATGGCTATTGCGTTAGCTGCAACTAGCGCATCTACTTTCGCAGCCGAGCAAGAAGGCTTTTACATCGGTGCATTCGGCGATTATTACGATGCTTCGTGGAAAAACATGCGTGAGCAAGCTGGCCTTGACGTTAATGAGTCAACAGGCTGGGGTGCTGAATTAGGCTACCGCTTTAATGATTACTGGAGTGCGCGTTTAGAGTACGCAGACCTAGACTTTAATGCTCACGACAAAGTATTGAATAACCGCAACGATATTGACGGCGAACGTTACGGTATCGATGCACTTTACCACTTTGGTGGCGGTCCTTTCTACGGTTTATTTGGTCTGAAAGATATTGATGTTGTTGATGACAACACGTTTGTAAACGCAGGTGTAGGTTACCGACACTTTGTTACAGACAACTTTTTTGTTAATGCTGAAACCAGTGTTTACCAAGGTTTAGACAAAGGCTACACAGATGTTGGCGCTAAATTAGGTATAAACTACTTCTTTGGTCAAAAATCGGCGCCAGTAGCACCGGTTGAGCCTGCACCACAGCCAGAGCCAGAAATTGTTCCTGTGCCGGTAGCACTTGCTGATACAGATAAAGACAGCATTCCTGATGTAGATGATAAATGTGCCAATACACCTATGACAGATGCTGTTGGTAGCGATGGTTGTACACTTTATGAAGATACTGAAGTAACAGTAAGCTTGTTAGTAACATTCCCTAACAATGACTCGTCAGTTTCACAGCAGTACTTAAATGATATTGATGAAGTAGCGACTTTCTTAAAAGAGTACCCAGATACAACAGTGCTTCTTGAAGGTCATACGTCTGCAGTAGGTAAAGCGTCTTACAATAAATGGTTATCTAAAAAACGTGCTGATGCAGTAGCTAAAAAGCTAATTGCTGATGGTATTGCAGAAGATCGCATTACAACGGCAGGTTTAGGTGAAGAACGCCTTAAAAATGAAGCGAATACGGCAAAAGCGCATGCTGAAAACCGCCGCGTTGAAGCACACGTAAAATCTATTAAACGTGTAAAAGTATTACGTTAATAGCCTCATTATTGAGTAAAAACCCAGCTTAGGCTGGGTTTTTTTATGGCTGCTTAATAGGTATTCATGGGATTTGGTTTTACTTTTTTCACTATTCATATTATTAATAATCGGTATAACTAGTTGCCTAACTGGATGGATTTTAATCTATGCACAAAAGCTTTATAATCGGCAGATAGAATACTATAAGTATTGGGTTATGGTGTGTTTAGTAAACACCACCGAATACTTTAACGTCACCAAGAGGGCAATACTGTGCTACAAGAATATCGTAAACACGTAGAAGAACGTGCCGCGTTAGGTATCGTACCAGCGCCATTAGATGCTCAGCAGACGGCTGATCTTATTGAGCTAATTAAAACGCCACCGGCAGGTGAAGAAGAGTTCATCCTAGAACTACTGATCAACCGCGTACCACCAGGTGTTGATGATGCAGCCTACATTAAAGCAGGATTTTTAGCGGCTGTTGCTAAAGGTGAAGCTGTTTCTCCGTTGATTTCTAAAGAAAAAGCAGCTGAGTTACTAGGTACTATGCTCGGTGGCTACAATATTGCGCCAATGGTTGAACTACTTGATGACGAAGCGTTAGCGCCAATTGTAGTAAAAGGCCTTTCGAACACATTATTAATGTTTGATGCGTTCTACGATGTAGAAGAAAAAGCAAAAGCAGGTAATGCATACGCCAAGCAAATTATAGAGTCTTGGGCTGCTGCAGAATGGTTTATCAATAAGCCAGCCGTTGCTGAAAAAATCTCTGTTACGGTATTTAAAGTCACTGGCGAGACAAACACAGATGATTTATCACCAGCACCAGATGCATGGTCACGTCCTGATATTCCACTTCATGCATTAGCTATGCTTAAAAATGAGCGTGATGGTATTAACCCTGACAAAGACGGTGAAGTAGGTCCAATCACTCAGCTTGAAGAATTAAAAACTAAAGGCTTACCACTTGCTTACGTAGGTGACGTTGTTGGTACAGGCTCTTCGCGTAAGTCTGCAACAAACTCTGTGCTTTGGTTTATGGGGGATGATATCCCATTCGTACCAAACAAGCGCGTGGGTGGTGTATGTTTAGGTAACAAGATTGCGCCTATTTTTTTCAATACAATGGAAGACTCGGGTGCGTTACCAATCGAATTAAATGTTGATGAATTCAACATGGGTGACCAAATCGACATCTACCCTTATGAAGGTGTTGTGAAACGTCATGGTACTGATGATGTGATCTCTACATTTGAACTTAAATCAGAGGTAATTTTAGACGAAGTTCGTGCTGGTGGTCGTATTCCATTGATCATTGGTCGTGGTCTTACAGACAAAGCACGTACATCATTAGGTTTAGGCGCAACTGACGTATTTAAAGTACCAGCAATGACTGAAGTATCAGACAAAGGCTTTACGCTTGCGCAAAAAATGGTTGGTAAAGCATGTAACGTTGCCGGTATTCGCCCAGGCCAATACTGTGAACCTAAAATGACCACGGTTGGCTCGCAAGATACAACAGGTCCTATGACGCGTGATGAGCTTAAAGACTTAGCCTGTTTAGGTTTCTCTGCAGATTTAACAATGCAGTCTTTTTGTCATACATCCGCTTACCCTAAGCCAATCGATGTAAACACGCACCATACGCTTCCTGATTTTATTATGAATCGTGGCGGTGTATCGCTTCGCCCTGGTGACGGTGTAATTCACTCATGGTTAAACCGTATGTTATTACCAGATACCGTAGGTACGGGTGGTGATTCACATACACGTTTCCCATTAGGTATTTCATTCCCAGCAGGTTCGGGGGCGGTAGCGTTCGCAGCTGCAACGGGTGTAATGCCACTAGATATGCCTGAATCAATTTTGGTTCGTTTTAAAGGTGAAATGCAACCGGGTATCACTTTACGTGACCTTGTACATGCTATCCCTTATTTTGGTATCAAAGAAGGCCTATTAACGGTTGAGAAGAAAGGTAAAATCAACGAATTCTCTGGTCGCATACTAGAAATTGAAGGGGTTGAGCACTTAACGGTTGAGCAAGCGTTTGAGCTATCCGATGCATCTGCAGAGCGTTCAGCTGCTGGCTGTACTGTTAAGCTTTCTAAAGAGTCTATCAGCGAATACCTTGAGTCTAATATTGTTATGCTTAAGTGGATGATTTCTGAAGGTTACGGCGATGTACGTACGATTGAACGTCGTGTTACTGCAATGCAAGACTGGTTAGCAAACCCAGAGCTAATGGAAGCTGATAAAGACGCAGAGTACAAACACGTACTTGAAATCGACCTTGCTGAGATTAAAGAGCCAGTACTGTGTGCGCCAAATGATCCTGATGATGCACGCCTACTTTCTGATGTGACAGGCGAGAAAATCGATGAAGTATTTATCGGTTCTTGTATGACTAATATTGGTCACTTCCGTGCTGCAGGTAAATTACTCGATGGCTTTAAAGGGCGTATTCCAACACAGCTTTGGGTTGCTCCACCAACGAAAATGGATAAAGACCAACTTACAGACGAAGGTTACTACGGTATTTTTGGTCGTGTTGGTGCACGTATTGAAACGCCAGGGTGTTCACTGTGTATGGGTAACCAAGCACGTGTTGCGGACAAAGCAACGGTTGTGTCTACTTCTACACGTAACTTCCCTAACCGTTTAGGTACAGGGGCAAACGTATTCTTAGCATCAGCAGAGCTGGCAGCAGTAGCAGCAATTTTAGGCAAATTACCTACACCTACTGAGTACCAAGAATACGCAGCGAAGATCAATGCAACGGCAGCAGATACCTACCGTTACTTGAACTTTCACCGTATGCCTCAGTACACTAAAAAGGCAGACAACGTAATTATTCAGCAAGCTGTATAATTTATAGAGTGTGTTTAAAAAACTCGCTTCGGCGGGTTTTTTATTGTCCAAATAAAATATTAGATAGATAATGCTTAATTCGCTGCATGATTGTATTAACTTTCGTTAAATATCGTCATTGATATGGTTAATAAAGCAAAAAATCCTCTCTACATGCATTAAAATCCTCGACAATATTATCATTATTATAAGCAGGATTTTATGACCGCATTAAACAACCAGAATTTACTGCAACTTCGTTTTATTAACCAAGCCAATATTGATTTGGTTAAGCCTTCTTTTGATAACTTACCTGCAAATCCTTATGCAGATGGTGCGTTTCGTAAACGCCGTTATTCAGTGGTTAAATTACAAAATGGTGAGCTTAATCTTCAAGCGACCAAAGCGTTTGTGCAAGACGATTCAATTAATACCTTTCAAGGTAATGTTGAGCGTACTTACGAAAACTTAGAGCAAAGCTTGCTTGAGTCTGAGGGTATGAAAAGCATTGTTAGCGAATTTGCAGCGATCACCGGCATTGACGCAGAGCGTGATATTGAAATTCACCAATTTAGAATGCTTGCCATTGATAGCGATACGCCAGCAGCTCCAGAAGGTGTGCATCAAGATGGGTTTGACCATGTGTGTGTATGTGGTGTTTCTCATGAAAATTTAGAAGGTGGTGAGCTATTGGTTTATGAAAACCAACAAGCTGAACCGTGTTTTAAAATGGAAATAAAAGACGGCATGTTTGCACTAATTAATGACCGTCAGGTATGGCATAACGCCACGCCAATGAACAAAATTGATGCTAACAAACCAGGTTACCTGGATTGCTTTGTACTAACTGCTTAAGAGAAATAAAATGAATTTAATGCAATTGCGCGCGCAATTTCCTGCTTTAATGCAAACTGTTGATGGCAAGTCACCGGTGTTTTTAGATGGGCCAGGTGGCTCACAAGTACCTCAGTCGGTACTCAATGCCATGACCGCTTATTTAGGGCATTACAATTCAAACTTGGGCGGTGCGTTTTTCTCAAGTGACAAAACGGTTGAGCTGATGGCGAATGCGCGTCAAGCGGCGGCTGATTTGTTAAATGCGCCCAGTGCACAAAATATTGTGTTTGGCCCTAATATGACTAGCCTAACATTTAGCTTTAGCCGAGCAATTTCACGCAATTGGCAAGCAGGTGATGAAATTATAGTGACCAATGCTGATCATTTTTCAAATGTATCGTCTTGGCAGCAAGCCGCTGAAGATAAAGGCGCAGTGGTTAACACAGCGCTAATTAACGAAGCCGATTGTAGTTTAGATATGGCGCATTTTGAAAGCTTATTAAACGCTAACACTAAATTGGTTGCGGTTACGTATGCATCAAATACCACTGGCTCTATTAACGATATTAAACGTATTATAGAGCTTGCTCATAATGTGGGTGCGTTGGTGTATGTTGATGCGGTGCATTATGCGCCACATGAACTGATTGATGTACAAGCGTTAGATTGCGACTTTTTAGCTTGTTCTGCATATAAGTTTTTTGGCCCGCACTTAGGCATGGTTTATGGTAAAACTGAGCACTTAGAAGGGTTTACACCTTATAAAGTAGAGCCAGCAAAAGATGTTGCACCAGGTCGCTGGGAAACCGGCACACAAAGTTTTGAGGCACTTGCAGGCTTTATTGCGGCGGTTGATTACATAGCGGCGATTAGCGAACTTGATGACAGTCACTCACGCCGAGAAAAATTACGTGTTGCGTTTGCTAAAACAAAACAACATGAAATGGCATTGAGTGAATACTTTTTAACGCGTCTAGTTAACTACCCAAAAATTAAGTTGTTTGGTATAGACGATTTAGAGCGTTTGAGTGAGCGTACCCCTACGTTCGCACTGACCTTTGAAGGGTTAGAGCCTCGCCAAGTGTCTGAATTTTTGGGTAAACAACATGTATGTGTATGGGATGGTAATTTTTACGCCCAAGGTTTATGCAAACAACTGGGTGTGCTTGATAAGGGCGGCGTAGTACGCATTGGTTGTATGCACTACAACACCATTGAAGAGATGGACACTTTGTTTGACTTGTTTGATGAGCTGATTTGAAGCTGTCAGCTATAAGCCGTCAGCTTTCAGTTTAATGCAAATACTTGACAGTAGTCAGCAGTTAGTTAATTTCTGACCGCTGACCGCTGACCGCTGACCGCTGACCGCTGACCGCTGACCGCTGACCGCTGACCGCTGATCGCTGACCGCTGACCGCTTTAGCTTTGTGGCGTTCCATAAATTTGCTCTGCTCGATTAAACAAAACCCATGAGGTTAAAATATACTTATCGTTTGATACTGGCTTATTGCCTCTATGTGTATGCGTAAAGTAGCCTGGGGCAATTACCATGCTGCCTTTTTTAGGGGCTATTTTACGATTTTGATAATAAAACTCGGTTTCTCCGCCTTCTTCAACATCATTTAAATAAAACATAAATAACAACACCCGATGCAGTGCTTCATTATGCTGTAGCTGCGGATACACCTCACTGTGCCAATACGGATAACCGCCTTTATTTACTTCGTATTTTTGCGCTTGAATATTACCGAGTCTAAAAATTTGCTGTACCAATAAGGGGAGTTGTGGTTTACCTACCTCGTCATAGTTGGCGTGAGTTAAATCAACCGGTTGTCCTGTTTTTGGGTGATATACCTTTAAACCAAATGCCCCAATCATCATAAAAATATGTTCTTCAATGTAGTTGAAAACATACTGTGCAGTGGTTTGTTGAATATGTTTTAATTGTTCTGCGTATTCAGGATGATTGTTTAAGTATAAGTCGTGGCTATCTTTTTTATTAAGGTCAACACCGCCCGATGTCATCCCTTGTTTAATATGCGGGCTTTGAGAAAAGGTAGTGATAAAGTTATCGCAAAATTCATTACTGAGCGCGTTGTCATACACGCGGATAAAGTCCGTCATGAGTTACCTGTTTAATTATTATTGGATTATTATGTTTACTGAAAAAGTGATGCCGCGTTTTAGCGAAACGGATGCACTCGGACACATCAACAATACCGTACTCCCCGTATGGTTTGAAGCGGCCCGAGTACCTATTTTTAAATTTTTTACGCCTGATCTAAATCCACACAACTGGAAGTTAATCATTGCTAAAGTAGAAGTGTCGTTTGTTGGCGAACTATTTTATGCCCATGAGGTGACAATTAACACCAGCATAGAGCAGATTGGCAATAGTTCATTTGTGATCCGCCAAGAAGCATGGCAGCAAGATAAGTGCTGCGCCATTGGTAAAACGGTGATGGTACGTTATGACTTTGCTAGTAAAACAAAGCAACTACTTTCGACTGATGAAAAAGCCGCATTAACACAGCACCTTGTAGCAGTTAGTTAATCGCAGCTTAACTATGACAAGCAGGATGTTTAGTTAAATATTGCCCCAAGGCAATGACTTGTTTTTCAGTAAAGCGCAGCCCAAGCTTTGTTCGTCGCCAAAGTATATCTGCGCTGGTTCTTGCCCATTCATGGTTTACTAAGTAATCAACTTCTTGCGCATAAAGACCATGACCAAAGTGATAACCTAAATCGCCGATTGCTTGGCTGTTCCCCAGTAATTGATAACTAAGCGTGCCATAGCTGCGAACCATACGTTTTAAGGTGTCGATTGCCAGCCAAGGGTAGCTGCTTTCTAACTGTGCGCTAAGGTATGCTTGGTTACTAAAGTCACCGCCTGGTAAAGGGGCATCTTTCGTCCATGAGCCACTCATTTGTGGGTAAAAAGGCGCTAACTTATTGACGGCATTTTCTGCAAGCTTTCTATAAGTGGTAATTTTGCCACCAAACACACTTAATAATGGAGCATAATCAGCTTCATTATTTAATATCAGTTTGTAATCGCGGGTCACCGCTTGGGCATCTGTTGATTTGTCATCTAACAGCGGGCGCACGCCACTAAACGTGTGCACAATATCCGCTTCGCTTATTGGCTTTTTAAAGTAATGATTAGTAATACTGATGAGATACTCGATTTCTTGCTCACTAATTTTTACATCAGCAATATCGCCGGTGTACTCTTCATCTGTGGTGCCAATCAGTGAGTAATCTTGCTCATAAGGAATGACAAATACAATGCGGTTATCTTCATTTTGTAAAATATAGGCAACTGGCTCATCGTGGAGTCGGGGCACTACAATATGACTGCCTTTCACAAGGCGAATAGTGTGCGGTGTGGGCTGGGTAAATACATCTTCAAATAATGACGCGACCCATGGGCCTGCGGCATTTACAACACTTTTTGCCTTTATATTTAGGTGCTGCTTGCTGGCTTGTTGCTCTAAAATCACATCCCAATAATCTGCGTTACGCGTTGCTTTAATGCAGCGGGTGCGTGTTGCAATGGTGGCGCCTAAATTATGAGCCGCTTGGGCGTTTAAAATCACTAAACGCGCGTCATCAACCCAGCCGTCTGCGTATTCAAAGCCTTGGGTAATGCTGCTGTTAAGAACGCTATCGCTGTTAAACTCAATCGCCTTTGAAGCGGGTAAAGTATTACGCTTGGCTAGGTGGTCGTAAATAAATAACCCCACACGAATCATCCAAGAAGGACGTAAGTGTGCTTGGTGCGGCAGTCGAAAAGACAGTGGCCACATAATATGCGGCGCTTTTTTTAATAGCACTTCACGTTCACGTAATGCCTCTCTTACCAATCTAAATTGATAATTCTCTAAATAGCGTAGCCCGCCATGAATAAGCTTGCTGCTATTAGAGGAGGTGGCTGAGGCTAAATCGTTTTGCTCACACAATAATACTTTTAAACCGCGACCACTGGCATCGGCAGCAATGCCAGCGCCGTTAATACCGCCGCCAATAATGAGTAAGTCATATTCGTTGTCGTGTGCGCTCATAGATTTTACTCACTCTCGCCGTCAGTGCTATTAGAAAGTCTAACTTGTGCAATGCAATGTAGCCACTTTGCATATAAATCGTTGCGCTCTTCACTGCTCATGGTCGGTTCAAAACGATGATCGCTTTTCCACATGCTGGCAAGCTGCGCAGTTGATTTATACACCCCAGTTTGCAAACCGGCTAAGTAAGCAACCCCTAACGAAGTGGTTTCGGTTAGAGTAGGGCGCTCAACGCTTGCGCCTAAAATATTGGCTAAAAACGCCATTGCCCAATTATTGTTTGCCATGCCGCCATCAACTCTTAGAATACTAGGGCGGAGTCCGTCGCCTTCCATGGCTTTTTGTAGATCTTTGGTTTGATAACCCACCGACTGCAAGGCAGCTGCAACAATAGTGCTAATGCCTGAGTCTCGGGTTAAGCCCAAAATTGCGCCTCGGGCATTTGCATCCCAATAGGGCGCACCTAAGCCTGTAAACGAGGGAACCAAGAATACCCCATGATCCAAGGGAACATCTTTGACGAGAGCTTCACTTTCTCCCGCGTTTTCTAATAACTTTAAGCCTTCTACTATCCACTGCATGGTGGCACCAGCCATAAAAATACTGCCTTCAATCGCATAGGTGGGTTTGCCGTTGAGCCGATACGCAAGAGTGGTTAATAAACGATTATTTGATTTTAGTGCTTTATCACCAGTGTTAAGCATTAAAAAGCAGCCCGTTCCGTAAGTACTTTTTGCCATTCCTTCTTCAAAACAAGCTTGACCAATTAAGGCGGCTTGTTGATCGCCTGCTATACCGCAAATTGGAATTTCACCACCAAATAGCTCGCTTGCAGTCACCCCAAAGTCAGCCGCTGAGTCCATTACCTCAGGTAGTATCGACGCTGGAATATCAAATAAGGCGAGTAAGTCTTCATCCCAGCATTGCTGATGAATGTTAAACAGTAATGTACGAGAGGCATTGGTAGCATCGGTTTTGTGAGCTTTACCGTTAGTGAGTTGCCATAGCAAGTAGGTATCTATCGTACCAAATGCTAGTTCACCTGCGTGTGCTTGCTCTTTAGCGCCTTTGACGTTATCTAAAATCCAACGAATTTTGGTTGCAGAAAAGTAAGGATCGAGCACTAAACCGGTTTTATCATTCACCATTTGTGTATGCCCTGCATGACGTAAACTATCGCAATATTCACTGGTGCGTCGGTCTTGCCACACAATCGCATTGTAGATAGGTTGCCCGGTTTTTTTATTCCACACTAAGGTGGTTTCTCGTTGGTTAGCAATGCCAATGGCAATAATGTCGGCGGCAGTGACTTGTTGCTGCGATAATACACTTTTAACGCTGCTTAATACGGTTTGCCAAATATCTACAGGGTCATGTTCAACCCAACCATTTTTCACAAAGTGTTGAGGGAAGGTTTGTTGAGCCGTGTCAAAAACCTCGGCATCTTTAGTGTATAAAATAGCTCGAGAGCTTGTCGTTCCTTGGTCAATCGAGAGTATGTATTTAGACATAAAAAATAGTGTTGTTTAATTTAGATAAAGACAGCTTGTCTTTAAGCTAAACGAATAGCAATGCTTTTGCACCATAATGGTTAAAATTATAGATGAGCGAAAGGTAGGAGAGGGAGGTGAACACTCAATTCTGGCGCCTACAATTTTATAGGCGCCAAATAACAACAATTAATTAGCATCCGTTAATTGTTGATGTAGCCAATCTTTTAATACCATTCGGTCGTGTTTTAACTGCTGCATGGCTTCGTCATCGATAGGTGAGTCTTGTAGCTCAAGTACTCGAATTTCTTTATCGATTTCATTGTATTGTTTTGCTTTGGTTGCAAAGTTTTCATCGTTTGCATTAAGTTTTGCAATAGTTTGCGTGTAATCAGGAAAATCTTTAGTTAATGAATGGTCTTCGCCTAACATAGGTTACTCCTTAAATGGCTGTTGCATAATGCACGTCACGTTATATAAAAATGATCAGTGACTTGGGGTGTCCCCATACAACAGAGCTTGGGCTGATCTAAAATAAATCAACCGTTATTGGTTGTTAGTGTGTCTATTTATGTTTGCTGGGCTGCAAAACACTGACACCTGCAAAGGCTTCAGTTAGAATATGCCTGCGACAGGCCCTAATTACTTTGAGTACTTTATTACATGCTTTTAATGATCGATAACTACGACTCGTTCACCTATAACTTGGTACAGTATTTTCAGCGCTTAGATCAAGACGTGTTGGTAAAACGTAACGACCAAATAACGCTGAGTGAGATCAAACAGTTAAACCCAGATCATATTGTGATTTCTCCAGGGCCTAAAAACCCGACTGAAGCGGGAGTGTCGTTATCTGTGGTAGAGCAGTTTAAAGGAGTTTATCCTATATTAGGTATTTGTTTGGGGCACCAAACCATTGCTCAAGTGCTAGGTGGTAAAGTAGTGCGAGCTAAACAGGTTATGCATGGAAAAACATCGCCTATTTATCATCAGCACCAAGGCATGTTTAAAGGCCTACCTAATCCACTTACGGTGTGCCGCTACCATTCATTAATTGTTGAAGCGCACTCATTGCCAAAGGAGTTAGAAGTAACAGCATGGACTCAAAGCATCGCTGGGCAGCGTGATGAAATTATGGGATTATTACATAACGAGCTCGCACTTGAAGGTGTGCAATTTCACCCTGAAGCGATTTTGACCGAGCAGGGCTTAGCTTTACTTGATAACTTTTTAACGCGCTTCTAGGCTTATACCTGCAAGCTATTTACTTTTTGCCCTAAGATAGAGCTTATGACCGACATATTGCAGCAACAGCGTATTGTTAATGTGCTAAACCAACGAGCGCATGATTTGCTACTGGGTCATAGTTTTGCCAATCAGCAAATTGGTTTTATTCATACCTTAGATCTTAATGACGGCAAACCCGTTAAAAAACGCACCTTATTAGAAGTAGAAGTAGCTGCGCAGCAAAAGCGCCAACAAAAAAGCTCTTCACATCAAAAGTTACAGGCTAAAACCAGTCAAAAACTCCATACCGTTATTGAAAGCGTGATTGTTAAACGTCTTGAAGACATCGATTTTGTGATTAAAGACACCATTGGCATAGAAGATAACGTGTGCGCCATACTCGATATACTGGCTACTCGCGCCGCCTCGGTTGGCCGTTTAGAGCCGCTAATTAACGATTTAAGTTGGTTGGGGCGAGAGCTGGTTACCTTAGTTAATTTACCCTTTTATCGTAAGCAGCGCAGTAAAACCACCTCAGTAAAAGTAGACTCGCCTGCATTAGCATTGCGTTATGTAGGGTTAGATAATTTACAGCTGGTAGTGCCTACCTTTGCTGTGCGTCATTGGATGCCACACAGCACAGAACCATTCACGTTATTAAAACGCAGGTTAAAAGACAACACCATGTCGTGTGCCATTGCAGCGCAAACGCTTGCCCAGCTTAACGGGGTAAACCCAATGCATGCGTTTACATTGGGCATGTTACTGAATGTAGGGCAAATTGCTTTAGTGCGCTTATACCTAAAAGTGTTTGATCAGGTATGGCAGCGCAAAGTACTGCGTGCTCGTGAAGAAGGTGATAAAAACCTACACACCGCGCTATTAGAGCTAAAACCAGATCCGTTATTTTTAACAACACTGCTACACGAAAAATCACTGCTTGTCAGCGCCAAGGTCATAGAAACCATGTCGTTCAAATATTTGCCCTTTAACAGTGTTATGCAGCAGTTAGTGAATGGGGTTGAAAAGGGCGATAGTTTATTGCCATTATCGCAAGTGATTTTAAAGGCTCGCTGTTATTCTCAATATTTAAATTTAAAAGAGCACCAGCTGATTGAAGACGATGAATTACAAAGCTGGTTTAGCTATTATCAGTTCACTAAAAAAGAGTTAGATACTCTAAAAACAGGTAATTTTACTAATTTGGCACTTCAAATTGATTAAATCTGTTAATTTTTTTGCGACTATTCATTCACTTTAATTCTACTTATTCATGTGCAGTTGATTTATAAGCGCCATGCTTTTTTCGTTGTAGAGGCGCTCACTAAGGTAAATGCACATCATAATTAGCTCTCAAATAGTTATTCACTATCTATGAAATAATATCTTAAGCCCTTTATTTTAAAGGGGTACATGAAAGTTTTTGAAGAGACATCCCCCTAAATTTCTGAAATAATGAGCGCCTGAAAATTGAACCACAACGTAGTTTCAGGCAAATATACAGTTATTAATTTTTGCCGGCACATTTGGTTATTAACAATAATCACACCCCTATTCTACTGCTTTGTGATGCACACAATTAAGAGGAAATAAAATGACAGTCAATCGCGAATTATTTGATCACGTAATGGTTCCTAACTACGCACCTTCAAGCGTAATTCCTGTTCGAGGCGAAGGCTCTCGTGTATGGGATCAACAAGGACGAGAGTTTATCGACTTTGCTGGTGGTATTGCCGTTAACTGTCTTGGCCATTGCCATCCTGCATTAGTGGGCGCATTAAAAGAGCAAGGCGAAAAAATTTGGCATTTATCAAATGTAATGACCAACGAGCCGGCACTTCGCCTAGCTAAAAAAATGGTTGATGCGACATTTGCTGAAAAAGTTTACTTTGCAAACTCAGGCGCAGAAGCAAACGAAGCGGCACTTAAATTGGCGCGTCGTTTTGCGCTTGATAAATTTGGCGCAGAAAAATCGCAAATCATCGCCTTTAATAAAGGTTTCCATGGCCGTACCTTCTTCACCGTTACTGTAGGCGGTCAAGCAGCCTATTCAGATGGTTTTGGTCCTAAGCCAGGCGACATTGTTCATTGTGATTACAATGACCTTGCCGCATTTGAAGCACTGATCAGCGATAACACCTGTGCGGTAATGATGGAGCCAATTCAAGGTGAAGGCGGTATCATTTCGCCAACTGACGAATTTGCACAGGGCGTTCGCGATTTATGTACTAAACACAACGCACTGCTTATTTTTGATGAAGTACAATCAGGTGTTGGCCGTACAGGTGAGCTATACGCATACCAAGGTTTAAACGTAGTGCCTGATATTTTAACCTCAGCAAAAGCTCTCGGTGGCGGTTTCCCAATTGGCGCTATGCTAACAACCACTGAGATTGCACAGCATCTTAAAGTGGGTACACATGGTTCTACTTACGGTGGTAACCCATTAGCGTGTGCAGTTGCAGAAGCTGCATTTGATACTGTAAATAACCCTGAAGTTTTAGCAGGCGTTAAAGCAAAGTCGGCGTTATTTACTGAGCTATTAAATGCCATTAACGACAAGTACAACGTATTTAGTGAAATTCGTGGCCAAGGTTTATTAATTGGTGCTGTGGTAAACGAGCAATACAAAGGCCGTGCAAAAGAGTTTTTAGTTGCCGGTACTGAGCATGGCTTAATGTCATTGGTTGCTGGTGCTGATGTGGTTCGTTTCACACCTTCTTTAGTAATACCAGAAGCGGATATTCGCGAAGGTATGGCACGCTTTGAAAAAGCAGTAGCCCACGTTGTAAATGCGTAATTGCTAATTCAACTTCTAGGGGCAAACGTAGTTTGCCTTGCAGTTCCTATTTACCGTTATATATAAGGGAGTAAGCGGATTCATGATGATCCTTCGCCCAATCCAAAAAAGTGATTATGCAGCTTTAGTAACCATCGCCGACGAGTCGGGACATGGCTTTACTTCTTTGCCTAATAATGAAGAGTTATTACAAAAGAAGATAGCGCATTCAGTTAACTCATTTACAAAAACGACATCACAACCAGGTGATGAGGGTTACTTATTTGTTCTTGAAGATACTGAAACTGGTGAAGTAGTCGGTACTTCAGGTATTGAAGCCGCAGTTGGCTTAGATGACGCATTTTATCATTATCATTTGAGTAAAGTGATTCACTCTTCGCGCACGCTAGATGTGTATAAAGCGGTAGATATTCTCACCCTTTGTAATGACTACACTGGGGCGACAGAGCTGTGCACACTGTTTTTAAAAAACGGCTATCGTAAAAATTGTAACGGTAAGCTGCTTTCAAAAGCACGTTTTATGTTTATAAAACAGCATCAACAACGCTTTGCACAAACCGTTATTGCAGAAATGCGCGGTGTATCTGACGAAAACGGTAGTAGCCCATTTTGGCAGTGGCTTGAAGAGCACTTTTTCTCTATGGACTTCCCAACGGCAGATTATCTGACGGGAATAGGGCAAAAAGTATTTATTGCTGAGCTTATGCCTAAATACCCAATTTACGTCAACTTATTGAGTAAAGACGCGCAAGCGGTTATAGGTCAAGTGCATGACAATACGCGCCCTGCAATTCAACTATTAAAAAGTGAAGGTTTTACTTTTAATGGTTACGTTGACATTTTTGATGCGGGCCCAACCGTTGAAGCAAAAGTAGATAACATTGCGACAATTCGCAATGCACAAAACTTTAGTGTTGAAATTGGCGAAATGACAGGCGATACCATGGTGTTGTTAGCCAATGACAAGCTTGAAGACTTTAGAGCAACCGTTGTTCCTATGACATTTGATTCGCGATCAAACAGCCTAGTGCTTACGCAAGAACTTGCTGATGCATTACATTTGAAATCGGGCGATTTTGTTACGGCTACCCCAGTTTAATTTAGGAGAAAGTATATGACTCATCCTGCACAATTTATTAATGGTCAATGGTCACCAGGCCAAGGCACCGAATTTAACTCAGTTAACCCTGCAAATAACGATGTTATTTGGCAGGCATCAGCTGCAAGCGCTGAGCAAGTAGATAGCGCCGTAGCCTCTGCGCGTGAAGCATTTTATAGCTGGGCTGATAAAAGCTTTGCGCAGCGCTTAGAAATTGTAAAAACCTTTGCTGCAACGTTAAAAGAGCATAGCGAAGAGTTGGCTGTGGCAATAGCTCAAGAAACAGGTAAGCCTCTTTGGGAAACGCGTACTGAAGCGGGTGCCATGGTCGGAAAAATTGCCATTGCTGAAAAAGCATTTTTAGAGCGTACCGGCGACGTTGAAAACGCGATGCCGCAAGGCCGTGCGATGATCCGCCATAAGCCACACGGTGTTGTTGCTGTATTTGGTCCTTATAACTTCCCTGGGCATTTACCAAATGGCCACATTGTACCTGCACTTTTAGCTGGTAATACCGTGGTATTTAAACCGTCTGAACTAACACCTATGGTGGCTGAGCTAACCCTTAAACTATGGGAAAAAGCCGGTTTACCAGCAGGGGTTATTAACCTTGTACAAGGTGAAGTTGAAACAGGTAAAGCACTGGCGTCACACAAAGGCATTGATGGTTTATTCTTTACAGGTTCTTCTCGTACGGGTCATATTTTACATGAGCAGTTCGCAGGTCAACCAAGTAAGATTTTAGCGCTTGAAATGGGTGGTAATAATCCGCTAATCGTTAAAGATGCAGAAGATACGCTTGCTGTTGTGCACGATATTGTGCAATCTGCGTTTATCTCAAGCGGCCAACGCTGTACGTGTGCGCGTAAATTGTTTTTACCAACAGGTGCTAAAGGCGATGAAATTTTAGCGCGCCTAATTACAGCCACTAAAGCAATCAAAGTTGGTAATTACGACGATGCTGACCAACCATTTATGGGCTCTATGATTTCAACGGCCGCTGCCGCTGGAATGGTTAAAGCACAAGATGAGTTAAAGGCCATGGGTGGCGAAGTGCTGGTTGAACTTGAGCACACAGCAAACACTGGTTTTGTTACACCTGGTATTATTGAGTGTACAAATATCAATGATTTCCCAGATGAAGAGCATTTTGGTCCGCTTCTAAAAGTATTCCGTTTTGATGACTTTGACCAAGCAATTGATAAAGCAAACGACACGAGCTTTGGTTTATCAGCAGGCCTACTAAGTGATAACCAAGCCGATTACGATCATTTCTTACGTCGTATCCGTGCGGGGATTGTTAACTGGAACCGTCCTATTACCGGTGCATCAAGTGCAGCGCCGTTTGGCGGTATTGGTGCCTCAGGTAACCACAGAGCAAGCGCTTATTATGCCGCTGACTACTGTGCATACCCTGTTGCGTCTGTGGAACTTGAAAAAGTAACCATGCCAGCAACACTAAGCCCAGGTTTAAAAATCGATTAATCGATTTTTTAAACTAGTAATAAATCACTAAAAAAGCAGCTTCGGCTGCTTTTTTTGTACTGCAATCTCACAAAGCTAGCAATTATCAGTGCTTTCTGCTTAAATTAAGCAACCAGTATTTTTGAGGTAAGTAGACAATGGTTTTAAACAGGCAAGGGTACGATGACTTAATAATGTACCTAACTCAGAACTTAGCGTTGTTTGAAAAACCAGGTGAAATAAAGCCAGGTGCACCAACGGTTATTGAGTTAATTGAAGATGTAATTGCCGAAAATGTCATACGCATTTGTCAACAACACCCCGATCTATCTACAGAGCAGCGTAGTCAAATTGTACGCGAAGTTGATGGCATTGTTTACGACTTACAAGAAGTACTCAGCAGTGTGACTTCTCACACCGTCACAGTCGAACAGCATGCTTTTATTGATGAGTTTGCAGGGCTAGTCAAAAACTTATTTGATAACGCTATTAGTTAATATTTCCCCCTTTAAAACCACGCTTTATTCGCTATTTAATTTTAAATGCGCGCGAGTGTCTGCGTGTAATGAATATAAATTATTGAGATAAAACAATGCAAGCAAATGTAAAATGGGTTGAAGGTAATACTTACATCGGTCGCTCTAACAGCAATCATAATGTCGTGTTTGATGCGGGCAGTGACGGAGCAGCACCTAGCCCAATGGAAATGGTATTGATGTCGGTTGGTGGTTGTTCATCGGTTGATGTGGTGAGTATTTTAAAAAAAACTAAGCAAGAGTTCTCATCAGTAGATGTGCAGTTAACCGCTGAACGAGCAGAAACAGCCCCGCGCGTGTTCACCAAAATTAATTTACACTTTGTTGTAACCGGTAATAATGTGTCTGAAAAGCACCTAGAAAGAGCGGTTTCGCTTTCGGCAGAAAAGTATTGTTCAGTTGCATTAATGCTTGATAAAACAGTAGAAATTACCCACAGCCATGAAGTTGTTCAAGATCAGGGAAAATAACGCTTTTTCCGTGAGTAAAATTCGTATAAAATCCGCGAACTTTTCATTCTGCAGGTGCAGATTTCACTAATTTATAGGTTGGTTTATATGAACAAACCCTTCGATAAACTTAAACTTCATGGCTTTAATAATTTAACTAAAAGCCTAAGCTTTAGTATTTACGATATTTGCTATGCAAAAACAGAGCAACAACGTAAAGAATATATAGAATATATCGATGAGCAGTATAGTGCAGATAGACTAACCGACATTTTAGGTGATGTGGTTGATATTATTGGTGCCAATATTTTAAATATTGCACGTCAAGATTACGAGCCACAAGGTGCCAGCGTAACTATTTTGGTTTCAGAAGAGCCGGTAGAAGAGCAGCAAAATTATGATGCTGACGAAGCACCAGGGCCGTTACCTGACTCAGTGGTTGCACACCTTGATAAAAGCCACATTTGTGTTCACACGTACCCTGAAGCACACCCTGATGATGGTATTTGTACTTTCCGTGCTGATATTGAAGTATCAACCTGTGGCATTATTTCGCCACTTAAAGCGTTAAACTTCTTAATCCATAGCCTTGAGTCTGATGTGGTTACAATTGACTACCGTGTACGTGGTTTTACCCGCGATATTAACGGCGTTAAACATTACATTGACCATGCAATTAACTCGATTCAAAACTTCATGACAGAAGATACTAAAGAAGCGTACCAAATGATGGACGTGAACGTGTATCAAGAAAACCTGTTCCATACCAAAATGATGTTAAAAGAAACCGACTTAAATACGTATTTATTTGGTTTATCTACTGATGATTTGTCAGATGACGAAGAAGAAGAGATTCGCTCAAAACTAACACGTGAAATGCAAGAAATATTCTATGGTCGTAATCTGCCAGATACAGAATAATAGCAACGCATTAAATAAAAATGGCGCTCACTGAGCGCCATTTTTGTATGTGTTGTTTAATGCTACTTAACGAGTAACAACTCGGTTTGTCGGCCATTTAGATACCACACACCGGTTTTATCAAATAGGGCGTCTTCTTCTAGCATTATTCTTATTTCTTTATTCCACGGCTTTATAAACACCGCATTGTTAAGCTCAATCGAGTACGCCGTGTTTAAATGCAACGGGTAATCGCCATCACCCGGCACACCTTGCTGAGCATCCCACATACCTAGTGTTGTACCAGCTGCATGACCATGATAGCCGAGCGGGTGAGTATAAATAGTGGGCTTTAACCCCTTTGCAATGGCTTTTTCGCGGGCGGCTTTTAATACCTGATTACCTGTTTTCCCAGCTGTAAATTCAGCCGTAAAAATGTCTTGTAGCTTATTGCCCTTTTTTAACGCATCAACAAGGTAATCGGGGGCTTTTGTTTCGTCTGGTTTTAAAACATACGCATGTTGTTGAGTGTCGGTATTTAGGCGTAAATACGTAATACCAAAATCAACATGCAGTAAATCGCCAGCTTGAATAACATTGTCGGCATAGCCATTGGTAAAACTGTCTTCGTGGTCGAACGATTTACTGTCGGCGCGTTGTATTGCAATACTTGGGTGAAACCACGTTTGCAGTTTAAGCTCCCTTACGCGCTCTCTAAACCACCATACTAAGTCGTCGCTGGTTGTTTTGCCCACGTAATTACTTTATTTGAAAAGCCCTCAGCAATAATAGAATGAGCAATAGCAACAATGTGTTTGTACATGTCCACTTCTTCTGGAATGCGTTGCTCTAACCATGCAACAGCCAGCGGCTCGGCTGAGGTTATTTTATTTTTATATGTCGCAGGTAAGTTGGCCATTAAAGTGGTGTAATCGCCATGCACTAAGCCATCAGCGTGTGCCCAATCTGTAGATGTGTTGAGAGCAATATTTCGCGGTTGGTATTGCTCAATAATCGTATTGAGCGCTTGCCACTGATTAGGCTGTGCTTGCTTATCCCAGGCCTTTTTAAAAACACTCCCTATTTTGTAAGGCGCAATTGCAAAGGCGTCAACACCGCCTTGTTTGTTAATTGCAAATAATAAAATAGTGGTGCGCCTTGCCGAGAGCCATGTAGCAGGCAGCATGGTTTTTAATATCGGGTCTTCATTATATTCGCGGCTTATCATTAGCCACATATCTATATTGTGTTGCTGCATTAATGTGGGTAATAAAGTCTTAATACGTTTTTCGGTAATGCTATCGATAAACGCAGCCCTGTTTTTCATTGATAAAATAGCCGGAGGCTCAGCGGCTTTAATTTCAGGACTAAATAGTATGAGTATAAAAGTGAGTAAAAAAACGTATTTATTATTTTGCATGGCTGGCTTATTTTTTAGACGAATATATAAGCTAACATTGCACAAACAATACGATAAACAAATCATTTGCGATAAACCGTAGACACAAAAAAGCCCAGCAAAATACTGGGCTTTTGTAATAAATACTGCTTAGCTAAGCATGCTGTACAGTAACGCACAAACTGCTAATGAACCGACAGCCAGTACAAATAAGGTACTTAAACGATTACGGTACTTTTGTAAGCTAGGCACTTTGTAAACTGCAATCATTGGCATAATGAATAAAATCATCGCAATGATTGGCCCCGATAACTGATCCATCATATCTAGTATGCTTGGGTTTTTAACCGCGCAGAACCAAATAGCGAAAAACATCAGTACCGCACCCACTTTGTCAGCGACTTTAGGGCTCATGCTTGAGTGTTTAGTCACTAACCCAGTAAAGCTTTCGCGTGCCCCTAAAAAGTGACCTAAAAACGACGACATAATCGCAATAAAGGCAACCAAAGGCCCCAGCGTTGCAATAAATGAGTTTTCTGTAATATTAGCTAAATAAGATAAAACAGAGACGTTTGCCGCTTTTGCTTCAGCCATTTGGTCACCGGTAAGCGATAACACGCATGAGAACACAAATAACAAAACAAAGGTGATCAGTAATAAACTAGTACGCTTTAAAATCGCCTCTGACTTAGACGTTGCTAGGTCATCGTAGTGGCTGCGTTGCTTATTAACAAAGCTTGAAATAGCCGCTGCATGGCTAAACGAAAATACAATAATAGGAATCGATAACCAAAGTGTTTTACTAAAGCTACCTAGCTCAGGCAAGGCTGTATCGGGCATTTGCCAGCTTGGGATTAAATACAAAGACAAAAAGAATAAAATACCCACTAGCGGGTACACTAAAATAGCAAATGCGCGCAGCATTAAGCGTTCACCGCCCATCATTAAGCCAATCATTAGTGCAACTAAAATACCCGATAAAGCAACGCGTGACGGCGACTCCATCCCTAGCTGATTGACCATAAAGCTGTCTACCGTATTGGTTAAACCCACACCGTAAATAAGCAAAATAGGAAAAATTGATAAAAAGTATAACAAGGAGATCAGTCGACCCGCATTTACGCCAAAGTGCTCTTCTACCACATCGGTAAAATCAGCCTCTTTATTTTTTGACGATAATACAAAACGCGCCAAGCCACGGTGGGCTAAAAAGGTCATCGGAAAGGCTAAACACGCCATAATAATCAGCGGCCAAAAACCACCAATACCAATGTTAATCGGTAAAAATAAAATACCTGCACCTACTGCGGTGCCAAAAAGACTAAGTGTCCACTGCGTATCATGCAGGTTCCATTTTGATTTAGACGTGTGTGCGTTTTGTGCTGGTGCACTTGAAGGCGTTGCACCTTGAGATGTTGTCATGTGTGTATCCATTATTTATCATAATAATTGCGCCGAAGAATATAGTTTTTAGGCACTCATTTCATGTGTTTTTATGTCTTGGATATAAATTTGTTGTAGCGTATTAGTTACTGACTGTCACGAATATGAAACAGCGTTTAAAAGCTGCGCAATTAGTGCAGGAATATGCCGCGAAATGCGTGAATAATCATCACTTTTGGAGTTAAGAGTGTGAGGAAAATATTTATATGTATTTGTTAAAGTGGTAAATACTTGTTGGGTTTCGGCTCGCTCAACCCAACCTACGGTGTATAAATTGTTATTGAGCTGTCCGCTACTCTAAGCCCGTAGCCCGTAATTTAAGATGCTTGTTGGGTTTTGCTTCGCTTCGCTCAACCCAACTTACGCTCAACTACCTTTATTCTTCGAGTGCCGAAACCACAAAATACGGATTCAAATACTCATCTTTGGTGTTGTACAAAAGCGGGCTACCATCAAGTTGAGTGACTTTAGCGCCGGCTATTTCAGCGATGGCGTGGCCTGCGCCGGTATCCCATTCACAAGTTGGGCCTAAGCGCGGATATATGTCGGCGCTGCCTTCGGCGACTAAACACAGTTTCAGTGAGCTGCCTTTTAACACCATTTCAACCTCATCAAAGCGTTGTACAAATTCAGCTAAATCAGGGGAAGGATGCGAGCGGCTACCTACAACACGAATAATGCCTTTGTTAGGCTTGGTGGTCACTTTAAGCTCGATGCGCTCATCGCCTTTATCTTTAAAAGCACCAATGGCTTCGGCGGCTAAATAAGATACACCCAGTGCAGGGGCATCAACCACGGCTAAAACCGGTTTGCCATTTTCGATTAGGGCAATATTAACGGTAAACTCGCCGTTCTTTTTTATAAATTCTTTGGTGCCATCGATTGGGTCAACCAGCCAGTAGCTTTTCCATGTTTGGCGTACATCCCAACCAATATCGGCACTTTCTTCACTAAGCACAGGAATATCGGGGGTGAGCTCTTTTAGTCCTGCGCTAATGATTTTATGAGCTGCTAAGTCGGCGTCGGTTACAGGGCTTTCATCGGCTTTGTACTCAACGTTAAAGTCTTTATTGTAAATACCCATAATCGCGCTTCCCGCTTTGCGGGCGAGAATAAGGGTTTCTTCTAGCAGTTCAGTCTGATTCATTACATGGGCCTATAGTATATGCTGATGTTTTAGATACGTTATCAGCTGAGCTACCGATTGGTCTAGGGTGTTTTTACTGGTATCTAAAATTATTTCAGGATTAACCGGCGGCTGGTAAGTTGAATCAATCCCAGTAAAGTGTTTAATTTCACCGGCGCGCGCCTTTTTATATAAGCCTTTTGGATCGCGGCTTTCGCACACCTCAAGAGGGGTGTCGATAAAGACTTCGATAAATTCACCCTCATCTACTAATTCACGAACCATGTCGCGCTCAGCTTTAAAAGGAGATATAAACGCAGTAAGGACTAACAAACCAGCGTCAACCATTAGCTTGGCGGTTTCGCCTACGCGGCGGATATTTTCAACGCGATCGGCATCGCTAAAGCCTAAATCTTTACATAAACCATGGCGTACATTGTCGCCATCAAGTAGGTACGTGTGCGCGCCTTGCTGATTGAGTGCCGCTTCTAAAGCATTCGCAACGGTGCTTTTACCTGAGCCAGAAAAACCAGTAAACCATATAATAGCGCTCTTATGCTTTTTTTGTTCGCTGCGCTGTACTTTAGTGGTGGCGTAATTATGCCAAACAATATTGTTATCCATTTGCTGTGTCTCTTTATGCTATAAGCGCGGGCATTAAAACGGAAATACCAGCGGGATCATAGTTAGTACGGTAATTGAATAAATAATAGAAAGGGGTAGCCCCATCATTACATAGTCTTTTAGTCGGTAGTTACCCGCGCTATAAACCATTAAGTTAGTTTGATAACCAAAAGGTGAAATAAAGCTGGCTGAGGCACCAAATGCAACCGCCATAATAAACGGCAAAGGTTCTACGTTAAAGCCAATAGCCAATGAGTAGGCAACCGGAAACGACAGTGCCGCTGCGGCGTTATTAGTGATCAATTCGGTAAATAACACCGTCATTAAAAAGATTGCGATAAACGCGCCATAAGGGCCAAAGTCGCCAAGCACTACAAACATGGCGTCTGATATTTGCCCAGCAAGGCCGGTGCCTATCATCAGCTTAGCTAAACCTATGGCACTGCCTACTACGGCAAGTAACTCAATAGGAAAGCGGCGTTTTATTTCGCTCAGCTTAATCGTGCCACACAGCATCAGCCCAATAAGTAACACTAATAAGCCTTTAACCAGCGGTACTGCACCTAAAATACTTAACCCCAGCACACCTGCAAAACTTAACAATACAATGTTTGATTGTTTTGCACCGAGGTGGGTTTGTAAATCAAGCCCTGAAATATACACAAATTCGCGCTTTAAGTTAGTTAAGTCATAAAAGCTTTTACCAGGGGCGAGGATTAATGAGTCACCCGCTTGTAAGCGCACTTGCCCAAGCCCGCCTTGTAAGCGATCATGACCACGGCGAATAGCAATAACGGCCGCATGAAATTGCTCTCTAAAGCGGGCTTCTTTTACCGTTTTGCCAATTAATTTAGACGACTGACTAACGACAACTTCAACGAGGTGTTCTATGTCTTTTTCGTGTTTGTCGTGCACCACTTTTAAGCCGTCAAAGCGAGTGAGCAAAGGTACCGACTTTATATCGCCTACAAACAGCAGTATGTCGTCTTGTTGAATAATATGTTGGGGGGTCACGGCGCAAATGCGATTGCCATCGCGAATAATTTCAGCCAAAAACAAGTCTTTTAAATCGCGTAAACCGTTTTCTTCTACGGTGCGGTTTATTAGTTTAGAGCCGGTTTGTACTTTCCCTTCTAAATAAAAAGGCACCACCTCTTGGCTATTTTTACCGTTGTCGGGCAGGCATTTTAGCATCACTAAAATAGTGATTAAGCCCACACTGAGTGCGCCTAAACCCACTAAGGTAAAATCAAAAAAGCCTAATGGCGCCATCCCCGCATCTACTGCAAAGCCATTTACGATTAAGTTAGTAGAGGTACCGATGAGTGTAATAGTGCCGCCTAAAATTGCGGTGTACGACAAGGGTAGCAACAGCTTTGAAGGGGAGTGGTTTGGGTTATCTTTTATGGCGGTAATTAAGGAGGCAACCACCGCGGTATTGTTAGTAAAGGAAGACAAAAACGCTGTAGAAAGCCCAAGCTTGGTCACTGATTTAACTAAACTGCCACTGGATAACGATTTAGCTAAGCGTTGAATAAGCGTGGTTTTTTCTATCGCTATCGACACTAAAATTAATAACACTAAGGTAATTAATGATGGGTTAGTATAATTAACCAGCATGTTTTCTAAGTCAATGAGCCCAGTTAGGTAGCTGGTGCCTATGGCACTGACAAATAACCACGCAGGGTTAATACGGGTGCCAAATAGGCACCCGACTAAAAGCAACATAATGCCTGTTAAAATGAGCTGTTCTACCATGCTTTAAATATTCCTAACAGGCGGTTATTAAACGTTATAGCTTTGAAATATCAAGCGCTTGCCAATGTGGAAAGTGCTTGCGTACGAGGGCATTAAACTCAACTTCAAAGTCGCTAAATTTACCCGCATTTTCTTCACGTTGTAGTACCTGTTCTATCATTCCTGCTGCAACCGTTAAGTTTGATAAACGGTCAATAAGAATAAACGAACCTGTTTCATGATTGTGATGGTACTGATCCGCTAAAATAGTCTCGGTGAGCTCGAGTGTCACAATCGCAATTTCGTTTAATTGTAATGAATCTGCGCTGCCATGCTCTAGGGTGTTTACATCAATAGTGTGGTCTATTTTTGTGACCATGGCCGAGGTGTTTTTGCTGCCTAGTTTTAGGTTATAGCTTTTACCTAGTACTAATGGCGATTCGTGCATCCACACAATTTTAGCCTGTAATTGGTTGGTTACTTGAGCTTGCGAATTCGCAGGCACAATAACGTCCCCTCGGCTAATATCTATTTCAGTATTAAGAGTAACCGTGATTGCTTGGCCTGCTTCGGCGGTGTCGAGGTTGCCATCAAAAGTCACAATCTCTTTAATGTTAGATGTTTTACCTGAAGGCAGTACTTTTATCTCATCGCCAACGCGTAATTTACCTGAGGTCAGCGTGCCTTGAAAACCACGGAAGTTTAAATTAGGGCGAACCACATACTGCACCGGAAGGCGCGCTTCAAAACCAGTGTCGATTTCAGCTGCCGGAGAGTCTTCTAACAGCTCAAGCAATGGTTTGTCGGTGTAATAAGGAGTGTGTGCAGAGCGAGTTACTACATTATCGCCTTTGAGCGCCGACATAGGCACAAACTTAATGTTTGATACGTTAAGTTGCTCGGCAAATTTTAAATAATCGGCTTTAATTTTTTCATAAACGGTTTCGTCAAAATCAACAATATCCATTTTGTTAACCGCAACCACAAACTGTTTAATGCCTAATGAGTCACAAATAAAGCTATGGCGCTTAGTTTGTACCTGCACACCATAACGTGCATCCACTAAAATAATGGCAACATCACTGGTTGATGCACCCGTTACCATGTTACGGGTGTACTGCTCATGCCCAGGGGTGTCGGCAATAATAAACTTACGCTTAGCGGTTGAGAAATAACGGTACGCTACGTCAATTGTTATGCCTTGCTCACGCTCAGCTTGTAGGCCATCAACTAACAATGCTAAATCAAGTTCTTCACCGGCATTACCTACTTTTTCGTTATCTTTATGAAGTGCAGCTAGCTGATCTTCATAAATTTGGTGACTATCGTGCAGTAGGCGTCCAATTAGGGTTGATTTACCGTCATCCACACTGCCACACGTTAGCATACGTAATAAGCTTTTATCTTGTTGACGTGCTAGGTAAGCGTCTATACCAATTTCTTTTACTTCGTTAAATGTATCGTTATTTAGGTTAGACATTAGAAATACCCCTCACGTTTTTTCTTCTCCATAGAGCCTGCTGAATCATGATCAATCACCCGACCTTCACGTTCAGATGACGACGATAGCAACATTTCTTCAATAATTTCTGTTAGGCTGCTTGCCGTTGATTCAACCGCGCCAGTGAGTGGATAACAGCCTAAGGTTCTAAAGCGAACCGACTTCATTTGCGGTACTTCACCTTCATTAAGCGGCATGCGATCGTCATCTACCATGATTAAGGTACCGTCGCGTTCTACTACAGGGCGCTCTTTAGCAAGGTACAGTGGCACCATTTCGATATTTTCTTGATAAATGTATTGCCAAATATCTAGTTCAGTCCAGTTAGATAGTGGGAATACTCGAATACTCTCACCTGGATTCACTTGGCTGTTATAGGTATTCCAAAGCTCAGGACGTTGGTTTTTAGGATCCCAGCGATGGTGTTTATCACGAAATGAATACACGCGCTCTTTAGCCCGTGATTTTTCTTCATCACGGCGTGCGCCACCAAATGCTGCATCAAAACCGTACTTATTCAGCGCTTGCTTTAAGCCTTGAGTTTTCATGATATCGGTATGTTTACCCGAACCATGGGTGAATGGGCCTACACCCATTTCGATGCCTTCAGGGTTTTTGTGTACAATTAAATCAAAGCCATACTCTTTGGCTAAACGGTCGCGAAACTCAATCATTTCACGAAACTTCCAGTTGGTGTCTACGTGTAATAACGGAAACGGAATTTTTGCAGGGTAAAATGCTTTACGAGCTAAGTGCAAAAGTACCGATGAGTCTTTACCGATTGAGTAAAGCATAACTGGGTTCTCAAACTCAGCGGCGACTTCGCGCATGATTTTGATACTTTCAGCTTCAAGTTGCTGAAGGTGAGTTAAAGCCATTGTTGGTCGTCCTACTAAAATGATTAAATTAAAATCTGTTAAACTACGCCACGTCTGTCAGCGGTTGAGCAAAGCTACTGATCTGTGCTTTTTCGCCAAACCAGTGTAATTCTTGATGCAGCGAAGCTACTTCACCAATAATCAGTAAAGCGGGTGAAATAATTTGATGCTGCTCAATGAGCTGTGCTAATTGGTCTAACTGTCCTGTGACAACACGTTGATTTTTGCGTGTGCCGTTTTCAATTATGGCCACTGGTGTTGTTGCTGCTCGCCCATGTTTTAATAGCTCGGCTTGAATATGCGGCGATTTAATTACCCCCATATAAATAGCCAGTGTTTGGTTTTTTTGTGCAAGCGACTGCCAATTAAGTTCTTGTCCTTCTTTTTTGCAGTGTCCGGTAACAAACTGAATAGCCTGAGCATGGTCGCGATGCGTTAAAGGAATACCTGCGTAGGCACTACATCCCGCGGCTGCCGTTATACCTGGCACTATTTGGTAATTTACGTTATTGGCTGCCAGTACTTGGACTTCTTCGCCACCACGGCCATAAATAAATGGGTCGCCCCCTTTAATTCGGCACACTTTTTTACCTTGTTGTGCTAAATCAACCAACATCTTATTTGTATCTTCTTGAGCTACGCTGTGATCGCCTAAGCGCTTACCCACACAGATTAAATCGGCATCGCGACGCACTAATTCCATGATCTCATCGGATACCAAGTAATCATATACCACCACATCGGCTTGTTGCATTAGTTGCAGCGTTTTTAGTGTGAGTAGCTCTGGATCGCCTGGGCCTGCACCGACTACGTATACTTCGCCTTCTGGTTCAACTTTGGCATCTAGCATTTGCTCTAGTTGTTGCTCAGCGCCATGGGTATCACCGGTTTGGACTTTGCTTACTACTGATGAATCAAACACGCCTTCCCAAAATTGGCGACGATCAGCAAAATGTTTAAAGCGTTGCTTTACTTTATGGCGAAAGCCACCGACCAAGTTAGCGAGTGGGCCGATATGCTGGGGAATAAGTGTTTCGAGCTTTTCACGTAAACGTCTTGCTAAAACCGGCGCGGTACCCGCACTTGAAATCGCAATGGTAATTGGGTTGCGATCAACAATAGAGGGGAAAATAAAGGTACATTTAGGTTGATCATCCACCACGTTCACAAACACATTACGCGCATTGGCGAGTTCAAATACGGTGTTGTTTACTTCATCGTTGTCGGTGGCGGCAATAATCAAAATTTTGCCATCAAGATGCGACTCTTCAAAATAGGCATCAATTAATGTTACTTCATTATTATGCGCATGTTCTTTTAATTCTTCGCAAAACCAAGGGGCAACTAGCGTTACATCGGCACGTGCTTTTAAAAACGCACGGCATTTTCGCAAGGCAACCTCTCCACCGCCAACAACCAATACGGGTTTGTTGTCGAGTTTGGTAAAGATAGGTAAATATTGCACTGAATAACGCCCCTAAAAAATAATAAAGTGTTTAACTGAGAAGCAGAATATAGTGGCTATTGATAAGTAAAAAATAATTAAATCTTAGTTGATATTCTTAAAAGTTATATTAATCATGTTTTTTAGGTCTAAATCGTATTTAGTAAGGGGTAGAGTGACATTTAGTATAGAAAACGCGCTTATAGTGTTTGGTTATGAGCTATAGCAAGTTTAAGCTATGATGCTCTTATATAGTTTAAGGTCACACAATTTCATAGGCATAAAATGACAAACAATACTCAAAACGCCACGCTAGCCGTTAGCTTAATGGACTTAACCAGTTTAAACACTGATGATAGTCAAGCCAGTATTAACGCATTAGTAAACAGTATAAACCCTAAGCTAGGCACGCCTGCTGCGCTTTGTGTGTTTAGTGAATTTGTTGATGACGCTAAAATAGCACTTGCTAATCGCTTATTGAGCCATGTAAAAGTGGCCACCGTAACTAACTTTCCCTCTGGTGATGCGCCACTCAATGAAGTACTCAATGAAACCCTGATAGCCATAGAGCGGGGGGCCGATGAAATTGACCTAGTTATTCCTTATAAAGCGCTTTTAAAAGGTGAAGCAGATACCGTGCTGGAATACGTGAGTGAGAGTAAAAAGGTATGTGGCAGCCGTGCTAAGCTCAAAGTGATCATTGAAACTGGCGAGCTAAAAACGGCAGCATTTATTACTCAAGCAACCGAACTTGCCATCCAAGGCGGAGCTGATTTTGTAAAAACCAGTACAGGAAAAGTAGCGGTAAATGCCACGCTTGAAGCGACTGAAATAATGCTTAAAGCCATCAAAAAGTCATCAAAGCGAGTTGGTTTTAAGGCTGCTGGTGGAGTCAATACTGCAGTAGATGCAAATGCTTATTTGCAACTAGCAACCGAGATTATGGGGCATGATTATTTAGCACCAGATACATTTAGGTTTGGCGCTTCATCGCTGTTAAATGACGTTTATAAGGTGTTGAATGAAGCGCAGCAGTGATGCCGAAAAACAACAATTAGAGCACGATGCGGCCAAGTTGTTTTTGCGATGTTATGAACAGCAAACGGGAATTCATATGCGCCATATTTGGCATAATGAACCAAATAGACCCGATGTAAGCTGTTATCAAGAAAATCAGCAACTCGATATAGAGGTGGCGCATTTATACGCCAGTGAAACGGAAGCCATGGCCGTGTTAGGCCGGCCACTGTCGATACAAATGCAGCGTGATTTAGCCGACATGGCGCAACAACCAAGCGAACACCGGTTGCAATCAGCGTTGGAGCGCTTATTAAAACAAAAAGCGACTAAGCGTTATTATTCAAAGCGTACGTGGTTGTTAATTCGTAACGCTAGTACTATTTGGCATAAGAGCGACTTTGAAGCGGCAGTCAAAAAAGTATGTTTTCCAAATACCCATCAATTTGAACAAATATGGTTACTGTGTGATTTTTATCGCGGTGAGTTATTACGAGTAGATTAAAAGCGGCTATAGAGTAGCCGCTTTTTTATTGCTTAATTAAAAATCAAAGGTGCTGATTAGTTAAACTTAAACATGTTGCCTAAGCTTTCTAGCCCTGACTGTTGAGTTTTTGCTAAACATTTTGAGTCATCTAAAGATTTCTTTGTTGTTTCATCGGCAAGGCCCGTTACTTTCAAGCTCTTCTCTTGTTGATACTCGCGCAGTGCTAATACAGTTTGACGGTCGTACTTAACGTCTTCAGTTTCAAACTCTTCATAATTAGGTTGGTTTTTTAAATACCCTAAGCAAACCAAGTTCATACGAGACATAGCCAAATCCATTTTTTCGTAATGTGGCATTCTATGATTCGGCACATCGACAGCGACGGCAGCAGGTGCTGCTTTTTTACTAGTTACTTTTGGCGGCGGTGGCGCTGTATAGCCTGCTGCAAGCGTGTTGTTTTGGTTATAACGATAGTAGGTATCTGGAATTTTAGTTTCTAAAAATTCAACGGCTTTAATTATTACTTCTCGTAGTGCCTTTTCTTTTGGAGTGTCTGACCAACCACTAAGGCTTCCTCCAACGAGTGCGCCACCAAAGTTAGTCGCTGCGCTGGTAAAATCAAAATCTTTGCTACCACCCTCAACGCTAGTAGCGGCCAGAATACGTGAAGTGCGCGTATCAATTAAGCGTAAGTCAATAGCCATATGCGATCCAGAAAAGCCAGCTGAAACAGAACTAAACACATCACCAATAAAGCCGCCTGAACCAACACTTGCCCCTGAACTGTCATCATCAAATTCAGTAACCGCTGCAACGACGACAATCTCAGCGCCTTCAATTTCGCCATACGCAGCACCGGATTGTGCACTCACTCTGCCTGATACAGCTAAATCTTGCTCTGAAAGTACAGCGTCTAGTGCTTGGCGCTCCAATACAATAAAGCGATTAGTGCCAACAAGGGCGGTGGTAAGTTGATCTGCCATACCTTCACCAATTTCTTTTCGCCACCACCTTGAGTTATTCGACTTATCAGTGAAACGTGCCACGGCGATACGTGCTTTAGGGCCATTGTATTGCTGTTTGCTTACTTCATTAATGTCAGGCGAGTTTTGATTTGAAGTAACGTTTGTTGAGGTGCTTTGGCATGCGCTTAAGCTGGTTATTAATGCTGTAGCTAGTAGCGTTTTTTGTATGGATGAGAGCATAGGATTTTCCTTAATTTATGTGCTTAATTACATTTGTAGTTATTTTTTTAGCAATGGCTAATTAAGGTTAATTTAAATAAATCAGTAGCTTAAAAATAGTACTCAGGCGAAAGCTTTGAGTACACACGCGAAGCTAATTACTTTTACATGTTTGTGCTTCTCTGTATTGTTTTGGTGTAAGTGAATATTTGGCTTTGAAGCAACGGGCAAAGTAACTTTGAGAACTAAAGCCGGTGTTATCTGCAACTAAACCTATGGTTAAGTCGCTATCAGTTAATAATTTTGCTGCATATTCTAAGCGGGTATTGCGAATGTAATCGCTGGGTGTAATGTCAAAAAGTGCTTTCATTTTTAATTGCAGTGCACGAGGGCTCAAACACATTGCACTGGCAAACTCTTCCACGCTAAACAGTTCATTTTGGTAATTTTCACGCAAGATTGTTTTTAAGCGTTCTGTAAACGTGTAATCTTTATTCTGCTCTATTTGTGCATCTAAGGTCACAGCATGTGCTTGGGCTGATAACTGTTTTATTAGGTGCTTATTTAACGCATCACGAATGCCTAATAAGCCATGAACCCGACTTTTTAATAATGATGCTTCAAAGGGTTTACACAGGTAGTCATCGGCCAGCAAATCAAGCCCCTTTATTCGACTGCGACTGTCTGCTTTGGCAGAGAGTAATAAAACAGGGATATGATTAATAGAGATATCTGAGCGAATGGCACTGAGAAGTTGATATCCATCCATCGTAGGCATCATTACATCACTGAGCACTATATCGGGCATTTGAGTTTGGCACAGCACTAGCCCTTCTTCTCCATTATTAGCGGTGAGGCAGGTGTAGTTATCACTAAATAATGAAACCAGTAACTCACGCATTTCCTCGTTATCTTCAACAATGAGTAGTTTTTTGTTGTTTTCTACCAGCATAGTTTGAGAGGACGCTAGTTGTTTATCCGTTAATAAGTTATCTGATTCACACAATGGCAACGTGACTGTAAAACAACTTCCTTTGTTTATTTTACTGGCTAATGAAATTTGCCCGTCGTATTGCTCTACAAGTTGCTTAACCAGAGCGAGACCTATACCACTGCCTGTTTGGTTGTGTGTTGCAATACGAGTAAAGCGTTCAAAAATAAGCGCTTGCTGGTGCTCTTCAATACCAATACCAGTATCAGATACCGTTATAACAACATTATTGTTTGTGTTAGAAAGCGTTAGATTAACGGTTCCATCTGATGGGGTGTATTTAAGTGCATTGGTCAATAAATTATCAATAATAGATAAAGTATGTTTAGTTTCTAAATTTATGTAACTAGGCTGTTGCGTCGTGTCGTTAAAGGAAAAATTAATATTTTTTTGGGCAAACAAAATAGCAAAGTCGTCTACTATTTGCGCTATAAAAGGGCTTAAAGAATAAGCGGATACATACTCTGTAGCCGAACTTGGACGCTGACTTAACTGTAATAACTCATTGATTAAATTAAGAAGGCGGTGCCCGTTGCGCTTAATTATAGAAACTTGTTGTTGTGCTTGAGCACCAAGTTGTTGCTGTTGTAAGTTTTCTACTGGCGCTAAAATTAAGCTCAATGGCGTTTTAAGTTCATGACTAATGTTATCTAAAAATTGGGTCTTTAGTTGATTGAGCTTTCTTTCTTGTTGAATGAGTTGCTCTGCGGTTTTAGCTCGATAGCGTGACGCTAAAATTAACCATGTAATAATCAAAACTATTATAAAATAAGCCGCATAGGCTAATTGCGTTTGCCACCAAGGAGGCGTTACTGTCAGCTTTAGCATAGTGTGAACTTTGCTCCATTGCCCGTATTGATCTTTTACTTTTAATTGTAATTGATAGTTACCTGCACTTAGCTGTGAATAGTTAACTTGTCGTTGGCTTGCATCGGTATGGATAAATTGCTTATCTAAACCATTTAGCTTGTAAGCATACTGGTATTGATTAGCCGATGAAGCGTTATTAATGGCGGCATATTTAAAGCCAATGACCCCTTGGCTGGTTGGAAAAGAGAGTTTTTTAGTATGGTTTATTAGTTTTGCGGGCTGTTTTTTATCTTTTAAGTAGTTTTTTGTTTCGCTTGCTTGGTTGTAAATTAATAGCTCAGTTAATACTGGGGTTGGGGCTGAAGTACTCAGTTGCAGTTTACTAGGGTAAAACTGATTAAAGCCATTGATTCCGCCAAAAAATAGCTCGCCATCAGGTGCTTGAAAAGCAGCACCTAAAATAAACGAATTATGCTGCACGCCGTCACGAGGTAAAAAATGCTGCATAGCTTGATTCGTAGGATTATAGCGAGTGAGCCCTTGGTTACTGCTTAGCCATAAGTAGCCTTTACTATCATCTTTAATGGCAAAAATATTATCGTTTAGTAATCCATCATGTTCGGTAATGTAAGAGATTTTTTGTGTTTTTTTATCAAGGCGGTTTAAACCACCAAAGGTACCCACCCATAAAGTATCGTTATTTTGTAGGTGCAAAGAAGTAACCATATTATGGCTTAAACCAGTTTGCGATGCCTGATTGGCGGGGTAATGAGTAAATGATTCATCTTCTATGCTTAGATAATCTAAACCTGCACGCGTCCCGACCCATAATCCGTTCGCATTGTGATCAAAAAGCAAAGTAAATACGGTGTTGTTAGCAAGACTATTAGTCGAGTCGTCGTGCTTGTAATGTTGAACCTCTAAGGTGTCGGGATTAAAGCGTGTTAAACCTTGATTGCTACCTAGCCATAAATTTCCTTTAGGATCGCTCGTTATCGCATAAACACGATCGCTGCTAAGCTGATGGCTTTGCATTGTATAGGTAATAAAATTATCTTCAGTTGGTTTATATTGCAGTAATCCGCCGCCATAAGTGCCAATCCAAAGTCGCTGCTTGTTATCTTCATGCAGGCTAAAGACATTATTATTGGTTAGGCCGCTTTGTAATTTTGAGTTAACTTTATAGTGCTTAAAACCTGTGTCGGTTTGTTTGTTTAAACCGTCACGAGTACCAACCCATAATTGGCCTTGTGTATCTTTGAGTAGAGCGCGAACAAAATTATGACTAATGGTATTGTCATCATCGCTCAAGTGCTGTTGATGCGAAAATTGATTGTGCTTTTTATCATAACGTTGTAACCCATAGCCATCTGTACCAATCCAAATGATACCGAACCGATCTTGATAAAGTGACAATAGGTAATCATTAGCAAGCCCATTTAGTTGCTGCTTATTGTGCGGTATGTGCTGAAAATTATTTTTAGATGTACTTTGCTCTGTTTTGTAAAATAAACCTTTACCATAACTTGTTAGCCACAAGGTATCGGTGTCGTCAACTAAGATATCGGTGATCCATACACCTGCAAACTGAGCAAACTCTAGAAAAGCCTCTGTTTTAGGGTTAAATAGGCTAAGCCCTTGTTTGCTTGCTACTAATAGCTGCCCTTGTGCATTTAATTGCAGCCGCCATAAATTTTTATGACTTCCCGCAATGTGATTAAAGGTTTTATGCTTTGGGTTAAACTTAATTAATCCTTCGTTGGTTGCTAACCAGACATTTTGTTGTGTATCTATAACAATATCTTGTATGACTGTATTAGCTTGCTCGGGGCTAGTATAGCTAAACGACTCTACTTCATTCTTGACTATATTTAGACGCGTTAACTTTCCATGCTCATGACCTAACCAAATATTATTTAGGCTATCTGAAGCTAATGACCAAATGCGGTTATCAGTAATAGCCAACTCAGTGTGCGTATTAAAAACCTTAAATTGGCCGGTTTGAGTATCAAGTAAATTTAAACCATTACTGGCGGTAGAAAACCAAATAGCATGTTGATCGGCAGCAAGACAATCGGTGACCCAGTTTCCTGAAATACTAGCCTCAGTAGGGTGAGACTTGAAGCGTTTAAACTCATAACCATCAAAGCGATTAAGACCGCCTTGTGTCGAAAACCAGTGAAACCCTTGCTTGTCAGTGATACTGCAAGTAATCGAATTTTGCGATAACCCCTGTTCACTAGAGTATGTATCTAAGTGAATAGGGCGCGCGACGAGTGCACTGTGAAATAAGCATAAAACGCTTAGAATCACGATTTTGTAAAGTGTATGAAGTAAATGCACCCGCTTCCTTGTGCTATTAATATTCCTAAAAGTGAAACAATCATAAACTGCTTTTTTATTAATGTTAAGTTTGATTTTGAGTGTGGCCAATGAGATTTTAAGTTATGGGTATCTTTTTACTCTTGTGTTAATGAATTGCGTAAGTATAATAGGCATCCACTTTGCAGGGGCGTAGTTCCAATTGGTAGAACAGCGGTCTCCAAAACCGACGGTTGGGAGTTCGAATCTCTCCGCCCCTGCCAATTTTTACAAAGTGAATAAAGTCTAGAACTAAAAATCGGTTTGAGTAAGCTTGTTTTTAAGTTTAGATTTTAATGGATTAACCCTGTCGACGTGCAGGGTTGTTGTGTCTGTAGTTAAGGTAATAATATTATGAGCACGAATATAGAAACACCATCAAGTGGGATGGAGTCAGTAAAGTGGTTAGTAGCAATTGCGCTACTTGCAGGCGCAGTCGTTGGTAATCATATGTTTGCAGATCAGTCTGTATTACTACGTGCTATTGGCGTTGTGGTTGCAATAGCGGCGGGTTTAGCTATTGCTTCGCAAACTTTTAAGGGACGTACATTCCTTGCTTTTGCTAAAGAAGCGCGTATTGAAGTACGCAAAGTAATTTGGCCAACGCGTCAAGAAACAACGCACACGACATTAATCGTAATGGTTGCAACAGTGATTATGGCACTTATCCTTTGGGGATTAGATGGCATTTTATTCCGCGCTGTAGGCTTTTTAACTGGATTGGAGATCTGATCCCATGTCGGATGAGAATAACGAAAAGAAACTACGTTGGTACGTAGTACAAGCTTTCTCAGGTTATGAGAAGCGTGTTGCTCAAACATTATTAGAGCACATTAAAATCAAAGGCCTAGAAGATAGCTTTGGTGAAGTATTAGTTCCTACTGAAGAAGTAGTTGAGATGCGTGCTGGTCAAAAGCGTAAGTCTGAGCGTAAATTCTTCCCAGGTTACGTACTAGTACAAATGGATATGAACGATGCAAGCTGGCACTTAGTAAATAGCACTGAACGTGTTATGGGCTTTATTGGTGGCACATCAGACCGTCCTGCACCCATTAGTTCTAAAGAAGCTGATCGCATTCTTAATCGCCTACAAGAAAACGCTGAAGCGCCTAAACCAGCAACATTATTTGAACCAGGTGAAGTGGTTCGTGTTACTGATGGTCCATTTGCTGACTTTAGTGGTGTGGTTGAAGAAGTTGACTACGAAAAGAGCCGCGTAAAAGTATCGGTACTTATTTTTGGTCGTTCTACGCCAGTTGAACTTGAGTTTGGTCAAGTTGAACAAGATAAGTAATTGATTTAAAGCGTTGTGTTAAAAGTTTCTTAATTTTTGGCACGAAGCTTGAAAAAGGCCGCTGATTAACTTATAATCAGCGGCCTTTTTGTATTCAGGGAAAACGTTTGTTTAACTGTTTACTAAAAAGTGAGAAACCAATTTTTAAACTGGGAAGCCGCTAGAGTACGCGTCCTCGCGCGCACAAGGCTAAGACCCACCTAATGAGGTATTTATAATGGCTAAGAAAGTTGAAGCTCTAATCAAGCTACAAGTTGCTGCTGGTATGGCTAACCCTAGTCCTCCAGTAGGTCCAGCACTAGGTCAACACGGTGTAAACATCATGGAATTCTGTAAAGCGTTCAACGCACGTACAGAATCTATCGAAAAAGGCGCTCCAGTTCCTGTAGTGATCTCTGTTTACGGCGACCGTTCATTTACGTTCGACATGAAAACGCCACCGGCTGCTTACTTACTTAAGAAAGCTGCAGGTATCAAATCTGGTTCAGGCCGTCCTAACACTGAAAAAGTAGGCACAGTAACTCGTGCTCAACTTGAAGAAATCGTTGAGACAAAGAAACCAGACCTTACAGCTTCTGATTTAGAAGCTGCGGTTCGCACTATCGCAGGTTCTGCGCGTGCGATGGGCTTGAACGTAGAGGACTAAGATAATGGCTAAATTAACTAAACGTATGCGTACTATCCGCGAAAAAGTGGAAGTAACTAAAGATTACGAAATTAACGAAGCAGTTGCTCTTTTAAAAGAATTAGCGACAGCTAAATTCGTAGAAAGTGTTGACGTTGCTGTTAACCTTGGTATCGATGCTCGTAAATCTGATCAAAACGTTCGTGGTGCGACTGTACTACCTAACGGTACTGGTCGTGACGTTCGTGTTGCTGTATTCACTCAAGGCGCTAATGCAGAAGCTGCAAAAGAAGCCGGTGCTGAATTAGTAGGCATGGAAGATCTTGCTGAACTAGTTAAGAAAGGCGAGATGAATTTTGACGTTGTTGTTGCATCACCAGACGCTATGCGTGTTGTTGGTCAACTAGGTCAAATCTTAGGCCCACGTGGTCTAATGCCAAACCCTAAAACTGGTACTGTAACACCTAACGTTGCAGAAGCAGTTAAAAATGCGAAAGCAGGTCAAGTGCGTTACCGCAATGACAAAAATGGTATCATCCATACTACGATTGGTAAGGTTGATTTCACTGCTGAGCAGTTACAACAAAACCTTGAAGCTCTAATTGTTGCGCTTAAGAAGGCTAAACCTTCTCAAGCTAAAGGTGTTTACTTGAAGAAAGTAACTATCTCTACAACAATGGGCGCAGGTGTTTCTGTTGACCAAAGCACTTTAAGCACAGTTGTTGCTTAATTGAGTGTTTACATGGCGTGAAATTTGTACTATAATTTTGCGCCATTTTGTTGATTAATTTAGTTAATCGCAAAGTAAAGAATTCGGGTTGAAGTCCATAATTTCGAAGCGCCTTTGGGCAACGCGATAAATTGGGCTTCCGTCCAAGACCGTAGGCGGCTTCGGCCTTAATATTACCTACGTAGACGGTGTGAATCCCCAGATAGATTTTTCCTAATCTTCTGGCTCTCGCCGTAAAAAGCATCTCCATCTTTATTGATGGGGAAGAGTAAAACAGGGAAGCCGATAAACGGTAACCCATTAAACCAGGAGTAACACCCATGGCTTTAAATCTTCAAGGCAAAAAAGCAATTGTTGCTGAAGTCAACGAAGCAGCCAATGGTGCTCTTTCTGCAGTTGTTGCAGATTCTCGTGGTGTAACAGTTGGTGCAATCACTGCCCTTCGTAAAGAAGCTCGTGCAAATGGTGTTTGGATGAAAGTTGTCCGTAACACTTTAGCAAAACGTGCTTTTGAAGGTACAGAGTTTGAGTGCCTTTCTGACTCATTAGTTGGTCCAAGCTTAATCGCTTTCTCATCAGAGCACCCAGGTGCTGCTGCGCGTATCTTCTCAGATTTCGCGAAAAAGAATGAGCATTTCGAACTTAAGATGGCCGCTTTTGAAGGTAATGTAGTAGACGCAGCTATGCTTGCAACTCTACCTACATACGACGAAGCTGTTGCACGCTTAATGAGCGCTATGAAAGAAGCGTCTGCTGGCAAATTGTGTAAAACAATTGAAGCAGTACGTGTACAGAAAGAAGAGCAAGCTGCTTAATTTTAAGTTGTTTAATCCCTTTCGGTGTAAATTTATTTGGACCTTAGAGTCCGTTAATTATTAGGAAATTTGTAATGTCTGTAACTAAAGACCAAATCCTTGACGCAATTGCTGAAATGTCAGTAATGGACGTTGTTGCTCTAGTTGAAGCAATGGAAGAAAAATTCGGCGTAACTGCTGCAGCTGCTATGGTAGCAGGTCCTGCTGCTGAAGCTGCTGAAGAGAAAACAGAATTTGACGTAATCCTTACTGGCGCTGGCGCTAATAAAGTTGCGGCAATCAAAGCTGTTCGTGGCGCAACTGGTCTTGGCTTAAAAGAAGCTAAAGCACTTGTTGAAGCTGCTCCAACTCCAGTTAAAGAAGGTATTTCTAAGGAAGAAGCTGAAGCTCTTGCTAAAGAACTTACTGAAGCTGGTGCTGAAGTTGAGGTTAAGTAATCTAGCTTTTGCTAGGTTCGCTGCCTGAGAAATCAGGCAAGGGCTGGTGATTATTTAATCACCGGCCTTTTTGCGCTATAGAGCGACTATTCTTATAGCGCAAATAAAATCTGATTTATTCTTTAATTTCAACGCTTTATAGTTTGCTAGTGTTGAGGTGGGATTAAGTTGGAACAACAGTTAAATGTTGTACATCTTGGCATAGATGCCAGTTAAGTCTGTTCTTACTAGAACAGGTCGGGTCAAAGATCAGCAAGCTGAGGAACCCCATGGCTTACTCTTATTCTGAAAAGAAACGTATCCGTAAGGATTTTGGTAAACGTCCACAAGTTTTGGATATACCTTTCTTACTGTCGACGCAGTTAGAATCGTTTAAAAAATTCTTAGTCCCGGACGCTGATGGCGATCATGGTTTGGAAGCTGCCTTCCGTTCTGTGTTCCCAATTAAAAGCTACTCGGGAAATTCTGAGCTTCAATACGTAAGTTATCGTATTGGTGAGCCAGTATTCGATGTAAAAGAATGTCAAATTCGCGGTGTGACTTATTCTGCTCCACTTCGCGTGAAACTGCGTCTTGTAGTAATGGACAAAGAAGCTCCAGGCACAGTTAAAGACATTAAAGAGCAAGAAGTTTACATGGGCGAAATTCCGCTCATGACCGATACCGGTACTTTTGTAATCAATGGTACAGAGCGTGTTATCGTTTCTCAGCTACACCGTAGCCCTGGTGTATTCTTTGATAACGACCGCGGTAAAACTCACTCGTCAGGTAAAGTGCTTTATAACGCACGCGTAATTCCTTACCGTGGTTCATGGTTAGACTTCGAATTTGATGCAAAAGATAACTTATATGTACGTATTGACCGTCGTCGTAAATTACCGGCGTCTATCATCTTACGTGCACTTGAGTACACGAGTGAAGAAATCCTAGATATCTTCTTCGATACTACTGCGTTTGAAATTGCTGACGGTAAAGTTCTTATGGAACTTGTACCTTCACGTTTACGTGGTGAAACTGCCGCTTTTGATATCAAGAGCGAAGACGGTGAAGTCCTTGTTGAAAGCGGTCGTCGTGTTACGGCTCGCCACATCAAGAGCATCGAGAAAAAAGGCATTAATCAATTAGAAGTACCACATGAGTACATCATTGGCCGTGTATTAGCGAAGAACTATGTTGATGAGTCAACAGGTGAAATCATCGCGACTGCAAATGACGAGCTAACGCTTGAAATGATGGCTGAATTGGTTAAAGCAGGTCACACTACTATTGATACATTATATATCAATGAAGTGGACAGCGGCGCTTACATGTCAAATACATTAAACATTGACTCGTCAAGCAACCGTTTAGAAGCACTAGTAGAAATTTATCGTATGATGCGCCCAGGCGAGCCACCGACGAAAGACGCGGCTGAAGCCTTATTTGAGAACTTATTCTTCTCAGAAGAACGCTATGACTTATCAACAGTAGGTCGTATGAAGTTCAATAGCCGTGTTGGTTACGATTCAGACACAGGCCCTGGCACATTAAGCAAAGAAGACATCGTAGCAGTTATGAAAGTATTGATTGCTATTCGTAACGGTGTTGGCGATGTTGATGATATAGACCACTTAGGCAACCGTCGTATACGTAGTGTTGGCGAAATGGCTGAGAACCAATTCCGTGTAGGTTTAGTACGTGTAGAACGTGCTGTACGTGAGCGTTTAAGCTTAGGTGACCTAGATGCGATAATGCCACAAGATCTTATTAACGCTAAGCCTATTTCGGCAGCAGTTAAAGAGTTCTTCGGCTCGTCTCAGTTATCACAGTTTATGGACCAAAATAACCCGCTATCAGAAGTAACGCACAAGCGTCGTATTTCTGCATTAGGTCCGGGCGGTCTAACGCGTGAACGCGCTGGCTTTGAAGTACGTGACGTTCACGTAACTCACTACGGTCGCGTATGTCCAATCGAGACTCCTGAGGGTCCAAACATCGGTCTAATTAACTCATTGTCTACGTATGCACGTACCAATGACTACGGTTTCTTAGAAACACCTTACCGCAAAGTGGTAGACGGTGTAGTAACTGATGAAGTTGATTACCTATCAGCCATTGAAGAAGGTCAGTTTGTTATCGCACAGGCGAACTCAAACTTAACTGAAACCAATGAGTTTGTAGATGAACTTATTCCATGTCGTCACAAAGGTGAATCAACCTTTATGGGTCGCATGGACCAGCAATATATGGATGTATCACCACAACAGGTGATTTCTGTAGCGGCCGCACTTATCCCGTTCCTAGAACACGATGATGCTAACCGTGCATTGATGGGTTCAAACATGCAACGTCAAGCAGTACCAACATTGAAAGCGGACAAACCGTTAGTAGGTACTGGTATTGAGTTAACACTAGCGAAAGATTCTGGTGTAACGATTGTTGCAAAACGTGGTGGTGAAGTAATGTATGCCGACGCAAGTCGCATCGTTGTTAATGTACATGAAGAAGAACGCATCCCTGGTGAAGCGGGCATCGACATCTACAACTTAACCAAGTACACACGTTCTAACCAAAATACATGTATTAACCAAAAGCCGACTTGTATGGTTGGTGAACCGGTTACTCGTGGCGATGTGTTAGCAGATGGTCCTTCGACTGACTTAGGTGACTTAGCCCTTGGTCAAAACCTTCGCGTGGCATTCATGCCATGGAACGGTTACAACTTCGAGGATTCAATCTTACTATCAGAGCGCGTAGTTGAAGAAGATCGTCTAACGACTATTCATATTCAAGAACTACAGTGTATCGCCCGTGATACTAAATTAGGCTCAGAAGAGATCACAGCAGATATCCCGAACGTGGGCGAATCTGCACTAGGCAAGCTTGATGAATCAGGTGTTGTATATATTGGTGCTGAAGTTAAAGGCGGCGATATCCTAGTAGGTAAAGTGACTCCGAAAGGCGAAACGCAATTAACACCAGAAGAGAAGCTACTACGTGCTATCTTCGGTGAGAAAGCGTCTGACGTTAAAGACAGCTCTTTACGTGTACCAAACTCTGTAACTGGTACTGTAATCGACGTACAAGTTTTCACCCGTGATGGCGTTGAAAAAGATAAACGTGCGTTAGAAGTTGAAGACATGCAGCTTCGCGAAGCGAAGAAAGACTTCAACGAAGAGTTCCGTATTCTAGAAGCTGGTGTTTTAGACCGTGCACGCAAGTTACTTGTGGCAGCTGGTTTCGATGAAGACAACTTAGCGTCACTGAATGCTGAAAAGTTACTAACTCAAAGCCTTGCTGAAGAAGACAAGCAAGCTGAACTTGAGCAACTAGCTGCACAGTACGATGAGCTTAAAGCTGAATACGATAAGAAGTTTGAAAACAAACGTCGTAAAATTACCCAAGGTGATGACTTAGCACCAGGCGTACTTAAGATTGTTAAAGTATACCTAGCTGTTAAACGTCGTATCCAACCAGGTGATAAAATGGCGGGTCGTCACGGTAACAAAGGTGTTATCTCGACTATCGTACCAGTAGAAGATATGCCATACGATGACAAAGGTCGTACGGTAGATATCGTACTAAATCCACTCGGTGTACCATCGCGAATGAACATCGGTCAGATCCTTGAAACACATATGGGTCTAGCTGCACGCGGTATTGGTGAGCGCTTAGAAGAAATGATGAAAGAGCAACGCGAGCTTCATGAGCTACGCGCATTCATCAAACAAGCTTATGAGATCGGTGAATCTCGTCAGGTTGTGGATATTGCTAGTTTCTCTGATGACGAGATTCGTCGTTTAGCTGAAAACTTGAAAGGTGGTTTACCGATTGCTACTCCTGCATTTGATGGCGCGAAAGAAAGCGAAATCAAAGACATGCTAGAGCTAGGCGGCTACCCTAGAAGTGGTCAGGTTACACTTTATGATGGCCGTACTGGCGATCAGTTTGAACGTCAAGTAACTGTAGGTTACATGTACATGCTTAAACTTAACCACTTGGTTGACGATAAGATGCACGCACGTTCTACTGGTTCTTACAGCCTTGTTACTCAGCAGCCGCTGGGTGGTAAAGCACAGTTCGGTGGCCAGCGTTTTGGTGAGATGGAAGTATGGGCACTTGAAGCTTACGGTGCTGCTTACACACTACAAGAAATGCTAACAGTGAAATCGGATGACGTGAACGGTCGTACTAAGATGTATAAAAACATCGTTGATGGTAACCATAAAATGGAACCAGGTATGCCAGAATCGTTCAACGTATTGTTGAAAGAAATCCGCTCACTGGGTATCAACATCGAGTTGGAAGAAAATTAAGCCAATTAGATGCTGCAGTTAGCGCTGCAGCATCTGTTATGGCTGAATAGAATGTAGGGACGAGAACATCCGTCCTCAAGATTAACTCCGACAGGAGAGCTAAGGTGAAAGACTTACTTAAGTTTCTGAAGCAACAAAATAAGACCGAAGAATTCGATGCAATTCGCATTGGTCTTGCTTCACCAGACATGGTTCGTTCATGGTCATACGGTGAAGTAAAGAAACCTGAGACTATTAACTACCGTACTTTCAAGCCTGAGCGCGATGGCTTATTCTGTGCCCGTATTTTCGGCCCAGTGAAAGATTATGAGTGTTTATGTGGTAAATATAAACGCCTTAAACACCGTGGTGTGATCTGTGAAAAGTGTGGCGTTGAAGTAACACTCACTAAAGTGCGTCGTGACCGTATGGGTCATATAGAACTGGCAAGTCCAGTTGCGCATATATGGTTTTTAAAATCATTACCGTCACGTATCGGCTTAATGCTTGATATGACGCTTCGTGATATTGAACGTGTTCTTTACTTCGAATCATTCGTAGTAACTGAGCCTGGCATGACAACGCTTGAGCGTGGTCAGCTATTAGGTGAAGAAGAATACCTAGATGCACTTGAAGAGCACGGTGATGAATTTGAAGCGAAGATGGGTGCTGAAGCAGTATTAGACTTACTGCGTGAACTCGATCTTGCTCAATTAATTGCAGAAATGCGTGAAGAGTTACCAACAATTAACTCTGAAACTAAGCGTAAAAAGATCACTAAACGTCTTAAGTTAATGGAATCGTTCCACCAATCAGGTAATAACCCTGAGTGGATGATCATGACAGTACTTCCAGTATTGCCACCTGACTTACGCCCGTTAGTGCCACTAGACGGTGGTCGTTTTGCGACATCTGATCTAAATGACCTTTACCGTCGTGTTATTAACCGTAATAACCGTCTTAAGCGTCTACTAGATTTAGCTGCACCAGATATTATCGTACGCAACGAAAAACGTATGTTACAAGAAGCGGTTGATGCGCTACTTGATAACGGTCGTCGTGGTCGTGCAATTACAGGTTCTAATAAACGTCCTCTTAAATCGCTTGCTGATATGATCAAAGGTAAGCAGGGTCGTTTCCGTCAGAACTTACTTGGTAAGCGTGTAGATTACTCTGGCCGTTCTGTAATCACGGTTGGTCCTACACTTAAGCTTCATCAGTGTGGTCTTCCTAAGAAGATGGCATTAGAGCTTTTCAAACCATTCATCTATGGCAAATTAGAGCGTCGTGGCATGGCTACGACAATCAAAGCTGCTAAAAAGATGGTTGAGCGTGAAGTAGCGGAAGTATGGGATGTACTAGACGAAGTAATTCGTGAACATCCAGTATTACTTAACCGTGCACCAACACTTCACCGTTTGGGTATCCAAGCGTTTGAACCTGTGCTTATCGAAGGTAAAGCGATTCATTTGCACCCATTAGTATGTGCGGCGTACAACGCCGATTTCGATGGTGACCAAATGGCGGTACACGTACCGCTAACAATTGAAGCGCAACTTGAAGCTCGCGCGTTAATGATGTCTACAAACAACATCTTATCGCCTGCTAATGGTGAGCCAATCATCGTTCCTTCACAGGACGTTGTATTAGGTCTTTATTACATGACGCGTGATCGTATTAACGCGAAAGGCGAAGGCGCCGTATTTAAAGATCCTAAAGAAGCAGAAAAAGCATACCGTAGTGGTAATGCCGACCTTCACGCTATCGTGAAAGTACGTATTAGCCAATCAGTTAAAAACGAAGAAGGTGTTGTTGAAGACACTGTAACCGTAATTGATACTACTGTTGGTCGTGCGATTCTGTCTTTAATTTTACCAAAAGGCATGCCGTATGAGTCAATCAACCAAGCCTTAGGTAAAAAGCAGATTTCTGGCTTAATTAATGAGTGTTACCGTCGTCTTGGTCTAAAAGACACAGTTATGTTTGCTGACCAAATCATGTACACCGGTTTCCACTATGCAATGAAGTCAGGTGTTTCAATTGGTATCGATGACTTAGTTATCCCACCAGTTAAAGCAGCAATCATTGAATCAGCTGAAGCTGAAGTAACTGAAATCAACCAACAATTCCAATCAGGTCTTGTAACGGCTGGTGAAAAGTACAACAAAGTTATCGATATCTGGTCACGTGTAAATGAAAACTTATCACGTGAAATGATGGCCAACTTGTCAAAAGACACGGTTATCAATGCAAAAGGTGAAGAAGTAGAGCAACCGTCATTTAACTCAGTGTTTATGATGGCCGACTCAGGTGCTCGTGGTAGTGCCGCTCAGATCCGTCAGCTAGCAGGTATGCGTGGTCTAATGGCACGTCCAGATGGTTCAATCATCGAGACGCCAATCACCGCTAACTTCCGTGAAGGTCTAAACGTACTTCAGTACTTCATCTCAACGCACGGTGCGCGTAAAGGTCTTGCCGATACAGCACTGAAAACAGCAAACTCGGGTTACTTAACGCGTCGTCTAGTAGACGTTGCACAAGATTTGGTAATCAATGAAGACGATTGTGGCACAGAAGATGGCTTAACAATGAAACCGCTAATTGAAGGTGGTGACGTTGTAGAAGCACTTCGCGAACGTGTACTAGGTCGTGTTGTTGCTGAAGATGTTGTAATACCAGGTACTAATACAGTACTTGTTGAACGTAACATCATGCTTGACGAAAAACTGTGTGACCTTTTAGAAGAGCACTCAGTTGATGAAGTTCGCGTACGTTCAGTTATCACTTGTGATAACGACTTTGGTGTATGTGCTAAGTGTTATGGTCGTGACCTTGCACGTGGTCATATCATCAACGCGGGTGAATCAGTAGGTGTTATCGCAGCTCAATCAATCGGTGAGCCGGGTACACAGCTTACGATGCGTACTTTCCACATCGGTGGTGCGGCATCAAGAGCGTCTGCTGAAAATAATGTACAAGTTAAAACAAACGGTACATTAAAACTTCACAACGCTAAATATGTATTAAATACAGACGGTAAGATTGTTATTACCTCTCGTTCTACCGAGATCACTATCATTGATAGCTATGGTCGTGAGAAAGAGCGTTATAAAGTACCTTACGGTGCGGTATTAACAGTGCAAGACAATGCAGAAGTTCAAGGTAACGACATCGTTGCTACTTGGGACCCGCATAGTCACCCAATCGTTCTTGAGCATAAATCAAAAGTATCGTTCAGCGATATCGATGATTCAAACACTGAAGCACAGACTGACGAACTAACGGGTTTAACTCGTGTAGTTGTTAAAGATCTTGCTAAAGCGAATGCGAAAGAGCCAAAGCTTATCATTGAAAGTGATGAGCGTGGATTACAAGAAACGCGTCTTCCTTCATTCACTACGATTGAAGTAACAGACGGCGCGACTGCAAACCCAGGTGACGTATTAGCACGTATTCCGCAAGAAGGTTCGAAAACTCGTGATATCACGGGTGGTCTACCACGCGTAGCCGACTTATTTGAAGCACGTAAGCCGAAAGATCCAGCTATCTTAGCTGAAATCACCGGTACGATTAGCTTCGGTAAAGAGACTAAAGGTAAGAAACGTTTAGTTATTACACCAGCTGAAGGCGATCATTACGAAGAAATGATTCCTAAGTGGCGTCAACTTAACGTGTTTGAAGGTGAACAAGTGTCTAAAGGTGAAGTTATCGCCGATGGTCCAGAATCACCGCATGACATCTTACGCCTACGTGGTGTGACTCATGTTGCTAATTACATTGTTAACGAAGTGCAAGAGGTTTACCGTTTGCAGGGCGTTAAGATCAATGATAAGCACATTGAAACTATTATTCGTCAAATGCTACGTAAATGTATCATTCTAGACGGTGGTGATACTGAGTTCTTAGCCGGTGAGCAAATTGAAGTGGCACGCGTTAATATCGCAAACCGCGACCTTGAAGCTCAAGGTAAGATCCCAGCTAAGTTTGAAATCCAGTTAATGGGTATCACAAAAGCATCACTAGCGACAGAATCTTTCATCTCAGCAGCCTCGTTCCAGGAGACAACTCGTGTCCTAACAGAAGCCGCTGTAAATGGTAAGAGCGATGAACTACGCGGTCTGAAAGAAAACGTAATTGTGGGTCGATTGATCCCAGCCGGTACCGGTTTTGCGTATCATCAAGAGCGTATGGCTCGTCGTAAGCAAAAAGACGTTGTTGAAGAGCAAACGGTAAGTGCGGAAGAGGCAACTCAAGCACTCACTGATGCTTTAAACGCGGATTTATCTGGAAATCAATAAACCGAATCTAATCAATGGATTAGAGTTTCACAAGGCAGTTATCTACTGCCTTGTGAGCGGTTTAGGTTGACAGGTCAATCTTTGCTCATTAAAATTCCGCCACCCATTTACTTGCACGTTTAAAGCATGCTGGTAAAACAAGGGCGGATTTTTTATTTTTTTCAGTAGTAATTTTAATTTCAGGAGCTATTTAAATGGCAACTATTAACCAGCTAGTGCGTAAGCCACGTCGTAGCAAGGTTACTAAAAGTAACTCAGCTGCGCTTAAAGCGTGTCCGCAAAAGCGTGGTGTATGTACTCGCGTATATACAACTACACCTAAGAAACCAAACTCGGCGTTACGTAAAGTAGCTCGTGTACGTTTAACTAACGGTTTCGAAGTAACTTCATACATCGGTGGTGAAGGTCATAACCTTCAAGAGCACAGTGTAATCCTAATCCGTGGTGGTCGTGTTAAAGATTTACCAGGTGTGCGTTTTCACACTGTACGTGGTGCACTTGACTGTGCAGGCGTTAGCGACCGTCGTCAAGCTCGTTCTAAATACGGTGCAAAACGCCCTAAAGGCTAATTGTTTTCCGTTAGTAAGGCCAAGCACTAAATATTATTAATTATTGTTTTGGGTGATTGACTCGAAAGAGCAAACCTGAATAAACCGGAGATACAAAATGCCTAGAAGACGCGTAATAGGTCAACGTAAAATTCTTCCAGATCCTAAGTTCGGATCGGAACTTCTTGCTAAGTTCGTTAACATCGTAATGTTAGACGGCAAGAAATCTACTGCTGAAAAAATCGTTTATGGTGCGCTAGACGTGGCTGCTGAGAAATCAGGCAAGTCGCACCTAGAAATCTTTGAAACTGCACTTGATAACATCCGTCCACAGGTAGAGGTTAAATCTCGCCGTGTTGGTGGTTCAACTTATCAAGTACCAGTTGAAGTACGTCCAGTACGTCGCAACGCATTAGGTATGCGTTGGTTAGTAGACGCTGCACGTAAGCGTGGCGAAAAATCTATGGGCTTACGTTTAGCTCAAGAAATCGTTGACGCTGCTGACAACAAAGGCACTGCGGTTAAGAAACGTGAAGACGTTCACCGTATGGCTGAAGCGAATAAAGCATTCGCTCATTACCGTTGGTAATCTGTCCTTAACCTTTAAGAGGATTTTATGGCACGTACAACTCCACTTGAGCGTTACCGCAATATCGGTATTTGTGCTCACGTAGATGCAGGCAAAACCACCACAACAGAACGTGTTCTGTTCTACACAGGTCTTTCTCATAAGATCGGTGAAGTACATGATGGCGCCGCAACTATGGATTGGATGGAGCAGGAACAAGAGCGTGGTATCACAATCACTTCTGCTGCAACAACGTGTTTCTGGAAAGGGATGGACGCGCAATTTGACGACCATCGCATCAATATCATTGATACCCCAGGACACGTAGATTTCACTATCGAAGTAGAGCGTTCTTTGCGTGTACTAGATGGTGCGGTAGTTGTTCTTTGTGCTTCATCTGGTGTACAGCCGCAAACTGAGACAGTTTGGCGTCAAGCGAACAAATACGAAGTTCCGAGAATGATCTTCGTAAATAAAATGGATCGCACAGGCGCTGACTTCTTAACGGTTGTCGGCCAGGTGAAATCTCGTCTTGGAGCAACGCCTGTTCCAGTCCAGTTGCCAATTGGCGCTGAAGACGACTTTAAAGGTGTTATTGACCTTATTAAAATGAAAGCTATTAACTGGAATGATGAAGACCAGGGTATGACTTTCTCTTATGAGGCAATACCGGCAGAACTTCAGGATTTAGCTGAAGAATGGCGCTCTCATTTAGTTGAAAGCGCTGCTGAAGCCTCTGAAGAACTAATGGATAAATACTTAGAAGGTGAAGAGTTAAGCGAAGCAGAAATTAAAAATGCTTTGCGTCAACGCACATTAGCGAACGAAATTGTTCCCATGACCTGTGGTAGTGCATTTAAAAACAAAGGCGTTCAAGCTGTGCTTGATTGCGTTGTTGAATACATGCCATCACCCACACAAGTGAAACAAATCCAAGGTATCCTCGAAGATGGTACCGAGGAAGAGCGTCCTGCTGATGATAAAGCGCCGTTTGCTGCACTTGCTTTTAAGATTGCAACAGACCCGTTTGTTGGCACCTTGACCTTTTTCCGTGTTTACTCTGGTACTGTTAAACAGGGTGACGCGGTATATAACCCAGTAAAAAGTAAGCGTGAGCGTCTTGGTCGTATCGTTCAGATGCATTCAAACTCACGTGAAGAGATCAAAGAAGTCTACGCAGGCGACATCGCGGCGGCTATTGGTCTCAAAGACGTAACAACAGGCGAGACACTGTGTGATCCGAATTCTATTATTACGCTTGAGCGTATGGAGTTCCCAGAACCAGTTATCTCTGTTGCGGTTGAGCCTCGCACAATCGCTGACCAGGATAAAATGGGTATCGCGCTAGGTAAACTAGCGGCAGAAGATCCATCTTTCCGCGTACAAACTGACGAAGAATCAGGCCAGACGATTATCTCTGGCATGGGTGAACTTCACCTTGATATCATTGTCGACCGTATGAAACGTGAATTCAGTGTTGAATGTAACGTTGGTAAGCCGCAGGTTGCATACCGAGAAGCTATTCGTTCAACTGTTGAAGTTGAAGGGAAGTTCATACGTCAATCAGGTGGTCGTGGTCAATATGGTCACGTCTGGCTTAAACTTGAACCGATGGATATTTCGGATGATGAAGCCCCAATTTACGAGTTCGTTAACGAAACCGTAGGTGGGTCAGTTCCGAAAGAATACATCCCTGCGGTAGACAAAGGTATCCAAGAGCAAATGGCTCAAGGTGTACTGGCAGGCTACCCATTACTTGGCGTGAAAGCGACTTTATATGATGGTTCATTCCATGATGTAGATTCGAATGAAATGGCATTTAAAATAGCAGGTTCACTCGCTATGAAGCAAGGTGCGCTAGATGCAAACCCTGCTTTATTAGAGCCAGTAATGAAGGTTGAAGTACTCACTCCTGAAGCAAACATGGGTGATGTAGTTGGCGACCTAAACCGTCGTCGCGGCATGATCGAAGGCATGGAAGATGCACTTGGTGGACTTAAGCAAATTAATGCTCAGGTTCCGTTATCTGAAATGTTTGGTTATGCAACTGCTTTACGATCTGCAACACAGGGCCGTGCCTCATACTCTATGGAGTTTTTGAAGTACGCTGAAGCCTCTAAACAGGTTGCAGATACAATAATTTCAGCTCGCGCTGTTATATGATTTTAGCTTGTCTGGCTCAATACTGAGTCAGGCTTTAATTTCTTTATTAGGAATTTTTTAAGATGGCAAAAGAAAAGTTTGAACGCGTAAAACCGCACGTAAACGTTGGTACAATCGGCCACGTTGACCACGGTAAAACTACACTAACTGCAGCAATCACTAACGTACTTGCAAAAGTATACGGCGGTGTTGCTAAAGATTTCGCATCAATCGATAACGCTCCAGAAGAGCGCGAGCGTGGTATCACAATCTCAACTTCACACGTTGAGTACGATACTCCTACTCGTCACTACGCACACGTAGATTGTCCTGGTCACGCCGATTATGTTAAAAACATGATCACTGGTGCTGCTCAAATGGATGGCGCTATCTTAGTAGTAGCTGCGACTGATGGCCCTATGCCACAAACTCGTGAGCACATCCTACTTTCTCGCCAAGTTGGTGTTCCTTACATCGTTGTGTTCATGAACAAATGTGACATGGTTGATGATGAAGAGCTACTTGAGCTAGTAGAAATGGAAGTTCGTGAACTTCTTTCTGAATACGACTTCCCAGGTGATGACTTACCACTAATTCAAGGTTCTGCACTTAAAGCACTTGAAGGCGAAGAGCAATGGGAAGCTAAAATCGTAGAGCTTGCAGAAGCACTAGATACTTACATTCCAGAGCCAGAGCGTGACATCGATAAGCCATTCATCATGCCTATCGAAGACGTTTTCTCAATCCAAGGTCGTGGTACTGTTGTAACTGGCCGTGTTGAAGCTGGTATCATCAACGTGAACGACGAAGTTGAAATCGTTGGTATCAAAGAGACGACTAAGTCTACTTGTACTGGTGTTGAGATGTTCCGTAAGCTTCTTGACGAAGGTCGTGCTGGTGAGAACATTGGTGCACTTTTACGTGGTACTAAGCGTGAAGACGTTGAACGTGGTCAAGTACTAGCTAAGCCTGGTTCAATCAAGCCACACACTACATTCACTTCAGAAGTATACGTACTTTCGAAAGATGAAGGTGGTCGTCATACTCCATTCTTCAAAGGTTACCGTCCACAGTTCTACTTCCGTACAACTGACGTAACAGGTGACGTACAGTTACCAGAAGGCGTAGAAATGGTAATGCCTGGTGATAACGTTAAGATGACTGTAACGCTAATCGCGCCAATCGCGATGGACGAAGGTCTTCGTTTCGCTATCCGTGAAGGTGGCCGTACTGTAGGTGCTGGTGTTGTAGCAACTATCGTAGAGTAATAATTAACGTTTAAGTTAATTGTTAGAAAAAGGTCACTTAGGTGGCCTTTTTTAATGGCTGCGATTTACATCATGTGAAGGTGGCGCAGTTACCTTAGGCGTAGGTGCTTTGTAGCAACTATCGTAGAGTAATAATTAGCCTAGCTAATTAATACGAAAAAACCCGAGCTTAGCCTCGGGTTTTTTAATGCCTGCAATAAAATAAAGGTTTCAGGTGCAAGGTTTAAGGTTTTAGGTAATACGATGATACGACCCCGATAAAGTAGACACGGGTTTTTAATTCATTAACTCGTATTGCATGGGACTCACATTTCCTAGCGTGCCATGCATTCTTACTGAGTTGTAGTAGTTTTCGATATAAAAGCGACTTTGTACTGTCATTTCACTACGACTCAGTTCATTTAAATTGTTCATCCATTCTTTTTTATACTGGGCAAAAAAGCTTTCTGAGCAGGCATTATCCCAGCAATTCCCTTTTCTCGACATGCTAATTGTTACCTGTCGGTTGTTCAACCACGATATTGTTTCTTTTGCACGATACTGGCTGCCTTGGTCTGAGTGAAATAATAAGCGACTTCCATCAGGTTTACGTGCATCCCATGTTTTTTTTAACGCTCTAATCACCAAGTCTGCGCTGTTAACTCGACTTGTTGCCCAACCAACGACTTTGCGTGAGTATAAATCTAAAATTACACATAAATACTGCCAACCCTCTCTGCAACGAACTTGCGTTATGTCTGACACCCATACCGTATTGGGTTCATCAACACTAAACTCACGACCCAATAAGTTTTCTGCAGTGATATGCCCCTGCTTTTTTCCGCTACCGGTATATCGGCGTTTACCCGCGGCTGAGCGGTAACCCATACTCTGCAGTAATCGCTGCACACGGCCTTTACTACACTCATACCCATTATCTATAGCGGCTTTCCACAACTTTCTGTAGCCCGGAATACAGTGCTCATCACTACTTACTTTTTTCAAAAACTCAAGCAATGAGTCGTTTTCTGACGCACGTTGACTTAATGATTGCTTTAGCCATTTATAATATCCAGCTTTTGATACTGACAACCATGTGCATAATTTTTTTATCGTTTTCTTAGCTGTCGCAGCTTGGTGAATATACTCAAATCTTATTCTTTTCGGCTGTCCAAGTAGGCCTTCGCCTTTTTTAACACATCGTTCTCCAACTGCGCATCTTCCAATTGCTTTTCAAGCTTACGCACTTGGCGCTCCAAATCTTTATATGACTTATCAGGGCCTTGGTTTTTAATTGGGTTAGATGTACTTTTTGACGTCATTTTTCGTCTCCATTTAGATAATAAGACAGGGTTAATGCCCAGCCGATGAGCTATTACATTAACAGTATCTGGAGAGTCTAACGATTGTTCAACTGCTTTTGTTTTAAATTCAATTGAATGACTACGCCTAGTTTTGATTTTCATAACACTTATTCCTTAAATAAGTGTCCACTTTTATAGAGTCGTATCACCAATTCGCTTAATTAAGCGGTCTATTTTGAGGCAGGAAAAACGGGGTGATAGCTAGGCAAAAAATTCGCTATTTAGTTGTTCTAAATGAGAATTTTTTAACACAGGTAGCGGCACGTTTAGCCCCGCAAAATGATTGAGTATTATTGCGGATTGGTATAAAGCAGCTCGGTGTAAATTTAACACTGTCACTTGGGTTGAGTTTTATCGCACTTAGAGGGTAAAGCATGAAGGTTCTACACTTACCTTATGCATTGGTGCTTAGTAGCAACGATCGTTGAGTTCTCAATTACTGTAATGCTGCAGGTTTCAGGTTTTAATTAGTGAAGTTTGGCGTTCCTGTTGTTGTCGTAACGAAGTTTAAAGCAGCATTGATACCGCTGCTTAAAAATTAACGAGGCTATTTTAAGGCTTGTTTATCGTTATTTAAGTTGGAACGTTGTTATAATAGGTAATAATTAAATAGTCAGTAGCGCAGAGAGTCCAATGGAACTTGAACAAGATAGCAATTTAACACTTCCTTTATTTATTCTAGATGAAACACTAAGTACCCGTGACTTAGCGCAGCCTGACTTGGAAATTTCAGTTATCTTAAGTGATGAGCTGCTTACTCAACTATGCCAGAACCCCAGTGCTGACAGTAGTATAGGCATTAGCATTGCAGACTATGAGTTGAATATCATCAATTCAAGCTTTGCTACCATAGCGCATAGCGAGCATGACGCTCAATTAACCATAACACAGGGCCCTCTATTAAGCGCTGTGGTGACTACTGTTGAAAACCTAACATTCGTATCACCACAAATCGATATGATGCCTACGTTCGATTTAGGTGATGAGACTGAATAATGAAAAAAAATATTATAGGTACTTTTGTACTGATTATCTTAAGTGGTTGTGCTTACTTAGGTAATGCACATTACAATGAATTATTCGGTCCTGAGAAAACACAAGATCGTATGGTTGCTCATAATAGCGGTGCTGGGGCTGAGTTTTTACAGCAAGTAAAGCCTGTACTCGATAACCGCTGCGTGGTTTGTCATGGCTGTTATGATGCGCCTTGCCAATTAAAACTCTCTTCTCCTGAAGGTATCGACAGAGGCCTCAGTAAAGAGTTGGTTTACGATGGTACTCGGTTGTTAGCCTCAACGCCGAGCCGATTATTATTTGATGCAACCACGACTGAGCAATGGCGTGATAAAGAATTTAGCCCGGTATTAAACGAGCGAGCACAAACTGAAGAAGCCAATTTAGCGGGTAGTGTGTTATTTAATACGCTGGTATTAAAGCAAAGTTCACCCTTGCCAGAAGATGAAGTATTAGATGAACGTTTTGATTTTTCACTTAGCCGCAACCAAAGTTGTGCGACGATGGGTGAGTTTGACCAATTAGCGGATGAGCAACCGCATGCGGGTATGCCTTATGGCTTGCCTGGAGTGACTGCTGCTGAATTTCAGCACTTACAAAACTGGATTAAAAAAGGCGGGAAAATGGCGCACATCAAGCCGCCATCAGCTGCTGAGCTTGCGCAAGTAAAAAACTGGGAAGCATTTTTAAATCAAGATGGTTTGAAGTACCAATTATCAGCGCGCTATATTTATGAGCATTGGTTTTTAGCACACATCTACTTTAGTGATGCACAATCACCTAACTTTTTTAAGTTGGTACGCTCAAGTACTCCCCCTGGTGAAGACATTAAATTAATAAGTTCTCGTCGCCCTTACGATAATCCAAACGTTGAGCGTGTTTATTATCGACTGCTTCACGACCGTTCTACTATTTTATCAAAAACGCATTTACCGCTTAAACTTAATGATGAAAAGTTGGCACGTATTTACCAGCAATTTATTGCGCCAAATTACACTGTATCTAGTTTACCAAGCTATGAGCCTACCCTTGCATCAAACCCGTTTAAAACGTTTGAAGCACTGCCTATAGATGCAAAATATCAATTTATGCTCGATGAAGCTGAGCTAATTATTATGGGCTTTATTAAAGGCCCTGTTTGTCGTGGTCAAATAGCACTCAATGTGATTAATGATCATTTTTGGGTGGCGTTTGCTGATCCTAAAAAGGTAGCGACTCCGGCGGTAGGTAAAATGCTGGTGCAACATGAGGATGCATTAGAGTTGCCCGCAGCAGAGGAAAGTAATGCGTTACCGATTTCTAATTGGGTCAAATACTCGGTTCGCGAAAAACGTTACTTAAAAGCCAAGGTAGAGCTTGCTAATAATCTGTTCAAAAACGGCGAGCATTTAACCACCGACTTATTGTGGAAAGGGGATGGGCACAATCAAAATGCGGCACTGACTATTTTTCGACACTTTGATAGTGCAACTGTAGTTAAAGGCTTTATTGGCCAACAACCTAAAACTATGTGGGTGCTTGATTACGCGCTGTTTGAGCGTATTCATTACTTGTTAGTTGCGGGCTTTGATGTGTATGGCAATATTGGCCATCAATTAATAACGCGCTTATACATGGACTTTTTACGTTTAGAGGGTGAGCACAACTTTTTAGCTTTGTTACCTGAAACTCAGCGAGAGACAATTAAACAGAGTTGGTATCGAAAATCACCACCTAGTTTGTCGACCTTTTTTGAAAACAATCGTGAGTTTAGTCAACCCAGCGGTATTAACTATCAAACAGATGAACCGCAATCAGAGCTATATGGCTTAATTAAAGAGGCATTAGAGCCCGTTTTAAGTCCTCGTTATGACTATAAAAAAGTACCCGCACCATTAAGTGCGATTAATACCATGCCTGCTAAAGCAGTTAACTTACTGCCACAGCTATCGTATGTGCTAGTGAAAGAGCAGGATGGACACACAGGCTATACAATTATTCACCATAACGCGCACTATAATATTTCGAGTCTACTAAACGAAGATGGACAGCGCGCCTATGAAGAAGATACGGTGACAATTGTTCCGGGCTTTATTGGTGATTACCCTTCTGCAATTTGGTATTTAAATAACGCCCAACAGGTTTCGGCCTTTGCCGAACAGTTACCGCTAATGCAAGTGGAAGCTGATTATCGCGCTTTAAAGTCTAAGTTTGCGATTCGTCGAACTCACCCGCAATTTTGGCAATACAGCGATATTTTACATCAGGTTGCCCGCCAGTACCGAGGTGTTGAATTTGGCATGTTTGATTATAATCGACTAGAAAATCGTTAGGTACACGCTAAACGGTTACAAGAGCCCAGCTTAACTAGCTGGGTTTTTTATATTTAATAATTTAGTAATTAGTTTGCTAAGCTTAGGCTACAGTTAAAACAAAAAAAGTAACCTAGTGTATGTTCAACATTGTTAAGAGTATTCGCAAACGTTACCGTTGGGCTTTAGTTGCTATTGCCTTGTTGGTCAGCGTATCTGCATTACTGATGCAATACTTCTTTTCAGTGCAAAAATACGATGCAAAAATTATCAATATAGCTGGCAAGCAACGTATGCTTTCGCAAAAAATAGCTTGGCATAGCAATGCATTAATTAATCAAACGGATAACCACGCACAACATCTTCAATCGTTAAAACACTCCCTTGAGTTATTTGAACAAGCCCATGAATATTTACTCACTAAGGATGAACAAGGTGACGCAGTTTGTCTAAATACACCTTTATTTGATTTATATTATGCCCCCCCAAGCAACTTAGATGCAGAAGTGTTGGCCTTTATAACGCAAGCTAAAAATTTGGTTTCTCGAAAGGAGCCTATTAATTTGGCTTCGTTTTCTGTGAGCGAAGTTGAAGCATTACTCAAAAAATTAGACACTGCGGTGAGCTTATTTGAGCAACAAGCGGTAAAAAAGGTTGATTGGATCTCTAGTATTGAACTGCTTTGTTGGTTTTTTACTCTGGCATTATTGTTTTTAGAACTTAGATTTGTGTTTATGCCGATGGAAAAACGAGTTCTGCAGACCTTACAAAAGTATCAACAACAAAAAGAATTTGCAGAGCAGGTAAGTAATAACAAAGAGCACTTTATTGCACGAGCCAGTCATGAATTTAGAACCCCATTACAGGGGTTAATTACCTCGATCGATGAGCTAAGAATTCCCACTTCACAGCAGGATATACAGCGCCAAGCTCGGTATTGCTCGGCGAGGTTGTTGGCGATGTTAGATGAATTACAAGATTTACAAGCGCTGAGTTTAAATCGTTGGTCGTTAAACCCGACCTCTGACAACTTACTAACCACCATAAATAAAGTGTTAGTTGTGTATGAATATGGTTGTACTGAAAAAGGGTTAAAGTTAATCAGAGAGTTAGCAGCGAGCTTAGACTGCGCGGTGATTGTAGATCATGCACGCTTACAACAAATAGTTAATGAGCTACTTAGTAATGCATTAAAGTTTACAGAGCAAGGAGAGGTAAAAGTCATCGCTACGCTCAACAATAACCAACTATCGCTGAGCGTCGAGGACACCGGCTGTGGCTTTGATCACCTTATCGAGCAATTAGAATTAGACAGCACTGAGCAAAGTAACCATTTTCAAGGACTCAGAACAGGCCTTGCCCGTGTACAATATATTGTTGATGCCTTTAAGGGCGAGATTCGTTTTGAAAATAATCGTCAGCAAGGGGCATCTGTATTTTTAACATTACCATTAGAGATGGATACTACTTTAAGCAAGTCATCGTCAATGCCTGATAACTTACATTGTTTAGTCGTTGAAGATAACCCACTTAATATGCTGGTACTCACTAAGCTATTAACTGCATTGAACATACACGCTGAATGCGCTGAGAATGGCAAAATAGCGTGTGAAATGGTCGCCAAAAAATCTTATGACGTCATCTTTATGGATTTAAATATGCCGGTTATGGATGGGTTTGAAGCCACTAAAATCTTGCATGATAACGATAAAACACTGCCGATTATTGTGGTTACCGCAAACACCTCTGATAGTGATCTTGCTCGCGCTAAAGCTTGTGGAGCAATAGGTCATATTCATAAACCCATAGATCAGCAAAGTATAATCGCGGCGCTAAACGATGCTTTTCTACCTGAGGTTGATTAAATCTCACTTGCTTAATTATTCCTTATTACGTTAGTTTGAGTTTTTAAGCTCTGTTTTGGGATCTAACGTGCGCTCAATTTTACTACAGCAATTTAGTGGTTATTTATCTACCGATGACAGTGAACGGTATTATATCGACGATTTAACTTGGCAAGTAAAGCAGGGTGAACATTGGGTCTTACTCGGGGGTAATGGTGCTGGAAAATCAGCACTCGCAGCAGCGTTAATTGGTGAAGCAAAACAACAAAGCGGGCAACGTCATAGTACCTTTAACAAGCTACAATTAGTGTCAAGTGATCTACAAAAGCAGTTACTTAATACGCATCGTAAAAGTGAAAAGCCACAAAAAGTAACAGACATGCTCTTTGCTGAGCCTCAAATAAATAGCGATTTATGCCAACTGTTAATCACCGCTTTTAATTTTGATGCCTTACTTAATCGTGATTTTACTGATTTATCTACTGGCGAAACGCGTAAATTATTATTAATTAAAGCGCTATCTGCTAACAGTGATTTAGTTGTGCTTGATGAACCATTTGATGGCTTAGACTCTGAATCGGTTGGGCAGCTCAACCGCCTATTACAGCAGTTGAGCGCACAAACCTGCTTTGTGTTTGTGCTAAACCGTGTTGACGAAATTCCAGCGTTTGTTGATCACTTTGCTTATGTGAATAATGGTCGTTTACAACATAGCTTGGCAAAACCGTGTGCAGCAAAACAAGCGGATTTATTCAAATTACTTCATTTAGAGCATACATCATTAAGTATTCCCGGTGCGCCTGAGCGCTGTTTTAAATCAGCGACAAACATGCCACTTGTTAAGCTCACTAATGCTCATGTGCGTTACAGCGAACAAACAATTTTTGAAAATTTAAACTGGACGATTAACCAATATCAGCACTGGCAACTCACCGGGAAAAATGGCTCAGGTAAAACTTGTTTATTAAATTTAATTACAGGTGATAACCCTCAGTGCTATAACAATGAGATTGAAGTGTTTGGTTTTAAGCGTGGCACAGGGGAGAGTATTTGGGATATAAAACAGCACATTGGTTATATTTCAAATACGCTACATTTGCAGTATCGAGTGAGTATTTCGGCGCTTAATACTATTATTTCAGGGTTTTTCGATAGTATAGGTTTATATCAACAAGCCAGTGAGTTACAAACGCGTTTAGCTAAAGAGTGGTTGGCACTAATAGGTTTAAGTGACAAAACAAATAGCGCTTTTACCCAGCTATCGTATGGCGATCAGCGACTATTACTGATTGTGCGCGCAATGGTTAAACATCCTGCTTTGCTTATTTTAGATGAGCCATGTTTAGGGCTTGATGAGGCAAATCGTCAACGCGTTTTACTGCTGATTGAAAAGGTGTGTGCTGCAAAAACGAGTACCGTTATTTATGTAAACCATCATGCAGCAGATACCATTAAAGGGATTGAACACACCTTAAAAATGGAAGATTTTAAACCGGCTCACTATGGGCAACAAGCTGCTCATAGTGAGACGCTTATATAAGCTTGTTTATAACTGAGTAACCTTAAACCCTTGGTCGCGAAGTTGTTTAATTAAACCATGCTGCTCAACTAAGTGCAGAGCACCTACCGCAATAAACACCTTACCTTGTTCAAGTTTAGGCGTGAGCTGAGTGACCCAATTATTATTGCGCTCAATAAGCATCACTTGCTCGCTTTGTTGACCGTATTGGCTGTCATCAAAACTGGTGTGGTAATAGCTGGTTAGGGTTTGCATATCGCCCTTTTTCCATGCATCCACTAGGGTGATAAAGTAGGTATTAATATCGCTTAGTTGCTCAAAAGTTTCTGCCATCATGGCATTGCTTAATGACTCTAAGCCATTAAACATCTGTAGTTGTTGCTCTATGGTTTCAAGCTCCGCAATGTTAATACTGTGCTTTTGCGCGTACTCGAGTATTTGCTTATCGATGCCGTTTTTATCAGAATAGCCCGCGTTTTGAAACTCAATTTGCATCATGGTCAACATGACAGCCCAAGGTTTAAAACTGTTGAACATGGCAATATCAATCGATTTTTTAGCAAAGTAGTCTTTGAGGAGTTGATAATTTTTTTCTGAAAGCTCGCTCTGTAGCGTACGCCCGTTAGTAAGCAGCATAAACGGCATAGAACGTTGTTGCATTTGTAATGGTGATAGTTTACTTATATCCACTTCAACAACAACTTGATTACTGTCATCCAGTGCGTGAGTCACTTTTTGTGGTAGCCCTTTCATGCTGGCATCACCCACATGCACGGTGCCAAATAAATACGAGCTAGCGCCTTGTTTTTCTATTTTGAATAGAGCCGGTGCTGCATAGCCATTGACGCTAAAGGCTAAAAGTAATAACACCATAAATAAATGACTAATACGTAATGACACGTTCATAAAATCCTATCCAAGTTTAAGTCGTTTTATAAATACTAACTTAGTTTACTTTATAGGTAACGTAAAAATGCCTGATTAATCAATCAGGCATTTTTCGGTGTTATTGATACCAATTATTGCTGTAGGCCATGTTGCCATAATTAGCCAGCGCACGAGCTTGCTTGATGAGTGCGCTATCGTTATGTTTGGGGTGTAATTGCTTATTTTTATAAATATAGGTGGTTGCCGGTTTATCTGGCTGCAAAATAACAACGTTATCATTTTGCATGTAAGCAAAGTTTTTATCGTACTGCATCATTGCACGCTGCTTATTTTTGGCCACAGGGCGAGTGAGATCGTGACCAATCATTGGGTGTTCACCGCTGGCGCCAATAAGCGACAGTAAGGTGGTAGGAATATCCAGCTGACTGGCTAATTGATGATCGCGTTTGGGCTTAATACCGTTTCCAAAAATAACCGCAGGAATTCTAAAGTGATCAATAGGTACAAGGCTGGAACCAGACACGCGTGAGTCGTGATCAGCAATCACTATAAACACAGTATCGTCCCAGTAAGATGACTTTTTCGCCTTTTCAATGAATGTGCCTAGGGCATAATCTGCATATTTAGCTGCGTTATTACGGCTTTGCTTTGGTTGCTCAAACAGGGCTATTTTACCGTCCGGAAATTCATAAGGGCTATGATTAGAACTACTAAAAATCAGACTAAAAAATGGCTTTTGCTGTTGTTGTAATTTATTCAGCTCTTTATCTGCTTGAGTAAATAAATCTTCGTCAGATGCGCCCCATGAACCATTAAAGTTAATGTTATCGAAGCTTTCACTATCAACAATATCACTAAAGCCGTTACCCAAAAAGAAGCTACGCATGTTGTCAAAGTGACTTTCTCCACCATAAATAAACTGAGTATGGTAGTCCTGCTTTGCTAAAAAACTAGCCAAGGTAAAAAAGTCACGTTGTGATTTATCGAGTTTTACAACCGCGCGTGAGGGAGTCGGTGTAAAACCGGTTATAACTGCTTCAATACCGCGTACAGAGCGAGTGCCGGTAGCGTATAAGTTATCAAATCCCCAGCCCTGTTGATAAAGTGCATCTATATTAGGCGTTAAGGGTAAGCCACCTAAGGTACCTACATAACGAGCGCCCAAGCTTTCTTGCAGAATAATAACCAGGTTTTTCTTTTTACCTTGGTAGCTTGCCTGATGAAAAGTGCGGGTAGGGGCATTTGGATTATTAAATATTGCTTGAGGATTTTGCATGGTACTGCGTACTGTGGCGAGTAACTCCTCTTGAGGGACCTTGCCATAATATGCCTGACTTGATTGCTCATTGGAGAGCTGTTTTAACGCAAATGCTACGCTATATGATGAATTAAGCGTGAGGTCATTCAGCAAGTGGTCGGTCGAAAATGCCACCATAGCGGGGTTTAATGGACGATGGCCTAATGAATTTCGAGCGCCTAACAGTGTTAGGCTACATATAATAACAGCTAATAGTGATAGTTTTATTGCCCCTAGGGACGAGCGGTTTTGCCATTGCTGAGTAAGAATTTTGTTAGCAAATTTAATGGTGAAAACGAGCGCTAAAACAGCGAAGAGGACTTCGAGTTTGTAACCTGAAAAAATCATTTTAGAGACTTCTTTAGGATAAATAAGGTATTCAATAAATAGGCGATTAGGGCGTAAGTCGTATTCGTTAATAAACGTGGGTGTAATAACCTCAAAAAACACTAACATTGCAGCCATTATTACTAAATACCACTTTACGACTCCTCGAATATAAGCAGTTAATTTGAGAGCATGTGCTGCAAGTGTTAGTAACAAAGCGGGGGTTATGATGTAGCATAATGTTGCTATATCAACACGTAAACCGCCTACAAAAACAAAGTGCCAGGCGCCTTCGGTAAATACACGGCCACTTTGCCACAAACTTAAACCTAATCGCGCAAAAGTTAGCAAGCATAGGAGTGCGAAAAAAAATACCGCTAAAACCCACAATGGCCCCAGTACTTTTTTAGTGCTACTGATTAAGTCCATAGCACAGACCACCAAACTAAAATAGCAATAAGCATGGCGATAAAGACACTGGCGGATGCAATATCTTTAGCTAGGCCTGATAGTTCATGATATTCGCTACCGATGCGATCAACCACCACTTCGACTGCGGTATTGACCAACTCAGCAAATAACACAAACAATAAGCTGGCAATCAAGATTAATTTGCTACTTAAAGTAATTTCTTGCAAGCAGGCAAATACGCCTAGCAAACTAAATAAAACCAACTCTTGCTGAAAAGCAGCCTCAAATCGGCTCATCCATTTTAGGCCGTTAAATGTATGGCTTAAGGTAAAAATTAGGCGCATTAGGCCTTGGCGTTTTATAACGGTTTTATTATTCATATTTTAGTTTCGCTATGGTTAATCGTTTGACATGACGCGAGTAAATCTTCAGAGGTTTGGTAGGTTTTACTCGCAACACCGGTTAAGCTTAAAAGGGTATGAAAAATAGCATCGTGTGATTGCGCTAAAGTGCTATTTAAGTTGTTTAGACACTTGGCTGTAATGCGCTGATTATGCTCATCAGCCCAGATGTAAAGAGGCACATGGGTTTGAGCTGTTGGTGCAAATGCATAGGGAAAGCCATGTAAGTATGCGCCATTTTCACCGAGCGACTCGCCATGGTCTGACACATACAGTAACTGCTTATCAATATTAGCTGGCAGTGCCTTTAACTGTTCAATAACTTGAGCGTTGATAAAATCACTATAAGCAATTGTATTATCGTAGGTGTTAACCAGTTCTTCAGCGCTACAGTTTTGAATATCGCTGCGGTCGCAGGTTGGACTAAACTGTTTAAATTTTTCAGGGTAGCGCTTAAAGTAAGTAGGGCCATGTGAACCCATCATATGCAGCACTATAACCGTATTAGCCTGACTCAAATTGGCAAGCTTGTACTTTAAAGGGGCTAGTAACGCTTCATCAAAACAGTATTTACCATCACATAGTTCAGATGCTTTGGTATCAATATTAATGGTAGGTACGCGCGTGCAGACGTTTTTACAGCCACTGTTATTATCAACCCACAAGACATCTGCGCCTGCTTGTTGTATCAAATCAATTACGTTTTGCTGGTTATCACTGTCTAAACGAGAAAAATTGGCATGAGTTTGCAGTGAAAACATACATGGTACTGACACTGCTGTGGCCGTGCCACACGACGATACGTTATCGAAATAAGTGACATTATGTTTTTGCGTGTATTGGTTGGTATTACGCTCATAGCCTTGGTAGGAAAAATTTTCAGCTCGAGCGGTTTCACCAACCACGATAACAGTAACTCGTGTTGTGCTTGGCGATGCTAAAGTTGGCGTGGTATCAATATTTTTAAATTCAATATCGCTATAAAGTAACTGGTCACGGGCGTATTTGTAGCCACTAGAGAGATATTGAAATGGAATAATTTCTTTTTTAAGAATACGGTTATTACGACCCGTTGCCGCGTAATCGGCGTAAAAGTTAACGACCACTAATGCAATCAGTGCAAAGCTTGCTAAAAGCAGTTTAAGACGGCTAATAACTTCTTTGTATGGGCGAGCGCAGTTTATTTTTATTCTACTCAAAATAAAGACAGGTAATGCGGCAAAAAGCAGTAAAAAGCCAACAAGTTGCAGGTTTAAATAGCTTAACGCTTCACTAGAGTCAGTTTCGACGGTGTTTTGTATCATGGAATAATCAAACACCACACCATAGTTCAATGAGCCATATAACGCCGCACTCGAGAGCACTAGCAGCAAGTAGTTAATGGGTTTTAGTATTCCCCGAATAGAAACCACTGAAAAGAATATGATTAGCAAGCAAATCAGTAGTAACGGCACAGAAAACAAAAATAGCCATGAAAATGTGTGCAACGAGGTAATAGCGCTAAACGCACCATGCATAAATGGAATATTAATAACTAAGCCGTAATAACAAGCCATAAAAATAATGAATGCATTAGCACTGCAATTAAAATAAAAGCGTTTTTTAGTATTTGCTTGCGGTTGCTTACTGAGTTTGAAAGTTGAGTTCATAACACGCCTCTTTTTAATGAACGTTGTTATGCTAGGCTGCCACGCTTAAGAAACTCTTAAGAAATCGATTTATTTTAATTTTGTTAGATAAAAATGAGGTGGCTTACTAAAAATTAATCAAACCAGAATTCAGTGTTATAAGAATAGTGAATTTCCTGAGTTGAAATGAAGGGATAAAAAATCTATTTAACCTGGTTTAATTGAATTTTAAAACCTGAGTAAGCGTGTTTTTATAATTATTTTGAATTGAATTTGGTGTTGACTTACCGCCCTGAGCGCGGTACTAATATAAAAAGACAGCGAAACAATATGTTCGCAATGACTAAATCTTAAATGGTACTGAATTTTATGCTTAAAAATGCACTTAACCTAGTCCTGATTATTATCGTGGTGATTATTCCCGCGAGGGCTTCGTAGTGCTTTAAAAAACTAAGCATTGAAAAGCCCTCCGCACTTAACCGTCCGGGGGGCTTTTTAGTTTTAGAGTTAAATTTTTAATGGGTTGTCACACAGGAATGAGGATTTACTAATGACAGGCGCAGAACTAACAATCGATTTACTCGCCAAACACGGCGTAGATGAAGTATTTGGCTACCCAGGTGGTGCTATTATGCCCATTTACGATGCGTTGTATGGTGCGCCTGTAAAACATTATCTTACTCGTCATGAGCAAGGTGCAGGGTTTGCCGCCGTGGGCTATGCGCGCAGTACTGGACGTTTAGGTGTGTGCTTGGCAACATCAGGCCCTGGAGCTACTAATTTAATTACCGCATTGGCAGATGCCATGATGGACTCAGTGCCTTTACTTGCTATTACAGGGCAAGTACCAACCGCCGCTATTGGCTCTGATGCTTTTCAGGAAATTGACGTGCTTGGCATGTCGCTTTCGTGTACTAAACACAGTTACTTGGTTGAGCGAGCAGAAGATTTAGCCGAAATATTACAAGAAGCGATGCATTTAGCACAAAGCGGCCGTCCAGGCCCCGTTTTAGTTGATATCCCCAAAGACATTCAAATGGCGCAGGTGCCTTTTAAACCTTGGTTAGCGGCAGATGAATACTTACCGCAACTTAATTTAAACCAAGTTGCTATCGCCAATCAATTACTCAGTGAAGCCAAGCAACCCGTAGCGTATGTTGGTGGAGGCGTTCATGCCGCTGATGCGCAAAATGAATTAATGCAATTTTTAAATAAAACGCAAATGCCAGCGGTTTCAACCCTTAAAGCATTGGGCAGTGTATTACCTGATTACGAATATGATTTAGGCATGCTAGGTATGCATGGCGGTCAAGCGGCTAATTTAGCCGTGCAAGAATGTGATGTATTAGTGTGTATTGGTGCTCGCTTTGATGACCGTGTAACAGGCAACTTAGCTAAGTTTGCTGCAAAAGCAAACGTGATTCATTTAGACATAGATGCAGCCGAGGTCGGTAAACGTAAACCCGCAAAGGCTTCTTTAATTGCTGATTTAAAAACCTCACTTCCCGCCCTTGAGTGCGTCGTTACGCCAAAAGCATGGTGCGATCATAATAAACAAATGATGGTTAAGCATGCATGGCGATACGATTATCCGGGTGAAAAAGTGTTTGCCCCTTATTTACTTAATCAACTAAGCCAGCGTATGCCAAGCACCAGTGTTGTTTGCTGCGATGTGGGTCAGCACCAAATGTGGGTTGCGCAGCATATGAAATTTAGCCATCCATGCAATCACTTAAGCAGTGGTGGTGCAGGCACCATGGGATTTGGTTTACCTGCAGCAATCGGCGCACAAATAGCGAGAAAAGATGACTTTGTGATCACCGTATCAGGTGATGGCTCAATCATGATGAATATCCAAGAACTTGCCACTATTCGTCGTAATAATTTACCAGTAAAAATACTGATACTTGATAACCAGCGTTTAGGCATGGTGCGCCAATGGCAGGAGTTATTTTTTGAAGGGCGCTATAGCGAAACTAACTTGTCAGATAACCCTGACTTTGTGCAGCTAGCGGCTGTTTTTGGTATTGCGGGGCAAACTATTACTCATGCCAACCAAGTGGATGATGCAATCACAGCCTTATTAAATAGCGATGGGCCTTACATTGTTCATGCTTGTATTGATGATAAAGAAAACGTATGGCCACTTGTTCCACCTGGGGCTGCTAACGATGAAATGATGACGGAGAAAGCACAATGAAACACAGTTTAACTATTGCCTTAAAAAGCCAAAGTGTCGCAATCGAGCGCTTTTTACGTGTGGTGCGTCATCGTGGTTTTGACTTGACTCACTTACAGCTCAATATGGACGATGGTCAATATAATATGGCCATGACGGTTGATAGCGATAAACCAATTTATTTGCTTACCAGTCAACTAAATAAGCTGGTTGATGTGAAGCACGTCACGCTGCAAAACTTACAGCAACAAGCTGTATAACAACAAATTTAACAGATTTTACGAGTAACTGTTCACGTGGTTACTCATCAATTTTAAGAATGAGGAATGCCCGCATTTATTGCGGCAAATACTGAGGTAACTATGGCTAAATTAAGAAGTGCAACGACTACTGAAGGACGTAAACGCGCAGGCGCAAGAGCATTATGGCGTGCAACAGGCATGACCGACACCGACTTTGGTAAACCAATTATTGCTGTGGTTAACTCATTTACACAATTTGTGCCGGGGCATGTGCATCTTAATCAGCTTAGTGAACTAATGGCTGAAACCATCACCCAAGCGGGCGGTGTTCCAAAAGAATTTAATACCATCGCCATAGATGACGGTATTGCCATGGGGCACGGCGGTATGCTTTATTCACTGCCATCGCGCGATTTAATAGCCGACTCGGTAGAGTACATGGTCAATGGCCATTGTGCTGATGCGATGATTTGTATCTCAAACTGCGACAAAATCACCCCTGGGATGATGTTAGCGGCGCTGCGTTTAAATATACCGGTTATTTTTGTATCGGGTGGCCCTATGGAAGCGGGTAAAACTAAATTAGCCAATATCGATATTAAACTCGATTTAGTAGATGCCATGGTTAAAGGTGCCGATGAATCGGTAAGTGATGCCGACTCAGAGCAAGTTGAACGCTCTGCATGCCCTACCTGTGGGTCGTGTTCAGGGATGTTTACTGCCAACTCAATGAACTGTTTATTAGAAGCAATAGGCCTTGCGCTGCCGGGTAACGGTACCACGCTTGCGACCCACAAAGACCGTAAACAATTGTATGTTGAAGCAGGTGCTCGCATCGTTGATTTATGCCGCGAGTATTACCAAAAAGATAACCAAGACGTACTGCCTCGTGCCATCGCTAATAAAACCGCATTTATGAACTCTATGGTGGTTGATATTGCCATGGGCGGCTCATCAAATACGGTATTACATTTACTCGCAGCGGCACAGGAAGCTGGCGTTGATTTTGATATGTCACACATTGATGAACTTTCACGTAAAACCCCGTTTTTATGTAAAGTTGCCCCAGCTACCGCGCAATACCATATTGAAGACGTACACCGCGCTGGTGGCATGATGGCCATAGTACGCGAGCTTGGTAAAGCCGGCTTGGTTGATTTATCGGTTAATCATGTTGCCGGCATGACCATGGGTGAGCTGGTAAAAAAATGGGATGCAACGGATCCTAATAACGAAGTGGCGCGAAAGTTTTACCGCGCGGGTCCCGCTGGTATTCGTACTACTAAAGCCATGAGCCAAGATTGTCGTTGGGACGAAGGGGATAATGACCGTGAACATGGTTGTATTCGCAGTGTTGAACATGCATTTCGTCAAGATGGCGGCCTCGCGGTACTTTCAGGTAATTTAGCGGTTGATGGCTGTATTGTTAAAAGTGCCGGCGTTGTCGATGAAATGCTGCACTTTGAAGGCACTGCTGTTGTTTATGAGTCTCAAGATGACTCTGTAGAAGGGATTTTAAATGGTGAAGTAAAAGCCGGCGATGTAGTTGTAATTCGTTACGAAGGCCCTAAAGGCGGCCCAGGCATGCAAGAAATGCTATACCCAACCAGCTACTTAAAATCAAAAGGCTTGGCTGAAAAATGTGCCTTGATCACCGATGGTCGCTTCTCGGGTGGTACGTCAGGTTTATCAATTGGTCATGTGTCTCCCGAGGCAGCCAGCGGTGGCGCGATAGCTTATGTTGAAAATGGCGATAAAATTATCATCGATATCGCTACTCGAGAAATCACTTTAGCATTAAGCGATGAGGAACTCGAAGCTCGCAGGCAAAAACAATTGGCTCGTGGTAAACAAGCTTATAAGCCGCTTAACCGCGATCGTTATGTGTCATCTGCGCTTAAAGCGTATGCGCTACTAGCAACCAGTGCCGATAAAGGTGCGGTGCGTGATTTAGCCAAACTGGAGGAGCTTAGTTAGGTATGGTTTCTCAAGAACTCGATTATTTTCGCGCTATTATCCAAGCCAATATGGAGCCTTTAGCTAAGGTGACTGAGGTGAGTGAAATGGCCGAATTGAGTGCACGATTAGGTAATCATGTTTGGTTAAAGCGTGAAGATCAGCAACCGGTGTACTCGTTTAAATTACGCGGTGCTTTTAATAAATTAAATAAGCTGCCAAAGGGCTCGGTCGTGATAACCGCATCGGCAGGCAATCATGCTCAAGGGGTGGCGCTGAGTGCTTCACACCTAGGGCATAAAGCCACCATTGTTATGCCCGTAACGACGCCTGAAATTAAGGTTAATGCGGTAAGGGCATTGGGCGGGGAAGTCGTGTTACATGGTCATCAATTTGATGCCGCAAAGGCGTATGCGCTTGAATTAACTGAGCAGCGAAACGGCGTATTTGTCCCTCCATTTGATGACCCCGATGTCATTGTTGGTCAAGGCACAGTTGCCCGTGAACTAATGCAACAGCTGAACGACTTAGACGTGGTATTTATTCCTGTTGGCGGCGGCGGATTGCTGGCGGGTATGGCGGTGTACATTAAATCGCTGCGCCCAGATATCAAAGTGATTGGGGTCGAGGCTAATGAAAGCGCTTGTTTAAAAGCTGCCATGGAAGCGGGAGAGCCTGTAGAGCTAGAAAGAGTAGGAAGCTTTGCCGATGGTGTTGCCGTAAAAATAATTGGTAGCGAAACATTTAGACTGGCGCAAAAGTTTTGCGATGAAGTGGTGACCGTATCAGATGATGAAATATGTGCTGCCATGCAAGATATTTTTGTATCAACCCGTGCTATTGCCGAACCTTCAGGCGCACTTGCAACTGCAGGGCTTAAAAAATGGTCTCAGCAGTCGGGTTTAAAGGGGTTAAACTTAGCGGCTATTTTGTCTGGTGCTAATTTAAATTTTGATCGCTTACGCTATGTAGCTGAACGAACTGCATTAGGTGAGAAGAACGAAGCATTATTAGCGGTAACAATTGATGAAAAACGCGGTAGCTTTAAACAATTTTGTGCCTCACTCGGTGGGCGCGCTATTACCGAATTTAACTACCGATATGCAGGGCCTGGCGAGGCGCAAATTTTTGTTGGTATTGCACTGCGTCAAGGATTAGCAGAACTTGAGGAGCTTAAACAAAGCCTGACCGATAATGGCTATTCGTTTTGCGACTTGTCAGATAATGAATTAGCAAAACTTCATGTACGGTATATGGTTGGTGGTAAAGCGCCAGAGCAGCTACATGAACGCTTACTGCGGTTTGAGTTTCCAGAGTACCCAGGTGCATTAGCGCGCTTTTTAGATACACTGGGTAGTAATTGGAATATCACTTTATTTCACTACCGTAATCATGGCGGTTCAACGGGTAATGTATTGGCAGGTTTTGCTATTGAACCAAGTCAATATGAGATGTTTAATGAGCACTTAAACCGCTTAGGTTACAGTGTTCAAGACGAAACCCATAACCCGTGTTTCACCCAGTTTTTAACCACACAACCTCAAGCAGAAAAGCTTGAAAAGCTCGCCTTAGCATAATCCTATTTTAAGCAGGCATCTTCTGTGGATGCTTGCTTTATCAGCTGCTTTACATATAGTTACGTTAATCACTACGTTTTTTGGAAACTCTCTTTGTTACTTAAAGGAATGATAATTAGCGTCTGCCTTTTTTGTAGCCAGTTAATGGCGCAGGAATCAGTCACACTACAATTAAAGTGGACACATCAATTTCAATTTGCGGGTTATTATATGGCTCAGCAAAAAGGGTATTATGATGAGGCCGGTTTAGACGTCACTATTGTGCCTGCCGATCCAAAACGACCAAATAGTTTTGGCGCGGTAGAGCGTGGTGAAGCCCAGTTTGGGGTTGCGCATTCTGGTATTTTACAGCAGCGTATTGCAGGTAAACCCTTTGTAGCCATGGCTGCCATATTACAGTTTTCTCCTTATTGCTGGATGGTCAAAGAAAGCTCTGATATTTTTCATGCCCGTGATTTTGTCAATAAATGTGTAAGTGAAGTGAGTAAAGAGAGCAATTCTGAGTTGTTAACTATGCTCAAGCGCAGCGGTATAAATATCGAAAAGTTGGCTATATACAAAGGCGATAAATTACAAAAAGCATGGATGGAAAATAAAATAGATGCCATCGAAGTCTATGTTACCGACTTACCTTATTATATGGATCAGCAAGGTATTGCTCATCGACTTATATGTCCACAACGTTATGGTATGGACGTATACGCAGATATTTTATTTACCAGTGATAACATGATTAAGTACCACCCCGATACGGTAGAAAAGTTTTACCAAGCGAGTTTAAAAGGGTGGCGCTATGCGGTAATGAATATGGATGAAGCCATCGCCATTACTCAGCAGTTTTATGCCCCTGAGCGTAGTTTTCATCAATTAGCTTATGAGGCCGAAGTACTAAAAGACTATATTGCGCCACCAAGCACCAATGTGGGTAATATGTCGATGGCCAAATGGCGTTTAATTGCTGATTTATATGAGATTGACCAAACAAAGTTTGACGAAGTAAAAGCCGATTTTATTTATAAATATAAAAAACAAGAAACGTTGCAGCTTTCTTGGATGCTGATTGCAGCCATTATTATTAGTATTATTTCTATTCCCCTTTATTTACGGTTAATGTTCAAAGCACGCTAATGGCTAATTTAACCAATAGAAAAGGTGGGAAAGTTAAGTAATCCCCTTGCTCTGCGAGGTTAAAAAAATAACCGCTTAATTAGGCGCGAGTGTACTGGTATAATTTATTGCCTTTTTAATATTTTAAGCTGTTATGACCTTAACTGAGCAATTTACTGCCCTCGATTCGTTACTGATGAATACGCGCTCGTATTGGCAATGTACTGCGTTTGATTTTGACTGTTTACCATGGCCTGAATTACACGACCCCCTAACTGCTTTAACTGATCAGGACGTTGCTGAGTTAGATACTGATCAAGCGCAACTTTATCAGTTTTTTTCACCTTACATACCCGGTATGGAGCAATTAAGCCGATTAGCTTCACTCCCTGTCATAACAAGCAGTCGAACGGATTATCCGTTTTGGATTAGTAACGGTATTAAAGGACGAAAGTTTACTCAGCTACAAGATTTTGTTGGCGCATTGCCCACTAGTAATCAGCCTGTATTAGAGTGGTGTGCAGGTAAAGGCCATTTAGGGCGAATGTTAGCTTTTAATGGTGCGCAGAGTGTACACAGCGTTGAGCTACAATCTCATTTGTGTGAACAAGGGCAAAAAAGTGCACAGCAGCAGGGACTTGCAATACAATTTAGCCAAGCCGATGTACTTAAGGATAGCATTCAGGATTTTTTTAGCCCACACACTCATGCTGTCGCTTTGCATGCCTGCGGTGCGTTACACCAAACTTTTATGCATCAAGCCAGTGCAGCAAAAGTACCACAAATTAGCTTTTCACCTTGTTGCTATCATTTATTTACTGATAATAATTATCAAGCAATGAGCGAACAGGCGAAGCGAAGTGCGCTTAATTTAACTCATCGAGATTTAAAACTCGCCTTGCAAGAAACCGTCACAGCTCCATCGCGAGTGGGCAAAGTACGAAAAACAGAAGTTGAGTGGCGACTCGGGTTTGATGATTTAAGAAAGTCACTCACCGGTGAGTCGGCGTATGTTAGTGTGCCCTCAGTGAATAAAGCAATATTTTCAGATTCGTTTGAATCATTTTGTAAGTGGGCGGCAGATAAAAAAGCCTTAAAACTGCCAAAAGATATTGATTACAATAAATTTTTATTGATTGGGCAGGCGCGAAAAAAGATAACCGAGCGAGTTGAACTGGTTCGACATGTGTTTAGAAGAGCAATAGAAGTTTGGCTTGTGCTCGATCGTGCTTTATATTTGCAACAGCAAGGCTATAACGTCAGTGTTAGTACATTTTGTGAGAAGCAATTAACACCCCGTAATATTTTAATTTTAGCCAGTTTAACGCCCTCGACCTAAAAGAGATGTAATGAGAAATTTAAATAACCTACTAGAAAATAATAAACGCTGGGCATCTAGAACGAGCGAAGCTAATCCCGAATTTTTTAAAGTTTTATCGATGCAACAAAATCCAGAGTATTTATGGATTGGTTGTTCTGACTCACGAGTTCCTGCTAATCAAATTGTTGATTTATTACCAGGTGAATTGTTTGTGCATCGTAATGTTGCCAACGTGGTAGTGCACACAGATCATAATTGCTTATCGGTTATGCAGTATGCGGTTGAAGTATTAAAAGTTAAACATATTATGGTTGTTGGCCACTACGGTTGTGGTGGTGTACAAGCGGTATTAAACGAAGACCGCTTTGGCTTTATTGATAACTGGCTACGCCATGTTGGTGATGTAAAAGAAAAGCATTTAGAGCAACTTAATGCGATGCCAGAAAAACAGCGTTTAAACCGTTTAATAGAGCTTAATGTGATTGAGCAAGTACGTAATGTATCGCGCACTAGCATAGTTCAAGATGCCTGGTTACGAGGTCAAGAATTAACGGTTCATGGCTGGGTATATGGATTAGAAAACGGTCACTTGCATGATTTAGAGTCAGTGGTCAGCTGCGCTGAAGAAGAATGCACTAGCTATAAAAAAGCAGTACAACATGTACTGAACAAGTCAGCGGGTAGTCACGCTTAATATGGCTAAAACGGCAGTGATTATCGGCAGCACGGGCTTAGTTGGCAGCCAGTTGTTACAACGACTGTTAGCATGTCCTTGCTATTCGAAAGTAGTGAGCTTATCGCGCCGTCATTTAGACCTTTCTCACCCTAAATTAATCAGCCATGTTATTGATTTTGAAAATTTGACGCATTACGTTGAATTATTCAAAGGTGACGTGTTTTTTTCCTGCTTGGGCACTACGCTAAAGCAAGCCGGGAGCGTAGCAGCACAGCGTAAAGTTGATTTTGAATACCAGTTTATTTGTGCGCAAATGGCGGCCAATAACGGTGTTCCCCATTATTGTTTGGTGTCATCAAGTGGCGCAAATGCGCATAGTATGAGCCGTTACCTAAAAATCAAAGGTGAACTTGAGCAGCAGGTAAAGCAGCTTGGCTTCTCGCGACTAAGCGTGTTGCAACCGTCTTTATTAGTGGGCGAACGTTCAGAGTTACGCATAGCAGAAAAAATAGCCGCGTTAGTGCTTCCGTGGATAACTCAATGTGGTAGGTTAAAGCGCTATAAACCTATCACCGGTGAACAGGTTGCTGAGAAAATGCTAATGGTTAGTTTAAAGCAGCAGCAATCAATCGCATATTATACGCTAGATGAACTGTTTGAGAGTGAATGTAAATAACGCCATAAGTGGTGTTTGTTTTATGGCGTTATAGTTATTATTCAGCGTCTGTTTTTGCTGATAACTGCTGTTCAAGTAGCGCTACTTTTGCTTCTAATTCAGTCAGCTTTTCACGGGTGCGGATCAGCACTTGGCTTTGAATATCAAACTCTTCACGGCTTACAAAATCCATTTCGGCAAGCTTATTTTGTAACACTTGCTTGGTTTTACCTTCAAGTGTATCAGCCAGGTTTTTTACACCTTGTGGCATATTGTTGGTGATTTGTTTCGCAATTTCTTCAAGTTTTGCTGGGTTAATCATAGTCGTCCCTTGCCTGTTGCCTAAAATGATAATAACTAATATTACCTTATTGGCTAGGCGTATTGTAGTGATTACGTTAAAATTGCCCGTCTTTTTGCAATCAGCTGGTCGTTATGAAACTCAATCCTAAACAAGATGAAGCGGTAAAGTACATTAGTGGTCCTTGCTTAGTATTAGCTGGCGCAGGCTCGGGTAAAACACGAGTTATCACCAACAAAATTGCTTACTTAGTACAGAAGTGTGAGTATCAAGCGCGTAATATTGCGGCGGTTACCTTTACCAATAAAGCGGCTAAAGAAATGCGCGAGCGGGTTTTGCAAACCTTAGGAAAGCAAGAGTCTAAAGGTTTATGGGTCTCTACATTTCATACACTCGGGCTTGAAATCATCAAAAAAGAGTTAAAAACACTGGGTTTTAAGCCTGGTTTTTCGCTGTTTGACGACCAAGATACGAATCAACTACTCGGTGATTTAACCGAAGATGAGCTTAAAAAAGACAAAGACTTACTTAATCTACTTAAAATGCAAATTGGTAGCTGGAAGAATGAACTCATTTTACCAGAGCAAGCTATTCGCGAAGCCAGAGAGCCACAAAAAGCCTTGTTCGCTCAATTGTACGCACGCTATCAAAACCAACTTCGCGCTTATAATGCACTCGACTTTGATGATTTAATTATGATCCCCACGCTGCTTTTAAGCAGTAACGCCACTTCACGTGAACGTTGGCAGCAGCGTTTTCGGTATTTACTGGTGGATGAATACCAAGATACTAATACCAGCCAATACCAATTAGTAAAATTGCTGGTTGGTGAACGTGCACGCTTTACTGTGGTAGGAGATGACGATCAGTCAATTTACTCTTGGCGTGGTGCTCGCCCACAAAACTTGGTGCTATTAAGTAAAGACTATCCAGGATTAAGATTAATAAAACTAGAGCAAAATTACCGTAGTGCAGGGCGCATTCTTAAAGCGGCTAATATATTAATTGCAAATAACCCCCATGAGTTTGAAAAAAAGCTCTTTAGTGAACTTGGCTATGGTGAGCAAATTAAAGTCATTGGTTGTCGCGATGAAGAGCATGAGTCTGAGCGTGTGGTTGCAGAGATTATTTCTCATAAGTTTATGAAGCGCACCAGCTATAAAGATTACGCGATTTTGTACCGGGGTAATCACCAAGCGCGTGGTTTTGAAAAGTCGTTAATGAGTAACCGTATACCTTATAAAATTAGCGGCGGGATGTCGTTTTTTTCACGTTCTGAAATTAAAGATATCATGGCTTACTTACGTCTTTTAGTGAACCAAGATGATGACAATGCCTTTTTAAGAATCGTGAATACGCCACGGCGTGAAATAGGCACGGTGACGCTTGAAAAACTAGGCACCTTAGCCAATGAAAAACATCAAAGCTTGTTTGCCACCTGTTTTGATAACGACTTAGGATACAGACTAAAAGGACGTGGTTTTAATGCGTTAGCTGGGTTTGCCCGTTGGGTGGTTGAGCTGTCGGATAACGCAGTACGCAGCGATACCTTAGAAGCGGTCAAAGATTTAGTGCGAAATATTAATTATGAAGCCTATTTATATGAATCATCACCGAGTGCCAAAGCCGCCGAAATGCGGATGAAAAATGTCTCGGAGCTGTACCGTTGGATCACCGATATGCTGACTGGCGATGCCGATAATCCGCCAATGACGTTAGCTGAAGTGGTTAGTAAATTGACCCTGCGCGATATGCTAGAGCGTAACGAGGAAGAAGATGAAGCAGATGCAGTACAATTACTTACGCTGCATGCTTCAAAGGGACTCGAGTACCCTTATGTATTTATGGTAGGCATGGAAGAGGGGCTATTACCACACCAAGTAAGCATTGATGAGGATAATGTAGATGAAGAGCGCCGCCTTGCCTATGTAGGTATTACCCGCGCGCAGCAAGAGCTAACCTTAACGTATGCTAAAATTCGTCGTCAATTTGGTGAAACATCGCAAACGGAGCTCAGCCGGTTTGTGCAAGAGCTACCACAAGATGACTTAGCCTTTGAAAACAAAAAAGCGCCTAATACTCAAGCTGAACGCATGGAAAAAGGCCAAGCTCGGGTTGCAAATTTAAGGGCAATGCTAAAAAAACCACAATAGCATGTGTTTAGCGTTATTTTGATTCTGAGCTTATAAGTGTTGAACGTATCGCGCTTTTAAGTGGGTGCTGTTTGGCAACAAACAAGTTCAAGCCATGCTTATCTAAAAGGGCTCTGAAGTTTAATATTGACGGGCCTTTAGCAATCACTTTAATGTGTTTAAGTTTAGTGATAGCCAGCAAACCTTGTAGCTGCAAGTCATAGCATTCCTGCTGCAATATTCGTTTACTGAAAGTGGAGCTTAATAGTAAGTAATCAAATTCTATCTCGGTCACTAAATTAAGCTCGCATTTATCCTTTGCGAAATTATTTAGACCAATAGAGTAGCCCAGCGCTTTAAGCTGTTTTAAGTTTTCTAGTTGCAGCGCACTGGCGTAACGTAATTCTTGATCATCAAACAACAAACAAAGTGGATCAATGTTTAATGGCTGCTTTAGTGCAGCAGTTAATAAAGAGAACTCATGCTTTTCTAAAAGCAGACTTGAGCAAGGCAGAAGAGCAACGCTTATTTCAGAGTCTTTCGCTTGTTGATACGCTTGTAAAATCAGTTGGAGTTCTACTTTTATATGCTGTTCTTTATCACTTGCAAATTTCTTTAAAATATCAAAACTAGTAAAGCCAAGTACAGGGTGTTCACCAAACGCTTCAAATAATGAGGCATATTGATAATGCTCATCCATAGAAATAATATCTGAGCTACGAAACGTCATAGGTAATACATCAAGATGGTGCAATGTTTGTGACTCATGTTGCAGCATTGGCTCTGTGAGTAACGGGTGAAATAATTCGAAGCGATTTTTACCAGAGTTTTTAGCGTAATACATTGCGGCATCAGCATCTCTAATAATTTCATCTGTATGTTTATAGCTTTGTTTTGAATAAGTGATACCAATACTCGCGCCGCTTTGCACACAAATACCTTTTGTACAAAAAGGTTTTCGCATGATGTTGATGATTCGATTTGCAACATCTTCAGCTTGGTTTGGCTCGGTTAAATGAGTGAGTAAAATTACAAATTCATCTCCCCCTAAGCGTGCTAATAAATCATGCTCACGGATACATTGAGAGAACAACTGACCCACGCTAATTAAAAATTCGTCTCCGGCATGGTGCCCAAGCTGGTCGTTTATATCTTTAAATTTATCAAGGTCAATAAACAGTACCGCAAAGTGCTCATCAGGGTGACGTTGGTAAAACTGTAGCGTTTTTTCTAGCTGCGTTAAAAATAAATTACGATTAGGCAAGCTTGTTAATGAGTCATGGTGCGCATCGTGATACAGCTGCTGCTCTATTTTTTTACGCTCATCAATTTGCATCTGTAAATGCAAATTTGCTTGGCTTAGCTCTTTGGTTTTTTCGTTTACTCGAGAAGCGAGCTCTTGGTGGCTCTTTTTCAGCGCCTGTGAGGCTAATTTTGTTTGTAATACCGTGGCAATTTGATGCGATACAAAGGTTATGAGTTCTGCATCATCTTGTGTGAAAAGGTGTTCATTATTATAAGCTTGGCAAACAATTAAACCTATAACTCCTTGCGATGTTTTTAGCGGAGCGCCAAGCCAGCTGGTGGCTCTTCTAGATTCATCAATTGGTTTTTCACGCTCTACAATGCCACTATCTAATAACTCTTGTGCTCTTTGCGGGTGAATTATTTGTGTTTCTTCGGTGCTGATCACCAGCTCACTGTACCCTTTTGCAAAGCGCCTTGGTTGGGTGCTGCCTTGAAATTCGTCAACACTGTAAGGAAAACTAATCCAGCCCGTTTCTTTATCATACAAGGCAATATAAAGATTTTTTGCGTAAGTGATGGTTTTTATTATTTCGTGTATTTGAAAATAAGCATCATCTAGGTTTTTAGCTTGAGTTGTCAGCTCTGAAATTTTAAATAATATTTGCTGGCGTTGCAGGGCGCTTTTTCGCTGTTGTATTTCAACATTTAAAGCATCATTGCTTTGCGTTAATGCACGGGTTCTTAGTTTTACTTCTGATTCGAGCAACTCTCGTTTCTTAACGCGTTCAATAGCTGTCGCTAAATAAAGTGACATTGCTTCAAGTAGGTTTATTTGTTGCGAACTATAACCTTGCTCAGTGTCGTAACTTTGCGCTGCTAATACGCCAATAATATTTTTTTCTTGATAAACTGGAACGCCTACCCAGTGTTCTGCAGGTGTACCTAATGCTTTAAATAAGCCTTGCTGTGCAGCATCATGCATTTGTTGCTTAGTGAAATAAGTGGTCTTTCCTTGCTTAAACACATAACCCGTTGCGCCTTCTTCAAAATTATTCTCCCGATTAAGTGGTACAGAAATTCCATCTTTTTCATCAGAAAAATAAGACAGTTCCAACTGTTGTGATTGCGGTTCAACAAGCACCACATAAAAGCTTTTACTCGGGACATACTTTTGTAAAATGTCATGAATAGCTGGGTAAAGTAAGGTTAATTCGGCAACAGTACTTGCTTGCTCTGATAGCTGTATCAGGGCATTGTGGAGGTGGTAGGCATGTTTGTACTTTTTCAATAGTGCTTTTAGTCGTTTATTTTGGCGCACTACGCTACTCGGTACAATGAGTTTATCTTCCAATGATGTTTAACCAGTTATAATTTTTTGTATAGTTATTAATCATTATAGTTCCACTTTTAACATTTTGCGTCAAGTAGATATTTATCTTAATTATGCTGCGAAAAATCGATAATTAGAAACAAAAAAGGCTTACTGTGAGTAAGCCTTTCATTTATAGTTTTAGCCTGACTGATTTTATTTAGCAGTCATAAAGTCGATTGCTGCGCTTATTTCATCATCAGAACAATCCATACATGTACCACGTGGCGGCATTGCATTGAAGCCGTTGATTGCATGATCTAATAAGGTATCTTTTCCTTTAGCAATACGAGGAGCCCAATCGTCAGCTGATTTAGGAGCGCCTAAAGCACCTGTACCATGACAAGCAAAACAGGCCGCTTGATATACTTGCTCGCCTGAACGAGGCCCTGTTGGTGCAGCAACCGCTACTTTTTCACCTTCAAGGTAAACAGCACCGATAGGCGCTAAACGTTTTTTAATTGCATCTTCAGTCATAGAGTTATCATATGGCTGTGCGTATGCGGTGGTTGCTAGCACAAGTAATGCTGCAGCTGATAGTTTTTTCATTTTGCCTTGCCCACTTCAATTTGAACGTGATCAATCACGATTTTAAATGACGGAATTTAAACCAATTATAACTCCACTAAGTCATTTATAAAATGCTCAGAGTCGATTTTATTTAGAAATACGACTAATGATTGTCTTAACTCAATAAAATTACATGGTTTAGCGCATAGTTAAATTATAAAACGGGATCATCACGCCTTTAATGCGATCAAAGCCCTTACGACTAACTCATAGCTAATACGTTACGCACTAACTTATCGATTCCTGCATCTGCATCCATAATAGACTGTGCCAACATATAGGCCGGTGTCGTAACGAGTTTATTGCTTTTATCAATAACAATATCATCCACTTTACACTCTACGTGTTCAGCGCCTAATGTGCTAAGAGCCTCGGCTGTGTCGCTATCATTACCAATAGTAAGCTGAGGTTTATGATAAATAAAAGGCAATAGAGCCGGTGCAATACACATGTAACCCGTGGCTTTTTTTGCATCCGCAAACGCTTTACAAGCGCTAAGTACTGCCTCGTTTACTTTAGCGTTAGTGCCATTAATAGCAAAGTCAGATAGATTTTTAGCTACCCCGAAGCCCCCAGGGACAATGAGTGCATCAAATTGTGTAACGTCTAATTCAGCGAGTGACTTTATATTGCCACGGGTGATGCGAGCTGATTCAACTAATACATTTCGCGGCTGTGCTATTTCTTCACCAGTGATGTGATTAATGGTGTGGTACTGCTCTATATCAGGTGCAAAGCACTGATACTGAGCATTATTTTTTTCAATGTGTAATAAAGTCAGTACCACCTCATTAATTTCACTACCATCAAACACACCACAACCTGCTAAAATTACAGCTATATTTTTCATATCATTTCGCTCCATTAAAGTCTCTTAAATAAAGTTTAACACGATGAATCAGCCGATTTAAAAATTTATTTGCTCGTTTTTTAGGCGCAAAGCACGTTGTTATGCGCTATATGCCATTTAGTGATTAGTAGCCATGAAAAAAATTATAAAGGATCGCTATGATCTTTGATCCATTATGCTAGAATGCTCATCCAGTTATTTAAATGGACGTAAATAATTAAGGTGGGTTATAAAATCAGTGACGGTATAAATGCTTTTTCCACATTAATAAAAAAATAATAAAAAAGAACCTCGAATTATCTTTTTTTAAACAAAACAATAAATTACAAATTAATCTAGGCATTTCAAGGTGCTTCGGATGAATTGCTTGTGGGTGTTATCTACATAGTTATCCACAACTTACTAAAAATGTAGCGCGATTACTCACATTAATTCACAGTCGTTTTATTTACTGCCTTATGGCATGCTTACACTCATATTACTTTTTTGTATTTAGGATCCAATTTTACCATGGCTCAGATCCCCGAAAACCCGCTTATTTTAGTTGATGGCTCTTCATATTTGTTTCGTGCTTATCATTCACCACCACATCTAACCAACTCTAAGGGTGAGGCCACCGGTGCCATTTATGGCGTGGTAAACATGCTTAAAAGTTTAATCAAACAATATGATCCCTCACATATGGTGGTGGTATTTGACGCCAAAGGTAAAACCTTCAGAAATGATATGTACAGTGAGTATAAAGCGAACCGTCCGCCAATGCCTGATGATCTGCGTACTCAAATAGCGCCGCTGCACAGTATTATCAAAGCAATGGGTTTTCCGTTAATTAGTATTGAGGGCGTGGAAGCCGATGACGTAATCGGTACTTTTGCACGGATTGCCTCTGAGCAACAACGTCATGTGCTGGTATCGACTGGTGATAAAGATATGGCGCAGTTGGTCAATGAGCATGTAACCTTGATTAATACCATGACCGACAGCATTTCAGATCCCGAAACTGTGGTTGAAAAGTTTGGTGTTGGACCTGAACTTATTATCGACTATTTAGCTTTAATGGGCGACAAAGTAGATAATATTCCTGGCGTTGAGGGTTGTGGACCTAAAACAGCGGTTAAATGGTTACAAAAGTACGGATCGCTTCAGGGCGTAATTGATAATGCTTCTGATATAAAAGGTAAAATAGGCGAGAAACTGGCAAAAGCGATTGATCATTTACCGTTAAGCTATGAGCTTGCCACTATTAAATGTGATGTTGAGGTTGAATCTGATCTTGATACTTTTAAATTACAAACACCGAATAAAGACGAATTAATTGCCTTATACGGTGAATGTGAGTTTCGTCGTTGGCTAGCTGAATTGCTAGACAACCCAAAAGATGCCGACACACATTTAGCAGTCCCAACGCAAGAGAATGAGCTGCCAAAAGTTGAAGATGCGCACTATGAAACTATTTTAACTGAGGCCCAATTTGAGACATTAATAGAACAGCTTAATGAAGCTGAGCTATTTGCTTTTGATACAGAAACAACCAGTTTAGAGTATATGAAAGCGCAATTGGTCGGTATGAGCTTTGCGGTTAAAGCAGGGGAAGCGGCTTATTTACCAATAGCACACGATTACCCCGGTGCGCCCGAGCAGTTAAGCCTTGAATTTGTGATGCAAAAGTTGGGGCCGATATTAGCAGACGAAAATAAAGCTAAAGTAGGTCAAAATCTAAAATACGATAAAAGCGTGCTTGCCAATGCAGGCTATGAATTAAATGGTATTAAGTTCGACACTATGTTGGAGTCTTATGTATTTAATAGCGTAGGCACCCGTCATGATATGGACTCGTTGGCGCTTAAATATTTAGGCCACAAAAATATTAGCTTTGAAGATATTGCAGGTAAAGGTAAAAAGCAGCTTACATTTAATCAAATAGAACTTGAAAAAGCAGCGCCTTATGCCGCTGAAGATGCCGATATTACTTTGCGTTTGCACCAAGTGTTATGGCCGAAACTTGAAGCGGATGAAAAACTAAAATCGGTGTTTGAAGATATAGAAATGCCACTAGTAAGTGTTATTTCTGATATTGAGCGCACCGGTGTTGCTATCGACAGCAACATGTTGGCCACGCATAGCCAACGTTTAGGTGAGCGATTACTTGAGCTTGAAAAAGAAGCGTTTGAAATCGCGGGCGAACCGTTTAACTTAAGCTCACCAAAGCAACTACAGGTGCTGTTATTTGAAAAGCTCGAATTGCCCGTTATCAAAAAAACACCTAAAGGCGCGCCCTCTACAGCAGAAGAAGTACTACAAGAGTTAGCGCATGATTACCCATTGCCTAAAGTGATTATTGAGCATCGTGGTTTATCTAAGCTCAAATCAACCTACACCGATAAGTTACCCTTGATAGTCAATGAACGCACGCAGCGAGTGCATACTTCTTATCACCAAGCGGTAACAGCAACAGGTCGATTAAGCTCAAGCGATCCTAATTTACAAAATATTCCTATTCGTTCAGAGGAAGGGCGTCGTATTCGTGAAGCGTTTATTGCCGCAGATGGGTATAAAATTGTGGCTGCCGATTACAGCCAAATAGAACTGCGTATTATGGCGCATCTCTCGCAAGATAAGGGATTACTAAGCGCATTTGCTAATGGCTTAGATGTTCACAGTGCCACGGCTGCTGAAGTATTTGGGGTTGAGCTTGAAGAGGTAACATCAGATATGCGCCGTAAAGCTAAAGCGGTAAACTTTGGCTTAATTTATGGCATGTCAGCATTTGGCTTAGCACGTCAACTTGATGTACCACGCCATGAAGCGCAGCATTATATTGATAAATATTTTGAGCGTTTTCCAGGTGTTTTAGAATACATGGAAACAACGCGTGAGAAAGCGGCCGAAAATGGCTATGTAGAAACAATTTTTGGCCGTCGCTTACATTTACCAGAAATAAATGCGCGCAATGGCGCTCGTCGCAAAGGCGCTGAGCGCGCAGCAATTAATGCACCGATGCAAGGCACTGCGGCTGATATTATTAAAAAAGCGATGTTAAGCGTGCATGCTTGGGTTAATCAGCAAGCACCTAATACAGTTAAGCTGCTCATGCAGGTACACGATGAATTGGTATTTGAGATTAAAACAGAATGTACTGAGCAATATACCAAACAGATTTGTGAGCTGATGTCACAAGCGGCGCAGTTAGATGTACCACTTATTGTTGAAGCTGACGAAGGTGATAACTGGGAACAAGCACACTAATTTAGCGCTACTGTACTGGTTTTAATATAGGCCAAATACAGAGTCAAAAAAGAGAATCATAAAGCGCCGCTAGGCGCTTTTTCTTTATCTTGCAGGTTAAAAAAAAGTTAAATTAAACAGCAGTTTGTATTAAATCGTTAGAGGTTCGTCAATTCGCTACGATTATCAATAATATGCTTGTATTTTTACACTTGCTTTTGGTAAAGTGCCGCCCGTCCTCATCCTGTAGGACATCCTGTTGATGATGCATCGTAAGATGCAACGTATTAATAGCTTCTCCCCAGTTTGCTATATCGGCCTATCATATATTTGATGGGCCGTTTTTTTATTGTCTTGCATCCAAGCGTTAAATTTATTCTCTAATTGCACTTAGCGTTTCAAGTGATACCATCAGTCTACTTAGCATTTTCGATTTACCACACAGTAACTAATGATTTTCAGCTGGGCTGATCAAAGTATTATTTTTACCGGTATAAGTCTTTTTATTTTAGGAGTGCATTATGTTTAAAACGTTAGCTATCGCAGGTTTATCTTTATCATGTTTACTAGTTTCAGGTGCTGCATCGGCAAACTGGCAACTATTGAACGATAAAAGCCAATTAAGTTTTGTATCAATTAAAAAAAATAGCATTGCTGAAGCAAGTCACTTTACTCAGTTAGCTGGGCAGCTGAGCGATCAGGGTCAATTTAGCGTAAACGTTGATTTAACCTCAGCCGAAACCTTTATCCCTATCCGTAACGAACGTTTAAGTAAGATATTGTTTGAGTCTGACACGTTTGCAAACGCAGTATTAACCGCTGACTTATCTGATAAGTTGTCACTTATTAAGCAACCAGGGCAGTACGTATTAAAAGGTATTAGCGCTGAGCTAGACTTTCATGGTCATAAAAAGCCACTTGCTGTTGATGTACTCGTAAGCAGTGCGGCCAATGGAGATTTAAGTGTGGCATCATTCACTCCTATCATTATCAACAGTGATGACTTTAAGATCACCGAAGGGGTAATGCAGTTACAAAAATTAGCCGGATTACCTTCAATTGCTACTGCCGTGCCAGTTACTTTTGCACTGACATTTAAAAAACAGTGATTTCACTTAACGAGCTTAGCAAGCAACTCAGCGAGCCAAGCAAACCTTTTGAACAATGGCAGCCCGCTCACTGCGGGCAGTTACCATTATTGATTGATGAGCAAGGTAAATGGTTTTACGCAGGTAGTGAAATTACCCGTCAATCAATGGTGAAACTTTTTGCCAGTGTATTATGCAACGAAGATGGGCAGTTTTACTTAAAAACACCCGTAGAAAAAATCGCGATTGAGGTGAAGGATGCGCCTTTTATTATTGTAAATTGGCATAGTGAAAAGACATCAGAGGGAAGTGTTATTTGTTGTATTGATAACTTAAACCGCACATGGCTATTAAGTCGTTCTGAGTCACTTTATATCAATGACTACAAAGGTGCGGCTGTGCCTTATATGCAGTTACCCTACGGCTGCTTTGCGCGAGTTGCGCGAAATGTGTTTTATCAGTGGGCTGAAATAGCCGAAACAGATGAGCTCGGCTATTTTATTACCTCCGCACAGCAGAAATTTTACTTACAGTAATTATTCGCTATCTGGCGCTACTAAATCAGCAGGTGGAACGGCCACGATTGGGCCTAAATACCACTCATCTAGCTTTTTAGCGACTTCTGGTAAGCCGGTGCCTTTAAGTGATGAAAATGCATGAACCGTAATATCGCCATCTAATTCACTTAACTCACGACGTACGCTAAGAACTTGTGATTTACGCGGACCTTGCTTTAGCTTATCGGCTTTAGTTAATAGTGCCAATACCGGAATTTCACTGCCTACAGCCCAATTAATTAAGTCGCGGTCTAAATCTTTTAATGGATGACGAATATCCATTAATACCACAATACCTTTTAAACTTTGACGTTTTTGCAGGTATTCGCCTAGCGATTTTTGCCATTTCTTTTTCATTTCAATCGGCACTTTTGCAAACCCATAGCCAGGTAGGTCAATTAGGCGCATATTATCTACATCGGCAAGTTCAAAGGTGTTGATCAGCTGAGTACGGCCGGGTGTTTTACTGGTTCGTGCTAACTTTTGATCGGTTAGGGCATTTAGCGCACTTGATTTACCTGCATTAGAGCGACCGGCAAACGCGACTTCAATTCCCGTATCAGCAGGTAATTTAGTGATGTCTGGCGCGCTTGTAACAAAAGACGCAGTGTTATACTTGATACGAGATTTGAGCACAGGCTCTCCTAAAACTTAAAAAAATAACATTGGGTAAACCAAATTCACCCGTGGCGCGTATTTTATACTATAAAGTAGCTATTAAAAAGTGTATTTGAGCATGTAAGATCATTGCTGACAGTACATTTTAACTGGCTTAGCGTTTAATTTTACTCAAAACCCTATAATTTATAGGTTTAATGTGTGTAGAAAACGTGCCAGAGAATTTAATATCGTGTAGAATATAAAAATCACAACATCCATATTGTAGATGATACAGGGTCGGAAACAGAGAATTCACCATGAAAAAAATAGCACTATCTTTAACTATATTGCTTGGTGCGTTGTCAGCAAGCAACGCAACAGCATTTGATGGCGATGTAAACGCAGGTAAAGAAAAATCAGCAACGTGTGCGGCTTGTCACGGCCCAGACGGTAATGCGCCGGTTAACATCTACCCAAAAATTGCAGGCCAACACGCAGATTACATATACAAGCAACTTACTGAATTTAAATTAGGTATGACTTCGGGCGGTAAAGAAGGTCGTATGAATCCAGTAATGAGCGGTATGGCAATGCCATTAAGTGATCAAGATATGAAAGACTTGGCTGCTTACTTTGCTTCTTTGAACATGTCTGAAGGTGCTACACCGAAAGATGTTCAAGAAACAGGCGCAATGTTATATAAAGCAGGTGATGCTGAGCGCGGTATCCCATCATGTGCGGCTTGTCATGGTCCACGTGGTAATGGCTCTTCACTTGCTAAATTCCCAAAGATTTCTTTCCAACATCCAGAATACATCAAGTCACAACTTGAACAGTTCAGAGATGGTGTTCGTAATAACGACCTAAATGGTGTTATGCAGGACATTGCAAAGAAACTAACAGATAAAGACATTGAAACACTCTCTAAATACCTTGGTGGTCTACACTAAAGTCGTATTTATTTAGATGTTGTTAACATAATATAATGTTAATTAGTGAAAAAGGCAGCTTTAGCTGCTTTTTTTGTGCCTGCCGTGACCGATAAAGCTCCTTCTCTTGTAAGACATTGACCATACTTTGGTGTAAGAAAAATCTCATTTTATTTTTATTTTTTAATGTAACTTATTGTAATTTATATTTTTTAGTGTTTTTTGTCATATGTAGTACAAGAAAAAAGATATAAATTAGTTGTAACAAAATTATTAACGAGTAAATTAACCCCTGTCGCAAAAACAATAACAAATAGGAAAACGTTATAAGGATAGTAGCGCGGCACGACTGAATAGCACATAGAGTGTGCTACCAAAGGAAATATCAAAAAAGTGTTAGGAAGACCGAAAATAATAAAATACTCATGGAAGTTTAATAATAAAAACAAAATGGAATGCTACACGGAAGATAAATAATAAAAATACGGATAGAAAATAATAATAAAAACAATAAAGACTAAAAAGTCGAAGGGAGAAGTGTCCATATAATGGCGCTCAGATTAGTAGGCGGTAGAGATGTTTTCTCTACCGCCTTTTTATTTGTCCTGTTACAATACCCCCCGTTTAAAAAAAGCACCTTAACTGTGCTTTGGCGCGCAAAACGCCCAAACTGAATTCTCCTGGCTAGGCCAGCACCGCGATGCCCATTGAGTTGCGCCTCGCTCAAAACCTCTTAAGTGAGACGATCAAGATATGAGTAGAAAGAAAAAGTCACGTAAAATTCCATCAAATGGTCCCGTTCGTTTAAGTCAAGATAAGCTTAAAGAAATGCGCGCATTGAAAGAGCAACGTGTTAAAAAAACTAAGGGCGCTAAGCCTGGTTCACGTAATGCACCGGATGCATTGAGTAATGACACTCAAAAAGCAGGTTCGGCTGCTAAAGATAAACGCGTTGGTAGTAAAAAAGCAGTGCCATTGGTTGCACCTGCTGCTGAACCAAAAATCGAAATGAAACGTAACCTTAAACCTGTAGCAGAGCTTAAAAAGGCTGTTGAACCAGAATTAACGCCTGAACAAGAGTTAGAAGCCCTTGAAAATGATGAGCGCTTACTTAAATTAGTTGAGCGTCATGAGCAAGGTGAAATGCTAACGGGTAAAGATGCAAAATACTTTAATAGCCGCATAGCGCGTCACCAAGTGCTTTGTAAATTATTAGGCATTGAAGATGAAGAAGAGTTTGAAGATGACTTCAGCGATGAAGACAGTAATTCAGACTTTGATCAATACCTATCAAACGATCTAGCGAATGAATGGCTAGATGACGACGAAGATAAGTAATAAGGACACGCAATGAGTACAGCAGTGATCTTAGCCTTAGTTGTAGGTGCTGCTATTATAGCGGGCTTGGCATTTTATGCGGGTCAGTTGCTCTATAAGCTAAATGTGCAAAAAAAGCTAATTAGCAAAAAACAGACAGAGCAACAGCAAAAGCTAAAACAGTCGCGTTTAAAGCGTAATGCGAAGTTAGCCGATAGTATTCATTTAATTGCACGTGCTATGAATGAAAAGCAATGTGATTACTCTGAGGGGTGCTTACGTATTTGGGTGCTTATGTCGCAATATAGTTTTGATACTGAGCGCGACCTAACGAGTGCATACCCGGGTATTTATAAAATGTACGACGTGGTAAAAGAAATGCCAACCCATGATTCGCGCAAAAAGTACGCTAAAAAAGAAATTTTTAAGCAAGACACGGCGCGCTGGCGCGCAGAAGAATCACTGAGTGATGAAATTGAAGCTGACTGTAAAAAAATTATTGTTGAGTTTAAAGCAGCCCAAGGCAGCGAAAACGTGGTTTTTAACTAGCGCTTAGATTTTACGGCATATATAAAAAAAGCAGACCTTGGTCTGCTTTTTTTTATGCGTGCTAGTTTTAAATTATATAACGCGTGAGAAGCGAGTGGCATTTATCTGTTTTTGTAAATGCGCATCAAAGCACATACAAATAATACGAATAAATAAATTCCCTTTTGGTGTTACGCTAATTAGGTTGTTTTCTATTGTTACCATTTCATCGGCAATTAATGGTGCGAGTGCCTCTAAAGCATCTTGAAAGTAGTCATTAAAGCTGATTTTATGTCTGTTAGCGAATACGCTCATATCAAGCTCAAACTGGCAAATAAGCTGCTTAATCGCATCGGCGCGAATAAGATCATCTTGGGTTAAATGCATGCCTTTATTAATGGCACTGCCTGCTTGCTCATCAACTGCTTGATAATAATGTTTTAACTCTTTTTTATTTTGTAATATCGCTGTGCCTATTTGTGAAATAGACGAGACACCTAAGCCCAATAAGTCGCACTCGCCATGAGTGGTGTAGCCTTGAAAATTACGATGCAGCTGATTCGTATTTTGTGCAATGGCTAGCTCATTATCAACTTTTGCAAAGTGATCCATACCTATAAATTGATAGCCCGCCTGCGTCATTTGCTCTAGGGTATTTTTAAACATGGTGAGCTTATTATGCGCACTGGGTAAATCGGCGTCTTTAATTTTACGTTGGGCGGCAAAACGTTCTGGTAAATGAGCGTAGTTAAATACTGAAACGCGGTCAGGGTTTAAGGCAATAAGTTGCTCAATCGTTTGTGTAAAGCTCTCAGGTGTTTGTAGTGGCAGGCCATAAATCATATCAGCATTAATTGATTTAAAGCCCAACTGTTTTGCTTGGGTAATTAATTGCTTTACCTCATCAACATGCTGAGGGCGATTAACAGCCAGCTGAACCTGATCATTAAAATCTTGAATACCAAATGACACACGATTAAACCCCAACTCGCTTAAATCAACCAGCATATTGTCAGCCAGTGAGCGAGGGTCGATTTCGATACCGCGCTCGCAGGTATCGCTAAAGTTAAAGTGTTGCTCTAGTAGCGTTACTAAGCGCGTCATTTGCGCTGCGGTTAAAAAAGTTGGTGTGCCGCCCCCCAAATGTAATTGCTCAACCCGATAATCTTGAAACAGCGGCGCTTGTGCTGCAATTTCTTTAGCTAAAAAGTCTAGGTAGGTATCGGCTTTAGATTGGTGGCGAGTAATGACTTTATTACAGCCACAGTAATAACAAAGCTGACTACAAAAAGGAATATGAATATATAAAGACAACGAACGGGTTTGCGATGATTCAATAGCGCTAATCAAATCTTGTTGCTGATAACCATCAGCTAACGAAAGTGCGGTCGGGTAAGACGTATAACGCGGGCCCGATACATTGTATTTGTTTATTAAAGTTTGATCCCATTGAGGAAGTTTAATCATCACGCGCACCTTATCTTTTAAGTTGCTGCGTATTGTAAAAAAGCAAAGAGGAGGAGGTTTTGATCTACAACAAAAAAAGGTGCCGCAGCACCTTTTTAATATATAACGCGGCTGCGTTACATTATGGCGTCTTTTAAGTACTGAAATAACTCTTTGTAGCTTCTCGCTGGTTTTTCGGCTTTTACTTCTTTGGCAGCATTACGCACCATTTGGCGCATTTTTTGGCGCTCAAGAGCTGGATATTGTTCAATTGTTTCGTTGATTAAGTCATCGCCTTGTTCAATTAAATCACTGCGCAGTTGCTCAATTTTTTTGATCATAACCTCAGCTTGGTTATTTTTATTAAGCATGACATCAATGATCGCTTTAATTTCTTCAATATTTTCTACTGTACGAAGGGTTTTTGCGATGTAATTTAAATGTCGGCGGTAAGCATCACTTTTATTACTTATTTTATCAGCAACCACCATTGCTTCTTTTAAGTCATCATTGAGCGGCAGGCGTTCACGCTGCTTTTTACCCATTTTGGCAATTTCAGATCCTAACTGATGAAACTCTTGCGCTTCGCGCTTAAGTTCACTTTTTGATACATATATAATTTCTTCTTCAATTTCAGCAGGCTTGCCTTTTTTCTTCGCCATGGGGTGCTCTTAAATAAAAATAACTTCATCTATTATACGCGATTCTTTTAGTGATTAATATTAGCTGATGTGGTGCAGTGAGTGTGTTAGCATTTAAATATAAAAAATGTGTGCAATATGGCCTTCAGGGCTCAGGACAGAATTTATGAAAAGCCAACACCAAGATCCAATTTATTCGCAAATCTCTCAAGTAAAAGACGCTGTATCAGAAGTACTTGAACATGCTAAAAAACTAGGTGCTACCGCTGCAGAAGCTGCTATGTCTAGCACTTCGGGGCTGTCGGTAAGTACGCGCATGGGGGAGGTAGAAACCATTGAGTTTAATCAAGACGGTGGTTTAGGTATTAGCGTGTATGTTGGCAATAACAAAGGCTCGGCATCAACGGCTGATTTAAATCCTAAAACATTACGTGCTGTGGTCGAAAAAGCCATCGATATTGCTAAATTCACTTCAGACGATCCATGTAATGGCATTGCTGATAAAGAACTGCTTGAGTTTGCCCCTAAAGATCTAGACTTGTTTCATCCTTGGGATGTAAGCCCAGAGCAAGGGATTGATTTATGTCATGCCGCAGAGCAAGCCGCATTAAACGCCGATGAGCGAATTGTGAATTCAGATGGCGCTAGCTTTTCATCGCATCAAGGTTTGCGAGTATATGGTAACAGCCATGGTTTAATTGCCGGCTTTCCACGTACTCGCCACAGCATAAGCACTATGGTGATAGGTAAAGAGGGCGAGCATATGCAGCGCGACTCAGCCTACACGATTTCTCGCGATCAAGCGGGGTTAAAAGATGCTGCAAGTGTTGGACTTGAAGCTGCAGCAGAAACCCTAGCAAAACTAAACAGCCAAAAACTAGGCACCATGAAAGTGCCGGTTATTTTTAGAGCCGATATTGCTAATTCATTGTTTGGCCATTTGGTATCAGCAATTGGTGGTGGCGCACTGTATCGTAAATCCAGCTTTTTATTGGATAGCTTAGGCACGCAGGTATTTAGCAAAACCGTTAATATTTCAGAGCGTCCGCACTTACTTAAAGGCTTAGCATCATCGCCATTTGATAGCGAAGGGGTTAAAACTCTCGACAGAGAAATAATTCACGGTGGCGAGTTACAAACGTATTTATTAGCAAGCTATGCTGCACGTAAAATGAATATGACCCCAACAGGGCACGCTGGCGGTATTCATAATTGGTTAGTAGAACAGACGCATCAAGATTTAACTGCATTATTAAAAACCATGGGTACGGGCTTATTAGTTACAGAATTGATGGGGCAGGGCGTGAATACCGTAACCGGTGACTACTCTCGCGGTGCGGCTGGTTTTTGGGTTGAAAATGGGGAAATACAATACCCAGTAAGCGAAATTACGATTGCTGGTAATTTAAAAGATATGTTCAAAGGTATTTCCGCTATAGGTGGCGATATAGAGCGTCGCGGCGGGATTCAGACTGGTTCAGTACTGATTGAACAAATGCAAGTAGCAGGTGCTTAATACCCATCCGCAATAATATTTATTTCAGTGAATTGGTATAAACCCACTTTGCTTGCTTAAATTAAGCTTAATTTAAGCAAGCTTTCTTTTGATGTTTCTAAGGTGTGATATGGCTAAAGATAGATATGCGCCAAAACCGTTAACCGATATTATGGCTGGGCTGAACAACCGCTTAGCAGCCTATGCGGGAAAAAGCCAAGCACTGGATACACAGCAACAATTGTTGCGCGATTTCTTAGGCCCTAAGTTAGGTGAAAAGTGCCGAGTAAGTAATTACCGTGACGGCACCTTAATGATAGAAGCCGTTTCTGCACCTATTGCCCTTAGGCTTAATTATTTAAAAATGGACATGCAATCGCATTTTAGAGCCGCGGGTATGGCCGAGCTTGGGCAAATAAAAATTACTGCCAATCCACAGGCAACTCAACGGTTAAGCACTCGACTTAAAGTGGCTGATGGCAAACCAACGAACTCCCTTAAAATGAGTGAACAAACGGCTGATTATTTAAATGCGATCGCCGATTCTGCTCCACCGTCATTAAAAGAAAAGCTTCAACGCTTAGCTTTACATGGTAAAAATAAACCTTAATTAAATACCATTTAACACCTTGCTCGGTTTGTTTTGCTGGCTTTAAAATACTTTGTTACATATTCGATTTTATTGTTATTTAAATCAGGTTTATGATGCCTAGTTAGTACTTCCTAAATTAGGTTGTAGCTGATGCGTATTTCATTAAGCAGATAATAGACTGCATCCTATTGTTGTTTTTTTGAGTTATCAAATCTTAATGAAATGCGTATTTATTCTAATTAATATACGGAATTCTTATGAAAAAAATAACAATGACTGCCGCCAGTATTGCATTGGCGTTAGGTTTGGTTGGTTGCGGCGAAAAGCCACAAGAAATGCAAGCAGAAGCAACAACAGTAACCGCACCGGTAGCAACCCCTGGTGCCTTAGGTGTTGATTTACAAAATATCGATAAAAGTGTTCGTGCACAGGATGATTTTTACTACCACGTAAACGGTAAATGGTTAGAAAAAACTGAAATCCCTGGCGATAAGTCAAACTATGGGTCGTTCTCACAGTTATATGATGAATCGCAAAAAGCAATGAAAACAGTACTAGAAAATGCCAGTACCAATAGCAGCGCAAAGCCAGGTTCAGATGAATATAAGATCGGCGCATTTTATACTAGCTACATGGCTGAAAATGCTCGTGAAGAGTTAGGGATGTTACCACTTGAGCCAGCTATTAAAAGCATTGATACAGTAAAAGATAAAGCCGCGTTGGTCACACTGATGGCACAGCTACAAGTTAAAGGCGGAGATCTTCCTTTTGGCTGGTATGTTAATAATGACGCTAAAAACTCAAGTGAAAATGCGCTTTATGCCTATCAAGCGGGACTTGGTTTACCTGACCGTGATTATTATTTAAAAGATGATGAAAAATTCACAAAAATTCGCGCGGCATATCAAACCTATATTACCGATATTTTAGCTAAAGCTGGCGTTAATAATGCCGCGGATGCAGCCAAAGCGATACTTGCCCTTGAAACGACACTTGCTGAGGCACAGTGGAGTCGGGTACAAAGTCGTGATGCAACAAAATCATATAATAAAATGTCAGTAGCTGAAGCTAACACGTTAATGGGAGATTTTGATTTAAGTGCTTACTTTGAAGCCGTTGGTGTTGATGCCCAAGAGTTGATTGTGCGCCAACCAAGTTACTTTGAAAAATTTGCAGACATTTTCAAAAATACAGACTTATCGGTTTGGCAAAACTACTTAAAATTCCATTTCGTTAGTAATTACGCGCAGTTGCTAAATAAAGACTTAGTGGATTTGAAATTTAATTTTTACAGCACCACATTGCGTGGTGTTGAAGAGCAAGCGCCACTTTGGAAGCAAGCCGTTGATTCATCAAACAGTGTACTGGGTGAAATTTTAGGTAAAGTCTACGTTAAAGAAAACTTCCCGCCAGAAGCGAAAGCGCGCATGGAAGAATTAGTTGATAACGTGATTAAAGGCTATTCAGTGGCAATTGAAAACCTTGAGTGGATGAGCCCTGAAACAAAAGTTGCGGCGCAAGAAAAGCTGGATAAGTTTACGCCTAAAATTGGTTACCCAGATAAATGGAAAGATTATTCAGATTTAGTAATTAATCCTGATGAACTAGTAGGTAACTATATTCGCTACAGTGAGTGGGCTTATGCAGATATGATTGCTAAATTAGGTAAGCCAGTTGATCGCTCTGAGTGGCATATGACGCCACAAACAGTGAATGCTTACTACAACCCAGTGAATAACGAAATAGTATTCCCTGCGGCGATTCTGCAGCCTCCTTTCTTTAATTTAGAAGCAGATGATGCGGTTAACTATGGTGCTATTGGTGCGGTTATTGGCCATGAGTTAGGCCATGGCTTTGATGACCAAGGTGCAAAATACGACGGTGATGGCAATTTACGTAATTGGTGGAGCGAGTCAGACCTTAAGCAGTTTGAACAGCGAAGTGCTGCCTTAGTTGCGCAGTATAATCAATATAAACCGTTTGAAGATGCCAGCGTTAATGGTGAGCTGACACTGGGTGAAAACATTGGTGATTTAGGCGGCTTAACCGTCGCTTATAAAGCGTATCAATTATCGCTGGGTGATTCTAAAGCGCCCATTATTGAAGGCTATACGGGCGACCAACGCTTCTTTATGGGCTGGTCGCAAATTTGGCGTCGTAAATACCGTGATGAAGCATTGCGCAATCGTTTAATGACCGATTCACATTCACCGAGTCATTATCGCGTGATTGGTATTTTGTCGAATATGCCGGAATTTTACCAAGCGTTTGATGTTAAAGAGGGCGATAAAATGTATATCAAGCCTGAAGATCGCGTAAAAATTTGGTAATTTAAGCTGAAATTAGCTTAAGCGGTTAGCCCCACTAATCGCAAAATAAAAAGCCAGTGAGCATGATGCTCACTGGCTTTTTAGTTACTTTTATACCTGATGATAAAACTAGCTATATTTCGTTTTTATGGCGCTGATAATCTCGACATTGGCTGCAGGAAAATCATAGTTATCAAGTTCGTCTATACTTACCCATTCGCTTGGTTGCCCTTCTGCGCCATGAGCTTGACCATTAAAGTTACTGACCACGTGTACATTAAGTCGTACGCATTTATCGCCATAGTCGTGCTCTATAGTGACAAGTTCGCTTGAGCTATGAATAGTCAGTCCTACTTCTTCAAATAATTCGCGCTTCAGTGCTTGAAAAACACTTTCTCCGGCTTCAATTTTTCCGCCTGGAAATTCCCATAAGCCGCCTTGGTGCTGTTCATCTGCACGTTTACAAATAAACACATTGTTGTTTTTTTTAATTACACCCACAGCAACATTGATGATTACTTTAGTCATTATCTCTCCCTTAAATAGCATAAAAAAAGCGACGCAAGCGTCGCTTTTTATCTAACTTAACAAAGTGGTGTTATTTTAATTTACCACAACATTGTTTGTATTTTTGACCTGAACCACATGGACATGGATCGTTACGACCCACTTTTGGCTCGCTACGCGCCATAACCTGAGCGCTTTGTGGTGCTTCACCACCTACGTGCTCTGCTTCTTCATGTTGATATTCGCGAGGGGCATTTTCACTTTTACGGTGTTGCTCTTCTACTTTTTCAACATCTTCTTCAGCGCGAACTTGCACTTTACTTAAAATACCGACGACATCGACTTTTAAGTTTTCTAGCATTTCAGAGAACAATTCAAACGACTCACGTTTGTACTCTTGCTTAGGATTCTTTTGTGCATAACCACGTAAGTGAATACCTTGGCGTAAGTGATCCATTGCAGCAAGATGGTCTTTCCAATGTTGGTCAAGACTTTGAAGCATAATGGCTTTTTCAAACTGACGTAGTACAGAATCGCCAACCATTTCTTCTTTTTGCTTGTAAGCTTGTTCAACCGCTTCTTCAATACGCTCACGCAGTTTTTCTTCGTACAGTTTATTGTCATCAGCTAACCACTGAGTAATTGGTAACTCAATTAAGAAGTCTTGTTTTAAGCGTTCTTCAAGTCCTGGTATATCCCACATTTCAGCCAAGCTTTGTGGAGCAATGTATTGATCAATCACACCAGCGAGCACATCACCACGGATAGCAGTAATCGTTTCTGAAATATCACCTTCTTCAAGCAATTCATTACGTTGAGAGTAAACAACACGACGTTGGTCGTTTGCTACATCATCGTACTCAAGTAGCTGTTTACGCACATCAAAGTTACGTGCTTCTACTTTACGCTGAGCGTTTTCGATTGCGCGGTTAACCCATGGATGTTCAATCGCTTCACCACGTTGCATACCTAGTTTACGCATCATATTAGTCATGCGCTCACCAGCAAAAATACGCATTAACGCATCGTCCATCGATAGGTAGAAACGGCTTGAACCGGCATCACCTTGACGGCCAGAACGACCACGTAATTGGTTATCAATACGACGTGATTCATGACGCTCAGTACCAATAATGTGTAAGCCGCCAGCATCAATTACCGCATCATGGCGAATTTTCCATGCTGCTTTTATTTCAGCAATTTGTTCGTCAGTTGGGTTCTCAAGTTTTTCAACTTCGCTGTTCCAATTACCACCCAGTACAATATCGGTACCACGACCGGCCATGTTAGTGGCAATGGTGACTGTGCCTGGTAAGCCCGCATCAGAAACAATGTCTGCTTCTTGTGCGTGGAATTTAGCATTAAGTACGTTGTGCTTAATTTTTTCTTTGCGTAAAAACTGCGATAAGTACTCAGAGCTTTCAATTGAGATAGTACCTACAAGTACCGGCTGACCACGTTCTTGACAGTCTTTAATGTCTGCTAAAATCGCTTCGTACTTTTCTTCTTGCGTTAAGTAAACTAAATCAGCGCGATCATCGCGGATCATTGGTTTATTGGTTGGCATAACCACAGTGTCTAAACCGTAGATAGACTGAAACTCAAACGCTTCTGTGTCGGCTGTGCCTGTCATACCTGCTAGCGTTTCGTACAATCGGAAGTAATTTTGGAACGTAATAGAGGCTAATGTTTGGTTCTCGTTTTGAATTTTCACACCTTCTTTTGCCTCTACAGCTTGGTGTAAACCTTCTGACCAACGACGTCCTTCCATAGAGCGACCTGTGTGTTCATCAATAATGATAACTTCGTTTTCTTTAATAACGTAGTCAACATCTTTTTGGTAAAGCTTGTGCGCACGAAGAGCTGCATAAACGTGACTAAGTAGCGTGATGCTCGCTGCTGAGTACAGTGAATCACCTTCTTCAATTAGACCGCGCTCGGTAAGTAACTCTTCAACTTTTATTTGCCCACGCTCAGTAAGATGAACTTGCTTAGATTTTTCATCGATGGTGAAATCGCCATCGCCTTCAATCCCTTCCTCATCTTCTTTTTCTTGTAGTTCAAGTAAAGGAACAATGGTATTTATTTCAGTGTATAGCTCAGAGCTATCTTCAGCGGGACCAGAAATAATCAGTGGCGTACGTGCTTCATCAATAAGGATTGAATCCACTTCATCCACTACAGCATAAAATAATGGGCGTTGTACGCGCTCATCAATACTAAATGCCATGTTGTCACGCAGGTAATCAAAACCAAATTCGTTATTGGTACCGTAAGTGATGTCAGCTGCATAAGCTTGTTTTTTCTGTTGTGGCATCATGCCCGGAACATTACAGCCTACGGTTAACCCTAAAAATTCAAATAATGGGCGATTGGTTTCAGCATCACGTTTGGCCAAGTAGTCATTCACGGTAATGACATGAACACCTTTACCTGTTAAACCATTTAAATAAGCCGGCAGTGTCGCTGTGAGTGTTTTACCTTCACCGGTACGCATTTCTGCGATACGACCTTGGTGTAAAACCATACCACCTAATAACTGCACGTCGAAATGACGCATACCGTTTACACGTTTTGATGCTTCACGTACCACTGCAAATGCTTCTGGTAGAATATCGCCTAAGCTTTGTCCGTTATCGTAACGCTCTCTAAACTCGGCTGTTTTAGCTTTTAAATCTTCATCTGAAAGCGCTTCTAGCTGCGTTTCAAGTGCATTGATCAGTGCGACCGTCTTTCTTAGGTTTTTAATAGTGCGGTCATTGCGACTACCAAAAATCTTGGTAAATAAATTAGATATCATGATAAAACCGTTACAATGTGTTTTTTTGCTAGCCGTGCATCGGCTAACCCATTTTTTACAATTGATAATTAATGTATTCTTTAAATTAACCTTTAGGACACATTAATTAGCAATTTTGTATTAAGCTGCTTAAAAAGCACTGTTTATTACCTGCGCTACTATACCAGACTCTGCTAAACATCAAACTACCTCAATAAAAAGATCTTCATTTAAAACAGAAAAATGAGATCTCGCTCATAAAAATAGCGTTATGTAACGAAACTTGATTCAAACTGCAGATAAACAGACCCTAAAGATATGGTGCTGAATAAATTAAAAACAAGAGCAAAGCGCTTAAATTTCACCCTTAAACGCCTTGTTAGCAGCCATCGTTTTTTAAAGCTTAAATTGAGCAATCGTTTTATATATTACTCTCGATAAGTCACTTAAGTCATACGCTTTATCTGCAGGTATGTAATGAATGGTTGCGGTATCATTAAAGAGATTACTAATTGCAAAAAAAGCGTGTGTTAATATCTTCTGCAACCAGCGTTTGCTAATATTATTTTTAGTCGCATAAAGTTAATTATATTTTTTATCGCTATAAAACGCGTTGATTGAGTTTTAATAAGGGTAAATAAAGTGCAAACCAACAAAGATAATTTAGTCGTTCTTGGCGCTGGCTGGCTTGGCCAAGCCTTATGTATTGATGCACAAAAACAAGGTTGGCAAGTGCAGGGGACTCATCGAAGTGACACTCATCAATTTGATTTTGAACGTCAGTTTGTTTTACAAAACGGTGAGTTGCAGCACCAAGTTGATTTACAAAATGCGTATTGGGTCTGTGCAATCCCGCCTCGCAGTCGAGATAGCGAAAGTGATTATCCGCAAGTGCTTGAGCAGGCGTTAAAGCTGGCAACTGAGCTTAATTGCAAAGGCTTTTTATTGTGCTCATCGACTGGGGTATATGATCAAGAACCTGGCGTTTATAGTGAAAGCAGCGATATATCAGGCACTAATGAGCGACAAATAAAGCTGTATGACGCTGAAGAGCAAGTGCTTGAACAGCAAGGTAAAGTGCTTCGCTTAGCCGGATTGTTGGGGCCAAATAGAGAGCCTGGTCGTTTTGTGGCGGGTAAAGAACTCAATACCTCTAGTCAGCAAGTAGTGAATATGGTGCATCAACAAGATGTGATCAATGCTATTTATGTGGTCCTTAATAACTGGTCGCAAGGACAGAGCATTTATAACGTGGTGAACCCAGCGCACCCGACTAAAGCAGATTATTATGCGCAAAAGTGTGAGCTGTATGGCACACAAATGCCGAGCTTTAGTAGTAATGAGGTCGCTGAGCGCAAAGTTATTGGCTCAGCGATAGAAGCACTGGGTTTTAGTTATCAGTATGGTATTTAATAAGAAGGTAAGGGGGAGTGGCTTATGAAGTCACACAACTTACCTTCACTTAGTAGCGTGTTGGCCGCTTCAATATCGGGAGCAAAATACCGGTCTTTGTCGTAATAGCTAACATGTTGGCGTAGCAGTGCTTTGGCACTTTCTACTTTATCACACGCGCGTAGTGGTGCTCTAAACTCAAGCCCTTGGGCAGCACTTAGCCATTCTATGGCCAGTACGCCCTGCGTATTATTAGCCATATCAACCAGTCGTCGTGCTGCAAACGTTGCCATAGAAACATGGTCTTCCTGATTTGCTGAAGTCGGTAAGCTATCTACCGAAGCAGGGTGTGCTAAGGATTTGTTTTCAGAGGCCAGTGCAGCCGCGGTGACTTGAGCAATCATAAATCCTGAATTTACCCCACCGTTTTTTACTAAAAATGGCGGTAATTTAGATAAATTAGAGTCAATCAATAGAGCAATACGTCGCTCAGCTAAGGCGCCAATTTCAGCAATAGCAATCGCCAGGTTATCAGCGGCCATAGCGACGGGCTCAGCATGAAAGTTTCCGCCTGAAATAATATCCCCTACATCGGCAAATACGAGAGGGTTATCGGTTACTCCGTTTGATTCACACAGTAGTACTTCGGCGGCTTGACGTATTTGGGTTAAACATGCACCAAGAACTTGCGGCTGGCAGCGCAGGCAATATGGGTCTTGTACTTTTTCACAATTAATATGTGAGTCACTAATTTGTGAGTGGCTATCGAGTAATTCTCTAAATACGTGAGCCGTATCTATTTGCCCTTGCTGACCACGAATGTCATGAATACGCGCATCAAATGGCGCGCGACTGCCCATGGCCGCTTCTATACTGATAGAGCCAATAACACAGCTTTGTGCGTACAAGTCTTCGGCTCTAAATAAGCCTTGTAGTGCAAATGCAGTGGATGCTTGGGTGCCATTCAATAAGGCTAACCCTTCTTTTGCAGCTAATGTTAGTGGCTCAAGACCTGCAATTTTTAGCCCTTGTGTAGCGCTTATCAGCTCACCTTGATAACGCATTTTACCCTCACCTAATAAAGGCAAACACATATGCGCAAGCGGTGCTAAATCGCCCGATGCACCCACTGAGCCCTTTTTAGGCACGCAAGGGTAAACTTCACTTTTAAGCAGCTGCATAAAAAACTCAAGCACAGCTAAGCGAATACCAGAATAACCGCGCGATAAAGAGTTTATTTTTAGTGTGATCATCAATCTAACGGTGCTGTCATCCATTAACTCACCAATACCTGCGGCGTGTGAAAGTACAATACTGCGTTGTAATAGTTCGAGTTCATCGTCAGCGATTTTAGTATTGGCCAATAACCCAAAGCCAGTATTAATACCATATACAGTGCGATGTTCGTTTATCACGTTTTGGACTGTTTGAGCACTGGCAGCTATTTGCGCCTGTGCATCATTGGCCAGAGTTAAGTGTATGGCTGATTTGTTAATTTTTCTTAGCGTGTTTAAGTCAAGCTGACCCGGTTTGAGTGTATATGAAATCATGACTTGTCCTCATTAAGCATTGGTAGGTCTAGCTGCTGCTGTTGCGCACAGTTTTTTGCAATTTCATAACCCGCATCAGCATGGCGCATTACACCGGTGGCGGGATCGTTCCATAATACTCGAGCAAGACGCTGCTCTGCTTCATCAGTACCATCGGCAACAATCACTACGCCTGAGTGCTGGCTAAACCCCATGCCTACACCACCGCCATGGTGAAGTGATACCCAAGTAGCACCGCCTGCGGTATTAAGCAGGGCATTTAATAGTGGCCAATCGGAGACCGCGTCGGAGCCATCTTTCATACTTTCAGTTTCACGGTTAGGGCTGGCAACTGAGCCTGAGTCGAGATGATCCCGTCCAATAACTACCGGCGCTTTAAGCTCACCGCTTTTAACCATATCGTTAAAGGCAACAGCAAGGCGCGCTCTATCTTGTAAACCGACCCAACAAATACGTGCAGGCAAGCCTTGAAATTGAATTCGCTCACGCGCCATATCAAGCCAATTATGCAGGTGTTTATCATCTGGAATGAGCTCTTTTACTTTTGCATCGGTTTTATAAATATCTTCAGGATCGCCAGATAGCGCTACCCACCTAAATGGACCAATACCTTCACAAAATAATGGACGAATATACGCAGGCACAAACCCAGGGAAATCAAATGCATTACTCACGCCTTCTTCTAGGGCCATTTGACGAATATTATTGCCATAGTCGGTTGTTGCTGCGCCCGCTTTTTGTAGTGCCAGCATCGCCTTTACTTGGACTGCCATTGACTGTTTAGCCGCTTTTACAACTGCTTGTGGGTTATCGATTCGCATTTTAGCTGCGTATTCCATACTCCAATCTTGTGGCAGGTAACCGTTAAGTGGATCATGAGCTGAGGTTTGATCGGTAACTATATCGGGAGTAATACCACTCTTTACCAAGGTACTAAACACATCGGCGGCGTTACCTAGTAACCCCACAGAAAGCGCTTCTCCTTTTATGCAAGCATCTGTTATTAATTTTAGTGCATGCTCAAGATCTGTGGCTTTTACATCGACATATCCTGTTTTTATCCGAAAATCGATACGGCTTTCATCACATTCCACCACCAAGGCACTAAAGCCTGCCATAGTAGCCGCTAATGGTTGTGCGCCCCCCATACCTCCAAGGCCACCCGTTAATACCCACTTACCTTTAGCATTACCAGCAAAATGCTGTTTTGCCATAGCCACAAACGTTTCGTAAGTGCCTTGCACTATGCCTTGAGAGCCAATGTAAATCCAAGACCCAGCGGTCATTTGGCCATACATCATCAAGCCTTTTTTATCTAACTCGTTAAAGTGCTCCCAATTTGCCCAGTGCGGTACTAGGTTAGAATTGGCAATTAATACCCGTGGTGCATTGCTATGAGTTTTAAATACACCCACAGGTTTGCCTGATTGCACTAATAGAGTTTCGTCATTTTCAAGGCGTTCCAGTGTGGCAATTATTTTGTCATAACTTGGCCAATCACGTGCAGCACGGCCAATACCGCCATAAACCACCAGAGCTTGAGGGTGCTCTGCAACATCAGGGTCTAAATTATTCATTAGCATGCGTTTAGCCGCTTCGGTTTGCCAGCTTTTGGTGGTTATTTTATTGCCATGTTGCGCGCGTATTTCGCGTTGTGTGTCCAGTCGATGATTCATTGTTCACTCCTGTTAAATAGTATTAAGCGTTATGCGCTTTATTATTATTTTTAAATGTTAATTGCCCGCCCAAGCGATACTTACTGCCAGGCGATATAAGTCGTGCAAAGCTAACAATCCCGTTTATCGACCAAGTGCGGCGTATTACTTGTAAGCATGGCTCTTCGTTATATAAGTTAAGCCATTGGCACATTTCACTGCTTGGTGTAATAGCCTCTACGGTGTGCCTTGCTTGTGTTAAAGGGGCAACCGTTGATAGGTATTCGTGTGGGGTGAGAGCGGTAAAATCTTGTTGTAAATAATCCTTGGCAAGTAACGGGTTTACAAAGCGTTCTTCAACTTGCAAGGGACTGTCATTTTCGTTATGAATAATGACACTTCTATACACCACACTATCTACCTCAACACCTAAAGCAATAGCAATTGGCGCCACGGCATTGATTGATTCCAACACCTGTACTGTGCAGCTGTAGTTTCCGTTTCGCTCTTTGACTTCATGTGCAATGTTTTTTATTTCGAGTAATGATGACTGCGACTTAAAGCTTGCGACAAAAGTACCTAGCCCTTGGCTACGGGTTAAAATGCCTGTATCAGTTAGCTCACTTAACGCTCGACGTGCGGTCATTCTGCTTACCGCAAACTGCTTTGCCAGTTCATTTTCTGAGGGCACGCGTTGGTTTTCAAGCCAAAGCCCACTGCGTATTTTGTCCACAATAAACTGTTTTATTTGTGTAAATTTAGGTGTTGGCATAGACGCTTTTGGTGTATTAAAAATAAACAATACTTAATAAGATGGCATAATTACCTTGTATATACAAGATGTGTTGTTAAACTCATTTGAACATTATCGCGGAGAAACTTATGCAAGCCACAGAGTCTACAGAACAGTTAAATGATATCGATTTATTGCTCACAGATGCCAACATTGCGACCATGGATAGCAATATTGATGCGCCTTATGGGGCGATAGAAAATGCGGCGCTAGCTATTAAAAATGGCAAAATAGTGTGGCTAGGTAAACAAGCTGATTTACCTAATTTTGATGTGTTAGCCACTCCGATATTAAGTGTAAAAGGACAATGGTTAACCCCAGGCTTAATTGATTGCCATACACATTTAGTGTTTGCCGGTTCTCGTGCGCAAGAGTTTGAGCAGCGTTTGCAGGGCGTGAGCTATCAACAAATAGCAGCGCAGGGAGGGGGAATAGCAAGTACAGTTAAAGCAACCCGAGAGGCTGACCACGAACAGTTATTTGTAGCAGCAAAAGAGCGTTTAAATGCATTGTTAGCTGAAGGGGTGACGACGGTTGAAATTAAGTCAGGGTATGGGCTTGATATAGACAATGAGAAAAAAATATTGGAGGTGGCTAGGCTGTTAAATCAACATCATCCTATTGAAGTGGTTAACACCTTTTTAGGGGCACATGCGCTACCTTTGGAGTTTAAAAACCGCAGTGATGATTACATAGATTTGGTATGCAATGAAATGCTAAGCACGCTTGTTGAACATGACCTAGTGGATGCAGTTGACGTATTTTGTGAAGACATTGGCTTTAGCTACGCACAAACTCAACGCGTATTTGATGCAGCTAAAAAACAGGGTTTGGCAATCAAGTGTCATGCCGAGCAATTATCAAATCAACACGGTGCAGCGCTGGTATCACAATACAATGGCCTGTCGGCTGATCATTTAGAATACCTTGATGAAGCAGGCGTTAAAGCTATGGCAAACGCAGGCACTGTGGCGGTATTACTGCCTGGGGCTTTTTATTTTTTAAAAGAAACGAAATACCCACCAATTGAGCTGTTAAATAAATACAAAGTACCCATTGCGATCGCCAGTGACTTTAATCCCGGCACATCACCCTTGTGTTCGTTGCAATTAATGATGAATATGGCCTGCACCTTATTTAATTTCACCCCAGAGCAGGCATTAACTGGCGTAACAGCACATGCGGCTCGTGCTTTAGGTTTTACTGATAGAGGGGTATTAAAAGTTGGCGCTCGCGCAGATATAGCTCATTGGCAAATTGACCATCCTGCACAATTAAGTTATCAGTTTGGGGTAAATAAACTGTTAAATCTATGGATATTGGGTAAACTTAGTTAGTTTGTATAAAATTAACTCTTAAACCTATGTTTTATTTAATGTCAGTGAGTACGTCAGCTATGGATGGAACGTTATTGAGCTACAGCAATTTAGCTATTTTTTTAAGTGGTGCACTTTTAATGGCAATGGTTGCCACGCTATTAACCGTTAAAAGTAACGTAATGAGACTCAGCTTTTTATGTACTGGGCTCATTGGCTTAGCTATGGTGAGTAGCGCAATACCTTGGCTCGCTATTTTACTAGCGCTAGGTTTTGGTTTTAATTTATATCAAGCGAAGTTACAAAAGCAAAAAAAACCATTTCTTATCAGTGCCTGTGCAAGCGCATTACTTGCTTTATTGTTAATAGGGTATCTCTTTTTTACGCTGCATTTAGCGTGGTTGCTCATGGCTATTTTACTGCTCTCAGTCAGTGGTTTTTTAGCTGATAATGAGCCTAAAGCTACTACGCCTTTAAAGCCACAAACCGAGCCTGAGGTGTATGTTGAAAACTCACCCTTAGCCAGCTTCCCCGATAAACAACAGTTACGTCAAAAGTATAATGAGCTTATTGATGAAGGTTCATTCAGAGCCGCACTTATTGTATTAAGGCTTGAGGGGTTTGCGCAGGTAAATCAGCATATTGGACGAGATTTTGGTGACTTATTGTTGTCGCAGTCGGCAAATCGAATAAAAGACTTACTAGACAGTGATGAAGTGTTGTTCCTTGCTCCGCATGCTAAATTAGCGCATTTAGGCGGGTTAAATTTTGCGTTTATTTGTGATCTACAAAGCCATAATCATTTACATCAACAGCTTATCAAGCAAATTATTGGCGCTACATTAAAGCCCTTTAACGTGGCTAATTGCACTATTGAAGTAAAGGTAAGAGCCAGTTATGTTCATTGCGATCAACAAAGTACGAGCTTTGATGATTTAATTAGCCATGCTTACTTGGCACTTGATAGTCAGCCAAGCAAACAAATAGTGGCTTATCATCAACAAATGACGGTTGAGCATTTAGAGCAACAAGCGCGATTAACAGAGCTTGCGAATATCAGCTTTGCTGATGAGTTTGAGCTGTTTTTTCAACCCGTTATTCGCAACGGCGATGGCCAAATTGAATTTTTAGAATTGTTATTACGTTGGCAACACCCCACGCAAGGCACCTTATCGGCAAGCCGATTTATAAATGATATTAGAATTGCAGGGCTTGGTTATTCACTGGCTACCTTTGTTATAGAGCGTGCTGGCGAATTAGCCATGGCACTTCGTATGGAAGGGATGTCGGTACCTTTGAGTGTTAATTTATTTGGCCCAGAAATGCTCAATGAAGAGTTTGTTGATTTTGTTTACGGAGTAATTAGTGAGCATCAACTAAGGCCAGGCGATTTAATTATTGAATGTCCGCTTCATGTTTTTACCAGCCTAGATGATAAAGGCAGAGCCATGATCGCAAGGCTTAACAGTTTAGGTTTAAAAGTATGCGTTGATGGCTTGGGAGATAACCCCGTATTATTGTCTAAATTACCAAGTTTAGCGGTGGAGTATATTAAGGTATCTCCTGCTTTAACTGCTGACTTTAGTAATCAAAATAATATACGCAGCTTAGTAAGCGGTATGGTAGAAATGCATAATCAGCAACAAACAAAAGTTATTTTTGAAGGTGTTGAAACACTGGACCAACTTAAATTTGTGAAAAGTTTGAAAGCTTATGCCTCACAAGGCTACTACTTCGGACACCCTTTAAGTAGCTTAGGGTTAATGAGTTGGTTTAAACAGTGGTTACAGGCACAAGAAGACTAGGGTCTGTTGATCTTTCAAGGTTAAATTTGCAGCAGTCTGTTTGGTATTTAGGCAAGGCAGAGCCTATGTGGTGTGGTTATTCCCCATAAATAGGCGATAACGCAGCATCAATGCCAAACAGGCGCAGCCCTTCGGGTTCTGCCTAGGGGCGATTTACTCTTTGTTGCTCGATTTTTACTTAGCCCACTAGGTTACAAACCTCGCGCCGCGATTAAATAGCCCCTAGTTTGAACAAATTTTAATCCGCAAAGGTCGACAGACCCTAGGGAAGATTAGATTTTTTGCTTTGTTTGTAGGTAGGTATTTACTAAGGCACTGATAACTTGACCACATTGTAATTTACCTGCAGCAAGAGAGTGAGGATGTTGTGACGGTGCTGCTTCGCATAAATGTAAATAAGCACTGTGATGATTACTTGCAGCTAAATAAACATAATGCTCGCCATCGCTAACATCAAAACCGCAATAATTAAATGCGCTTGCAGGCATGTTGGTTAGGCTATCTAAATCAACTTCTATTCCTAACGGTGCGTTATCAAATGCGTTTAGTGCATTGTTAGTTGCCTCCGTTAAACTTATTTCTCGCCTAACATTAATCGCTTGATAGCTGGTGAAACTAAATTTTGCACTTTGCATCGCATTAAAAATTTGTTGATTATTTTTAAGCTCATGTAAGCCAATTACATGGTAACTGTTAAGGTGCTGCTCTTGATAGGCGTAGTGAAAACCATTGCCACTGTGTCTGCCTTCACACTCTCTAAAGTCGGCATGGGGGTCTAAATTAATGGCGTTAATTGCGCTGTTTTTATATTTTGCAAGCGAGCGAATAATACCTAAGCAGTTATTATGTCCGCCACCAATAATGATGGGTTCAAGACCTGCTTTAAAAATCATGCTTAAAATTGCTTCAACCCGCACATCAATCTCAGCGCACAACTGACGTAATTGGTCTAAATCGAGAGGATTTTGGTTATCAAGCGGGTGTGCTTGTTCCATTAAGTCATCGAGGTTTACTTCGCCAAGGAGTAACACTTTTTGCATGGCAATAGCGTGATTGTGAGGTTGGTTTAAAAAGTGTTGTAAAAAAGCGGGCCAAGCATGTTGTGCTCCGCCTTTACCTAAATTGGCTCTAGGTCCAATGTCTTCGCAAACGCCCAGTAAAACAAAGCGCATACCAAACTGTGCAGCATCAGTAAGCGCTTGTTGTATATTAACGTTTGCGTCAAGTAATGCCATTGACTGCCACGCTTTTTGTTCACCTGCACGGTTAGAACAAATGCGCTTGAGCGTGCTTTCGTTATATACTTTAAGGTGTGCTGTCACGCTACAGTTCTATTATTTCTAGCTCTAATTCTTCAGCAGAAAGTACAATACCTGTACTGTCGGCATAAACAAAATCATCATCGAAAAATGATACACCCGCAAAGTTAACGCCTATGCCGCTTTCACCCGCGCCTTCACTGTCAGCTGCAACCGGAATTGATCCAATGGCTTGAATTCCTAAATCCAGTTCTTCAAGTTCATCAACATGGCGCAGTGCACCATATACAATAATACCTTGCCAATTGTTTTCAAGTGCCAGCTCAGCCAGTTCAATATCAATTAAGGCTCTGCGAGTGGAGCCTCCACCATCAATAAGTAAAATCTGATCTGTACCATCTTGAGAAAGCAATTGACGGATCAGTTCATTATTTTCAAAACATTTTACCGTTTTAATGCGGCCACCAAAACTGTGTCGACCACCAAAGTTGATGAACATAGGTTCAAGCACGTCAACCACATCAGCGAAATGGTCACATAAATCAGAAGTGCTGTAATCCATTATTTTATCCTCAAAAGATACATAAGTTAGTGACTTAGTATACCCTCCTTATATTCAATAACAACGACTTAATTGCAGTAAATTTAGCCAGAAATAGAACTAAATCAATAACACGACTCATAATTTTTTAATAAAATTGTCATCTTTATAAATAAATATTTTAAAGCTATGGACTGAGCGCTTATTAAGTGCGAGAGATTTAAGTTCTGATTGGCGAGACTGTAAAAATTAAACAATACTGTGATTAGGCCGATGATTATATTGTCCATTTGTATAAAGGGAGTTTGTTAATGGTTAAATTTTACTGGTAGCCCTTTTTTATGGTTTTTAATGATAGGCATTATTGTTTATTTCATGTAACAAAATTATGTTAATACAAGAAAGCATCACGTTATACTGAACTGGCAAATTTAATATAGGTATTTACAATGAACTTTTTACAGAATCTAACGATTAAACGTCGTTTACAATTTAACGCATTAATCGTTGGCTTAGCCATGATTGTTATGCTGTGCATCATCATTTATGAAGCACGTATTATGCTTAAATTAAATGAAACTATTCAGTACGCTGAAGAGCTAGATGTGCATGAGCTTTCGATGCGTAAATACGAAAAAGACTTTTTGTTTTACAAAGATGAGTCTAGTTTAGAGCTATTTGCGCAAGAATATAAAAAACTACAATTTAAACTAGAAAAGCTATCTGTTTTATCTGCAGATTTAAATATTGCTACGGCTCAGGTCAATCAATTTTCTACGTTAGCCCAACAGTACTATGACGACTTTCAAAATGTTGTAAAACTACAGCGTAAAATCGGGTTGCACCCAAAAGACGCTTTATATGGCGAGCTGCGAGAAGCAGTTCATAAAATAGAAACATTGCTTAGTGAGCAAAATAATTACCAATTACTCACCACTATGCTACAGCTACGCCGAGCTGAAAAAGATTTTATGTTACGTTTAGATACCAAGTATTTAGATCGATTTAATAAATTAGCAAGCGAGTTAAAACAACAAGTAAATGCTGCAGAGCTACCTAATAATTTACGCAATCATCTGGTCTCGTTAATGACCAACTACCAAAATAAATTTACTGCATTGGTAGAGGCGCAGGTGGAACTAGGCGTCGATTTAAATTCGGGTGCCCTAGGGAAAATGAGAATAAGTGTTAAGAAAAGTGATGAAGTGGTCACTTTGATCACTAATGCGACTAAAGAGCAAGTAACTGAAACGGCGCAGCAGGCGCAATTATTAGCAATAGTCATATTTATAATTGCAAGTATCATCGTTATGCTGCTTGTGTACTTAACCAGTCGTTCGATTATCCAACCTATAGAAAAAGTTTATCAAGCAATAGATAAGATAAGACAAAACAATGACTTAAGCTTGTTTATAGAGCATAAAGGGAAAGATGAAGTAACGAGGATGACCATAGACTTTAATAGTTTAATTAGTGACTTTAAAGATCTCATCTACGAAGTAAATACGGCTCTAACAACGCTTAATATAGCAACAGGGAACCTATCTGAAACAACCTCAGCGACTAGCTCTGGTATGCAAGAGCAATTACATGAAGCGGATATGGTAGCAACCGCTGCTACAGAAATGCAGGCAACGATTCAAGATATTTCACACAATACTGAAGCCGCCGCTAAAAAAGCTGAATCGACCAATGTAAGCGCCCAGCAAGGTCAGGTTGAAGTAGAGTCAACCATTAAGCATATTAATGCCTTATCTGATTCACTTGGTAAAGCTTCCAGCGTGGTGTCTCAGCTAGAAAAAGATGGTGAAACCATAGGTTCTGTGCTTGATGTGATACGTGCGATTGCAGAGCAAACTAATTTACTTGCTTTAAATGCTGCCATTGAAGCGGCGAGAGCGGGTGAACAAGGTCGTGGCTTTGCGGTTGTTGCAGATGAAGTGCGCTCACTTGCACAGCGTACGCAGGAGTCAACCAGCGAAATAGAAGGCATTATTAACACCCTACAACAGCGTACTCAAGAAGTTGTGAGTATCATGCACCAATGTCGTACTCAAGGTGGCGAAAGTGCTACACAAGCAACAAAAGCGGGTGAGCTGCTAGGATCAATTACCATTGATGTGCAAACTATTATGGAAATGAGTACACATATTGCTACTGCTATAGATGAGCAAAGTCAGGTGGCTTCTGAGGTAAATAAAAACGTGGTCCGTATTCGAGATATTGCAGAGGGGGCTGCGGCTCACTCACAAACTAATGCGCAAACCAGTGAAGAGGTCTCTGAGCAAGCAAGGGTACTTCATCAAGCAATTTCAAAATATAAGGTTTAACTACTAACAGAAAAAAGTGGCTTAATTGCCGCTTTTTTCTCATTCACAGAGTATAAGTTCAGACTAAAGACTAAATACTAGGGAACAAACTTTATGGGTACGCTGTCTTTGTTGTTTTCATGTTGTTTAACACGCTCTAAATACGTATCCCATAAGCTTGTTTGTTCAGCTTGTAATTTAGCAAAATATTGCCAGCTGAACAGCCCGCTGTTATGGCCATCGTCAAACTCTAAACGTAACGCGTAATGCCCTACCGGCGTAATGGTTTTAATGCCCACTGCTTGTTTATTTAGTACTAATTTCATAGGCTCAGATCCATGGCCTTGAACCTCTGCTGAGGGAGAGTGTACCCGTAAAAACTCAGCGCTAAATATAACTTCAGAGTGATCATCAAAATAAACATCTAAATTTTTACTCACACTATGATAGTGCACTTTTGTAACTTGTTTCATCGTCATCTCGCTTACAAAAAAGCCTCCATATTGGAGGCTTTTAGTATAACTGTTTGTGTTTTCAATTAAAGAATAAAACGACTTAAGTCTTCATCTTCAACTAGCGCACCTAAGTGTTTTTCAACGTAGGCGGCATCGATAACAAGACTTGAACCCGCTTTTTCAGAAGCGTCATATGAAATCTCTTCCATTAGCCTTTCCATAACTGTATGAAGGCGACGCGCACCGATATTTTCGGTTTTTTCGTTTACTTGCCATGCTGCCTTAGCAATACGCTCAATTGCGTCGTCGCTAAATTCAATAGCGACTTGCTCTGTTTTGAGTAGCTCGCGTTGTTGCTCAGTAAGTGACGCGTGTGGCTCAGTTAATATACGTTTAAAGTCATCGGCTGTGAGTGCTTCAAGTTCAACACGAATAGGTAAACGGCCTTGTAACTCAGGGATCATGTCTGATGGTTTAGACATTTGGAATGCGCCTGAGGCAATAAACAACATGTGGTCAGTTTTTACCATGCCGTGCTTAGTATTAACGGTAGAGCCTTCAATAAGCGGAAGTAAATCACGTTGTACACCTTCACGACTTACATCTGGGCCAGAGGCTTCACCACGTTTACAAATTTTGTCTATTTCATCAATAAACACAATGCCGTTTTGCTCTACTGCAAAAATGGCCTGTTCTTTTAATTCTTCAGGATTAACCAGTTTACCGGCTTCTTCTTCAGTAAGTAACTTAAACGCTTCTTTAATTTTAAGCTTACGCTTAGTGCGTTTATCACCACCCATGTTTTGAAACATTCCCTGTAACTGGTTGGTCATTTCTTCCATACCAGGAGGAGCCATAATTTCAATATTAGGTTGAGCTTGGGCTAAATCAATATCAATTTCTTTGTCATCTAATTGGCCTTCGCGTAACTTTTTACGAAACGATTGGCGTGTCGATGAATTTTCATCGCGCTGAACTTCACCGTATTGATCTTTCGCTGGAGGCAGTAATACATCTAATATACGTTCTTCAGCCGCTTCTTCAGCGCGATGTTTGAACTTTTTAGTTTGTTGCTCTCGTGTCATTTTAATTGAAACATCAACTAAATCACGGATGATAGTTTCAACTTCTTTGCCGACATAACCTACTTCTGTAAATTTAGTGGCTTCAACTTTAATAAAAGGTGCGTTGGCAAGCTTTGCTAAACGACGAGCAATCTCAGTTTTACCTACACCCGTAGGGCCAATCATTAAGATATTTTTTGGCGTTACTTCTGCGCGTAAGTCTTCGTTTAACTGCATACGGCGCCAGCGATTACGAAGGGCAATAGCAACCGCTTTTTTCGCTTTAGCTTGGCCAATAATATGTTGGTCTAGCTCATGAACAATTTCTCTTGGGGTCATATCAGACATAGCGAGTTCCTATTACAATTCTTCGATAGTTTGGAAGTTATTCGTAAATACACAGATGTTGCCAGCAATTGTTAGACTTTTCTCTACAATTTCACGAGCACTTAAGTCGGTATTTTCTAATAAGGCGGTTGCAGCTGATTGCGCAAAGTTACCGCCGCTGCCAATTGCGATTAGGTCGTTTTCTGGTTGCACCACGTCACCGTTGCCGGTGATAATTAGCGAAGCTGTTTCATCAGCAACAGCAAGTAAAGCTTCAAGTTTACGCAGAGCACGATCGCTACGCCAATCTTTAGCCATTTCTACAGCAGCTTTAGTGAGGTTACCTTGGTGCATTTCTAGTTTGCTTTCAAAACGTTCGAAAAGAGTAAAGGCATCAGCAGTGCCGCCAGCAAACCCAGCGATAACTTTGCCATTATAAAGGCGTCGAACTTTTCGGGCATTGCCCTTCATTACTGTGTTACCAAGAGATACTTGGCCGTCACCACCAATAACAACTTTGTCATCACGGCGTACACTTACGATTGTAGTCATGTTATTCCTCATCATCGCGCTGCAAGGGGCAGCGCGTAAAAAACGATTATGAAGAGGTTATATGGGTGAATGGTTTAAATTCAAGTCCAGCCCCAAATTCCGCAGCCGACAATATTAATTCGTTTAAGTTTGTTCTTGTCACTTTCTGCATGACGCTTGGTTTCATAAGGCCCTAAACGCACTTTGTACCAAATACCATTGCTGCCTGTGGTTTTTTTGATTTCTGAAATTAATCCTGCAAACGCTATTTTAGCTTTTAAGGTTTCAGCTTGCTGATGGGTTCTAAATGAACCACATTGCATGACATAAGGGCCTTTTTGTTCAAGTTCTTTTACTTCAACCTGAATCTCATGCTCTTTAATTTCTTTAATAAATTTAGGTGGCCGCGGTTTAGCTATTTCTACTTGTTTTTCGGGTGTTGGATTTGCTTGCTTTTCAACAAGCTCTGGATCGGCATTGTTTTTAACAAACCAGAGTCCGTATGCAAAACCACCGATTAGTAACAAGGCAATAATGATTAACAAAAACGGGAAGGGTTTTTTAGCCGGCTCTTGTTTAGTGTTTTTTCTATTTTTTGGTTTTTTATTAATATAATCGTGCTGTGCCATGGTGTTATATGTGGCCTTACCTAAATCATGTCTGTAGGGTCTACGTCTAAACTCCAGCGAACTTTTTGTGCAAGTTTGCTAGTGCTGAGATAATCAACCATTTGCGCGAGATACTGATGTAGTATGCGTCGATCTTGCGCTTGAATATGTAATTGAAAACGATACATTCCCGCAATTTTTTCTAAAGGCGCGGGGATCGGTCCGAGCAATTGTATACCAGATACCCCATTGACAGGAACCAAATCCGTTAGAAAGTCGACGACTTGCTTTATGTTATGCCCTTGTGCGCGAACAATTGCCATACTCGTAATAGGTGGCAACTGTGCATCACTTCGCTCAGTGAGTGCAAAGCGGGCAAAATCTTGATAGCCATTATTAACTAAGTCTTGTAATAACGGGTGCTCAGGAAAGTGCGTTTGTAATAATACTTCACCGGGCTCGCCAGAACGTCCCGCGCGTCCTGCAACTTGTGTTACTAATTGTGCTAAATGCTCAGTAGCCCTAAAGTCACACGAATACAAACCACTATCGACATCTAAAATAAGTACTAAGCTAACATCAGCAAAATGGTGACCTTTTGCCAGCATTTGCGTACCAACTAAAATACGTGCGCCGCCTTGATTTATTTCATCCAGTGCTTTTTCAAGGCTACCTTTACGCCGAGTTGAATCACGGTCGATACGGCTGATCGGGGTGTCTGCAAATTCACTACTCAAAAACTCTTCTATTTGCTCGGTGCCTTTGCCGTTAGGAAAGATTTGCGTACTACCACAGTCAGGGCATTGATGCGGTACATGATATTGATCGCCACAATGGTGGCAAATCATTTGGCCTATTGCCTTATGAAAAGTCGCACTGGTGCTGCAGCGGTTACATTCACTCAACCAACCACATTCATGACAAATCAAAGTAGGAGAAAACCCACGGCGATTTAAAAATACCATCACCTGCTTTCCCCTATTCAGGTGCTGGCGCATTATTGCAAGACTGGCATGTGCAATACCGGCTCGATCAGGCTGACCTTTCATGTCGAGCAGCTTAAACTGATTATCGGTGGCGGTTTGTGCGCGCTCACTTAATGTAAGCAACTGGTATTTGTTATTAATAGCTTTATGCAGTGTTTCTAGTGCTGGCGTAGCGCTACCCAAAATAAGTGGAATTTGATGCTGATAGGCACGATACGCAGCTAAATCACGGGCATGGTAGCGTAAAGTGTCTTGTTGTTTAAATGAGGCATCATGCTCCTCATCAACCACAATCATCCCAAGCTTTAAAAATGGCAGAAAAATACTCGAACGGGTGCCTATAACAATGGCACAACTGCCTTTTTCGCAAAAACGCCATGTTTGTAGACGTTCGTTATCGGTTAATGCCGAGTGCCATAACATAATAGGAGTGTCAGGAAAGCGACGTCTAAAACGATTGACCGTTTGAGGCGTTAGCCCGATTTCAGGAACGAGCACTAACGCCTGTTCGCCACGTTTTAATACTTCTTCTAGGCATTGCAGGTAAACTTCGGTTTTTCCGCTGCCAGTGACACCTTCTAGCAAAAAACTATTAAACCCCGTACTTTGATTAATTGCAGTGCAGGCAATGGCTTGCTCTTTATTTAAACGGGGTTTGCTGCCAACCGTTGGCGAGGTATGTTGCCATTGATTGTCGTGCTCAATGGTTTGAACTATTAGCTTTTTATCTAAAAGGGTATCAATGGTTTTTTTATTAAACCCGAGAGCTTTGAGTTCGGTTAATGATGATTTACCTGATGCTGATAATTGCTTAAGCAAATTAAGCTGTGTTTTAGCTTTTAAAGACGGTAAAAATGCTCCCTTTTCGCTTAATGTCACCATGTTTATACTGGTTTTATCAGGGCACTCACCTTGGCGCAGTGCACTGGGCAATGCAATATGAATAGTTTCACCGAGTGGATAGCAATAATAACGCGCTGTAAATTTCAGTAGCTCTAAATGCTGCGCAGATAACACCGGTGAGTCGTCAATAACTTCAATAATAGATTTTATTTTGCCTTCGGGGACTGCTGTTTCCGTTTTTAAGCTAAGAATAACCGCTACTTTACGTTGATTACCAAAAGGGACTAACACGCGCATACCAGGCTGTAATTGAGTCAGAGGTACTAATTGCTCATCCACTTTATAATCAAAGGTGCGAGGCAAGGGGACTTTTATTGCAACTTCAGCAAAACGCATAACAACTCAACCAATTAACGTAATGGTTTAATGTACTAAAAATAGCATTAAAAGCCTACCGACAAATCAGTAATGAATAGGTGTTTGCCGACTTTTTAGCAAAAAGGGTAATTAAAGCTTGTGTGCGTGCGGGTTGTTGGATAAAATTCGCGACCAATAAATTTGTTTTAACGACGTATGGTGCCAGACTTCGGGTTTGGAGAGCGATGCGGCCTTAACTAGAGGTTCCTATGAAAGAAGGTATTCACCCTAAGTACGAAGTAATTTCTGCAACTTGTTCATGCGGAAACAAATTCGAAACTCGTTCTACTCTGTGTAAAGACATTCACTTAGACGTATGTTCTGCGTGTCACCCGTTTTACACTGGTAAGCAAAAGATTTTAGACACTGGCGGCCGTGTTGATCGCTTCAACAAGCGCTTCGGTGCACTTAGCAGCAAAAAATAATTTTTTGTTTCTATGTAAAAAAAGCACCTTAGGGTGCTTTTTTTGTGGCCAAAATTTACTTTCCTACCTGCTTTCTTAGCAATTTTGTATTTATTTTTTTTGCATAACTATTTCCTGTTCTTATTCTGAGTATGCATAAACATTTGCAGACAAAACAGCCAATATTCTCTATATTTTTATTTGTTAAACTTTAAAGATGGTACTCAAATGCAGGTAACGTGAGGTTATTTGTGTTTAAAGTTAAATAAAATTCGGTATTTCACTATTTTAATTTAAGACTAAAAAATACGCTTTATAAAAATAGAACAAGGGCAAAAAGTACCTGTATTTTTCATTTTTATGACGAATTTATATTTTAAAAATGTCAGGATAATCTAGGGAAGTTGCTGATAAATCACTTAAAATTAACAGTTCTAGCATATAACAGGATAGACCTGATATTGCTTGGAATTTAAAAATAATAAAGGTATCGTAGATTAAAACTACCTCTCACTTTAACTTAAATTGCAGGATATAATCGCGTTATGTCAGATTTTCGTGAACAAGCACTACATTACCATGCCCATCCCGTTCCAGGTAAAATCAGTATTGAGCTGACCAAGCCCGCTGAGACGGTTAAAGACCTCGCGCTCGCATACAGCCCGGGTGTCGCAGAACCTGTTCGTGAAATTGCCGCTGATCCAGCAAATGCCTACAAATATACTGGTAAAGGAAATATGGTTGCGGTTATTACTAACGGCACCGCAATTTTAGGCTTAGGTAATTTAGGTCCACTGGCTTCAAAACCCGTTATGGAAGGTAAAGCGCTACTATTTAAGCGTTTTGCAGGGTTAGACTCTATAGATATTGAAGTTAAGCACCGTACTACCGAAGACTTTATTAACACGGTGGCTAATATTGCCGACACCTTTGGTGGAATTAATTTAGAAGATATTAAAGCGCCCGAGTGTTTTGAAATAGAAAAAGCGCTTATAGAGCGTTGTAGCATTCCTGTTTTTCATGATGATCAGCATGGTACGGCTATTGTAACGGCTGCGGGTATGCTAAACGCGCTGGAAGTACAGGGCAAAGCAATTGAAGATGCAATTATTGTATGTTTAGGTGCCGGCGCTGCAGCTGTTGCCTGTATGGAGCTTTTAATTAAATGTGGCGCGTTGCGTGAACATATTTATATGTTAGATCGCAAAGGAGTTATTCATACGCGTCGTGATGACTTGAATGAATATAAGCAATTATTTGCAAACAATACCGATAAACGTACTTTACAAGATGTAATTGAAGATGCCGATGTGTTTGTGGGTGTATCGGGCCCTAACTTATTAGCCCCTGAAGATTTAAAATTAATGGCTGATAGACCCGTGGTATTTGCTTGTTCAAACCCCGATCCTGAAATCGATCCGCAATTAGCACACGCTGCACGTAACGATTTAATTATGGCTACAGGTCGCTCTGATTATCCGAATCAAGTTAATAACGTATTGTGTTTTCCGTTTATTTTCCGTGGTGCGTTAGATGTACGTGCCAGTGAAATAAACGACGAGATGAAAATTGCTGCTGTAGAAGCAATTCGCAGTATTGCTAAAGAGCCCGTGCCAACTGAAGTGCTTACTGCCGCAGGCATCGACAAATTAGAGTTTGGTGCTAAATATATTATACCAAAACCAATGGATCCACGTTTGTTACCACGTATAGCTAAAGCGGTTGCGCAGGCGGCGGTAGACTCTGGCGTTGCACAAATTGATATGCCAGAAAACTACATGGCGTAATTGTTAAGTGTAAATTAGCGCAAAAAAAACCTCAGCTATTTGCTGAGGTTTTTTTGTATAAAGACCCTTCTAGTCTTCATTTAAAATAGGCACTTCTAGTCCCATTTCTTGCATTATTTTCTTCACTTCTTCAGGTACTTTTTCTGCGTTATCTTTACGCAAATCATCATCATTAGGCAGCGGTTGCCCGGTAAACGCATGCAAAAACGCTTCGCATAAAAGCTCGCTATTTGTTGCATGACGTAAGTTGTTTATTTGACGACGAGTACGTTCATCAGTTAATACTTTTAATACATTTAGCGGGATCGAAACGGTGATCTTCTTTACTTGTTCGGATTTTTTCCCGTGTTCTGCGTATGGGTGAATATATTCACCATTCCATTTAGCCATAAGATGTATCGTTGCCTCAGATTATAAATTGCTCACACAGCATCAAAGCGTGTAAATATGCGTGAAATTCTATCGGTTTAAAAAAGATAGTCAAATACTAGTTATTTAGCTATCTAGACATTTAAATGTTTTGACATCTTAAATTGCATGCGCTACATTTTAGACGTCTAAACATCCAAATTAGTAAAGGTAGCGAAAATGAGTGAAAAAAATAAGGCAACAATTGCTGTTCGTAGTGGAATAGAAGCCGACAAACAGCATGGTGCGGTTGTTCCACCGCTTTATTTATCAACAACTTACTCATTTGCTGACTTTGATACAAAGCGCCAATATGATTATGGCCGCAGTGGTAACCCCAATCGTGACATTTTGGCTGAGGCGCTCACGGAGCTTGAAGGTGGCGCTAAAGGCATTATTACCGCAACAGGCATGGCAGCCGTTCACCTAACAACACAATTACTTAATAGTGACGATACGTTAGTGATCCCTCATGACTGTTATGGGGGCAGCTATCGCTTATTTACTTCGCTAGAAAAGCGCGGCTTATTAAAACTAGAAGTGGTCGATTTTACCAAAAGCGACAGTTTGACACGCATCCTTGCTATTAAACCTAAGCTGATTTGGATTGAAACACCTAGCAATCCTATTTTACGCCTAACAGATATTAAAGCGGTAACTGATACAGCTAAACAGTGTGGTGCACTGGTTGCCGCCGACAACACGTTTTTATCGCCAGCATTACAAAACCCGATTAAGTTTGGCGCTGATATTGTGGTGCACTCAACCACAAAATATATCAATGGCCATTCAGACGTTGTTGGTGGCGCGGTTATCGCAGCGACTGCTGAGTTAGGTGAAGAGTTAGCGTGGTGGGCAAATAACATTGGCATCACTGGCGCGCCATTTGATAGCTATTTAACGCTCAGAGGCTTACGTACGTTAAACGTGCGTTTAAGGCAACACCAAGAAAATGCACTCGCCATTGCACAGTATTTAGAACGCTCCCAGTTTGTTGCCCAAGTTTACTACCCAGGTCTTGAATCACACCCTCAACATGCGCTAGCTAAGGCGCAGCAGCTTGGCTTTGGTGCTATGGTTAGTTTTGATATAAAAGGCGATATAAACGATGCTGCAGCGTTTTTAACGCGCTTAAATGAATTTAGCTTAGCGGAATCATTAGGTGGAGTAGAAAGTTTGATTTGTCACCCTGCGACTATGACCCACGCCGGCATGGACGCAACCGCGCGTGCAGAAGCCGGAGTAGGCGACACGCTTATTCGTATCTCGGTGGGTATTGAAGATGTAAATGATTTACTCGCTGACTTAGACAGGGTATTTAATTTGGTGCGCCCAGGGCAAGCCAATCCCGGCCTATCGGCAAAAAGTGGTGCTAGTGAATCATTTGGTTCAGCAAAGTTAAACGCGGCGCATCCGGCGTTATGGTAGTGCATACCAATCTTCAAAATACAAAACATAAATGCGAGTCGGTATTAATATGGTAAATCAGGTTCATAAATTTGGTGGTTCGAGTTTAAGCTCAGCGGATCGCTTTAAAAGTGTCGCAAATATTATTTTAACTCATGCTCAAGCTGGGGATTGTGTGGTGGTATCGGCTGCCGGTAAAACCACCGACACCTTAGTTAAACTGTGGCAAAGCTATCAACAGCAAGACACTCAAGCTATTGCTGATATTGTATTGCTATTGAGCAACCATCAAATAGCTCTGATTGAGCAATTATTAATAGCTAACGCTAAGCACCATGCGCTTGATTTACTTGAAACTGAGCTCAGTATTATTACCAAGCAGGCTAAGCAAGGAACATTAGCTGAAGCTGCGTTATTAGCACATGGTGAATTGTGGTCTGCAAGGTTACTAAGCGCTTACTTAGAACAGCTTAACGTTAGCGCTTGTGCCCATGACGCTAGGCAGTTATTTACGTTAGATGCCGGACAGCTGCAGCATGCTAATAATCAGCAGCAGTGCTTAAAAGCCATACAGACGAGTAAAATTAATGTAGTTACGGGGTTTATTGCGGCTGATTTACATAGTGAAACAGTGACCTTAGGGCGAAATGGCAGTGATTACAGTGCCACTTTATTAGCGCGGTATTGCAATGCTAAAAAAGTCTCTATTTGGACTGACACTCAAGGTGTTTTTAGTACTGATCCGCGTAAGGTTGCTAATGCGGTTAAGTATGCGCGAGTGTGCCGTGATCAAGCTAATTTATTAGCGAGGTTAGGTAATCCAGTATTACACGCTAAAACATTATCGCCATTAAAAGATACCGATATAGAATTAGTTGTTCGCAGTAGTTACGATCCTCAAGGCAGTCATACCGAAATAGTTAAACTAGGAATGAGTAAACAAAAACGCTTTTTAACCACAGTAAATAATGTGGATTTACTCATTGTTGATGATCTGAGTGAAGGCGAAGTAGCACATGTTAGCCAACTTATTCAGCATAGTTTGCATCACTTTGAACACGAAGGCGAAATCTACTTACTAGTCCCTGCGTCAGCGACACATCAGGTGGCTAATTATTTTGCTGGCCGCGCCAATATTAGTGAGTCAAACTTAAATGGGGTGGCGATTATTGCACCTGATCAAGAGGTAGCGCCGCTTGTTAAGCAAAGTGAAGCCTTATTACAAACACAATCTATACAGCCTCGGTTTACCCATTACGGTGAGGGATATACGTTACTATTAACCGATCAAGTACTTGAAAGTGATGTGCTGAGCCTGTTACATGACAAGCTCATTAATAAAGCACAAGAAATAGCTTTAATTATTGCAGGACTTGGTAATGTAGGTGCTGAGTTTATGCGCCAATTACCTGCTCAACTAGCACGCTTATCAACTGATTTTAACGTCAAGTTAGTAGCGCTTTTACGCTCAGAGCAGATGCTGGTGAATGCTAATGGATTAGACTGTGAAAGCTGGCAACTTCAATGGGAAAACCATGCAAGCTCCTATAAACAAGCCGATTTATTGTCATACATAGATACTCTTGAGTATGAACATAAAATAGTGATCGACATTACCGCCAGTGAACATTTTAGTCAGCTTTATAGTAAGTTAGTTGAATTAAACTGCCATCTAATTAGTGCTAATAAATACGCGGGAACCGCATCGCTTTCGTGGTATCAAACACTACGTGAAAGCCTTGCTCAACGTGGCTTACATTGGCGTTATAATGCAAGTGTAGGGGCCGGACTACCGATTAATTTTGCCTTGGCTGATTTACAAAATAGTGGCGATAAAATAACGCGAATAGAAGGCGTGTTTTCAGGCACGCTATCATGGTTATGCAGTATGTATGATGGCAGTAAAGCGTTTTCAGATTTAGTTCTAGAAGCGCAAGCTTTGGGGTTCACAGAGCCTGATCCTCGAGAAGACTTATCTGGACGAGATATGCAACGTAAGTTGCTTATTTTAGCGCGTGAATTAGGTATTGAATTGGAACTTGATGACATTTCTTTATCCGCTTTGATGCCCGATGAGTTAAGTGCAGGCAGCTGGAATGACTTTATTGATAATAAGGCTCGTTTAGATGCATTTATTGAGCAGCATGCGCAAGCGGCTCAGCAACAAAATGCTGCACTGTGCTACACCGGGTTATTAGAGTTTGAAAACAACACGCTAAACGCTAAGGTAGGGATTACCTATGTACCAAAAAGCGAAGCGGTTGCGAATTTGACCCCTGGCGATAATATTTTTGTGATTAATACCCAGTGGTATAACCAAAACGCATTAGTGATACAAGGGCCCGGTGCGGGTAAAGAAGTGACTGCTGCTGGCGTTCACTCTGACTTATACTGGTTGGTACAAAATATTAGTTAGACCATCAAAAAGGCCGCTAATTTGCGGCCTTTTTACTGTTCGCTATATTTAAAATAGTTCTTCTTCAGTTTTAGTGTTTTCTTCAAATATATCATTTGGTTGTGATAACACATACTTGGTAGGAGCGGTGCCTTTTTCAAAGTATTCAAAACGGCTGGTGTAATCGTTTTTATGACTTAATAATCCGGTTTCTAAATCAATACGAATAGAAACTAAGCCTTCAGGTGGTTCGATGGGCGCAGCAGGTTTACCATCCAGTGCGGCGCGCATAAAATCAACCCATGCAGGCTGAGCTGTTTTTGCGCCTGACTCAGCACCTGATATTTGACCACTTCCTAAGTTGTTATTGTAGGTTGAGCGTCCCAGTGTATTACCTGGGTTATCAAAGCCAACCCAAACTGATGTCATCACATCGCGGTTAAAGCCACTAAACCAAGTATCTACAGAATCATTTGTCGTGCCTGTTTTACCAGAAAGATCGCGACGTTTTAGCGCTTGTGCACGCCAGCCTGTTCCACTCCAACCGGTTTTATGTGACCAGCTACCGCCACCCCAAATAGCACTATTCATTGCGCTGGCAATTAAAAATGCATTTTGTTTAGAGATGATCTGCGGCGCACAATTTGGTGCTACTTGCTCACCTAGCATTAGCGAGCTAGGTGTTGTCGTTTCATCATCACAAATAATGGTGGGATTGGTTTTAAATAACGTATTACCCATTGCATCTTGGATTTGTGAAATAAAGTACGGCTCAATTAGGTGACCGCCATTAGCAAAAGCACTCATCCCACGAGCTAATTCAAGCGGCGTAATGGATGCACTGCCTAATGCCAGTGACTCACTACGATTTATATCTTTATCGTCAAAACCAAATTTTAATAAATGATCGGCTGTTCTTTGCAGTCCAACGCCCCTTAATAAGCGTACGGAAATTACATTCTTAGATTGGGCTAAAGCACGACGAATGCGAATTGGACCATTATAAATAGCTGGGCTGTTTTTTGGTCGCCATGCAACGCCTTGGCTCTTATCCCATTGATTTATAGGAGCATCATTTAAAATTGACGCTAGTGTGTAGCCTTTTTCAAGCGCAGCTGAATATATAAACGGCTTAATATTTGAGCCTACTTGGCGTTTAGCTTGTACAGCTCGGTTATATTGGCTTTGTTCAAAACTATATCCACCAACAATGGCTTTTATGCGCCCGTCTTGTGGGTCTAAAGAAACAATGGCGCTCGCCGCTTCAGGTATTTGACTTAAAATATAGCTGTTGTCATCATTTTTGCGCAGCCATATTTGCATGCCTGGCGTTAGTATATCGCTTGCTGTTTCAGGCGCAAAGCTTTGGCGATAGCGTGTAATAAACTTACGTGCCCATTTTAGGTTATCCCAAGTAAGGGTTGTGCGCTCGCCGCTTTTAAGTATAACTTCCGCGCTTTTGTCGGATACATTTAAAACTGCAGCGGCTTTTAGAGGGCCTAGTTCATTGGCCTCTTTTAAAGTGTTTAATAACTCAGAATCAGAAGGTGTGGGCTCTGTTTGTGGATCCCATAAAATGGCTTCAGGGCCTCTAAAACCATGGCGCATATCGTAGGCATGCAGGTTATTAACTAGAGCTGTTTGTGCTGCTTTTTGAACATCTGATTCAACAGAAGTGTACACTTTAAACCCTGAGTTATAGGCTTTATCTATACCGTAGCGTGACACCATTTCTGCTCGTACCATTTCTGAAATGTACGGCGCGTATAAGTCAATTTCAGCTCCATGAAAATACGCGGTAATTGGTTGGTTAGTGGCTTCGTTATACTGCGCTCTTGAAATATACTTCTCTTCAAGCATTCTTCCTAACACCACATTTCTTCTTGCTTTAGCACGTTCTGGATTACGAATAGGATTAAGTGCCGAAGGGGCTTTTGGTAAACCAGCAATCATTGCCATTTGCGCAAGAGTTAACTCTTTTAGTTCTTTACCATAATAAACTTGCGCCGCAGCACCAATACCAAAGGCACGATTTCCTAATTCTATTTTATTCAGGTAAAGCTCAAATATTTCATCTTTTGAGAGGAGGTTTTCGATATGAATGGCAATAAATATTTCTTTTACTTTACGAATGTAGGCTTTTTCTCGTGTTAAAAAGAAGTTACGAGCTAATTGCATGGTAATAGTACTGGCACCTTGCTTTTTCTCACCAGTAGAAATAAGTACTAGCGCTGAGCGCACAATACCAATTGGATCAATACCGATATGATCGTAAAAGCGGTTATCTTCAGTTGCCAAAAAAGCCTGCAATAAAGGCTGGGGAATTTGGTCTATAGTTACAGGGATCCGTCTTTTTTCACCAAATTGGTTGATTAAAAGCCCATCTTTAGTAAATACTTGCATAGGCGTTTGTAATTGCACGTTTTTTAAAACTTGCACGCTGGGAATATCGGATTTAACGTAGTAATAAAGGCTGAGCAATGTAATTAGTGCAAGTAATGCACAAATGATCAAAAATTGTAAAGTTCTTTTTAATAAAATCACTGATATTTCCCTAAACGGACTCCCAATTACAGGTTGAGACTGCTAGTATATATTGATTAAAAATTGAATAATATTTTTTAAGATATAAATTATAACTTGTTTATTATTAAAACAAAGGCAAAGTTGCAAACATGCTAAGTCAACTAATAAAAAAACCATCACCAATGATGGTAGGTATTGATATTGGATCGCACTCTATCAAGGCCGTACTTTTAAGTGAAACGGAAACTGGGCTTCGACTAGAAGCACTTGCAATTGAACCTATGCCAAAAGGCGCTATGAGCGAGCGTAATATTCAAGATATTGAAGCAATTGGTAATGTGATAATCAAGTTAAAACGAAAGCTACCAAAGTCGCTAAAATTCGCGTCTGTTGCCGTCTCTGGGCAAACCGTGATTACCAAAGTTATTTTCATGGATGTTTCCTTAAGCGACGCTGAATTAGAGTCGCAGATTGAAATTGAAGCCGACAGCTTAATTCCTTACCCACTAGATGAAGTGAGTCTTGATTTTGAAAAGCTCTCTACAAATAGTGCTGACCCGAGCAAAATAAATGTACTGCTCTCTGCCGCTAGAACCGAAAGCGTTGAAGCCAGAGTCGGTGCGTTAAGTGCTGCGAATTTAACCGCAAAAGTAGTGGACGTTGAAAGCTATGCGCTAAGTCGCGCTATGGATGTTTACTACCAACAGTTACCATCAGATGCATATGACAAAACGGTTGCAGTGGTTGATATTGGTGCTGTACTCACCTTGGTGAGTGTAGTGCAATCTGGTGAGACAATTTATACCCGTGACCAAGTATTTGGTGGCGACCAATACACAAATAGTATCGTTGCTTACTACAACAAAGGCTTTGATGAAGCTGAAATTGGCAAAACAACCGGTGATTTACCTCCAAACTATACATTTGAAGTGTTAGCACCTTTTCAAACATCGTTACTCCAGCAGGTTCGTCGTGCTGTTCAAATGTTTTTAACCACCACAGGTAAAGAACAATTGGACTATATTGTATTGACGGGCGGCTCAGCGATGATTAAAGGCATTGATAGATTGCTGATTGAAGAATTAGGAATACACACAGTTGTTGTTGAACCATTTGATAAGATGGAAATATCCCCTAGAGTTGATCGTAATATAATACAGCGCCACCGCACTCAATTTGCAATTGCGACTGGCCTGGCGTTGAGGAGCTTTTCATCATGCCACATATAAATTTATTACCTTGGCGTGAGCTACAGCGTGAGCAGTCTAAAAAGAAATTTATAACACTTCTTATGGCTGTGGTTATCGTCTGTTTTGCTGGTATGTATATGCTGAGTGTGTTTTATGGTGCTCTAAAAGAAGGGCAAACGTTAAAAAATAATTATCTTAGTTCAGAAATTACAACGCTCGACAATAAAATTCGCGACATACGTGATCTAGACAAGAAAAAAGAAAACTTACAACAACGTATGCGTTTAATTGAAGAGTTACAAAGTAGCCGTAATTTAGGCACCCAAATAATGGATGAAGTGGCAAAAATAGTGCCTGCAGGGGTTTATTTAACCAAGCTGGAGCGCAAAGGTAATCAAATTCATGTGTTAGGCAAAAGTGAGTCTAATAATCGTTTATCTACTATGCTCAGACAGGTACAAAGCTCTTACTTATTAGAGCGCCCGACTATGCAAGGTATTGTTGCCGGCGATCAATCTTCACGTTTACTCAGCGATTTTAATATGGAGTTTTACGTAAAACCATTTGGCAAAATAGGTGAGGTACGTAATGAACCTTGATTTTAAATCGTTTACAGAAATCGATTGGAATGAAATCGAGCTCGATAACATCGGTGAGTGGCCCGTTATTGTAAAAGCAATATGCGGAACTTTTGTAGCTTGTTTGGTGTTGTTTTTTAGCTACAGCTTATTAGTGTCGGATGAAATAGACAGCTACCACAATGCCGTTGCTAAGGAAATTGAGTTACGCACAACCTACCGAACTAAATATGCAGTTGCCAGTAAGCTTGATATTTATCGTGAGCAAATGGTTGAGATGGAAGATAAATTCTCTCAATTATTAAAACGCCTACCTACTTCAAATGAGACGCCAGGATTATTGGACGACCTTTCTTATGTGGGTACAACCAGCGGGTTAACATTTTTAAAAATTGGTTGGTTGCCAGAAGTTGAAAAAGAGTTTTATACCGAGTTGCCAATTAAAATTGAAGTGGTAGGTACTTATCATGAGTTTGGCGAATTTGTAGGGAAAGTGGCTCAACTACCAAGAATTGTCAGTTTACATGACTTTTCTATTTTATCATCTGGCGAAAAGCAGCTAACATTCAGTGTAGTAGCAAAAACTTACCGTTATGAAGAGGGGGTGAGATGATGAAGCAGCTTCTCTTTTTAACCACTGCGATGTTTTTGCTCAGTGGCTGTAACGAGGATACATCGGAGCAAAAAGAATTTATTGATCAGGTTAAGGCAAATACCACGGCACGTATTGAAAAAATACCTGAGCTAGTTAAGTTTGAGCACTTTGAGTATAACGCCAAAGACTTACGTAGCCCTTTTGTAGCGCCAGAACCAGAAATTATTCAAAACAAGCTAACACAAGTTAAAAACTGTCTTCACCCAGATCCAGAGCGTGTTCGTCAGCCACTGGAGAAGTACCCATTAGATAATTTAGCAATGAGGGGCACAATAGGATCGAACGGCAAAACATGGGCGCTCATTACAGCTGCTGATGACACCTTGCACCGAGTAACAATAGGAAGCTATTTAGGCACCTATGACGGAAAAGTAAGCAGTGTTAATAGTGACTATATTGAATTAGTAGAATTAATCCCTGATGGGTCAGGTTGTTGGAAAGAACGTTTGACCAAATTAGAAATGTTAGAGGCGGCAACCAATGGCGCAAATTAATAAGAAAAAAGGTATACCCTATATGCACAAAGGTGAGTGTTCGCATCATCGTATTTTATCTGCTTTATTGTTTGTTTTTTTACTACTAATGACAAAAGCCGTCAGTGCAGCCCCTTTACTCTATGACGTTCGATATAATCCATTGCTTAAAGGTGAAACCGAATTACAGCTAGTTTTTGATGAAGAGTTGCAGCAGCAACCAGCAGTACAAGTTTTTAATAGCCCTGCAAGAATAGAGCTACTATTCGATGGGGTAGAATTAGATGAAGGGTTGACGAATATCGCTATCAACCAAGCTGGTATCAGTAACATCACGAGTATGATGACCAGTGCGGGTTTAAAAGTGACCATTAACTTGGACCGATTAAAAATTTATGAGACTGAAGTAAACAATAATTTAGTTTCTATTAGAATTTCTGATAACCCACTCACAGAGCAAATTTTAACAACCAGCGAAGATAAGCCTGCTTACACGTCTAATTATATTAACGGTATTCAAGCAATTGACTTTCGACGTGGAGAAAAAGGTGAGGCGAAAGTACTTGTTTATCTACAAGATACTCAGGCAGCTGTAGAGGTTCATGAAAGCGGTGGAAAAATCATTGCCGAGTTTCATCATACCGATATTTTAGATGATTTATTGTATGAATTAGATGTACTCGATTTTGGCACTGTGGTGAGCAGTATTGAAACGTTTAAAGAAGATAACCTTACACGTTTAGTGATTGAACCAAACACTGCTTTTGCCTATACCTATCAGCAAATTGAGAATATTTTTACCTTAACGGTTGAGAAAGATGAAACGCAAAATGCCTACTTAGATGGTGGTAAAGAGTACTTGGGTCGTCCTATGACGCTTAATTTTCAAGATATCTCTGTTCGTGCTGTATTACAGATTATTGCCGGTTACAATGATTTTAACTTGGTAACAAGCGACTCAGTGACAGGCAATATTACTCTTCGCCTTGATGGGGTTCCGTGGGATCAGGCGTTAGATGTCGTGCTTAGAATAAAAGGCTTAGACAAACGCATGGACGGTTCTATTTTAATGGTTGCACCATCTGAAGAGCTGGCTGCCCGTGAAGCAAAAGAGTTAAAAGCTAAACAGCAAGTTGAGGATTTAGAGCCACTTTACAGTGAATACATCCGCTTAAATTATGCAAAAGCAGAAGATTTTGCCGACTTATTAAAAACAGATACCAACAGTATTATTACAGCCAGAGGGAGCGTGTCTGTTGATCAACGTACTAATACGTTATTAATGAAAGACACTGCAAAAAGTATTGAAAGTGTTCGTCGTATGGTCGAAACTTTAGATATACCGGTTAAACAAGTGGTTATTGAAGCGCGTATGGTAACCGTACGTGACAACGTAACTGAAGACTTGGGGGTTCGTTGGGGGTTTAGTGATCAGCAAGGCTCAGACGGTGTTTCTGGCACATTAGAAGGAGCTGAAACGATTTCTAATGGTAATATTCCTAGCCTTTCTGATCGACTTAACGTTAATTTACCTGTGGCGAATCCATCGGCAAGTATAGGTATGCACATTGCTAAATTGGCTAACGGAACATTAATTGATTTAGAATTAACCGCCCTTGAAGAAGAAAACAAAGGTGAAATCATTGCAAGCCCACGCATTACTGCTGCTAATCAGCAAAAAGCGCGTATTGAACAAGGTACTGAGATCCCGTATGTGGAGTCAGCTTCAAGTGGTGCAACAACCGTAAGTTTTAAAAAGGCGGTACTAAGCCTAGAGGTGACACCTCATATCACACCCGATAACAAAGTTATTTTAAATTTAATCATTACTCAAGATACCCGAGGGGATACGGTTCAAACAGGTACAGGCCCAGCGGTTGCCATCGATACGCAACAAATTGAGACTCAAGTACTCGTTGAGAATGGACAAACGGTAGTGTTGGGTGGTATTTTCCAACAGCAAATTATTAATTCGACCAAAAAAGTACCTTTATTGGGCGACCTTCCTTACGTAGGAAGACTATTTAAAAGCACAAGCGAGTTCAATGAAAAGCGCGAACTGCTGATTTTTGTCACACCTAAAATCCAAATAGACTAAATATTTAAGCTTATCTAGGTTGAATACCAGCCTAGATAGTATGGGTATGTAATTTAGTTATCGTGGTGTGAACACTCCCTATAAATGTACAATAAGACAGTATATAATTTTGATCATGTACTGTACTGCGGATGTATTTAAGGCTGCGTTTATGTTGTGTGTAATTCAGGCTCTTGTAAAGTTACCATGCAAAAGCTTTCATGAAGCAACAATGTAGTAACCTTAATTGCATAAATTTTAACCCTAGAAGATAAACTTGCCTATAATAAGGTGCTTTTTTGTTAACCAGTGGGTAATTATTTAGTTTAATTGCTCGTTATATGGCTTTTTATCCTAATTGACTTGAAATACCCGACCGATTACTGAGATAATCCCTTTCTTAATTTTGGGGCCAGGTCGTTAGGCGGGGTTTTATTTCAAATTTTAGAGTTCGTTTGTACTAAAAGATATGGCTGAGAAACGTAATATATTTCTAGTTGGCCCCATGGGGGCTGGCAAAAGCACGATTGGTCGTCACATCGCTGACCAATTACACCTTGAATTTGTTGATTCTGATCAAGAAATCGAACGTCGCACGGGCGCAGATATTGCCTGGGTATTCGATCTTGAAGGTGAAGAAGGCTTTAGACTTCGTGAAGAATCTGTTATTGGTGACTTAACCGAAATGCAAGGTATTGTACTTGCAACCGGTGGTGGCTCAGTAATGAGTAAAGAAGTTCGAAACAAGCTTTCGGCTCGCGGTATTGTTGTATACTTAGAGACACCGATTGAAAAGCAAGTTGCACGTACGCAACGCGACAAGCGTCGCCCATTACTGCAAACAGAAGAAGCACCTCGTGATGTACTTGAGCGCTTAGCAGAAGAGCGTGAACCATTATATAAAGAAGTAGCTGATTTTGTTGTACGCACTGATGAGCAGAGCGCGAAAGTTGTTGCTAACCAAATCATCGAGAAATTGGATTTTTAAAAGCCAGTATTAAAAAGGACTAACCCAGCATGCTTGAATTAACTGTTAATTTAGACGAGCGAAGTTATCCTATTTATATTGGCCAATCTGCACTTCAAGATACAGGCCGTCTAATCCATCACATTGGTGATTGTCGGCCTATCATCATTACTAATGAAACGATTGCACCGCTGTACCTTCAACAGTTGCTTGATTCATTAGCACAGCTAAACCCACTGCATTTTATTATTCCAGATGGTGAGCAATATAAATCACTCACTTGGTTTGAAAAAATTTCGGCATTCCTACTTGAGAATAATTGCGGCCGTGACACCTGCTTAATTGCATTAGGTGGTGGCGTTGTAGGTGATTTAACTGGATTTGTTGCTGCTTGTTATCAGCGTGGCGTCCCTTTTATCCAAATACCAACCACTTTATTATCTCAAGTTGATTCTTCAGTTGGCGGCAAAACAGCGGTTAATCACCCGCTAGGTAAAAATATGATTGGGGCTTTTTATCAACCCCAAGCTGTATTTATTGACACACGTTCGTTGCATACCTTACCAACACGCGAGTTTGCTGCAGGCATGGCTGAAGTTATTAAGTATGGCTTGATTTACGATACTGAACTGTTTGCTTATCTAGAGCATAACATCGCTAAATTACAACAATTAGACGAGACGTGTTTACAGCACATCATCTTCAGATGCTGTGAAATTAAAGCGCTCATTGTTGCACAAGATGAAAAAGAGCAGGGTCTTCGTGCGTTGTTAAATTTAGGGCACACGTTTGCGCATGCTATTGAAGCACAAATGGGTTACGGTGTTTGGTTACATGGAGAAGCAGTCGCAACAGGTATGGTGCTTGCTGCAAAGCTTGCTTATACTCGCCAAGATTTAACACGAGAAGATGTAGAGCGTATTGCTGCATTAATAGCGCAATATAGCTTACCAATCGAGATACCTAGCGATATGACCAGTGAGCACTTTTTACTGCATATGCGAAAAGATAAAAAGAATAAAAAAGGGACTATCCGATTCATTTTACCCACCGAATTTGGTCAATGTGCATTAGTTGATGATGTGTCTGATGATCAAGTCAGAGCATTGATCGAGCAATAAATGCAGTCACAAATTTTACCGAGCCGTGCGGCTTTGGTGGATAGAATCGCATTGCAATTTGAATATGGTCAAAACCTAATTGTTTTGTTGGGCACTTCTGGTTTAGGTAAAAGCTATTTGCTTGAAACCTTCATCACTGATAAATATAACGATTTTAATAAAGTGTTTGTGCAAGTTGGCGCTCAAATGACTGATGTGCAATTGATGACTCAATTATTAGAGCAAAGCTTTAATGCCCCTTTAATTGATCACAACCTGAGCTTATCACAAAACTATTATCAATTAGCGAAGCAACAACAATGCGGCGCGTGTTTATGGGTTATCGATGGCGGCAGGCACCTATCTGAAGAACTAATTGCAGAGCTCGAGCTGTTATCAAAAAGTGCGCCCAATGTGCTTTACATTATGATTGCATCGCAATCTAAATTGCCGTTTAAAGAGGTAGTTAATATTCATTTAGAGCCATTAAACTTGGTTGAAAGTAAGCAGCTAATGGGATGGTACTTCACGGCGCTACCTTATGATGAAGACCCTGTATTTAAAACCTTTTTAGTTGAAGCCCAAGGTAACCCAAGTCTTTTATTAGCCTGGCAGCCTAGCGAACAAGTTGCTGATATTATCGTAAAAGACAAAGTATCTTGGCGCTTACAGTTGCTCACACTATTACTCATAATTATGTTATTGATTATTGGCGTCGTATACAAAGCTGATATGACCCAATGGTGGAAAAATGCTAATAGTCAAAGCGATGAGCAAGTCCTCACAACCGCTATTACAACCGAGCAAGCTATTCAAAATAAACAACAACCGGTTAAATCATCAACCCTGTTTACTTCGCCACAGCCTATAACTAAAGAGCCAACTACAGATGAGAGTGCCCACAATGACGTGCCAGCAATTGTAGGAAGTTTAACGGAGCCATCGACTTTAACTGAACAAGAAAAGCCAGCACCGCCGCCGGTTGAAGAAGCCATTAGCGTACCTGAGGTGGTAAAGCAGCAAAGCCAAATAGTAAAAATACCCAGTAACTGGTACCTAGAACAACCTGAAGATAATTTTGTTATTCAGCTATTAGCCGTAACTCAGCAGCAGGTAGGCAATGAGTTTATTGCTGAACATAAGCTAGAAAGTATTACCAATACATATCAAACTAAGCGAAATGGTAAAATATGGTGGGTGGTAACAACAGGCAGTTTTGCTAACTTAAATGAGGCAAAACAAGCACTGCAAGCACTCCCCGCTGGAGTAAGAAAAAATAAACCTTTCTATAAAAAAATTAGCAAAATAAAACAAGAAATTGCACGAGTTGATCAGTAAACTCAGTGACTTTAGTGTAAAATCGCGCAACACCGAATTGAAGTAAAGAGCCAATGCAGCAAAAGAGTAGAGCCTTCCTTAAATGGGCTGGCGGAAAATACAGCCTCGTTGAAGATATTAACGCGCGACTAAATCAAGCAAGTAAACATGCAGATACCTTGGTTGAACCTTTTGTTGGTGCGGGCTCAGTGTTTTTAAATAGTAATTTTAAACACTACGTACTTAACGATATAAATGCTGATTTAATCAATTTATATAAAGAGCTTAAACGTTCGCCGGATGAGTTTATTAGCGATGCAAAAAAACTATTTGTTGATTTAAATAACCATCCAGATGCGTATTACGATTATCGTGTGCAGTTTAACCAAAGCAGCGATGTGTATGAGCGAGCTATTTTATTTTTATATATGAACCGCCATGGTTATAACGGATTATGTCGCTATAACTTAAAGGGCATTTTTAATGTGCCTTTTGGTAAATATAAAAAGCCTTATTTTCCTGAAAAAGAAATGTACTTTTTTGCCAACAAAGCACAAAAAGCAACATTTACCTGCTTAGGCTACGATGATGTATTTAAACTGGTCCCTAAAAATGCGGTGATATACTGCGATCCGCCCTATGTGCCATTAAGTAAAACCGCATCGTTTACCTCTTACGCTAAAGGCGGATTTAACTTAGATGATCAGGCTAATTTAGCTAACTTGGCTGAGCAAGCGGCATTTGAGAATAACACGCCAGTCCTTATTTCAAACCACGATACCGTGTGGACACGCAAAATTTACAGTCAAGCATCACTGGATAAAATTCAGGTTAAACGTACGATTAGTCCAAAGGGCGGTTCACGAAATAAAGTGGATGAGCTAATGGCTATGTATTTAGCACCGAAGTCACGGTTGCATAAATAGCCAGTACAAATAATACAAACAGTACTACGGCAATAGCTATTAGCGTAATTGGAGAGTGGTGCTTAAAGTCTGTTTTGCGCTTATCTTCAGATTGAACACCAAAAAATGCAGCCAGTACGCTTTGTAACGCGCTAAAAAAGTGCTGCATTTAATTAAAATAATGGCTTGATTGAAGAGGGCTTGTGTTTGTCATCAGTACCCGTTAACAACTCTAGCAAGTCTAAGTAATGAAACTGAGCGCTACGGCTATCACCTGTTAACCAAGAGGCCCAAGACGAATCCTCTTCAATTTGAATGCAACGGGTTGCGCTATTATTAATAGCGTTGGTTTGCTCTTTATGAAGACAAATGTTGGCTGAGCCTAAATCTTGCTCAGTATTTGAGCAAAGCGATGTTGCTCCAATAATAACACTTACCGACGTGATTAATAATCCAATTTTAAAAGCACGCATAATATAAACCTAATAATTTAGTTCTTTGCCCAGCATAACAAAAACTGCTTAAATAATACACTTTATTTTTGTTATTGTTTATTTGTATTGTGTTTTAAATACTGAGTGGCCCCCGCTTAAAAACTGATTCTTTTTTTAATTATGAAGCCTACATCCTCAGCAGGTTATTCTTTTTCATGAATAGCCACAATAAGGCTTTAACATTACTTATTTGACGCTATTTTTAAAGGTGCTACTTGGGTAACTTCGCTAATTAAGTTACATTAACGGCATAAATTATTCATTAACGGATTAGCGATGCTCAACTGTAAACAAAAATACTTAATAGCGCCCTCAATATTATCTGCAGACTTTGCACGATTAGGCGAAGATGTCGACAAAGTGTTAGCCGCAGGTGCTGATGTTGTTCATTTTGATGTAATGGATAACCATTATGTACCTAACTTAACGATTGGCCCAATGGTATGTAAAGCACTTCGCGACTACGGGATTAAAGCCCCGATTGATGTGCATTTAATGGTAAAACCGGTAGATAGTTTAATCCCACAATTTGCCGAGGCGGGTGCATCAATTATTACCTTCCATCCAGAGGCGAGCGAGCATATTGACCGTACTTTGCAATTGATAAAAGATGAAGGTTGCCAAGCAGGCTTAGTGTTCAACCCTGCAACGAGTTTAAGTTACCTCGATCACGTAATGGATAAAGTAGATGTGATCTTATTAATGTCAGTAAATCCTGGGTTTGGTGGGCAAAGTTTTATTCCACAAACACTCGAGAAACTGCGAGAGGCAAAACAACGCATTGTTGAATCTGGACGTGATATTCGTTTAGAAGTAGATGGTGGTATTAAAGTAGATAACATAGCCGCGGCGGCTGAAGCGGGTGCCGATATGTTTGTTGCAGGCTCAGCTATTTTTAATCAGGCTGATTATAAAACAGTGATTGATGAGATGCGTCAGCAATTAGAAAGTGTTAAATAATGAAATATGATGCAGCGTTTTTTGACTTAGACGGCACCCTAGTTGATAGCGTGTACGACTTGTATATGGCTTTAAATTTAACACTTAGCGATTTAGCGTTTCCAATTGTCAGTCAGCGATTAGTTGAAAGTTGGGTAGGTAATGGCATTGAGGTGTTAGTGAAACGAGCCCTTTGCGGCGATATGCAAATTAGTGAGCATCTCGATGAGGCTTTAAGCGAACGAGCTATCAATCTGTTTTATCAACATTACAGTGAGCAGGTCGGTGAATACAGTGTGTTATATCAGCATGTTGAAACTGGTCTTGCTGCTCTCAGTGGTATGCCTAAAGCACTTATTACTAATAAAGCACGCCGCTTTACTGAAATGCTTTTAGATAAGCTCGCTATTCGCAGTCATTTTGAAGTGATTGTTTGCGGTGACGACATGGCAAAAAAACCGTCACCTGAGCCGCTATTATTTGCTTGCGATGCATTAAATATAACGCCTGATAAAGCGATTATGATTGGTGATTCAAAGAGTGACATACTCGCAGCGCAAGCCGCAAACATTGACGTGATAGCGCTTACTTATGGGTATCATCAGGGAGAGCAGTTAGCGGATTATAATCCGCAGTACCTATGCGATAACTTCTTAGCTATAATACCGACACTAACACAGCGTTAAGCATTTTTAATTAAGTAAAAATAAAGGAAAATCATGAGTAAACCAGTAGTATTAAGTGGCATGCAGCCAACCGGTGGTATGACAATAGGCAACTATGTTGGCGCTATTAACCAGTGGGTTAAGCTACAGGAAGAATATGATAGCTACTTTATGCTTGCAGACTTGCATGCAATTACCGTACGCCAAGACCCTGAATTATTGCGTGCTCGTGTACTCGATGGCGTTGCGTTATATACGGCATGCGGTATTAACCCAGAAAAAGCGGCGTTATTTGTACAATCTCAGGTACCTGAGCATGCGCAACTTGGCTGGGTATTAAACTGTTATGCGCAAATGGGTGAGCTTAATCGCATGACCCAGTTTAAAGATAAGTCGGCAACGCATGCTAATAATATTAATGTGGGGTTATTTGCTTATCCGGCTTTGCAAGCGGCTGATATTTTACTGTACCAAGCAGACAAAGTACCTGTAGGTGAAGATCAAAAACAGCACCTTGAACTAACGCGTGATATTGCAACTCGCTTTAATAATGTTTACGGCGATATTTTTACGCTGCCAGAACCGTATATTCCAGAATTTGGTGCGCGAGTCATGAGCCTGCAAGATCCACTGAAGAAAATGTCTAAGTCAGATGAAAATCCAAATGGCTTTATTATGATGTTAGACGAGCCGAAAAAGATTGAGAAAAAGCTTAAAAAAGCAGTTACCGATTCTGACGAGCAAGCGCGTATTTACTTTGATCGCAAAGAAAAGCCAGGTGTATCTAATTTACTTACGCTACTAAGTGTGGCAACTAAGCGCTCAATTGAAGAGTTAGTCCCTGAATACGAAGACAAAATGTATGGCCATTTGAAAAAAGACACCGCAGCAGCTGTTGTCAGCATGATTGAGCCAATTCAAACACGTTTTAAAGAAATTCGTGAAGATCAAACACTTCTTAATGACATCATGAGAACAGGGGCTGAAAAAGCAAGCGCGCGTGCAGAAACTACATTAAAAGCAGTTTATGATGCGGTTGGGTTTATTCCACGCCCATAAGCGCGTTTATTTGCAGATACAAAAATGCCGCTAATTTAGCGGCATTTTTTATATCACGCTGATTAACATTAAAAAGCCAAATATAAATAGAAGTGACATTGCTTGCTTGTCTGTTTTATCCATCAATCGGCCTTAGCAGTTGTTTTGGAAGTTGTATTGTTAATATCAACTAAAGATACTTGGTAGCCTTTATTCTCAAGTAATGTCAGTAAGCTATCTTCTCCGGCGAGGTGTCCTGCGCCCACAAGTACAAATTCACTTTTATCGTTTTTAAACATTTGTTCTAGTTTAACTAGCCAGTTATTGTTTCTATCGGTCATTAATTGTTTATAAGTTGCAGGATCATTTTTTTGCATCGGTTCAAGTGCTACTGTATAGAGCGATTGTGTATCACCCTCACGCCAAGCTGAGAGTAATTTTTTAAACATCACACCGTAATTGTCAAACCCAGCTAAATTATTTTTGATAAAGTCATTTTCGTTATGTTCACCCATAGTCTTAAATAACTCTAACTGAAATGCCATCGTCTCTAAGTATTGTTGTTCTTTATTATCTAATGTCGCTTTTTTAGTAAAGTAAGCGTCAACGCCTTCACCCATTAAATTTTGTTTTTGCAACTCCATCGACATCAGCACAATACTAACCATTGCTGGGCGAAAGTTATCTAATTTATTCAGATTTGCACCAAATTCAGCCAGCTTGTTTTCTAATGCGAGCTTTACCTCTGGAGTTAGCTTTTGGCTCAATGTTTCATTATTTTTATAGGATAGTGCGCTCAACATTTTCATTTGTGCTTGTGCATCGCTAGGATCAGGTATTGGTGCTTCTAATACAATAGTATCTGCTTGTTTATAGGCGTGGTTAAACTCCACTGGTAGAGGCATTTCTGATTTCGGTAAAATGTGTACTGTGCCGCCAATAAATAATGAGTCATTTCCTTTGCTTACCTGCCACACTGAGCTTTGTGCTTGCACAGTCGTTGCTAATAAACAGCTGCTCAATAATACAGTTGCTGAAAATACTTTTTTAGTAAATGCGTTCATAACACTTCCTTAATGAAATTTTATTTATTATTGATTGGTTAAAATAGTGCTTATATAAGTTGTTAGTGATGACGTTATTTTCGAAAGGTTGCTATCAATTTTTGCGTTCATCTTGTTTATAGAAGATTCAAAGTCGGCCGTTATTTGATTCTCTATACTAGTAAATAATGTTTCAGTGTTTACTTCATGCTTAATGAGTGAATCGGTGTTTGTAGCATAAATTATTTGATTGCTATTGATGACTATTTCACCGGCTGCACATTGCCCTGAATTAGCTAATAGCGTGTTGCTTTTGCTTTCTGTAGCGACTGCAGAGGCTGTACTAAATACTGTTGCTAATATAATTACGGGTAATACTTTTTTAGTTGCGTTATTCATAATGAAACCTTTTTTATGTTTAAAAGTCAGCTTAATTAACATTTAAAAGTCGTGTTCAGTAAGCTGCTTGTTGATGACGTTTTAAAGAATATCGCTGAATTTACCGAGAGTCGCTTATCTAGTTGTGAGTGATTTATTTATAAGAATTTTTATTGTTTTTATTGTTTTAAATTAAAGTGTTAGCCTTAAACCTTATCTGCAGAAATAAGGTTTCTAATTCACCTAACTATATTAAAAAGTGTACCTGTGATAGGGTTAGTGAAAAATAAAAATACGTAAACACTATGAATTATCAAATCGGACCTTGGCAATTTATTAGTAATCGATGTGTGATTACTTCAAACAACATGGAAAGGGAATTAGACCCACTTTTAGTAAAGCTATTACTGTATTTTATAGATAAGCCTCAACAAATCGTTTCCCGTCAAGCGCTAATAGAGAGTGTGTGGCAGCAAAGCTTTGTAGACGACAATGCGATTAATCGTGCTATTTCAGAGTTAAGAAAGCTGCTTGCTCACCCCATTGAAAAAGCGCCGCTTTTGAAAACGCATTACCGTAAAGGGTACAGTCTAACCGTCATACCAGAGCGCTTAACGCAAGCAAGCGTTTTTGAAGAGCCTGCAAACTTTTTGCCTGACTCACCGGATGTTTTTGCCAAAAATGAAGAGGTAGTGACTGCAACTACTTCTCAACCGGTTCAAAGAACGAATAGTAAAAAGTTTTTGATCTATTCTTTAGTCGTCATTATTTTTATATGCTTTTTAGTATGGTTTGGGTTGTTTTTTATTAATGCACCTTCTAGCGAAAAGATTAAACAGATCACGGTAAATAAGGTAGCAAGCACGTGGAATATTGGCAGCGAGGTTCACCCCGAGGTATCTTCTGATAAACAGTTTTTAGCTTACACTAATATAGAACCTGAAAATGACGTAATGCATGCATTTGTTAAGCGTCTTTCAGATCAGCGAGAGATTGAAATTACCTATCCAGGCTTTCAGGTGTCTATTTTATCATGGCAGTTAAACCAGCACTCAGTGCTATTACAAGCTACCAATTTAAAGCAGCAAAAGTGCGAAATGGTACTTGTTGATTTAAGCCAGTTTCCTGTTATTGGGGAGGCTACCTCTATTAAAAAGTGTGACCTTAGATATACAGGTTATGCGCAAGTAGACGAAAGTGGTGAACATATTTATTACACCGAATATAAAAATGAGCATGAAGGTTCAGGTTTATATAAATTTGATTTAGAACTTAAAAAAGAATTCATAGTGATCCCACCACCAGGGGTAATGTATGGCGTAATCATGCCGCGTTTATCTCATTCTGGTAATAAAATAGCATATATACTTAGTCAAAAGGGTAAGCCTTTTTCTGTATTTAGTTATAACTTTGAGACCCATGAAACCAAGCGGTTATTTAAAGCAGAAAAAAGCACGATTAGCTTTGCATTTGATTGGCTTGCTGACGATAAAGGCGTGATTGTATTTGAAGGTTCTGAGCTTTCAACCATTATGTTTGATGAAAAAAACATTGTTAAACATACGCTAACAGTAACCCCAAAGATAAATCCTTATTATATAGCGGTTCACTCTGCCAATAGTCTTTTTTATTCAGAGAATAAAACCCAATCATACTCGCTAATTAAAGCAACAGACCCTTTTGGCGATACACCTAAGTATGAAACGCTCTATAAAAGTGATAAAGACGACTACAACATTATTGAAATAGTTAATAAAGAAGGGCCTGCGCATGTTTTCGTATCTGAGCGTTCTGGCAGCAGTCAATTATGGCTCTCTCAAAATGGTTTTACAAAGCAACTTAGCTTTTTTAATTATGATGATGCCCCTTCGACTTTTGCATTAGGAATGCTCAGAGCTTCTTCCAATAAGCAGCGCATAATGTTCATAAAAAATAAAAGCTATTCACTTTATGACGTAAACGCTCAAAGATTTTATCCGTTAGAAGAATTTAATAAGCATAAAATAATAAGCTATATTTGGTCAAAAAATAACGAAAGCATTATTTATATTAAGCGACTTGGTTCAAAAAATATATTGGCAGAATTTAATTTACTCACCCGCGATACACGCGTGATAGAAGGAATAAAAGCGAGTAAACTCATTTCAGATAGTAAAGGTAACGGATACGTAACCAATGATAATCAATTAATTCGCCTTTCAGATAGGCAAAGCTGGGAATTACCTAAAAATGCCAAAAAGTCAGTTGCATATGGCATTAGCAAAAACTATTTCTATTATTCAGATTCTATTTCTAGAATCGCTAGGCTAAATTTACAAGATCAAACCATACAGGATACACACGTGGACTTTCGACCTATTGGTTTTGAGGTAAACGAAAGCAATGAAATATTGTTTACGGGATCTAAGTATAAAGATATGCAAATAGTACAAATTAGTTGGAGCGAATAGCGCTATTCATTATGCCGAGAAAGCCAGCGCGCGTGCAGAAACTACATTAAAAGCAGTTTATGATGCGGTTGGGTTTATTCCACGCCCATAAGCGGGTTTATTTGCAGATACAAAAATGCCGCTAATTTAGCGGCATTTTTTGTATTTTAATGTTTTGTAGCAGAAATACCGGCAGACTCACAGGCTCTAACTATAAATTTATAACCGTAAGGCATGCTTTGATCAGGCGTTATTTCAATAATTTCGTAATCATTGAGTTCGATTGACTTACTCTCTGTTGATTTCTTACAGCGTGAATAACTGTCTGCTTCATAACTATAGGCAAATATGGCAATTAAGCGCTTACTACGTTCAAAGTAGCCTTTAGTATCTAAAAACTGCCTAACCGTTTGAGTGTTCTCATCTTCGCCTTCTAAGCGAATACCAAATGTTTTTGTCTGAGCGCCGTCATTGTCTGAAGAGGGGAGTTTTTTCTCTATTTGCTCACTCAATTTTTCTATGGCTTGCTCTTGCTCAGCGGGGGATTTATTTGCGAGCGATTGGCTATTTTCAAAGCTATTTACTATATCGTTTAATACTTTTTCAGGCGGTTTTTCATCAATAAATGCAATCAGACTTACAAACACTACCGTCGCTAAAAAAAAGCGGGTTAATGCAGTTAGAAGTGGTGAGTAGCTTTGGCTAATAAACTTTATGCGATCAGATCCAAATGGCTTGATTAGTAATAACACTATGATGTAAAAAGGCAAAATAAGTTGTAAGCCGAGCAGTGTTGCCAGAGTTATTCCTAGTGTCCAAGGCGGTAAATATAATAAAGTGGCAAAGTTATGAGTGTAATTAAAGTGATTAGCTGATACCTGAGTGACTTCATTTACAATGCCACTAGCACTTGCTAAAACAAAGTTAGCAATACTGGCATAAAATACCAAAATAAGTGCTTTACCGGCGAGTGAATTCCATAGTTGATTAAACTTAGGCCAAAATTCTATGATCAGCGCAATAATAGTAATAGTGGCACATAGCCACGTTAACTTAAAAATGGCTAGAGTTATAAACGCAAGCAGATAAAGTTTTTGCGCGGTGTTAAGGTTAAACCATATGCTTTTTATATGGCTAAGCAGTTTAACTTGGTGTGGTTGCCAGCTTTTTTGCTGTTGCTTAAACTGCTTATTAGCACGCCATTTTGCAATTTTTAAATACCTTAACACCGACTTTCCTTATCTAAAGCGTATTACCGTTATTTATTTAATAGCGGTTTTAAGTAGTGCCCAGTATGTGAGCGCTGGCATTCAGCTACTTCTTCTGGTGTACCTGCAATCAGTATTTCACCGCCGCCAGCACCACCTTCAGGGCCTAAATCAACGATCCAGTCGGCTGTTTTGATGACATCTAAATTGTGCTCAATCACTACAATGGTATTGCCATGATCGCGCAGACGATGCAGTACTACTAATAACTGCTCTATATCTGCAAAGTGCAGGCCTGTTGTTGGCTCATCTAATATGTATAGCGTTTTACCGGTATCACGCTTAGAAAGCTCACGTGCTAACTTAATTCGCTGTGCTTCACCACCAGAAAGTGTTGTAGCGGCTTGGCCTAAGCGGATATAAGAAAGTCCAACATCCATTAGGGTTTTAAGTTTGCGTGCTATGGCCGGTATTTTATCAAAGTAGTCATGGGCATCTTCAACGGTCATATCGAGCACTTGGTTGATGTTTTTGCCTTTATATTGTACTTCTAAGGTTTCGCGATTATAACGTTTACCTTTACACACATCACACGGTACATAAACGTCAGGTAAAAAGTGCATTTCTACTTTAATAACGCCATCACCTTGGCATGCCTCACAACGCCCACCTTTAACATTAAAGCTAAAGCGACCCACTTTGTAACCACGTGAACGGGCTTCTTGAGTACCTGCAAACAGCTCACGAATACCGGTGAAAATACCAGTATAAGTGGCAGGGTTTGAACGCGGTGTGCGGCCAATAGGACTTTGGTCAATATCAATTACTTTATCAAAGTGCTCAAGTCCTGCAATTGACCCATAAGGAGCTGCTTCTGCAGTAGTTGCACCGTTGAGTTCAGTGTGTGCAAGTTTAAACAAGGTATCGTTAATGAGTGTAGATTTACCTGAGCCCGATACACCGGTAATACAGGTCATTAAGCCAAAGGGTATTTTTAAATCAACATTTTTTAAATTATTACCGGTAGCGCCAAACAGCTCTAACCATTTATCGTTAGTAGCATGGCGCTCTTGAGGTACTTCAATTTTACGCACCCCCGATAAAAACTGACCGGTAACCGAGTCTTTGCTCGCTAAAATATCATCGCGTGTACCTTGAGCAATAACATGTCCGCCATGTACGCCAGCACCCGGACCAATATCAATAATATGATCTGCCGCGCGGATCGCGTCTTCATCATGCTCTACAACAATAACGGTGTTACCTAAATCACGTAAATGCACTAAGGTTTTTAATAAACGGTCGTTATCACGTTGGTGTAAACCAATTGAAGGTTCATCCAGTACATACATAACACCCACTAATCCAGCGCCAATTTGACTCGCTAAACGAATACGCTGTGCTTCACCGCCAGAGAGCGTGTCGGCGCTGCGCTCAAGTGATAAGTAATTTAGGCCAACATTTATTAAGAACGATAACCGGTCGCGAATTTCTTTTAGTATTTTCTCGGCGATTTGGCCTTTTTGCCCAGTCAGATGCAAGCCTTCAAAAAAGCTCATCGCCTCACCAATACTCATATGCGTAATGGTTGGCAAGTTAGTTTGACCAATAAATACATTGCGTGCTTCTTGGCGCAAACGTGAGCCTTTACAACTAGGGCATGCTTGGCTGGTTTGATATTTGGCTAGTTCTTCACGCACTGAGTTTGATTCAGTTTCGCGGTAGCGGCGGTTCATATTGTTTAACACGCCCTCAAATACATGATTACGTGTAATTAAATCACCGCGGTCATTACGGTAATTAAATGCAATTTTAGTATCACCCGAGCCATCTAGAATAATTTTCTTATGTTCTTTTGCAAGCTCTTGATAAGGAACATCTAAATCAAACTCGTAATGCTGTGCAACTGCTTGCAACATTTGATAATAGTAAAAGCTGCGTTTATCCCAGCCTTTAATTGCACCGCCAGCTAAACTTATTTCAGGGTTATGAACCACGCGATTAGGGTCAAAGTATTGCCTTACACCTAAACCGTCACAGCTTTGACAAGCCCCGGCTGGGTTGTTGAACGAAAATAGACGCGGTTCAAGCTCTGTCATCGCATAGCCACAGGTTGGACAGGCAAAATTTGCTGAAAACAGCATTTCTTCAGCATTGCTATCGTCCATAAACGCAATGTTGGCAACGCCGCCTGACATTTCAAGTGCTGTTTCGAATGATTCCGCGAGACGTTGTTGCTGGCCGTCTTTGACTTTAAAGCGATCAACCACGACTTCAATTGTGTGCTTTTTATGTAGATCTAGTGGTGGTGGATCAGATAGGTCGCACACTTCGCCATCAATACGTGCGCGAATGTAGCCTTGGCTTGCAAGCTGCTCTAATAGCTTTACATGTTCGCCTTTACGGTCTTTAACAACAGGCGCCAAGAGCATTAACTTTGTGCCTTCAGGCAGCGCCAGTGCGGTATCGACCATTTGGCTGATTGTTTGCGCCGCGAGCGGTAAATCATGAGTCGGGCAGCGAGGCTCACCGACTCGTGCAAACATCAAGCGTAAATAATCGTAGATTTCAGTAATAGTTCCCACGGTTGAACGTGGGTTATGCGAGGTTGATTTTTGTTCTATGGAAATAGCAGGAGAAAGGCCTTCAATATGATCTACATCGGGCTTTTCCATTAATGACAAAAACTGCCTTGCATAAGCAGAGAGTGACTCAACATACCGGCGTTGCCCTTCTGCATACAGCGTATCAAATGCAAGTGATGACTTTCCTGAACCAGATAAGCCAGTAATAACAATTAGTTTATCACGTGGGATGGTTAGGCTGATGTCTTTTAAATTGTGCGTGCGGGCGCCTCGGACTTCAATGTTTTCCATGCTATCTCGTTTATTGCCAAAATTATTTGTTCAGTATCGCATAATACGCTGCAATATTAATCCTTGATCATCGAAAAAATCCTTAGTTATAGACGATTAATTATTGCCAAGCTTGTGATAGAATCCTTGCCTAATTTTTTAACACAGTAAGATCACGCAAATAATGACCGCATCTTCACTTAATTCACGAGAAAAACGCGCCGCCGTATCGTTAGCGAGTGTGTTTGCATTTAGAATGCTCGGCTTGTTTATGCTGATGCCTGTTTTAGCTATTTATGGTCAAGAGCTTGAAGGCTTTTCACCTATCTGGATTGGTTTTGCAATTGGTGCGTATGGTTTAACTCAGGCCGTATTACAAATCCCAATGGGGAGACTTTCCGATAAAATAGGTCGTAAAAAAGTCATAGTCGGTGGTTTGGCGGTGTTTGCTTTAGGTTCGGTAATTGCCGCTTTGGCAGAGTCTATTCAAATGGTGACGGTAGGGCGTGCGTTACAAGGCATGGGAGCTATAGCCAGCGCATTATTAGCGTTTGCATCAGATTTAAGCCGAGATGAACAGCGCCCCAAAGTCATGGCGGTGATTGGCATGAGCATCGGCATGAGTTTTGCGATTGCGATGTTATTAGGGCCGATAGTGGCAGCTTCGTGGGGCATTACAGGCGTATTTTGGCTAACGGCTATTTTGGCTGTGTGTGGTATTTTTATAGTCACTATGCTCGTTCCCAGTGCAATAAATAAAGCCCCTAAAGGCGATACACTTGCCAGCTTTAGTGACATTAAAAAGCTAATTAAACATCCGCAGCTTGCGCGTCTAAATGCAGGTGTATTATTGCTGCATTTAACATTGACGACTATTTTTGTAGTATTGCCAAGTCAACTAATTAAAGATGGACTTGTGGCTGAAAACCATTGGCAGCTTTATATTCCGGTTTTATTTTTGGCGTTTTTTTTAATGGTGCCAGTAATGATAGTGGCGATTAAAAAAGAGAAAGAAAAACAAGCCTTTATTGGTTCAGTGATGGTTTTAATAGTCAGCATGTTAAGTATGTCTATGTGGGCAAACAGCGTTGTTGGTATTGCGGTTTGTATGCTGTTATATTTTGTTGCGTTTAACTTTTTAGAAGCCACTATGCCGGCTCTTGTGTCGCGTATTGCTCCAGCAAGCCAAAAAGGCTCAGCCATGGGGGGGTATTCATCGAGCCAGTTTTTAGGCGCTTTTTTAGGCGGCATGCTTGGCGGGTATGTAGCACAAACCACCAGTACGCAAGCTGTGTTTGCGGCGGCGGCACTTGTTGGGGTAATATGGCTTATTATTGCGTGGAAAATGCAAGTCCCACCGAAAAGCAAAGTTATTAGTTTAATGACCCAATTAGATTCTGAAGAGCAGGCACAAACACTGGCTTCTCAGTTAGTTGCTTTACCCGGCGTAATAGAAGCAACCGTAGTTCGCGATGAAAGTCGTAGCTACTTAAAGATTAATGATAAAGAATTTGACCTAGACCAAGCCCGAAGAGTGGCTGGTTTAATCTAACGTTTATAGGAGATGGTTCCATGGCACGCGGTGTGAACAAAGTAATTTTGGTTGGTAATTTAGGGCAAGATCCTGAAGTTCGTTACATGCCTAATGGTAATGGTGTAGCAAATATTACCTTAGCAACTTCAGATAGCTATAAAGATAAAAACACTGGCCAAATGGTTGATAAAACTGAGTGGCACCGTGTGGTATTTTTTGGCAAGTTAGCTGAAATTGTGGGTGAATACTGCCGCAAGGGATCACAAATTTACGTAGAAGGTAAACTTCAAACCCGTAAATGGACTGATCAACAAGGCCAAGAAAAATACACCACAGAAATTGTTGTTGATGGTTTTACAGGTCAAATGCAAATGTTAGGTGCACGCGGTGGCGACCAACAAAGCGGTGGCTATCAAGGTAACCAAGGTGGTCAACAAAGTGGCGGTTATCAAGGTAACCAAGGCGGACAGCAAAGCGGTAGCTATGGTCAAAATAACCAAGGCCAGAATAGTCAGCAAGGCAATTATGCTCCACAGCAACAATCTGCACCTGCCCAGCAGCCGGCTCCACAACAAAATAACCAGTACCAACCACAGCAACAAGGTGGCTTTGCACCTCAGCAAAATAATGCACCACAACAGCAAGGCGGGTTTGCACCTAAGCCACAAAATGCACCGCAAGGTGGCGCATCAAACCCTATGGAACCAACAATCGACTTTGATGACGATATCCCATTTTGATCAAAGACAAAAAGCAAAATGTTTAAAAGTTTTCTAGAAAGCCGCTATTAAGCGGCTTTTTTATTAAAAAAATGACCGTATTCCATTTCTACAGTTTTTAAATCTGAATAAACACTTCCTAAAGTAAACATATGAATGTGTAAAAAGCACTGTGATACTGGTGTTTTTATTTTTTAAGCCAAGCCCTCCTTTGTTCAAACTAATATATAAATAATGACAGCTGTTTAGTTAACTAATTGAAGGCTAAATATAATGTTTATAAACATTAAGTACTAACTTTTAAACCTTCGCTAAACTTTTATTGTTGGCTTGTACAATTGCAAATAGTAGACAACACTTTAATAACTTATTTGATGTGCCGGTGGGTTATGAAAGTCAGTAAATTTCACTTTACCAATTATTCAAATGCTTTGTTTTATGCTCTGTGTATCGCCTTGCTAGTGATTATTAATAGCGGTTTAAGTTTGGTTTTACAGCATCAAAACGAGCAAGTTGGTTTAAAGCTAGCGAAGCAATTGCAACAGCCATTGGCCAATGAAAAACAACTTATTGCAAATACGCCTTTTACGCTCGCGCCTAATAAAAACTCTATTTATATAGAAAAACAAAAACATTATTTTAGCGCTAACTCAAAAGGAATTTTGCTCTACTCATGGCCAGTTTGGTATAGCTATAGCTATTTGTTTTTAATAATAAACGCGGTTCTTTTGCTCGCTATGCTTTGTATTCGACGTTTTAAAAAGCCTAAAACAATAAAAAACAGCACAATGACCTCTAAACGTCAGCAGCACTTTAATAATAAGAAAGTACGTTATGCACCCAAAGTGAGTTCTTTACAGCTCGCTCCCATAGCGACAACTAATGTGCAGGAAGCAATTAAATATAATGTATTTGCACTTATTCAGTGTGAATGCCATTTTGATGCAAACACTGACTTACAAGCGACTCTTAAAGTCTTATTGGCAAAAGACTTTATTAATACGACTGAAATATCCGTTAAGTTATTAACTGCAGGCAATTTCGCTTTTACTCTCAAAGGGATTGATGCAATTGATAAACTCAATTGCGCTAAATATTTACATCAATGCATTGTAAGTGCCGCTCATGTATTGGCGCCAAGAACTGCACAGAGGCATGTAAAAGTAGGTTTATGTACTTATTATTCCGAGGCTGATCAGGTTATGGTGTATCAGTTGGCAAAGTCGGCACTTACTCTCTCGCAGCAAAATCGAGTTAAGCATTATCACCAATTAGCGTTAAATTATGGTCATGTCCAAAAGCTCGATAGACACTCAATATCACAACGAATTAAAAAGCAAAAATTAGCTATTTTATTTCAACCAGTATACGAGCTCGATAGCGGCGCTATTATTAAGCATTACGTATCAATTAAAAGTAATGACAGGGGAAATAAACAATTACTTAATCAAGAAAGTATCAGTCAATTTTATAGCGAAGGTGAGGCGCTGTTGCACGATCAAGCGGTAGTTATGCAAGTTAAAAAACTATTGCTTATAGATAAATCATCGTCAGTTATTAGTATTAAGTTACATCCTAAAAACTGGTTTAATAACGAGTTTTGGAGCTGGTTAACTGCTTATATCAATGACTTAAAAAACCAACATACACTGCAATTTTCTATAAATGAATCAGAATTCTTAAATAATCAATTACGTTTGCAAGGCGCTTTTGCAGCAATAGCGGCACTAAACTGCAATATTGTAATTAATGATGTGAGAAACAGTAAAAATATTTTTAAGTTTACGCTTAATAAACAAATATCAGGGCTTAACTTAGCTTCTGAACTTGTCCATGGGATAGAGCGCAGTAATTCACAACAAAAATACGTTAGGGGGATTGTGCATATAAGTAGATTATTGAGCTTGTCAGTCTTTGCACTTGATGTAGAGACGCCTCAGGAGCTACAACTTTTAAAAGTAATAGGCATTAGCGGCGCGCAAGGAGGATATTTTTCTAAATTACTCCCCAATTATACTCAAGTCGCATTTCACTAATGCTAAGCAATTAACAAGTTAAATATACTCTACACTAATTTGCGATATTTTAGCCCTTCTAAACCTTGCAACCCACCAGTATGTATTGCAATAATTTTGCTGTTAGGGGCAAAGTAATCATTATTGATGAGCTGCCAAAGTGCGTACATCATTTTACCACTGTAAATAGGCTCCAAGGGTAATTGATGTTGATGCTGCATGTGTTGGCAAAACTGCCATAACTCAGCTGTAAAACGACCATATCCACCACCGTGAAATTGCGTAAGTAGTTGCCAGTTATTTTGTGATTTTGCTTTAGGGCTAAGAGCGCGTATTTCGTCCCGCAGGTAGTCGGCTTGCTTTAAAACAGCAATCCCTAGTAGGTTGATTTTATTTGAGCTGCCCTCTATCAATCCAGCCAAGGTGCCGCCACTGCCAGTTGGACAGACTAAGTAGTCGTGCTCAGGTAAACTCTGAGCAAGCTCTTTACATCCCTCTATAGCAAACTCGTTAGTGCCTCCTTCAGGTAGAATGTATGCGTTTGGAAAGCGTGCCTGTAATGCGGCTAAATAGGCTTCATCATGTCGTTGTTTGTACTCTATACGATTGACTGCATGTAACTGCATACCACATTGCTGTGCAAATTTTAGAGTAGGATTATTTAGATCAAGCTGTGGGCCGCGCACAATTGCGTGGGTTGTTAAGTTAAACTCTTTACCAGCAGCGGCGCACGCATGAATGTGATTTGAAAAAGCACCACCAAATGTAAGTAATTCAGATTTACCCAGTTGTTGCATACGAACTAAATTGTATTTGAGCTTTCGCCATTTATTACCGCTGATAAGTGGATGCAATAAATCATCGCGCTTAATAGTTAAAGTTATTTTCTTGTCTGTTAGTAATTCACTGGTAATTGTTTGTAAATAGCTATGTTCATTAATACTGAATGGTATTGGCATTATCGCTCTTTTTCATTAGTTACATGATGAATGTGCTGTGTAATAGCGTTATTTTGACTCAGTTTTTATTACTTAAGCAAACTAAAAAATATGAATACGCGGCTAAATTGGCATCTTAATAGCGTAAAATGCAGATAAATCTCGGTGTTGTTAAATAAATTAGCTATTTAGTACAAATGAAACGGTTATTTACTGGCATGAAACGGGATAATAGTTGTAAACTGAGATAATAAATGAACAAAGCTTGTGTTTTGTGCTTCAAGTACATAGCATAAGGTTTTATTATAAAAAATAATAATAACCAAATAATTGCCGCTTTTTTGGGACTGGAATATATGCGAATTGCTCCTTTATCTCTGTTAATTTCTGCTAGCTTTTTTGCAAGCACAGTATTTGCACAAGATACAACTACTGTAAACAGAATTGAATCAGAGATTAATACGAAACAAACAGAATACACTCGTTCAACGACGATGCTCGACAAATATTTAAAAGAAGAGAACCAACTTCAAACACAACTTGAATTGCTGAGAACGCGTTCCACACAGCTTGATAAAGAAAAAAACCAAGCGTTGGAGGCGATGAATGATATGTATCGGCGTTTAATTGATAATCCGTCGCTAGACATTACCTCTGCACAATCGCGTTATCAAAAAGCCGTTGTTGATCAAGAACAAAATAAAAATGATATTTCTATGCAATTGGCGGCAATTGCATCCCATCTAAAAGATATTGAGCAAATTCGCGCTGATAAACATGCACTTCAAAACACGATTGAAAGCTTAAAAGTGCAATATACTACGGCGCGTGTAGAGCGATTACGCAATGAATTTACCCGAGAGGGTACGCTTGAAGTTGACCATACCATTAACTGTAAGCGCACTGAAACACTGGCGGCATGTGAGCAGAGCGGTCAGCAAATAGGGCTGAAAAAGGCAACTAAACGTTTTTTAGATCAAATATTTGAAAATCTTACAGAAAAACGTCTTGTTGAACCTAAGCGAGACATGGCTGGGGCACAAGTACAAATTTTAAGTAGTCACGTGATTAAGAGCGCATTTAGCGGGCAAGGTGATTACAACGTCAATTTAAGCGTTACTATGCGCGGAGATGTAAACAGCAGTCGTTTATGTCACTTACTTAGTGTGAATAATAGTTTTTGTTTAGAGTATGGTACCCCGCTGGCAAATACTTATCAGCCAGCTTATAGCACTACTTTCTCTGATAGTCAGTTAACATTCAGCGATAATGGGGATAATAAAGCCGCTGCCGTTGTCGCTAAAACAGTTAATAAAAAGCCTAAAGTGGTCGCTGAGAACAAGAAAGATCAATTAGTTCAGTTAACCTTACGCTCTAATGTACACGGCGATGAAGTATTTATTAATGATATTCGAGTAGGTTCTACTCGTTTGGTGACGAACTTACCACGTGGTTTGCATAAATTAGAAATACGCAAAGAGGGTTACATCCCTTATAAAGCGCGAATTGACTTAAAGAAAACGCGAACGCTTTTTGCTCAGTTGGAAAAAAAGTCAGAGTCGATTGCTGCACCGACTAAAAAGCGAGAGCAAATAATACAAGCAGATTGCCCAAAAGGAATGGAAGTTGATACACGCCCACCTATGGTGGACCCATCAGCAGTGATGATCCCCGTTGGCAAATTTAAAATGGGTGATATAAACGGCAATGGGCTTGAAAATGAACGCCCCGTGGTTGAAAAAACGATTAGTGAATCTTTTGCTATGCAGAGCAAAGAAGTGACTGTTGGCGCATTTGAAGCGTTTGTAAACGAAACGCAATATAAAACCGAAGCTGAAAAAGGCAAAGGTTGCGCATATTACCTCAACGGCGAACCTGTTTGGGAAGCAAGCTTAAATTGGCGTGCTCCAGGATTTGAGCAAACCAATGAGTTTCCTGCTGTGTGTTTGACAAAAAATGATGCTATTGCTTACGCTGAATGGTTTTCTGATAAAACAGCGCAAACGTATCGTTTACCTACTGAGGTTGAGTGGGAATATGCGGCGCGTGCAGGCACTGAGACAGAGTACCCATGGGGTAACGAAATTGGTAAAAACCTAGCTAACTGTGGTTGGTGTGGTAGCGAGTGGTCGAATAAACGCACGGCTCCCGTTGGATCTTTTTCTGCAAATGCATTTGGCTTATACGATACTGTAGGCAATGTATGGGAATGGACTAGTAGCACAGGGAATAAAAAAGATGCCGTTGTTCGCGGAGGTGCATGGAATTTTGCCCCTAGCCTTGCTCGTGCATCAACGCGTTTAATTTTAGCGCCAGATTTTAGAGCTAATTATATTGGCTTTCGCTTAATGAGCGAACGATAATATTTAATGGGGAAGCGGTGCTTCCTCTTTTTAATGATTACAAAGACGGCTGCGCTTTACATTGCTCATTGTGTTGAGAATGTTAAAGTAAGCGCAACTACAATAAGAACGAATTTCAAAGGTCATCCAGCCTCATGTTTAAAAAACTCCGTGGTATTTTTTCAAACGATCTATCGATCGATTTAGGTACAGCCAACACACTAATTTATGTAAAAGAAGAAGGTATTGTATTAAACGAACCTTCAGTTGTTGCTATTCGTCAAGAGCGTGCTGGTGGACCTAAAAGTGTTGCATCTGTAGGTACAGAAGCTAAGCAAATGTTGGGCCGTACGCCTGGTAATATTAAAGCTATACGTCCAATGAAAGACGGTGTGATTGCTGATTTTTATGTTACTGAAAAAATGTTACAGCACTTCATCAAACAAGTGCACAATAATAATTTTATGCGCCCAAGCCCACGCGTGCTTATTTGTGTTCCTTGTGGAGCCACCCAAGTTGAAAAGCGTGCAATTCGTGAATCAGCGATGGGTGCAGGTGCTCGCGAAGTCTACTTAATCGAAGAGCCAATGGCAGCTGCAATTGGTGCCGGTTTACCGGTGTCTGAAGCAACGGGTTCTATGGTGGTTGATATTGGTGGCGGTACAACAGAAGTCGCTATTATTTCACTTAATGGTGTTGTGTATTCATCTTCAGTACGCATTGGTGGTGATAAGTTCGATGAAGCCATTATTAATTATGTGCGTCGTAACTTTGGTAGCTTAATCGGTGAAGCCACCGCTGAGAATATTAAACACCAAATTGGATCGGCATTTAAAACAGACGAACCAGTAGAGATAGAAGTGCGTGGTCGTAACCTTGCAGAAGGCGTTCCTCGTTCGTTTACGCTTAACTCGCATGAAATCTTAGAAGCATTACAAGAGCCACTAATGGGAATTGTAAGCGCTGTCATGGTGGCGCTTGAGCAGTCTCCACCTGAGCTGGCATCTGATATTTCAGCGCATGGTATGGTGTTAACTGGCGGCGGCGCATTACTTAAGGATTTAGATCGCCTGCTAATGGAAGAAACGGGCATTCCAGTGGTTGTTGCTGATGATCCACTTACGTGTGTTGCACGTGGCGGCGGCAAGGCACTTGAGATGATTGATGTGCACGGTGGTGACGTTTTTAGTTACGATTAATGAAATCAATGTTTGAAAAAACGGTTTCTTTGCAACTGCGACTTTTTGTCGCAGTGCTTTTGAGTATCGTATTGATCCTTGGAGACAAGTACACGCAAGGTGGCGAGAACATTCGTACTAGTTTGAATACGTTGGTCAGTCCACTTATTTATGTTGCTAACCTACCTTACGAAGTATTTAGCTTTAGCGCCAAAAGTTTGCATACCCGTGAGCAGTTACTAACCGAAAACGAAGCACTCAAAAAGAAGCAAGTATTGCAAAGTGAGCAAATCCAGCAGTATGAGTTTTTAGCAAAAGAGAATCAAAAACTTCGTGCATTACTTGGCTCTTCCTCTAAACACACCAATCGTAAAATTATTGCTCAAGTACTTTCTGTTCATTCAAATCCTTATAGTCACCAAGTGGTGATAAATCGGGGAACCACCGATGGTTTAAGCGAAAGCCAAGCGGTGATTGATGATATGGGGTTAGTCGGGCAGTTGACTAAAGTTGGTTCAACAACCTCGCGGGTGCTGTTAATTACAGATACCACCCATGCAACACCGGTGCGTATATTACGAAACGATGTGCGCACAGTGGTTGAAGGTATCGGTAAAATTAACGTGCTAAAGCTATCACATGTGCCGCATAGCTTAGATGTTCGTATTGGTGATGTGCTGGTGACCTCTGGCCTAGGTGGTACCTTTCCTGAAGGTTATCCGGTTGCTGTGATCACCGAAATAACTCGTGATGAAGGCCAACCTTTTGCGCAAGTATTTGCTGAGCCGATAGCTCAATTAGATCGAATTCGGTTATTAGTGGTGTTATGGCTAAATCAGCAGGAGTTGATGGGTGATGATTAACCGTCATATGCTCTTAATCGCATTAAGTATTTTCTTTGCATTAGTAATGGCGCTAATGCCGTTACCTTTTTCACTTGAACCATTTCGTCCTGATTGGGTGCTGTTGGTGCTTATGTACTGGTCTTTGGCTTTACCGCATCGACTAAATATAGGGACTGCTTGGGTTGTTGGGTTATTAATTGACTTAGCAACAGGCTCCTCATTGGGTGTTAATTCCTTAACTTATTCAGTGTGTATTTTTGTTACTGCAAGTAACTTCCAAAAAATTCGCAATTTTTCATTGTGGCAACAAAGCCTACTTATAGGCTTGTTCTTAACGCTTTACCACTTAATGCAGTTTTGGTTAAATCACTTTTTACTTGGCGTTTATTTTAGCCCACATTACTTATGGCCTGTATTAACAGGCATGTTGAGCTGGATATGGGTATTTTTATTACTTCGAAAATACCGTAGACATTTTAGGATCAGATAATGACTTGCGCAGTATATTTAGCCTCCGCGTCTCCCCGTCGTAAAGAGCTTCTAACCCAATTGGGTATTGAATTTTCACAGTTTAGTGTTGATGCCGATGAAAGCCAGTTTGTTAATGAGCGCCCGCATGACTATGTAGAGCGTTTAGCGCGTTTAAAGGCGCAAATGGGCGTAGAGCAAGGTTATACTGACCGGCCAGTGCTAGGTAGTGATACTGTGGTGGTGATGGATAACCAATCATTATGTAAGCCTCGAGATAAAGACGATTTTACTCAAACCTTAAAGCGCTTATCAGGGAACACGCACCAAGTGTTAACTGCCATCGCTTTTGCTACATCAGATAAAGTACTCAGTTGTGTGGTCAGTACAGATGTCACCTTTAAAACGCTCAGTGATGAAGAAATACATGCTTATTGGCAAACGGGCGAGCCTCAAGATAAAGCCGGTGGTTACGGTATCCAAGGGGTAGGTGGGCGCTTTGTAACGCATATTTCGGGTAGCTATTTTGCCGTTGTCGGCTTACCTTTATATGAGACAGAACAATTATTAAATACATTCTTAAGAGGGTAGCATGAGTACAGAACTACTGATCAATGTCACGCCAAGTGAAAGTCGCGTTGCCCTAATCGAAAACGGTGTATTACAAGAAATTCAGCTAGAACGTATTGGTAACTTAGGTATCGTGGGTAATATTTACTTAGGTAAAATAAGCCGCGTGTTACCAGGTATGCAAGCCGCTTTTGTTGATATAGGCCTAGAGAAAGCCGCCTTTTTACACGCTTCAGATATCGTTAATAGTGCCTCTATTGTTGAGGGCGTTGACGACGAGCCGATTAAAAAAGTCCAAGATATTCGTGAACTGGTTCGCCAAGGTCAGTACATTATGGTGCAAGTGGTTAAAGACCCTTTGGGTAGCAAAGGGGCACGTTTAACCACTGATATCACGATACCTTCACGGTATTTAGTGTTTATGCCTGATGCGACACATGTTGGGGTGAGTCAGCGTATCGAAACGGAAGAAGAGCGTGCAAGGCTGAAAAAAATTGTAGCCGAATACGGCGATGAAAACGGTAGTTTTATTGTCAGAACAGCTGCTGAAGGCGCAAGTGAAGCGGAGCTGAGACACGATGCAGCTTTTTTAAAAAAGCTCTGGGATAAAATTGTCTCTAGACGCAGAAAAACAAGCAAAGCCAGTATCTTGCATGAAGATCTTACACTTGCCTTTAGAACGTTACGTGATTACGTTGGTGAAGATATGGAGCGCATCCGTGTTGACTCTAAGCTTACCTACCAAGAGCTTAAGCTGTTTACTGAAGAGTTTGTGCCTTTGTTATCACAAGTGCTTGAGTATTACCCAGGTGAGCGCCCCATTTTTGATTTATTTGATGTAGAAAGTGAAATTCAAAAAGCACTGCATCGTAAAGTTACTTTAAAATCGGGTGGTTATTTGATCATAGATCAAACTGAAGCGATGACCACTGTTGATGTAAATACAGGCGCTTTTGTTGGTCACCGTAACCTTGAAGAAACTATTTTTAATACCAACGTAGAAGCAACCTCTGCTATTGCTCGTCAACTAAGGCTGCGCAATTTGGGCGGTATTATTATTATCGACTTTATTGATATGGTAAGCGATGAGCATAAACGCCGTGTAATGCACTCATTAGAATCTGCACTCGATAAAGATCGTGCCAAATCTAATATCAATGGTTTGTCGGCATTAGGCTTAGTTGAAATGACCCGCAAACGTACCCGCGAAAGCCTAGAACATGTATTGTGTGATGTATGCCCAGCATGTTCAGGGCGAGGCTCACAAAAAACAGTTGAGACAGTCTGCTATGAAATTCTTCGTGAAATAGTACGTGTTAATCGCGCTTACGATGCAGATAAGTTTGTAGTGTATGCTTCGCCTGCAGTTTGTGAAGCGCTATTAAATGATGAGTATCATAACCTCGCCGAATTAGAACTATTTATTGGAAAGCAGGTCAATATTCAAACTGAAAGTTTATACAGCCAAGAGCAGTTTGATGTGGTAATGATGTAATGAAATTTAAAGCGGCCTGTTTTTATTGTGTGCGAAAATTATGGCAAATAAGTGCTGTAATTTTAGTACTACTGGCCGTGATTGTTTCTATTTTAAAATACACCTTACCCTACGCGAACGATTATAAAGGAGATATAGAAAGCTACCTTGATGATAAGTTTGATATTAGTTTATCTATAGGTGCTATATCAGCAAGTTGGCAAGGCAGTGGTCCCGCTTTAGTACTCGAAGAATTATCATTTAAAGACAACCAAACAGCCCCTATCTCTTTAACCATAGCTAAAACCAGTTTAGAGCTAAACCTTTGGGAAAGTTTAAAGTCGCTGCAGTTTAAATCAAATTACTTTGTGATCAATGGGTTTCATACCAAGGTTAATGTCGCCAATTTATTTGCTGGTAATCAAGATGAAGTTTCATTTGAGCAAAAAGAATTAATAGAAGGACTGTTTTTAGGCGAAACCGGTCACTTTGCAATAGAAAACTCCAGCATCAGCTTTGTACTAGAAGATAACAAAGAACGTAAATTGTTATTAGAAAACATTGTATGGCAAAACCAGGATAAACAGCATCTTGGTAGTGGTAGTCTAGCGCTACCGGGTATTTCTGTGGGTAATTTTGATGCCCGTATTGCGCTCAAAGGTGAAACCTTAGAGCAAATGGTGGGCGATTTATATGTGCAGGCTAATCAGGTTGATGTGTCAAATTGGTTAGCCCAGTACATTAATACTCAAAAGCAGCAACTACATAGTGATTTAAATTTGCAAGCATGGCTTAGGCTAGAGCAAGGCTTAGTAAGTGACGTAAAAGTACAGTGGTTACCGAGTGCGGTAAATTGGCAACTCAATGAGCAAACACAAAAAGTCAGCCTAAGTGAAGGGGGATTTCATTTATACCCTGAGCAAAATAGCTGGCGGTTAAAAAGTACCGGCCTAGCGTTTAGTACCAACGAGATAACGTGGCCTAGCCTCGAATTTGAAGCTTTATTAGGCAAGCAGAATAAAATATGGCTACAACAACTCGATTTAGCCCTATTAAATGATTTAGCAGAATTAACTAATTTTACTGACTTAACCCCTTTCTTAGCTCGCCAACCCAGTGGTGAAATAAAAAACGCGTACCTAGAGTTTGCCGATGCAAAGCAATGGCAACTATGGTTTGAAGCCGATGAAATTAGCTGGCAAGAGAAAAACGCCGTACCCGCCGCTCAATCTTTAAGGGTTGATGGATTAGTTAATCAGCAATATGGGCGGATCACTATTTTTGGTGAAAACAGCCATTTAATTACAGGTGCTAGTTTTAGTAATAATATTGACTATAACCAGCTAAACATCGAATTAGATTTAGCTAAGCGCTCAGGCGATTGGCATATTAGCAGTGATAACCTGTGGCTTGATAACAATGAAGTGACCTTAAGCGCACAGATGCAATTAAGTTTAGGTAAAACGCCTCGCTTAGATTTATATGCCGAAGCATTTGCCCCCGATGCCAGTATTGCCGGTCATTATTTTCCCTTAACGTTAATGAGCCCTGAGTTAGTTAGTTATTTAAATGGCGCAATAAAATCAGGTGAAGTAACAAATGCTCAGGTGTTATTTTCTGGTCCATTATCAGGCTTTCCATTTGACGATGGTTCTGGGCAGTTTGATGTTTTAGCGCAAATAGATAATGCTACCTATCAATTCGATCCAGCTTGGCCAGCAGTCACAAATGCCAGTGTAAAGCTGCATTTTGCAAATCAGCGAATGGATATTTATAGCCAGCAAGGCCAACTGGTAAACCTTGACGTTGGCAGTAGTGTGCATGTGAGTATTGATGACTTAATGGGCGATGCGCCATTGGTGGTTAGTATTGATAAGCAAGCTGAGCTTGAAAAAATGCACGATTTTTTTGTCGCCACGCCTTTAGCAAATCCATTAGCTGATATTTTTAATGTTGTGCAAGGACAGGGGCTTGCCAGCGCAAACATTGAATTGCTAATCGGTTCACAATTTAAGGGCGGAGCGAGTGTAACTGGTAAGGTTAATTTACTCGACTCACCTCTTTATATTTCTGCTCCCGGTATTTCGCTTGAGCATTTAAAGGGTGAACTTAGCTTTAATAATCAACAAATAAACCTCACCGATGCTACGGCTACATGGCTTGGTATGCCATTAACGATTAACTACACTAGTGACGCAAACGCAGAGGATTATCGCGCTAATATAAATATAAATGCTCAGCTTGATGCACAAACACTCATAAACCATGGTCAAGGTATCTTAGATGGTTACTTAAGCGGGCAAAGTGACGTTGATATTGCTTTAGAGCTTAATTTTACCGAGCAAGGGTTTAACTATCGTGCCGAAGTTGAATCGCCACTTATTGGCTTAAATAGTTCCTTGCCAGGAGTATATACAAAAAGCAGTGAGCAAATTTGGCCTCTGAGTGCGGTTATTCAAGGTGATGATATCTCTAATCTGATCACTGCAAATATTAATGAGTTATTTTATTTCAATGCCATTCTAGACAATACTCAATCGCAGTTTACCAACGCTCATTTTATCATCGGTGAAAAAGACTTAGGGCTTAACTCACAAGATTTAGCAGTGAGTATTAATTTAGCGCAGAGTGAGTTATTACCTTGGATTGATTTAATTGATCAAATTATTAATGTGGCTAAAGCGCAGCCTGACAGTGCCTCGCCGGGCGTGATGCCGCCTTTACATGAAGTGGTTGCGAATATTAACTCTTTTAACGTGAGTGGCATGCAGTTTAATGATTTTGATATGCGTTTATCGCCCCTAAATAATAATTTGCAATTAAAGCTCAATGCCAAAGAGTTAAGAGCCGAAGTATTTATACCTAGCGGGCAATCAAGTCAGCCGATTCGAATTAATAGCGATTATTTAAGGCTTAATTTTTTAGATACAGAATCAGAGCAACCGAGCGAAAAATCAACCCCTGAACAACTTGCATGGCTTACAAAATTACCGGCTATTGAATTTGAATGTGCCGATTGTAAAGTAAGTCATTATCAGCTTGATAAGGTAAGCGCCTCATTGTTAGGCGATGGTAAAAAGCTGCTTATTTCTGAGCTAGTGGTTGATAAGGGCGACCATATATTACGGACTAAAGGGCAATGGCAGAATGGCCTAACGGCGATGAGCGGTGAACTTAAAAGTGATGATATTGGCGCCTTATTTAATGAGTTTGATATTACCACCACTATTAAAGACTCAAACGCCAATCTAAATTATCAGCTAAATTGGCAAGCGGCACCTTATGATTTAGACATTGCCAGTTTGGATGGCGAAATTAGCTGGGATTTAGGCGAAGGCCATTTAACTGAAATCAGTGATGGAGGTGCACGCGTATTCTCATTACTGAGCCTTGATTCATTAGTGCGTAAGCTAAAGCTTGATTTTAGAGATGTATTTTCTAAAGGTTTTTTTTATAACAGCATGCAAGGCACCATGCAGATAGATAAAGGCATTGCCTATACCCAAGATACTAAAATGGATGGGGTACCTGCCGATCTCTCTATAAAAGGGTATGCAAATTTAAATACTCTCGAAATTGACTACGACTTAGCCGTGGCACCACAAGTAACCTCGAGCATTCCGGTGATTGTGGCTTGGATGGTTAATCCAGTAACGGGGCTTGCAGCTTTAGCAATTGATAAAGTGATTCATTCTGCCCGAGTGATCTCAGAGATCAACTTTAAAGTAACAGGCAAAATGAACGATCCTCAGGTACAAGAGTTAGATCGTAAGAGTCGAGAGGTGACTTTACCGCAAGCAGCACAAAGTCAGCCACAAGCATCCTCAGAGTTAAAACTTAAAGATGCCGAGGTTAGCGCCACACAATGAATAAACAAGGTATAAATTCAGCTCCTAAGATTATTGCATTGCAAATGTGCTCAGGCTTAAATCCTGATGAGAATATTGCAAAATTAAAACAGGCATTGCAAAACTTACCGACAGCTCGCCCGCTGCTAGTGTGTCTACCAGAAGCGTTTTTAGTGTTTAGTAAACACGCTGGTGATACGTTGTTAGTGTCACAGCGTATTGAACAGTACAAACAGCAACTCAGTGAATTGTGCCGTAAACACAACATTTGGTTAAATGCTGGCACCATGCCAGAGCCCTATAACCAACATAAGTATTACGCTGCCTCACACTTGTTTAATAACCAAGGCGATATTGTTGCAAGCTATAACAAAATACACTTGTTTGATGTTGAGGTAGATGACCAGACCGGCAGCTACCGAGAATCCGATTTTACTCAAGCCGGCGATGAGGTTGTGGTTGTTGATTCGCCCTTTGGTAAAATTGGTTTAACAGTATGTTATGATTTGCGTTTTGCTGGTTTATTTAATGCCTTAGTTCGCAAAGGCGCCGAAATTATATTAGTACCCAGTGCGTTTACTGTTCCAACAGGTAAAGCGCATTGGCAGCCGCTACTTGCAGCACGTGCAATAGAAACGCAGTGCTATGTTATTGCTGCAGCGCAATATGGAGTGCATGAAAACAGTAGGCAAACTTATGGTCACAGCCTCATGTTATCGCTTTGGGATGAAACATTAAGTGAAAAATCAACAGGGCTTGGTTTTATTAGTTGCACCGTAGATTTAAACCAGTTACACAAAATTAGACGAGATATGCCGCTGCAATCTCACCAACGATTTAGAGAGCCATTATTATGAATTCGGTTGAACAGCATTTATTACACGACAGCCAGCTAAATCGAGAAGAACTCGAAAAAACATTAGCTTATATTCACCAGCACAAAGTTGATTATGCCGATCTTTATTTTCAATCGAGCCATCATGAGTCTTGGGTATTAGAAGACGGCTTAGTGAAAGAAGGCTCTTATAACGTTGAGCGTGGCGTGGGGGTGCGGGCTGTAAGCGGTGAAAAAACCGGTTTTTCATATTCAGACGCAATTAATCTTGAAGCGTTAAACAAAGCAGCCACCGCTGCTCGTAGTATTGCCGATGCCGGTGAAGATAAAGCGGTTAAAGTATTTAGTGACGTGGCTGCAAAGCAGCAGTTTGCGCCGCATCAACCAATTTCTAGTATGAGCGATACCGATAAAGTTAATTTGTTACGTGAGCTTGAAAATTATATTCGCGAATTAGCCCCTGATGCTGAGCAAGTTATTAGCTCAATGTCTGCGGTATACGAAGAAGTATTAATTGCAGCCAGCGATGGCACCTTTGCTACCGATATTCGCCCACTGATCCGTTTAAACTGCTCTGTATTACTTGAAAAAAATGGTCGTCGTGAACGTGGCGGTGCTGGTGGCGGTGCGCGCCTAGATTATGGTTACTTTAAAGAGCTGGTAGATGGTAAGCCGCGTTGGATGGGTTTTGCAGAAGAAGCCGTTCGTCAAGCTAAAGTAAACTTAGAAGCTATTGATGCCCCAGCGGGTACTATGGAAGTGGTATTAGGTAATGGCTGGCCAGGCGTGTTGTTGCACGAGGCCGTAGGTCATGGCCTAGAGGGAGACTTTAACCGTAAAGGCGCGTCTGCGTTTAGCGGTAAAGTAGGTCAAAAAGTTGCTTCAGAGCTATGTACTGTGGTTGATGATGGTACTATGGCCGATCGCCGTGGTTCACTTAATGTCGATGATGAAGGTACGCCTGCAGCCTATAACGTACTTATCGAAAACGGTATTTTAAAAGGCTATATGCAAGATAAAATGAACGCGCGTTTAATGGGGGTAAACCCAACAGGTAATGCTCGTCGTGAATCATACGCGCATTTACCTATGCCACGTATGACCAACACTTACATGTTAGGCGGTGAGCATAGCCAAGCTGATATTATCAGCACGGTTAAAAAAGGCGTGTTTGCTCCCAATTTTGGTGGCGGCCAAGTGGATATCACCTCGGGTAAGTTTGTATTTAGTGCCTCAGAAGCGTATTTAATTGAAAATGGTAAAATCACCCAGCCAATTAAAGGGGCTACCTTAATTGGTAATGGCCCTGAGGTTATGCAACAAATTTCTATGGTAGGTAATGATTTAGCGCTTGATAAAGGTGTAGGTGTTTGTGGTAAAGACGGTCAAAGTGTACCAGTAGGCGTAGGCCAGCCAAGCCTGAAAATAGATAACCTAACAGTGGGTGGCACGGCTTAATTTTATTACTGCCAAATACAACAAATAAAACCTTGGAAGTGCATGCTTTCAAGGTTTTTTATTCTAAATTTCAGGTTTATTAGAATAGCTTGTTACATTTTTATTATTCACTTTACCTTTATCTCGCCCTAGAATAGGTACTTAGTTGAGTTTGGCTATCTTAGGAAAAATAATGTCTAGTCGTTACTTGTTTTTACTGTTTTTCATATTGCTATCAGGATGCTCTTCTTTGTCTCAGGATGAATGTATACAGGCCAATTGGACAAATTTAGGCTTTAGTCATGGTGAGCAAGGGTATACATTTGAACATGGCAGAGAAATCATATCTGCTTGTAGTGAATTTGGCATCACTGCAAAATTAGATGATTATCAAGCTGGTTACAAACAGGGGCTCGCAGCCTTTTGTGAGCCTGAAAATGGCTTTACCCTAGGTTTACGAGGCGATGCGTATAACGGGATTTGTAATGACACACAGTTTAGAAAAGCATGGCAAGAAGGTAATGAGCGTTATCAATTTGAAGCAAGGAAAGCCGAGATAGATGATCGACTTAATAATATTAATTGGCGGCTGCAATCTATTAGTGATGAATTAACGAGTGATAAACCGTTAAGTAGCCAAAGTAAAGAGTTACGCCGAGAGCGAGAACAGTTGGAGAGAGAGCGTCGTGATTTAAGAAAAGAAAAAGCACTTCTGCCATTACTCAACAAGCTTCCATCATGGCATTTTGAGTACGAACTATAATTTATAACGTGTTCTTTTAATGTGATTAATATGAAAGTAATGTCAATTTTAATAACATTTCTGATCCTCAGTGGGTGTGCGTCAAAAGAAATGCCAGAGGGTTATGGAGATGAAGTATTTGCAGAGCATGAGTGCTTAGGTGGTGAAGTTGAAACAGACTATAGCTACACAATTTTTAGTTCTGACGAAGATGAAAGCAATAAGAGCACGGTGAAGTCGACTTGTCATCCAGTGACGCAGTCTGAACTTGAACGAGATATAAGAACGGGTGGTTGATAGAACAAAATAAAAACCCACTATAGAGTGGGCTCTGTATTTTAAGAATTAAAGCTCAAAAGGAGCGACACCGACAGCTTGCATTGTGTAACCTACTTGGGCGATTTCGCCAGACCAAGTTTGCGTTTTAATAATACCCGTTACAACAATCGCATCGTATAAGCTACCGATAGGGACACCGCCTTTAATGGTCACATGAACCAGCTGATTTGGCGGCGGCGGGGGCACATGAATACAGGCACCAAAGTAAGGGACTAATAAAAACTCGGTGATAAGTTCGCTATCGCCTTCAAGAGGTACAACAAAACCAGGTAAGCTAACAGACTGCCCATCAAGTGCTTTAACAACTGGCGCGTCTAAATCAGGTTGCACCCAGTTTTGTTCACTGCCTTCGTGATTAGCTTGTGCTTGAGTATCTATTTGTACATGGCCCTCGGGTATGAGGTCTTCCCAAAAAATTTCCTTGGGTGGATTTGCAATGCTAGCAAAGCTAATTACCACTGCGCTTAATAGCATTAAAGAGAGTGTAGTTACTTTAAACAACGTCATGATCATCCTAAAGTTTATATTTTTATACTCATACCATCACTGAGAGAATAAAAGTAAGCGCGTGTAGCGGGGATCAAGCCAATAATAAATCCCGCAGCCATAATAACGCCAATCAAAGTGAGTTCATAGTCAGAGAGCATGCTGATATTAATACTCACTCCAGCTTGGCTTTGTAAGTAACCCGCGGTCGTACCCATAAGCGCATAAAATAAAATACAGCCTACCAAGCAACCTAAAAAGGTGGTAAGCAGTGATTCCATACTGATCAGCGAAAATAATTGCCAAGGGCGGGCACCCACAGAACGCAGTATTGCCAGTTCTCTGCGGCGTTGATTAAGGTTAGCAAGTAATGTGGTTAACATACCGAGCAAGCTAATAATGACCACCACAAATGAAAATAACAGCAGTATTTTTTCTATTATTGCCAGCATTTCCCAGAGCTCTTTTAAAGTGACTGTGGGCATAATCGCTAATAGAGGCTCTTGTTTATATTGGTTAATGTTGCGCCTAATTTGTAGCGTATAAAGCGGTGAGTCGAAGCCCATTAAAAAGGCGGTAATTTGTTTTGGGTGCCCAATTAATGCATGGCTCGAGTGATCATGATGATCGTCATGATCATGATGGCCGCCACCATGGATCAGCTCAATTGCCGCCAGTGGCACATGCAAGGTTTTATCCACCGGGGTACCGGTAGGCTTTAAGATACCAACCACTTTAAAAGGGTTATCATCATGATGATGAAAGCTAGTATTGCCCATGCCATGAGAAATCACAATTTCATCACCAATTTTATAGGCCAGTTTACTTGCAACCTCACTACCTAGAACAACTTCATTGATGCTAGAAAAAGCCTGTCCTTGTTCAAATGCTAAGGGTTGTTTTTTAGCAAATCGGTAGTGCTTAAAATAATCGGGTGTGGTGCCTAAGACAGCTTGACCTTTATGGCTATCTCCAAGACTGATAGGAATGCTCCATTTAATCCCGCGCTGTTTTGTTATGTATTGATAGCTTTGCCAACTCACCCCATTGTTGGTATGGCCAATTCTAAACACCGAGGAGAGGAGTAATTGAATATCGCCAGTGCGTGCGCCAACAATTAAATCGGTACCCGAAATGGTATTACTAAAACTACTTTTAGCATCTACGCGAACTCGCTCAATACTGAGTAATAACATGACGCTAATCGCAATAGTGAGCAATGTCAGTAATACGCTGGCACGTCTATTGAGCAAACTTTTATAGGCAAGTTTAAATAAAATCATACATCACCTTGTAAATTTACTAAGTCGATTGTGCGGCTAAAGAGTGGCTTTAATGTTTCATCGTGACTGACAAAAACAAGCGTGCTGTTACTTTTTTTTGCTTGTTCAAATAGCAGCTTAATAAAGCTTTCACGATTTTGGGTATCAAGTGCTGAAGTAGGCTCATCGGCAATAATAAGTTCAGGGCTGCCTATAAATGCGCGTGCTGCAGCAACACGCTGTTGTTGCCCAATACTTAAAGTGGCAACATTTTGATTATGAAAGTGCGCCTCTAACCCCAGTGCATTGAGTAATCTGGCTGCTTCACTCTCTAAATTATCGGCTTGGCTGAGCATGTGTTGCTGACGCTTTTTCGAAAATTGGCACCCTAAACACACGTTTTCTAATGGGGTTAAATAAGGTAGTAAATTAAAGTTTTGGAAAATATAGCCAATATGATCCGCTCTAAATGCATCGCGCTGTGCGTTGGTGAGCGCACTTAGGTTTTGGTTTAAAACACAAAGTTGGCCGCTAGTGGTTACATTAATGCCTGCCAGTAGCGCTAGTAAGGTAGATTTACCACTACCGCTTGGACCATGTAAAAAAACATGTTCCCCAGCATTAATCGTAAGCTGCTTAATAGCGAGAGTCGGGGTGACTGCGCTTTTTTGCCATTTGAAAGAGACATTCTCAAGGTTGATCATAACGGCTTACCAACTCCAATAGTTAAGTCTTTTGCGCATTTTAAATTGTCTAATAAAATTAAGCGGTTTTGCTTTGAGCTTTTCATCACTATGCAACAGTTCATTGGTTGCGCAAAGTACTCGTTGGCTTGATTTACCATCTGTGTATGGGTGTAACTCTTGGCAAAAAGCTTCAATATTATCTACAAGTTCTTTTGGGTAAGTTAGTGCGTAGTCTATTGCGGCTTCAACGTTATTTTTATCCGTAATATCAAGTAAGTGTTTTTCAGGTGCTTTATTGCAAAACGTTACAACTGGTTTTCGTTGTACCAAAAACATCAGTAATATGGATGAAGTGTCGCACAGCATTACATCAGCAGATTGTAATAAAGGAATAACATTGTCTGTTTCAACAAAGGTTAGATTGTCATTACTTAACGCTTTGTATTTATCAACCCACTCTTGTGCCATTTTAGGATGAAACTGAACTAAGAGTCGCCATTTACCGCTTTCACTAAAGTGTTTTATTTGTTCATAAAGTTTAGGTGCAAGAGATAAGCGTTTTGAGAATGTAGAGCAGATCAATACTGTTGGGCGAGAGTCTGTTTCATCAATGTGGCTAGGCTTTGAGTTACCGTTAAAAAATTGATCTAGGGGAGGCCAACCTGTTTCTACTACCTTAAAATAACCCAATTTTTTTTGTAACGCCGTAAATGGAGCCGTTGTATTTGGGCCTTGTGTACAATATAAATCAAAGCAGCCCCGCACTTTAAAGTGATCGTTTTGGCCTTTTTTATTTAGCTTTCCAGCATCAAAGCCGTGAAAAACAGCCACTTTCTTTCCGGGAAAAAATGTAGGGATAGAGTTCGCTGGTGCAAAGGTTGCGTCAGGCGCCCATTGATTTATTTCATGAATAGAATTTAGTGTTTTTTCATCACTTTTTAGAAAGTCAGGATTAACATTATCACCTTCTAAAAACCATTTAACTTCCCCTCCTTGAGCTAATATTTCTGCTTGCAAAGGCCTTAAAATAGCATAGGAATAATTTTGAGAAATATACATTAAATATTTCTTATTCTTAGTGGCAGTTAAATAGTTCAAGCTAGCTCCTTAAGGCAAGTAATCATGCAAGTTTACCCCAATGCGCCAGCTAGATAAATATACTGAGATGATTTGTTTTTAGCCTAAGATTGAGCTTTGTGGTTGGCTAGATTATTATAGGGCGCCTAACCCCAATTCCATACTTTGCTCTTTGAGCATGCCAAACCCCGGAGATAGCATGACTAGCTATAAAGTTTTAGACGTAAACGATGACTTACCCATTCGTACCAAAGGTAAAGTACACAGTGGCAAAGTGCGTTCAGTTTATTGGTTAACCGATGCAGATAGTAAACGCTTAATAAATGAAAAAGGCTATAACGTACCTGCCGATACTGAACTGGCCATCATGGTTATTTCAGACAGAATTTCTGCTTTTGATTGCATATGGCAAGGTGAAAATGGCCTAAATGGCGTACCTGGTAAAGGGATTGCGTTAAACTCAGTGGCTGCTCATTGGTTTAACATGTTTAATGAAGCCGGTTTGGCGGGTAATCACATTGTTGATATACCTCATCCATACGTATGGATTGTTCGTAAAGCCAGTACAGTTAAAGTTGAAGCGATTGCTCGTCAATATATTACCGGCAGTATGTGGCGCGACTACGCCAAAGGCGAAAGACACTTTTGTGGTTTGCAACTTCCAGAGGGCTTAAAAGCGAATCAAAAGCTTGAGCAAGTACTCATAACTCCCTCTACTAAGGGTATTATAGAAGGGGTTGCTGATATTCCTGCCGTTGATGATGTAAACATCACTCGTGAAAATATTACAAACAACTTAGACGTATTTAACTTTAAATCGGCAGAAGATGTCACAAAATACGAAAAATTATTAGTAGAAGGGTTTGAACTTATCAGTAATGAGTTGGCTAAACTTGGACAAATTTTCGTTGATACCAAATTTGAATTTGGCTACGTAGAAGATGTAAGTGGTGCGCAGCAACTTATTTATATTGATGAAGTAGGGACACCCGATTCATCGCGTATTTGGGATGAAGCATCTTATAGAGATGGCAAGATTGTTGAAAACTCAAAAGAAGGTTTCCGTCAGCTGTTAATTAATAACGTACCAGAGAGTGATGTGTTATTAAATAAAGACCGTATGGCTGAGCGTGAGCAGTTAGCAAAAGATTATATTTTACCTGAGTCAGTAATGCTTGAAGTGTCTGACACTTATGTGGGCATCGCGAGCAAAATTATTGGTAAAGAGATTATTATACCTAATGATCCGCGCCAAGAAGTGATTGCTATTTTAGATGCTGATTACGGTTTAATCGTTAAATAACGTAGTAAGTAGATAGATATAGCAAAGCTCATTTTAACTAATGAAAAAGTATTTATTTTAAGTAACTGAGCTATAATTCTTGCAATTAGTGCTCGTCTCTAATTAACTTAACCTATGGTGAATTTTTGGGTGTGGTTATGTTAGAGCGAGCATGGCAAGTTATTGCAAAACGTCGTTATTTATTAGTACTGGGTGTATTGTTTAGTGTATCGGCTTTTGGTAATACCATTAATTTGGTTATTAAAGATCAGCATGACCAAGTATTGCCTAATGCTGTCGTAGAAATAAATCATTTACCTTCTTCAAAAACTTCGGGCAATTTACCCACAGCGGTAATGGATCAAGTTGATAAACAGTTTTCTCCAGAGTTGCTTATTGTGCACCAAGGTCAGTACGTCGACTTTCCAAATAGCGATAATATTCGCCACCATGTTTATTCTTTTTCAAAAGCTAAACCTTTTCAATTAAAGCTCTATTCTGGCCAGCCAGAAGAACCTATTAAGTTTGATAATCAAGGTGTTGTTGTTCTAGGCTGCAATATTCATGACTCCATGGTGGGCTATATATATGTCGCTAACAGTAGTCATGTGTATACCAGTAACGAGCAAGGCCAGATAAAGCTGCAAGTAGACACTTTTCCTGTGCAAGCCAGTGTTTGGCATTCACTGCAAACAGCTCCCTTGGATAATAAAAAACAGTTTAATATAGAATCAACCAGCCCGTTATCAATAACTATAAATACATCTACCCCTGCACCACGTAATACCTTTGGCAGTCAATTTAGGGAAGGCAATGGCCAATAATTTACGCAGTCGCATTACAACGCTTTGCGTTGGCTTGGTATTACTCACTACCTTGGTTAGTTTACTGAGCTTTTGGTGGTCTACCAGTAAATTTCAGGCAGAAAAAGTGCAACAAAATATAACGGTTGCGCAAAGCGTTTATAAACAATATTTAAAATCAAAAGAGAGCTTATTATTAACAGCCGCAAAGGTGTTAACCGCTGATTTTGGTTTTAAGCAAGCGGTTGCAACTCGTGATGCCGCCACTATTAGCAGTGTGTTATACAACCACAGTCAACGGATCAATGCGGATCTTATGCTGTTGCTCGATTTATCAGGGCGGTTAGTATCAGCTAATGTTAATGCACAAAATTTTGCCGATAACCTACAGCCTTTAATGGATGAGTTATTAAATAATTCTGAGCAATCGAGCTTTGTGGTGTTAAATAACCAGCTGTACCAAGTGATTTTATTGCCCGTTAAAACTCCCAGAACCATAGCTTACAGTTTGGTCGGATTTAAAATAACATCTGCAGTGGCTACTGAGCTAAAAAGCTTGACCGGAATGGAGGTTAGTTTTGTTGCGCAATTAGATGACTTTGCAACAAGCTCGCTAGTATCCCAACCAGATAACTTTCAACCAATAGCGTACTTTACCAATAAAACTACGGCTCGTTTTTTTGCCGAATATTTGGCCTATGAAAACGAACAAATAGCTTTACCCTCTTTACAATCGCACCCGATAACCTTACTGCTTAGCGCAGATTTAAGCTCGAGTTATCGCGATATTGAGCAATTATTATTAACGCTGATCACACTCGCTGTTTTAACAATGTTATTTGGTGTGATCACCAGTAGTTTGTTAGCAAATAATTTAACGACAGGACTTTCACAGTTAGCGGTTATTGCCAGACAGTTTGCAAAAGGCGACTACCGCTTTAAATTTGAAGGTAAAAAGCAAAGCAGTGAAATAGAAACGCTCGTGAATGCTTTTAATAACATGGGTAATGATATTAATAAGCGTGAGCAGCAAATAAGTTTTCAAGCACATCACGATACTTTAACAGGATTTTATAACCGTTCTGCTATGTTAGATTTATTAGCTAAGCGGCTCACTAATGATGCGCGGTACACGCTTGTTGCTATTGATATAAAAGGCTTAAGGCATATAAACGATAAGCTTGGTCCACAAGTAGGGGATGGATGTTTAATTGCAGTGGCAAACCGTATTCGTCAATTTTCTGATGAGCTAGGTGGTTTTCATGCTCGAATTGGTGGCGATGAATTCTTAACGGTTTACCCTTGTGCAGAGATTGAGCAGGTAAAATGTGCAGTGGCTGATTTACTCAAGCAATTACAGCTAGCTTACAAGGTTAAAAATTTAAAAATAAGCTTACGTTTTAATGCCGGTATTGTGCAATACCCAGAGCAAGGGACTAAAGCAGACGATTTAATGCGACGTGTACTCATTGCTGTAGATGCAGCTACAACGAGTCAGCAAAGCTTACATTATTATCAAGACGGTGAAGATGAGGCGCATTTAGACCGTTTAATTATGCTTGATGAACTCAAACAAGCAATTGATGATGATAATGGACAATTATTTATGACCTATCAGCCTAAATTGAATATTAAAAGTCAGAAAATTGATAAGGTAGAGTCTCTTATTCGTTGGCAACGAAAAGATGGTGGCTGGGTCTCGCCTGAGGTCTTTATTGATTTAGCCGAGCAGTCAGGGTTAATAGTAGAGCTGACCGCTTGGGTTGTCGAGACTGTGATTGCACAAATAGCCGATTGGTCAAAAAAGGATATTCATTTACAAGCCGCTATTAATGTTTCTGCCCAAGATATTGCTCATTCAGGTTTTCACGCTTCGTTGGTAGCCACCTTAAATAAATACCAAGTAAACCCAAGCTCTGTCACTATTGAACTGACGGAGCGCGATATGATTGAAAATGAAGCCCAAGGTATTAAAGCGTTAGAAGATTTAAAAACTATTGGCGTTAAAATTTCATTGGACGATTATGGCGTAGGGCAAACATCACTAGGACGGTTAAAAATGTTACCTATTGATGAGCTTAAGTTAGATAAATGCTTTATTTTAACTCTGCACGAATCACAAAAAGATCAATACATAGTGCGCTCTTCAATCACACTGGGTCACCAATTGGGGTTTTCTGTTGTGGCTGAAGGGGTAGAAACCGCTGAGTCTTTATCAATGCTTCACGAAATGCAATGCGATCATGCGCAAGGTTACTATTTAAGTCGCCCTTTAAAAGCGCAGCAATTAGAACAATGGTTAGAGGAATATCAGCGTGTACATTAAGTTATTATTCGCCTTGGTACTCTCATTTTGTAGTGCGTTAAGTATGGCTGCTACGGGGAAATTATTAGCAACACCTGGGGTGTCTCAAATTGAAGGCAGTGCAGGGGGCGGATTAGTTCCTTGGGCACAATTAGCAGGGTATGCCAGTGAAAACGAATGGGCTGTTAATGGTTTTTGTAGTCGTGCTGATGTTACTGACTATCGTCTTGATGCCTGCGGCATGCAACTAAACCTATTCAATCGTGTTGAGCTCAGTTATGCAGTGCAGCAGTTTGATGTGCCTGCACTCAATACCGAAATAGAGCAGTCAATTTCTGGGGCTAAAATTCGTTTATATGGTGATGTAGTTTATAGTCAGTGGCCACAGCTAAGTGTGGGCGTACAGCATAAATCACTAGAGGATGGCACAGTAGCAAAGTTAGTTGGCGCAAAAAATACCAGTGGTACAGATGTGTACCTAGCCGCCAGTAAATTACATTTGGGCGCACTTGCTGGGTACAACTGGTTTTGGAATGTGACTACTCGCTACAGTAAAGCCAATCAGCTAGGACTGTTAGGATATGGCGGGGCTAATGAGGGCAGCCATATTTTAGTAGAAGCAAGTAGTGCAGTTTTTGTAAGTCGTGAACTTGCCATTGGTGTTGAATATCGACAAAAAGCCAACAACTTGGGGTTAGGCGAACAAGATTGGCGTGATTTATTTATAGCGTGGATACCAAATAAGCATATGAGTGTGACTGCGGCCTATTTAGATTTAGGGCAGATTGCTGGTGTTGATAATCAAACTGGCTGGTATTTATCGGTTACGGGGTATTGGTAATGAAACTGAGTGTATTTATTTTTTGTTGTTTAAACTTACTTGCAGGGTGTACAACCCAACCCAACACCTCTTTGTATCACCAGCTTGGCGAACAAGCTGGGCTTGAGAAACTAACTGATAGTTTTATTACACAAATAGGTAATGACAAACAAGTGTTTCATTACTTTGAGCACAGTAATATCAGTCATTTTCGACAAGGGTTTATTAGCCATTTATGTTCGCTGGTGGAGGGCCCTTGTGAATATAAAGGTGACTCTATGGTTGCTATTCATACTGGCATGAATATAAACGAAAAAGACTTCAATCACGTTGTCGATTTATTAATAAATGCAATGAACGAGCAAAATATCCCACATACAGTGCAAAATAAAATTTTAGCTAAAATGGCGCCATTGCGTGGCGAAATTATTAAGATTTAATTTTATAATCAAATGCATACATTTAAAAATATGCTTGGTATTACTCACTTGTAATTTTGGCAAGATCCGCAGTTTTATATCGTCTTTGCATATGAATACTCGATCTATGAATTAAATTTCTGATAAATGTACTGCGGTTTGAGTGCGAACCTGCATTAGCGCTTGTTATTTCACTAATAAAGCTTCGATCTTCGGCAATCGGGTAGGGTTTTATGCCAATCATACTTAGCCCTACTTCTGTGTGAAATTGCATATCGACATCTACGGGTCTAAAAAATGGTTTTCTTTGCAGTAGTTTTTTAGCCCCACTTAATGAAATGATGTAGCCTTGAGTGCCATTTGGTGCTTTTTTATAATTACCGACTGTTAGATTATTTTCTAATGGGGCACTGTCAATAAATGGAAAATTTCTGTTGTCAGATAATTTTATTAAATCCCAGTTTTTCAATTTAATTGCCGCATCAACAACATCTTTAAGCGAAGCCTCAATGAAAAGGTCATCCTCTAATACAACACAAAAAGGCATGTTTTCATTAACCATTTTTTGCCAAAGGCGCATATGACTTACATAGCAACCAATTTCACCTGCAGATAGATTGCGATTGTAACGTTTTTATTTTTTTTCGGGCAATACCACTTGAGGGTTTCTTCTTCACTAAGGTTTTTGCCAATGGTCGCTTCAAAACGTTCAGCATTTAAGTGTAGACTGGTAAGTCGCTTCAGGGTTGTTTCCCAACGGTCTTCGCAGCCTTGCATATTGATAATGTAAAAAGGGATTGGCATAATTTTATTTTATTTAGAAACCTCAAAGCAGCTATTTTAGCATTATTATAATTTGTAACCAGTCTAAATTCTGTTTATAAACAGGCTGTAATAATATATAGCTATTTCATTTCCTCAAATTTGGAAAGACGATGAAAAACATGGTCAGTGCACAATGGTTACATGCTCGCTTAGAGCAAGCTAACCTGGTTATTTTTGATGCGGGTATGTTACGTCCCTCAGCTGCGGGGGAGTACTCACCCGTTGCCATGCTTCCTAAAGCACAACGGTTTGATATCAAAAAAGAACTCGCAGATACCTCAAACCCATTGCCTAATACCTTGTGTAGTGCAGAACAATTTACTCAAGTGATGCAAAAAGCGGGAGTGAATCACGATTCACTTGTGGTGATTTATGAAGATGCAGGGTTATTCAGTGCAGCTAGAGCTTGGTGGATGTTTAAAGCTATGGGGTTTGATAACGTAAAAGTCCTCAGTGGCGGTTTAGCCAAGTGGGTTGAACTCGGGCTTCCGATTGAATCAAACTATACACAAGCATCATTAAAAGGCGATTTTATCGCTCAATACCGGCCTGATTACTTTATTGACAAAAAACAGGTGCTAAGTGCTACTGAGGATGCCAATACAGTTATTTTAGATGCACGCGCTTATGAGCGCTTTACCGGCAAAAGTAGTGAGCCAAGAGCCGGAATGCGCAGCGGCCATATTATTAATAGCTATTCGCTACCTTTAACTAGTCTATTAGAAAATGGCGAGGCAAAATCACTCGACTTTATAAAGGCAAAGTTTAATGAATTAGTTGGTAATGCAACCCACTTACAATTTAGCTGTGGCTCTGGCGTTACTGCCTGTGCGCTTGCGCTGTTTGCCGATGAATGCGGCTATAGTAATTTAAGTGTGTACGATGGCTCGTGGAGTGAATGGGGCGCTGATAACTCACTGCCTATTGCTGTGGGTGGCTAATTTAACTATAAGGGCAATTTTTACAACCATTTTTGCAGCAAGTACCACGCTTTAAAAAATACCACTTACTAAACACCATGTAATTGTTCTGCATGGTGTAATCTAACCCTTCAATTAAATTATCATTACTTCTAAATTGTTTAGCGAAAGCTATTTGGGTTTTAATTGGCTGGGTATATATAGTTTCTAAATAGTAATTAATTTTAGCAAGAGTACATGATCGGCATAAGCAGCTGGTTGCTGTATCATCGAGTGGTAAAATAGCGGGTAACTGATAACACCAACATGTGGTTATATCATTAACATTACAGTTAAGCGTTGTATTACATTGGCTGCAGTTTATCTGGGTCATTTTAGGTCTTATTAACAGTAGAGCAGCAAGAATAACAAACATTATGAATATACAAAAAGCATTGGCTGAATTTATTACTTTTGGTGAGCATAGAGACGAAGCAATCTCAGTAATAGTGTCAAGCTCTGCGCACAATGCTAAGCCACTTTATAAGTTAACGACACCCGTATTGATTGATGTGCTTAAGCGCTGTGTAAGTAATGAAATAGATCTCGATGATCTCGCGCTTTGGGCCAACGTCATTGAATCAAGAGCAGATATAGATAGCGCTGAGCATGAAGGGGTTATTTATGCGCTGAGTAATAGCGAGCAAATGGGCGAGTTTAGCCACAAAAAGCTTGAACAATTATTAGCATTATTAAAGGACTAGATTTAGGCTAACTCAACTCTTTTAGATGCGAGCTTACTGCGGTTTTATGTAACGGATAAATAATACTAAGCCGCATTTAAGTTAAATCCGGCTTAGTATTTTCTGACAACTGACAACTGACAACTGACAACTTGTTTACTTATGATAGCTCAAGCAAGTTTCTACTTCGTCTTTAGAGCCTAAAATAACCGCAACACGCTGATGGATGGCATCAGGCTGAATATCCATAATACGCTCAGTGCCTGTTGAAGCAATACCACCTGCTTGCTCTACTAGCATTGCCATTGGGTTTGCTTCATAAAGTAAACGCAGTTTATTAGGCTTATTAGGATCTTTAGTATCAGTTGGGTAAGTAAATAAGCCACCACGGCTAAGTACACGGTGTACATCGCCAACCATTGCAGCAATCCAACGCATATTGAAGTTTTGAGCACGAGGGCCTGTATCTCCGGCAAGTAAATCATTAATGTAGTTTTGCATCGCCGGTTCCCAGTGGCGCTGGTTTGAGGCATTAATTGCAAACTCATTGGTTTTAGCAGGAATAGCGGCAAAATCTTGGGTAAGTAAAAAGCTACCTTGGGTTTTATCTAAGGTAAACATGCGTGTACCTTTACCCGTTGTTAGCGCAAGCATAGTTGATGGGCCATACAGTACGTAACCTGCAGCTACTTGTTGATGCCCAGGTTGCATAAAAATCTTTTCATCAGCAGCATCTGAGCCCACCGGCGCTTTCATAATAGAAAATATAGTGCCTACTAGCGAGTTAATATCGGTGTTTGACGAGCCATCAAGTGGGTCAAATGCAACAATGTACTCAGCATCTGGGTTACCGGCAACGGTATAATCTTCTTCTTCAGAGGCGATTGCTTTAACTGTGCCTGACTCCAGCAATATATCTTTTAATAACTGATTAGACAGTACATCGAGTTTCTTTTGTGTTTCGCCTTGAATGTTTTCATCGAGGGTTGAGCCTAATACGCCCGATAATTCACCTTGACCGACGCGAAATGAAATTTCTTTACATGCCGCTAAAATAGTACGAATTAACGACAAAAGTTCTCTTGAACAGCCATCTTCTAGTAATACTGGTGGGAGTCTACGCATTCTTTTTTCCTGATAACGTGTTAAAACTAATCATAATGTGAGAGAGATTAGTTTAGAGCGCTGAAATTCGTCTTAAATAACTGTATTGTATAAATAACCCCCTATAATGGGATACCTACATCGCATTTAAAACGCTAATAACAAAGATAAGATTATGCAAAAAATATCACGATTAAGTTACATACTCTTTACTGTGCTGCTCTGTATGATAACCCAAGCGCACGCAGCAATTAAGTCTATTGACGAATTTACTGAAAAAATGAACCATTTCCCGGGTTATTTTTCTTTCTTTTACGATACGCAAAACGGCAATGTGTATTTAAAGGTTGATAAACTTGAACAACAATTTTTATTACAACACAGCTTACCTTATGGAGTAGGGTCTAACGATATTGGTTTAGATAGAGGCCAATTAGGCGGTACTTATTTGGTACAGTTTGAGCGCTTTGGCAATAAGGTTATGTTGCGCGCTGTAAATACTTACTACCGTGCAAACACAAGTAATCTAGCAGAGCAGCAAAGCGTTAAAGAAGCGTTTGCATCCAGTATTTTGGCGGGTTTTAAAGTTGTCGCGCAAGATGATAATGCTGCATTAATTGATTACACCCCCTATTTACTAAGCGATGTACATGGCGTAAGCCGTACTTTAGCTGCGCGCAAGCAAGGGCAGTTTAGCCTTGATGAGTCACGCAGTGCGGTATTTATGAATCGCTCAAAAGCATTTGTAAAAAATACTGAACTTGAAGCCATTCTCACCTTTAAAGGGTCTAAACCAGGTGAATATGTGCGCCAAGTGAGTGCTGATCCATACGCGCTAACCGTGCATATGCACCATTCATTAATCAAATTGCCTGATGACAATTACACGCCACGTAAATTCAGCCCGCAATCGGGTTATTGGAGTGTGGAGCATAAAAATTATGCAGCAGGGCTCGATGAGTCTATGTATGTGCGTTACATTCCACGCCATCGGTTAATAAAAAAAGATCCGAGTCTGGCTGTAAGTGAACCGGTCGAACCCATTGTGTATTACTTAGACCCTGGCGTACCTGAACCAGTAAAAACGGCTTTATTAGAAGGCGGGCAATGGTGGAATGATGCCTTTAATGCAGCAGGATATAAAAATGCATTTGAAGTTAAAGTGCTACCAGATAATGCTGATCCTATGGATGTGCGCTACAACGTTATTCAATGGGTGCATCGCGCAACTCGTGGTTGGTCTTATGGCAGTTCAATTATAGACCCACGTACAGGCGAAATTATTAAAGGCCATGTCACACTAGGATCGCTACGAGTACGCCAAGATATTTTAATTGCTGAATCACTGGCAGCGCCTTATTTAAAAGGCAATGAAGTGGCAAGCACTTTACATGCAATGGCACTTGATCGTATTCGTCAACTCAGTGCTCACGAAATTGGTCATACACTGGGTATTGCGCACAACTTTGCTGCGTCAGTAAATAATCGAGCTTCGGTGATGGATTATCCACATCCGTTATTGAGCTTTGCAGATAATGGTCAGTTAGACGTATCTCAAGGTTATGCTAAAGGTATGGGCGCATGGGATACCCAAGTGGTCAAATATGGCTACAGTGATTTTACCGGACAAGATGAAAGCGCAGCACTCGCTGCTATTTTACAGCAAAATAAAGCGCAAGGTTTGGCGTTTATTTCTGACAGTGATGCCCGTGCCAAAGGTGGGGCGCACCCTACAGCGCACCTTTGGGATAACGGCAGTAATCCAAGTGAAGAATTACTTAGAGTGCTTGATGTACGAAAGCAGGCGCTTGGGCAGTTTGGTATTAATAATATAAAAACTGGGGTTGCGCTATCGCAATTGGAAGAAAAGCTAGTACCACTTTATTTGTTCCACCGTTATCAAGTTGAAGCGGTTGCTAAGCTTATCGCGGGCGTTGATTATGACTATGAGATACGCAGTGATGCACCCGTTAAAGGCGCCCAAGTTGTAACTAAAGAGGCTCAACAACAAGCGGTTAATGCCATTTTAGTGACCCTAAAAGCAAGCAACTTAACGCTTCCAGAGTCGATACTTTCCTTAATCGTACCTAAAGCGTATGGCGAGTCTAAATCACGAGAAAGTATAGTGGGGCGTACCGGCTTAACTATGGATGCACTTGCATTACCTGAAGTCGCTGCGCAGCATAGCTTATCGCTATTACTTAATGCTCAACGATTAAATCGTTTAGCACAGCAACAAGCACGTGATAACCGCTTTTATGGCTTAGATGAGCTGCTTAAACAATTATATAAGCAGGTGTTTAATGTATCAGCGCCTGCCACTATGACAGGAAAAGTAACGCAACGAGTACAGTACTTAACGGCAAAAACTATGGCTGATCTTGTCGCTAGCCAAACACTAAGTCCAGAGGTGCAAGCGCAACTGCATTTTTACCTAAATAAACTAGCGGATGAGTTTAATCAACACTCTTTACTGAGCCATCCTGAAGTAGGTGACAGCGCATTTAAAGACTATTTAGCGGCGCAAATTAATCAGTTTTTAACAACAGGCCAGTGGCCTGATAACTTTAAAGCGTTACCCATACCACCAGGCTCACCTATTTAATAGTACAAGCCAGAGGATAAAGGCGCTGTATAAACGTTACGTTTCATGGTGCCTTGTTTTTAGGGTGTTACTTTTGCTTGCATAAAGTTGGTTTTTTGTTAATCTAGCCACCCCCTATTTTAGTCTTTTTGAGGTGTTTATGGCGTTTTTATCTCGTTCGATATTGGCGTTATCAATGGCACTTTTAAGCTGCAATGCAATCGCACAAAAGCAATGTGATGTTGAACTTCGTCATGGTTTAATTATTACCGATGATGTGATCCGTATTGTTGATAAAGGCCAAACTAGGGTGCAAATTAACAATAATAATCAACTGTTTATTCGAGGCTACTGGGTCGATTTAAGTACCGACGAAAGTAAAGTGCTAGAACAATTTAGCAATGGTATTCGTCAAACGGTTCCTGAGCTAGTCGATTTAGCGACTGATGGTGTAAACCTGGGACTCAGTGCTATTGAGCATGTTGTTGAGGGCATGTCAGATAAAGAGCCCGAAGTACTAAAAACGCAATTACAATATGTAGAGCGTGCACTTATGGATAAGTTTAAGCGTGGCGACGACTTCTTTTTTATAGCCCCTCAATCGCTTTCCCAAATTGATGATTTTTTTACTAAAGAAATTAGCCAAAAAATACACTCTGCAGTACATGGCTCTTTGGGTGCTATTTTAATGTCGCTCGGGGATGCGTTTAAATCTCGAGAAGGCAATATAGAAGACCGCATGAACGACATGGGGCAACGCATGGATATCATTACCAAAGAAATCGATAAGTCGTTGCAGAAAAAAGCCCACCAATTAGAACTTAAAGCTTCTGAATACTGTGAATGCTTAAATTCTCTAGATATTACTGAGTCTCGTCTGCAAGCGATTGTACCCGGAATGACAGACTTTGATTTAGTACAAATTAAATCGTAAGAGCAGGTTTTAGACGCCAGGTTTCAGAAAGGGCTGCGGTCAGTTTGAAGCTGTTTTCCTAATACCTAAACAGCCTTACAGTTTTATCTCTGCGGCGGTTAGTGGGCGGTATTCACCTGCAGCCAGATCTTCACCTAACTTTATACCCGCAATTTGTTCACGATGTAATTCAACTACCTTGTTATCTACCGCTGCTAGCATACGTTTTACTTGGTGATACTTACCCTCAGAAATAGACAAGCGTAAACCATAATTCCCTAAGCGCTCAGCAATAGCCGGGCGAGTTAAATCTTTTTCATTGTGAAGCTGCACACCGTCGCGTAATTGCTGCAGTGCAGCATCGGTAATCGGCTCTTGAGTTTCAACCAAGTAGGTTTTAAATTTATTCTTTTTAGGCGAGGTAATTTTGTGTGACCAGTCGCCATCGTTAGTAATAAGCACTAGGCCTGTCGTGTCTATGTCTAAACGCCCAGCAACATGGAAATCGCTCAAATTTGGCTCATCGAGTAAGTCAAATACGGTTTTGTGTAACTCATCCGAATTAGCGCACACATAACCTACCGGCTTATTGAGCATAAAGTAGCGTTTACCTAAAAAAACTAATGGCTCGTCATAAAACAGCACGTCATCTTGTTGGCTAACTTGAAAGTCGAATGCAGTGATCACCTCACCATTTACGGTTGCCGCCTGACTTTTTATTGCCGCACGGGCTTTTGAGCGCGGTAATTCTGCTAAATGGCTAATAAATTTATCTAAACGGCAAGGAAATTTCATGTTGTTCACATTTTTAGTCGGCTACAATGGCCGCGAGTATAGCGGATAGTGAAATACCATGACAGAGCCCAGCACAGAAATTTTAAGCCTGTACCACCGCAAAGTTTCATCAGGAGAGCTTGTTTTTGATGCGGCGCAGCACCAAGCCGTGAGTGCGTTACAGTCTTTGAGTGAGCAATTAAATCAGCCAACAAGCTGGTGGCAAAAAGCACGGTTAATCAAAGGGGTATATTTATACGGTCCTGTTGGCCGAGGTAAATCTATGCTAATGGATTTATTTTATAAAAACTTACCCACAGAAAAAAAGCAGCGCCTGCATTTTCATCACTTTATTGAAAAAATTCATGCTCAATTGGCCAAGTTACAAGGGGATAAAAATCCGCTACAAATAATAGCTAAACAGTGGGCCAAAGAGATAAAGGTACTGTGCTTTGATGAGTTTTTTGTTAGTGATATTGGTGATGCCATGATCATGGCTCGGTTATTTAACGCTTTGTTTGAACAAGGCGTGGTACTAGTCGCAACCTCTAACGCAAAACCCGAGCAACTTTATTACAACGGTTTGCAACGCGCGCGATTTTTACCAACTATCGATTTAATAAATGCGCATTGTCATGTAATTAACGTAGCGGGGGAGGAAGACCACCGCTTCAGGTACGGTAGAAGCAGTCGTCATTATTTTATTAACTTGCCCCACGCGGAATTTGAGGCTGGGTTTTTATCCGCATACCCTCAAGCAACGCGTGATAATACAATGACTGTGCATGGTCGAGCACTTCCCTATTTATTAAAAACTAACGATGCACTACTGATTGATTTTATGGCACTGTGCGCAGGTCCTCGCAGCGCCAATGACTATATGTTTTTAGCAGAACAGTTTTCGGTAGTATATATCGCGAATGTGCCAATAATGGGCAAAGAAGCAACCGGTAAGGTTATTGTGCATGGTATAGAAGATAGCTATCAGCGAGAAAAGCAGCAATTGGATGAGCATACGCTCGATGATGAAGCACGGCGTTTTATTGCCTTAGTCGATGAGTTTTACGATTGCCACAAATTACTAGTAATTAATGCCCAGGCCGACATAAACGAGTTATACCAAGGTAAAAAGTTATGTTTTGAATATGCGCGAACCCAGTCACGGATTGTAGAAATGCAAAATTGGTAAGTACAACATTAAAACACCGTATTTAATTTAAATGCGGTGTTTTAATTTTAAGCTGATAACTTAAAGAAGCCTTTATGACTTATATCCATTTGGATTATTTGATTGCCAGCGCCAAGTATCTTGCATCATGACATCAATACCACGCTCTGCTTGCCAACCTAGTTCACTAAGGGCTTTTTCTGGCGCAGCATAACAGGCTGCAATATCACCTGGGCGACGAGGTGACACCGCATAAGGGATTGCTTGGTCGCTAGCCTTAATAAACGCATTGACCATTTGTAATACTGAATAGCCGTTACCTGTACCAAGGTTATAAACAAGCGCACCGGTTTCTGCGGCTATTTTATCAAGTGCTTTTAAATGCCCTAGGGCTAAATCTACAACGTGAATGTAATCACGAACGCCAGTACCATCAACCGTATCATAATCGTCGCCAAATACAGCAAGTTGTTTTAATTTGCCAACCGCAACTTGTGAAATGAAAGGCAATAAATTATTAGGAATACCATTAGGGTCTTCACCAATCAAACCTGACTCATGTGCACCAACAGGATTAAAGTAGCGCAAAATAGCAAACGCGAAGCGCTCATCTGATTTAGCGATATCTTGCAACATCATTTCAACCATTAGTTTAGACGTACCATATGGATTGGTTGTACCGCCAACGGGGAAGTCTTCGCGTATTGGTAAGCTTGCTGGGTCGCCGTATACAGTGGCGGATGAGCTAAATACCAGTTTGAATACACCTGCATCACGCATAGCATCAACCAGTGTTAGTGTACCTTGTACATTATTTTGATAATACTCAATGGGTTTTACGACCGATTCTCCCACGGCTTTTAGGCCAGCAAAATGAATAACACTTTCAATGGTATGCTTGGCAAATACCGAGTCTAAAAAGGGTTTATCTAAAATATCACCTTGATAAAAAGTAATTGCTTTGTCAGTTATTTTTTTCACTCTTTCAAGTGACTCTTCAGAGGAGTTACTTAAGTTATCAATCACGATAACGTCGCTGCCTTGCTGTAAAAGTTCTAAAACGGTGTGTGAGCCAATATAGCCTGCGCCACCGGTTACTAAAATTGCCATGAATGCTCCTTGGAAACCTCTGTTCAATTAAGTTAATTTCACCATAAATACTGAGCTTTTACATGTATTATTTTGTTTGTTTTGCAATCGTAACATCGCAAGCTGTACTTTTGATTACATTTTGTGCAATTTTAATAACACCGCAGTAGAAAGATTAAGTTATAGTTCATATGTAATTGCTAAAGTAAGGTATAGCAATTTGTAAAATATTTAGTTGATTATAATGATCAGCATACTCGTTGGAGAAACGTATGAACTCAGTTAAAAAAATAGCAATGTTGATATTTATTGCACTACCGAGTGTTGTTTGCGCGGGTGAGGCACAAGTGAAATGGCATGACTTTAATGATTATCGCGATGTACGCCCATCAAACCAAACTAAAGGCTCATACCACAAGCAAATTGCCAAAAATATTGATGAGCACTTTGCAAAGCTCAGTGAGCAGCTTCCTAAAAATTATAGTTTAAAAATTGAAGTAACCGATTTAGATTTAGCTGGTGACGTGCGCTATGGCGGTGTTAACGAAATTCGGGTGGTTAAACCCATTCACTTTCCACGGATTGAATTTAACTATGTGCTTAGTAATGAAAGTGGTGTTGTTGCACAAGAAGACAACGTGAGCTTAAAAGATATGGGCTTTATGGATAAAATTAAAATAGGTCGAGACGAAGCATTTTACTATGAAAAACGCTTATTAACAGAGTGGTTTGGTGAGCAAATTTTACCGCGTATCTAGCTAATAATGCAAAGCATCTACTTTGGTAGATGCTTTGCAAAGAAGTCGCTCATTTTTATTTAAAGGTCGCTAACAGCGTTAGTAAATTTTGTAGTTTAATAACCGCTTTTTTTAGTTTTTCTTCATCCAAACCGTCGCTCGATAAGCTTTCTACATCAGCGGCAACGTCTAACACGTAAGGCTTAAAACGTTTAGCTTCGAAACTAAATCCAGCGTCCTCGGCAAATAAGGCTTTAAATTTTCCGTGACCTTGCTGTTGTAACTCATCGAGTTTTTTGTCAGCGTCAAGTGCCTGACGGTAAACAATTTTTAAGTTGGCGTTGAGTTGTTCAATTATAGAATCCATGGTTTTCCTAAAGCTTAGTGCAATGTTGCCGATAAATACTTAAGTGGGTTGGTAAAGTAATTTACCAATTCAGCGACTATAATACGTGTATTACATTTAAATGTCAGGTGTGAGTTATGAATATATCAGGTGGAAATCTACCTACAATCCCTGGTGCAGGCCAAGGCGCAGAGGTTTTAACTGCTGCTTTATCTAAAAAGCAACAGCAAGCTGATGGCGCCGCTGCACTTGCGCTTATTGAAGGTGCTACACAAACCTCAAGTGCACAAACACCGGCTAAGTCGGTTACTGCAACACTTGGGAATAATGTAAACGTTTATGTTTAAACCAATTTGAGGTCAATAGGGGTTTTACTTTTTTGGCCCCCTATTTCTCTTACTAGTTTAGGCACTAAAAATCCTGGCAGGGCTTCTAAAAGCTCTGCCATTATTTTTATGGCTTGTGCCTCATCTATATCAAAATGACTTGCGCCTTCTACCTTATCCAGTAAGTGTAAGTAATAAGGCATTACGTCTGTATCAAACAAGGCTTCACTTAAGTTTATTTGCGCATCAACTGTATCGTTAACATCTTTTAAAATAACCGCCTGATTTAATAACAGTACATTGGCTTGTTTTAGCATGTTCATGGCGTTTTTAAAGTCACTATCTATTTCGTTAGCATGGTTAATATGATTCACGAATATAACTTTTAGTGGTGACTTTGCTAATCTTTCACATAATTGTTCAGTAATGCGTGCAGGGATCACAACGGGTAAGCGGCTGTGTATGCGCATCCGTTTTATTTGTGGTATTTGCTCAAGCTCATCTAAAAACCAACTAATAGCATCGTCTTTGGCCATTAGTGGATCGCCACCACTTAAAATCACTTCGTTAATATTTTTATCAGCTTGTATATAGCTCAATGCATCAATAAGGCTGCGTTTATTTAACTGGTTTTCTTGATAAGGAAAATGGCGTCTAAAGCAGTAGCGGCAATTTACCGCACAACCAGTTTTAAACATGACTAAAACACGTGATTTATATTTATGTAACAGACCTGGTTGATTGTTATCTTGCTCAAGTAGCGGATCTTTATTAAACCCCGACTTAGTTAAAAATTCTTGATGGCGAGGCATAACTTGCAGCAATAAAGGATCATTTGCATCGCCATGACGAATTTTTTTTATAAAAGGCAATGGCACACGAACAGGAAACAAGCTACGAGCTTTTATGTCGTTTTCATGGACTTGGCTCGATAAACCAACCATTTCTAACAACACTTTTGGGCAGGTAACTACATTTGCTAATTCTTTTTGCCAGTTTTTATGCAAATTTGCTTCATTTCTTTGTATCATTGGCACGTAGATTACTCGAAAAATATAAATAGAGGAAACGATGGCGAATTATAGCACCAACGAGTTCAAGGGCGGCCTAAAAATTATGATGGACGGCGAACCTTGCAGTATCTTAGAAAATGAAATGGTAAAACCGGGTAAAGGCCAAGCGTTTAACCGTGTTCGTATCCGTAAGCTTATCTCTGGCAAGGTACTTGAAAAAACCTTTAAATCGGGTGAATCGGTTGAAGGTGCTGATGTAATGGATACCGATTTAGCGTACCTATATACAGACGGTGAATTTTGGCATTTCATGAACAATGAAACATTTGAACAAATCGCTGCTGACGAAAAAGCACTGGGCGATGCTGGAAAATGGTTAGTTGAAAACGATGTATGTACTATTACATTATGGAACGGCAGCCCAATTGCTGTAACTCCACCAAACTTTGTTGAGCTTGAGATTACTGAAACTGATCCGGGCCTTAAAGGTGATACAGCGGGCACAGGTGGTAAACCAGCAACGCTTAGCACAGGTGCTGTAGTACGTGTTCCATTATTCGTACAAATTGGCGAAGTAATTAAAGTAGACACTCGTAATGGTGAATACGTGAGCCGTGTTAAGTAAGCAGCAACGCGTCTTATTAATTAAATCCCGGCTTAAGCTGGGATTTTTTTTGGAGAAAATATGTCAGCAGATCTTTGGAAGCCGAGTGCCAGCATAGAAATACTTAAGCAACGCGCAGCAATTATGCGCAGCATTCGGGAATTCTTTTATGAGCGTAATGTAATGGAAGTCGAAACACCGAGTTTAAGTGCTGCCAGTGTAACCGATGTGCATTTAGCCAGCTTTAATACTACATTTGTGGGCCCAGGCCATGCTGGTGGGCTACCCCTGTTTTTGCAAACATCTCCAGAGTTTGCGATGAAACGCTTGTTAGCGGCCGGCTCAGGCGCTATTTTTCAGCTTTGTAAGGCATTTCGAAATGAAGAAGCGGGCAGTCATCATAATCCTGAATTTACTATGCTTGAATGGTATCGGCCTGGGTTTGACGAATTTGCTTTAATGGACGAAATAGATGAGCTAATGCAGCTCATTCTTGAGGTTGCGCCTGCAGAGCGCGTTACCTACCAACAGGCATTTGAACGCGCGTTAGGGGTCGATCCATTAACTGTATCTATCACGCAGTTACAACAACTCGCATGCGAACATGGCTTTGCTGATATTGCTAAAAACGAGACTCATAAAGATACCTTGCTGCAATTATTATTTTGTATGAAAGTAGAGCCAACAATAGGACAAGATAAGCCATGTTTTGTGTATCACTTTCCGGCATCACAAGCGGCACTGGCACAAATTTGTGAGCACGATGAGCGAGTAGCAGGGCGCTTTGAGTTGTATTATAAAAATATGGAACTGGCTAACGGCTTTAATGAGCTCACTAATGCTAAAGAACAAGCAAAAAGGTTTAACGAAGACAACACCTATCGTGCTGCTAACGGCTTAAAGCAAGTTCCTATGGATACGCGTTTAATTGCGGCATTGGAACATGGTTTAGAGCAATGTGCGGGGGTTGCATTAGGGATTGATAGACTCGTGATGCTAGCAACCAATAAACAAAAAATAAAAGAAGTGATTGCGTTTGATGTGACCAGAGCTTAAAGCAGCTAATTGCTTTTAGCGGTCAGCTATCAGATAAAAAACACCGCGTTTGCATTAAACGCGGTGTTTTCTATTCTCGAACTGACAACTGGTTCGCTGTATTACAGATTAAGCGTAAACGTAACGCCGGCCACACGTGGCTCACCTAGTTGAATGTAAGTTTGACTTGTATAACCATCTAACGGGTTGTTACCAAATTCAAAACCGCGAGTTGGAACGGTTTCATCAAACACATTACGTGCCCATGCACGAACAGCCCAGTTTTCTGCTTCGTAACCAAGGCTCGCATTTACTAAGTTTGTATTTGGAGCTTGTGCATTATGGCTGTCTGAGAAGTAATAATCGTCTTTTCCTTCAACGCCTAACATTGCATATAGCTCATCAGTAACATTGTAGCGTGCACTAAATGCGTATTGGTATTTAGGCGCTTGTGCTTGCTCGCGGCCATCTTGGTTTAAGCCCGACTTAGTGACAAAGTCGTTTATTTTCGTATCTAAATAGCCAGCGCTACCGCTAATGAGTAAATTATCAGTAAGTAAGTAGCTGCCTTCAATTTCAAGACCGTAGTTGCTGCCAGAGCTGGCATTGGCGACATAACCGGTAAATTGTTGATCTGATACTTGCCACGACTTTAATTGAATATTATCGCGGTGCATATAAAATGCCGCTAAGCGCAGGGTAAACTTGTCATCTAGCGATGAACCTTTAACGCCAAACTCACCACTCCACAAGTATTCTGGATCAAAGCTGGTATGCTGTTTGAAAAAATCAGCATCTAAGCTTAAACCTTCATCTTTTGCTTTTGCTAGCGCTTCTGAATTAATACCACCAGCTTTGTAACCGCGGGTGATACTGGTGTAAATCATGGTACGGTCAATAACTTGGTATTCAAGTGCAATTTTACCACCGAGCATAATATCGTCAGTTTCTTCAATAAAACCGTTACTATCGGTGTAATCTCCTTGATATTGCTCAACTCGTAAACCAGTAATAAGCGTAGTTTTTGGGCCAATTGCTGTGGCTAATTGGCCATAAGCTGCAATGTTATTAGTTTCATAGGTTGAAGCAAACGGGTTGGCTAACCACGTATATTGACGCTCTAAATCCACATCACGGTTTTGATAATAAATACCCGCAACCCAGTTACCTGCTTTACCAGTAAATTGCAGATCGAGCGCTTGATCATCACGATCGCGGCTATAAATATCTGTTGAACTATAACCATCAGGATGCAAACCGGCGGCACATAATTGCGGCTTATTAGTATCGTTACACACCCAGTCTTCATCAAAGCTATAAAAAAGTTCTGTATCAATGGCTGAAAGGTTTAAGTTGACATCAAAGGCATCAAAACCAGTGTAAGTATTATTCAGGCCAATAGCATAACTTTGTTGATTATCTTCGCCTGGTTGATCAGCAAGGCTGTTGCGAGAATTATCAAGAGTAAATGCATCGTAGCCGTTATTAATATCAATATAATGCAGGTTAAGTTCTGAATTTAAATGAGCTGTGAGTTGGCTGTTTAATTTAAAGCGTGCAACTTGCTCATCTTGATCTTGAGTGGGTTTATCTAAATAAAGGTTGTCTACGTAGCCGTCAGACTTTCTGCGAAAGTAGCTAACGCGGGCACTGGTGTCATCTGTTAAGCCTGTACTAGCGGCAAGGCCTGCTTCGTGGCTGTTATAAGTGCCAGCACCTAAATGTAATTTTAAGCTAGGATCGCTGGTTGCATTAGCTGATTGCATTTGGATCATGCCCGCCATGCCATCTGCACCAAAACGCGTACCTTGTGGACCACGGTAAATTTCTACTTGGTCAATATCAAACAATAATGAACTACCACCTAAGCCTGAATAATTAATACCGTCAATTACTAAGCCCACAGATGGGTTTATCGGGTCAACAAACTGCGAGCGTAAACCGACACCGCGAATTTGAATATAACGACCGCGAGACGCACCAGCAGCAAAGTTTACATTGGCTGCACTGGCTAACATTTCGTCTAAATACGTTGCACCACGTTGATTCATTTCATTTTCAGAAAATAAGCTGGCACTGGCGCTTAATGTTTGAATGCTTTCTTGCTGAAAGTCACCGGTAACAATGATTTTCTCTAGTTCGGTGTCATCTGCGTTAGCATATATAGGTGCTGCGAGCAGGGGTAATAACGTGGCTGTAATTAAAGACAAACGTAAGTTCATTAGGTTACTTAACTCCATTTTAGGGACTTGTATGGTAGCAATTATTTCAACACTTGTGCTATAAACGCGGCAATTATACGTTAAATAATTTGGATTACTAATATGACCTTTAAAGTAGACTTTAAGGTACGCGACTACGAATGTGACCTACAAGGTATTGTGAATAACAGTGTTTATTTTAATTATCTTGAGCACGCTCGCCACGAGTTTTTATACGCACACGGCGTTGATTTTGCACAACTTGCGAAAGATAAAATTAACTTAGTGGTGATACGCAGTGAAATGGATTACAAACATTCCCTATTGCCTGGAGATGAGTTTTATGTGGCGGTAGAGCCTGTGCGTATTAGTCGTCTTAAGTTTGCATTTAAACAAACGGTAGTGCGCAAAGAAGATGAAAAAATGATGCTCAATGCCTTAGTTATTGGTACATCGGTTAATGAGAATGGTCGGCCATTTTTACCACCACAGATAGATAACTTATTCCAAGCCGTTGCATAGTTTTAAATAGCATGAATTTTAAACAAAAATTTACATTTAAAATATGCATTTTTAACGGATAAACCTGACAAATATTGATACTATTACATTAATTAGACAATAAGTTAGTAGTAACATGAAATTAGCAGCAATACCGATGCTCGTAATCGGTTTATGTGTTGGTTGCGCATCAACAGGGACAGTTACCACTGAGCAGCTAAAATATACACAATGGCAATTATCAAAGGTTGATGGTTTGGCTATTCCCGCATCTTTTAAAGCATCAATGAGCTTTATAGAAGCGCTACAAATAAATGGCTTTGCCGGATGCAATAAGTTTTTTGGTGAAGGTTCGCTTGAAGATAGCAGCTTGAGCGTAAGTAAATTAGGTATGACACGCAAATCATGCGGCCCTGAACTGGATGAGTTTGAACAGCAGTTTTTACAAGCGCTTAAGCAAGGTGCCGAGCTTAACCTGCAAGACCAAAAATTGGTGATGCAAGGCGAGCAAAAATTTGTGTTTATCCCTAAGTAAATTTTACACATTTTGAAAAACAGCCCCTTGCAGGGAATTTTCAACTGGCGTACACTCATAGCAGATTTGATTAAAACATTATCAAATCAACGAACAATTTAACTACTTGTCGGAGTGCCTAAGTTTTATTTAGGCTGAGATCGCGAAAGCGGGATCCGTGAACCTGATCAGGTTAATACCTGCGTAGGGAACAAGCTGCCTAAACGGGACGCTTGTGCGTCTTTTTTTATGCGTACAACAAAATCAAACCCGTCAATTTAGGCTGCAAAGTGGCATAAAGCTACTTTACGATCTTTCTCTATTCCATTGGAATATCTGGCAAGACAACCCTTAAGCAATGAGGTAAGTCATGTCAAACACTACAAACAAATCGTCGCGCCGAGAAACTCGTGCTGCTGCATCTGACTATATTTATAACCTAACGGGTCAACCATTTCCAAGCTCTCATAAAGTGTATGTTGAAGGAACCCAGCAAGGCGTGCGTGTGGGTATGCGCGAAATAACATTAAGCGATACATTCATAGGTGGCACAGATGAAAACCCTGTGTATGAGTCAAATGAGCCGCTGCGTGTTTACGATACATCTGGCCCGTATACCGATCCTAATTTTGAATTAGATGTACGTAAAGGGCTTGATAAATACCGTGAGCAGTGGATTGAAAGCCGTGGTGATACTGAAGTACTTGAGTCAGTTACCTCACAGTTTGCGCAGCAGCGTATGGCTGACGATGGGCTTGATCATATTCGCTTTGAGCATTTACCAAAAATTCGCCGTGCAAAAGCGGGTAAAAACGTAACGCAAATGCACTATGCCCGCCAAGGGATAGTTACCCCAGAAATGGAATATGTAGCGATACGTGAAAACATGGGGCGTGCGCAAATACGTGAAGAGCTTCTCGCGGCACAACATAAAGGGGAATCGTTTGGCGCGAGTATTCCTGAGTTTATTACTCCTGAATTTGTGCGTGCTGAAATAGCGCGTGGTCGCGCTATTTTACCTAACAATATTAATCATCCAGAAACCGAACCTATGATTGTTGGTCGCAACTTTTTAGTTAAAGTTAACGCCAATATAGGTAATTCATCAGTGGGTTCATCCATTGAGGAAGAAGTTGAAAAAATGGTGTGGTCAACCCGTTGGGGTGCCGACACCGTAATGGATTTATCAACTGGGCGCTACATTCACGAAACCCGCGAATGGCTAGTGCGTAATTCGCCAGTCCCTATTGGTACTGTACCCATTTATCAGGCCCTTGAAAAAGTAAATGGCGTAGCTGAAGACTTAACGTGGGAAATATTTCGTGACACGCTGATTGAGCAAGCCGAGCAAGGTGTTGATTACTTTACTATTCATGCTGGTGTACTGCTGCGCTATGTGCCTATGACAGCAAAACGCGTAACAGGCATTGTATCGCGCGGTGGCTCTATTATGGCTAAATGGTGCCTAGCTCATCACAAAGAAAACTTTTTATACACGCATTTTGAAGATATTTGTGAAATTTTAAAACAATACGATGTGTGTTTTTCATTAGGCGATGGCCTTCGCCCAGGCTCTATTGCTGATGCTAACGATGAAGCGCAATTTAGTGAGCTTCGTACCTTAGGCGAACTGACTAAAATAGCTTGGAAGCATGATGTACAAGTGTTCATAGAAGGCCCTGGGCATGTGCCTATGCATATGATCAAAGCCAATATGGAAGAGCAACTTAAACATTGTGACGAAGCGCCCTTTTATACCTTAGGCCCACTCACCACAGATATTGCACCAGGGTATGACCATATAACCTCAGGGATTGGGGCTGCGCAAATAGCTTGGTATGGCTGTGCCATGCTGTGTTATGTAACACCGAAAGAACATTTAGGTTTGCCAAATAAAGAAGACGTTAAAGAAGGCCTTATCACCTATAAAATTGCTGCTCATGCCGCCGATTTAGCCAAAGGTCACCCCGGTGCACAAGAGCGAGACAATGCTTTATCAAAAGCACGCTTTGAATTTAGGTGGCACGACCAATTCAACATTGGTTTAGACCCTGTTCGCGCTCGTGAATACCATGATGAAACACTGCCGCAAGAATCAGGAAAAGTAGCCCACTTTTGCTCCATGTGTGGTCCTAAATTTTGTTCGATGAAAATAACCCAAGAAGTACGTGACTACGCCAAAGATCTAGAAGCGCGCGGTATTGATCCTAATAACGTGGGTGATGCCATTGAAATCAAAATGGTTGATGTAGAGGCCGAGATGAAAGCTAAATCTGAAGAGTTTAAACAAACAGGCTCAGAGATTTACCATAAAGCAATATAAAATAGGTTGCGAGTTGCGAGCATCGAGTAGCGAAATGTTTATCTTAACATCTTGTTGCTCGAAGCCAGAGACCCGCAGCTCGCAGCTAAATGTAGGAGTGTTTATGTTTTATGACATTGCTGTGGTGGGCTTTGGTTTAGCGGGGCGGTTGGCGGCGCTTGAGTTAAGTAAGCAGCACCGTATTACTGTATTTGAAGCTGATGACGAGCATACTCAAAATAGTGCGGGTAAAGTGGCGGCGGCTATGCTGGCACCACTAGCTGAGTCGGTTATGTGTGAACATGATTTAGCACTATTGGGAGTAGATTCTATTGCTCGCTGGCCTGCTATTTTAGATGAGTTAAACAGTGAGGTGTTCTTTCAACAGCAGGGCACCTTAGTGGTTGCTCACCCGCAGGATAAAGGCGACTTACAAAGTTTTGCACAGCGAATAAAGCCGTTACTAAATTTTAGTGCCAAAGCGGTTAATACGCAGCAAATAGCGGATTTAGAACCTGAGCTTACAGGGCGTTTTAATCAAGGGCTATTTTTATCCGGTGAAGCGCAAATAGATAACCAAGCCTTTTATAAAGCCAGCTTTAGGTTGCTAAATAAGCGCAAAGTAAAGTTTGTGTTTAATCAACGCGCCAGCATCTTTGATAATAAAGTGAATAATCGAGAGTTTGATTACATTATTGATTGCAGAGGGCTTGGAGCCAAACAAGATCAGCCACTTCGAGGCGTGCGCGGGGAAGTGGCAAGGTTATACGCCCCTGAGGTTAACTTAACGCGGCCTGTGCGTTTAATGCATCCGCGTTACCCTATTTATATTGCACCTAAACCTAATCATGAATATGTCATAGGGGCAACGGAGATCGAATCGCAAGATACAGGTCCTGCAACTGTGCGCTCAACCCTTGAACTATTATCAGCGGCCTACACTGTTCATAGTGGCTTTGCCGAAGCGCGATTATTAAATATTCAAACAGGCTTACGCCCAGCGTTTAGCGATAATCGCCCACAGGTAAAAAAAACGAGCAAGGTTATCAGTATCAATGGCTTATATCGCCACGGCTATATGTTGGCACCCGCGCTTGTGGCACAAGCATTATCGCAAATAGAGTGAGTATTAAATGAACATTACAATTAATGGTGAGCCTTTAAATGTGACTAGCCATGCGCTGCTGGAAATAGTAAAAAACGTGGGTGCGATGGCGCCTTATGCCGTGGCTGTAAATGGAGAGTTTATTCCTCAGAGTCGCCATAGCCACGTTGTTATAAATGAAGGTGACAGTATTGAGTTATTGTCACCTATCCAAGGTGGATAGTGCTATGCAAAGCAAAGACTGTTTAACAATTTATGGTGAACCAATCAATAGTCGCTTGTTAATTGGATCTGCGTTATATCCGTCACCAGATATCATGACGCAATCGATTAAAGCCTCAGGTGCTGAGATAGTCACCGTGTCACTTAGACGACAACAAAACGCGGCGGCAGGGAATGATTTTTGGCAATTAATTAAAAACACCGGTTTAAAAATACTGCCTAATACTGCCGGATGCCACAGCGTCAAAGAGGCTATTAACCTAGCTAAAATGTGCCGAGAAGTATTTGCTACCGATTGGATAAAACTTGAATTAATAGGCGATGACTATAATTTACAGCCCGATCCCTTTGCATTACTTGAAGCCACAAAAATATTGATTGATGATGGGTTTAAAGTACTGCCTTATTGCACTGATGATTTAGTGCTGTGTCAGCGCTTGAATGGATTAGGCTGTGAGGTGCTAATGCCGTGGGGCGCGCCTATTGGCACCGGTAAAGGATTGTTAAATAGTTATAATTTAAAAACCATTAGAGAACGCCTGCCTAATACAACATTAATTGTTGATGCCGGGTTAGGTTTACCATCGCATGCCTGCCAAGCACTTGAATTAGGGTATGATGCTGTATTATTAAATTCAGCCATTGCAGGGGCGGGTTGCCCAGTGACTATGAGCCGTGCATTTAAAGCTGCGGTAGAGGCAGGGCGCTTTGCATACAATGCCAAAGCAATGCCCGAAAAAGACGTTGCAACCCCCTCAACCCCAACAATGGGTATGCCATTTTGGCATCAGCAGTAAGGAAAGAAAAATATGACAAACGTAGTGTGGACAATTGCTGGCTCTGATTCTGGCGGCGGCGCGGGTATTCAAGCCGATATTAAGGCAATGCAAAGTTTTGGTGTGCATGGTTGTACAGCAATCACCGCGCTTACCGCTCAAAATAGCTTAGGTGTAGAGGCCATTAATGCAGTGTCTACCGATATTATTGAGTCCCAGTTGCTTGCACTTGAAAAAGACATGAAAGCCAAAGTGATAAAAATTGGTATGCTTGCCAATGTGCAGCAAATTCAGTTAATTAGTGAGCACATAAGCCATTACAAAGCCAAATGGCCAACCCCGCCGGTTATTGTGTATGACCCTGTGGCTATTGCCTCAAGCGGTGACTTACTAACAGAAGAAGACACCGTAAGTGCGATAAAAGAATGTTTACTACCGCTGGTGGATGTAATTACCCCAAATACCCACGAAACCCAGTTATTAACGGGTGTGTATTTAATTGGCCCTGCAGCGATTAAAGAAGCGGCGAGTAAGCTGATGGCGTGGGGCGCAAAAGCGGTGGTGATTAAAGGCGGACATTGGGATTACCCAAGCGGGTATTGCATTGATTACTGCACACAAAACGGTGAAGACTATTGGCTAGGTAATGAAAAAATTCAAGTTCCTCATAGCCATGGTACAGGGTGCAGTATGGCGTCAGTAATTGCTGCGTGTCTTGCAAAAGACTATCCGTTAAAAGATGCGTTTATTTTAGCTAAAGCCTATATAAACCAAGGTTTAAAGCAATCAGTTCGCTATGGCGAGGGCATAGGGCCGGTTGCACAAACGCAGTTTCCTACCAATTTAGCGCATTACCCTCAGGTGATTGAACCGGGTAGCTGGTTAGGTGATGAGTTGGATTTTGATGTGCCGCTTGATTTTAATATGGCTGCTGATTTTGCAGCCTGTGAAAGTAAAAAGCTTGGCCTCTATGGTGTGGTTGATAGTATTGAATGGCTAGAAAAGTGCTTACAGCAAGGAATTAAAACAGCTCAGCTTCGTGTTAAAAATAAAACGCAGAATGAGCTAGATGAACTGATTGCCAAAGCGGTCACCTTGGGTGAGCAGTATAATGCGCAGGTATTTATAAATGATTACTGGCAACTTGCCATCAAACATGGCGCCTATGGGGTGCATTTAGGGCAAGAAGACTTAGAGAGTGCAAACTTAGTTGCTATAAAAGAAGCAGGCCTGCGACTTGGTCTTTCTACCCATGGCTTTTATGAAATGCTTCGGGCGCATAATTACCGCCCAAGCTACATGGCCTTTGGCGCGATTTATCCTACCACCACCAAAGACATGACTGGCCAGATACAGGGGCTTGAAAAGCTAACTCGGTTTGTGCCATTAATGCAAAGCTATCCTACAGTGGCTATTGGCGGAATTGATTTAAATAGGGCGCAAGAGGTTGCTAAAACGGGCGTGGGCAGTGTAGCCGTGGTGCGTGCTATTACCGAGGCTGATGATTATGTAGAGGCAATCAATACTTTAAAATCGGTGATAAATGAGAATGCCTGCTAACATGCAAACGCAGCAGCTCAGCGACAAAGAAATCTTGCGTTATAGCCGCCACATATTACTTGATGAAGTGGGGCTTGAAGGGCAGTTAACGCTGAAACGCTCAACGGTTGCCGTAGTTGGTGCAGGTGGCTTAGGTAGTCCTGCGCTGCTGTATTTAGTGGCAGCTGGCATTGGGTCGCTTATTTTAATTGATGACGATGTAGTTGAACTGTCTAACTTGCAGCGCCAAGTGCTTTATAAAGTAAATCATTTGGGGCAAAACAAAGTTCGCGCGGCTGGAAAAGTGCTTGCGAGCCTTAACAATCAAATAAATATAATAACCCACACTCAAAAGCTGGATGATACCAACAGTGCGTTGCTCTTAAAAAACGCCGACATAGTACTTGATTGCTCTGACAACTTTGCGACTCGATACACGGTAAATCGCTATTGCATTGCTAATAACACTCGCTTAATTACAGGGGCTGCGCTGGCAACTCAAGGGCAATTAATGGGGTTTGATTTTAGACAAAGTGACAGTCCATGTTACGGCTGTGTTTTCCCTCAAAGTAGCGATGCACCGGTTATAAATTGTAGTAATGCCGGGGTAATTAGCCCTTTACTTGGGATTGTTGGGTCAATGCAGGCACAATTAACCCTCAATATGTTGTTAGGTCATTTTAAGGGGAATATGTTTATAACGTTTGACGCATTAAGCTTAAAGCAACAGCATTTTAAGATGACTAAGGATTTAGCGTGTAAAGAGTGTGGCGGGTATGAGTAATGAAAAGCTTGGCTTTTAACGTGAGTAAGCTCTACGTTTACAAGAAAACACCGCGGTTATTGAAAATAAACGCGGTGTTTTTTTAAGCTCGAACTGACACTACCTATTAATCATCAATTTTTGCAAAGGCAGTGCCTAAACGAGTAACTACCTCTGGGAGTTGATCGTCTAATATTTCTGCTTTGTTCGCACCCCATGCGAGCACAACCGTTGAGCCTAATTTAAAGCGACCCATTTCTTCCCCTTTCTTAAGGGTGATCGCGTTTTCGCCTTTAGTTGGGTAGTTCCAGCTAAACACATCACTGCCAGCTGGTGGAGTCACTGTGCCAGCCCAAATAGTTTCTATGCTGGCAACAATGGTTGCGCCTACTAAAACCATAGCTAGCGGGCCAATTTCAGTTTCAAAAATAGCCACTACACGCTCGTTACGGGCAAATAAATTTGGTACGTTTTGAGCGGTAAGTGGGTTTACTGAAAATAAATCGCCCGGTACATAAATCATTTTGCTTAGCGTGCCATCAATTGGCATATGAATACGGTGGTAATCTTTTGGGGCTAAGTAAATAGTTGCAAATTTACCGCCTAAAAACGGGGTTGTGTCGTCTTGTGATCCACCTAACAATGCTTGTAAGCTGTAATCGTGGCCTTTAGCTTGAATAAGTTGACCATCAACAATGTCGCCTAGTTGGCTAATTGCGCCGTCTACTGGATGAATAATAATATCGTCATCTTCAACCATAGGACGCACACCGTCTTTTAACGGACGGGTAAAAAATTCATTAAAGCTTTTGTAATGAGCCGGATCTGAATATTTAGCTTCGCTCATATCTATTTTATATTGTTTAATAAATAATTTAATTAATGTGGTTGTTAACGCACCGGCTTTTGCTGCAGCAAGTTTACCTACCACACGAGAAATAAAGTGTTTTGGCATGGCATACTGCATGGCGATTTTAAATTTATCTAAACTCACAGGTTATTCCCTTATTATACGCGGGGCGCACGAGCGCCTGCACGGCCATCGGCCATGGTTTCTAAAATACGGTGGTAGCTTTCAAAGCGTAATTTTGAAATATCGCCATCGGCTACCGCTTGTTTAATTATACAGCCCGGATCGTTTAAATGTTTACAATCTCTAAACCGGCATCCGCCTATAAATTCTCTAAATTCTTTAAAGCACCAAGTGACGCGTTCAACATCTAAATGCCATAGGCCAAATTCACGAATTCCCGGTGAGTCAATTAAATTACCCCCGCTCGGTAAATGATGAAGGCGTGATACCGTGGTGGTGTGCTGGCCAAGCCCGCTGTTTTCAGACACTTCTTTAGTCAAAATTTCAGCATCCGGCAGTACAGTGTTAACTAAGGTAGATTTACCCACGCCACTTTGACCAACAAAAATATTGTTTTTGCCCGCAAGTACTTCTTTTAACTCATTAATGCCTTCGCCAGTTATATTACTAACTAGCAGCACCTGATAATTAAGCTTACGGTAAATGTCGAGGATTTGTTGTATTTCGTTTAAACCAGCTTCATCAATTAAATCAATTTTATTCAGTACTAAAATGGGTTCGATACCCATGTCTTCACAGGCAATTAAATAGCGGTCAATAATGCTCGGGGTAAACTCTGGCAGTACCGCTGAAACCATTAAAATTTGATCAATGTTAGCGGCAATCACTTTAACCCCATCATAAAAATCGGGGCGCGTGAGTTGTGAACGGCGCTCTTGAGTTGCTTCAATAACACCCGCTAAATCACCTTCACTTACTTTTGCACGGCGAAACAATACTTCATCGCCGCAAACCAAGTTCGATACGGTACGACGAATATTACAACGTAATACATCACCGTTTTGTGTTTCTACATCGGCATGTTGTCCAAAGCGGCTAATAACAATCGCATTTTCCACTTGACCTAAATTATCTGTTTGCCATTCTTGCGCGCCGACTTTTGCCGGTTTTGTATCGGCATTCGATAAGCGCTTTTGATGATTGGCCTTGATCCTACGGGATTGGCCTTTACTTAATTTTTTCTGTTTTGCCACTTGAGGCCTATAACCTGAGTTAAATGCCGAGTTTGCCAAAAAAAGCTTTAGCTCGACGGTTGATGCTAATATGATATATCGAAATGCGTTGGATCTAAAGAAAAGCACCGTTTAAGGTAATTATGACTATTAATAAATCAAATTTAATTTGGCTCGATCTGGAAATGACCGGACTTGAACCAGAGACTGACAAAATACTTGAAATTGCAACTGTTGTCACTGACGCTGATCTGAATATATTAGCCGAAGGCCCAACCATTGCCATTCATCAAAGTGATGAACTACTTGATGGTATGGATGAGTGGTGTACAACTCAGCATGGCAAATCAGGGCTTACAGCGCGTTGTAAGGCAAGTACTTTCGATGAAGCTTATGCCGTTGAGCAAACCCTCGCGTTTTTAAAGCAATGGGTGCCAGCGGGTGCTTCACCCATGTGTGGTAACTCGATTGGCCAAGATCGTCGTTTTATGAATAAGTATATGCGTGAGCTTGAAGACTTTTTTCATTACCGTAATTTAGATGTAAGTACCATTAAAGAACTTGCTCGTCGTTGGAAACCAGATGTATTGGCTCAAGTGAATAAAAAAGGGTCACATTTAGCGTTAGACGACATTAAAGATTCGATTATGGAATTAAAGGTTTACCGAGAAAAGTTTTTTAATTTATAAAAAATACTTGCAAAGCACCCTAATTATTGTAGAATCCTGCCCCGCTCAAGACGATAACCCCCGCGGGGTTAGTGTGTTTGAGCTTTGACTTTTGAATGCGGCACTAGCTCAGTTGCCAGAATGTTGAACGCGCCCTGTCGCGCACCAATGGACGAATTACTGACTATTTTGAATGCGGCACTAGCTCAGTTGGTAGAGCGCGACCTTGCCAAGGTCGAGGTCACGAGTTCGAGCCTCGTGTGCCGCTCCAATTTCTCACCAAAGAAATTGTAGTTCAAGATGAAAAGTTAAAATTGATATAATGCGGCACTAGCTCAGTTGCCAGAATGTAGGACGCGACCTGTCGCGCACCAACGGACAAATTACTGACTATTTTGAATGCGGCACTAGCTCAGTTGCCAGAATGTAGGACGCGACCCGTCGCGCACTAACGGACGAATTACTGACTATTTTGAATGCGGCACTAGCTCAGTTGGTAGAGCGCGACCTTGCCAAGGTCGAGGTCACGAGTTCGAGCCTCGTGTGCCGCTCCAATTTCTCACCAAAAGAAATTGTAGTAGAAATAAAGATTCAAGATGAAAGGCGAAAGGAACAAGGTTTAATTTTGACAGAACCTAGAACTTAGAACCTAGAACCTAGGACCTAGAATCTTCATATAATGCGGTACTAGCTCAGTTGGTAGAGCGCGACCTTGCCAAGGTCGAGGTCACGAGTTCGAGCCTCGTGTACCGCTCCAATCTTATTTACTTTCCAGATATTCATTTTTAAATAGCAAACAATAATCCACATGTGAATCATTATAAATTTAATTTATATAATTTTTATTAGATTTGAAGTACTCAATGGATGCGAACGATCTGTGTTGTAAAACCTAAAACCTAAAACCTGATACGACTCTATAAAAGTGGACACTTATTTAAGGAATAAGTGTTATGAAAATCAAAACTAGGCGTAGTCATTCAATTGAATTTAAAACAAAAGCAGTTGAACAATCGTTAGACTCTCCAGATACTGTTAATGTAATAGCTCATCGGCTGGGCATTAACCCTGTCTTATTATCTAAATGGAGACGAAAAATGACGTCAAAAAGTACATCTAACCCAATTAAAAACCAAGGCCCTGATAAGTCATATAAAGATTTGGAGCGCCAAGTGCGTAAGCTTGAAAAGCAATTGGAAGATGCGCAGTTGGAGAACGATGTGTTAAAAAAGGCGAAGGCCTACTTGGACAGCCGAAAAGAATAAGATTTGAGTATATTCACCAAGCTGCGACAGCTAAGAAAACGATAAAAAAATTATGCACATGGTTGTCAGTATCAAAAGCTGGATATTATAAATGGCTAAAGCAATCATTAAGTCAACGTGCGTCAGAAAACGACTCATTGCTTGAGTTTTTGAAAAAAGTAAGTAGTGATGAGCACTGTATTCCGGGCTACAGAAAGTTGTGGAAAGCCGCTATAGATAATGGGTATGAGTGTAGTAAAGGCCGTGTGCAGCGATTACTGCAGAGTATGGGTTACCGCTCAGCCGCGGGTAAACGCCGATATACCGGTAGCGGAAAAAAGCAGGGGCATATCACTGCAGAAAACTTATTGGGTCGTGAGTTTAGTGTTGATGAACCCAATACGGTATGGGTGTCAGACATAACGCAAGTTCGTTGCAGAGAGGGTTGGCAGTATTTATGTGTAATTTTAGATTTATACTCACGCAAAGTCGTTGGTTGGGCAACAAGTCGAGTTAACAGCGCAGACTTGGTGATTAGAGCGTTAAAAAAAACATGGGATGCACGTAAACCTGATGGAAGTCGCTTATTATTTCACTCAGACCAAGGCAGCCAGTATCGTGCAAAAGAAACAATATCGTGGTTGAACAACCGACAGGTAACAATTAGCATGTCGAGAAAAGGGAATTGCTGGGATAATGCCTGCTCAGAAAGCTTTTTTGCCCAGTATAAAAAAGAATGGATGAACAATTTAAATGAACTGAGTCGTAGTGAAATGACAGTACAAAGTCGCTTTTATATCGAAAACTACTACAACTCAGTAAGAATGCATGGCACGCTAGGAAATGTGAGTCCCATGCAATACGAGTTAATGAATTAAAAACCCGTGTCTACTTTATCGGGGTCGTATCAACCTAAAACCTAAAACCTAAAACCTAAAACCTAAAACCTAAAACCTAGCTCTAAAACGTTTCGCCTTGCAAAGTGGCAATAATTCGCCTAGCCCCGCCATGGTCGCGATGTTCGCCTAAGTATATTCCTTGCCAAGTCCCCAGCGCTAATTGACCATTATTAATAGGTATCGTTAACTCGCAACCTAAAGTGCTGGTTTTAATATGAGCAGGCATATCATCATCGCCCTCATAGTCATGACGATAATAAGGCTGGCGCTCAGGTACAAACTGATTGAAGTGGCTTTCCATATCCATACGCACGGTCGGATCGGCATTTTCATTAATGGTTAAGCTGGCAGAGGTGTGTTGAATAAATAAGTGTAATAACCCTATTTTTAGTTGGCTCAGCTGTGGGAGTTTAGTCAGTATGTCGTTATCAATTAAGTGAAAGCCCCGCGAGCGAGGCTTTAATGTAATCGTGGTTTGCGACCAGCTCATAGCTTATCGAAGCTCACTTCAATGTTTGCATTACCTGCATCACTGGTAAATGGCATAATAATTTTTTTGCCGTCACTTTTATGCGTAATAGTATGGTTTTTACCAGACACAACAATGGGGGTTGCCATGGCAAAGTCATAGCCTTTTTCACCTAATAGGTTTTTAGCACCACCGGTGACCATATTGGTTATTTCGCCGACCATGTCAGTGACTTCTTCATTTACGCTGTCAGGTCGCTCACCTAACATACGTTCCATTATAGTCAGCGCTAAACTTTCGTCGAAGGTTATTGAAAATGAACCGCGAGTTTGGGGGCCAACCATACCAATTAATCCCGATACATCACCACAGGCTACTTCATCGGTTTTAATGCGAGGTTTACCTGGTTTTAACTGAGTTTGAGCCATGGTGCTCAATACATTCATCAAAGAAGATAAAAAGGGATTAATGAACTCTACATTCATATTATATATCCTTAAATTGGTACTGATAGAGGGTATACGTAAAGTATAGCTATAGTCGCTCAGCTATGCTCGACAAGCGTCACATTTACCGTGTGCTTCTATGGTTTGCCCAGAAACTACAAAGCCACTTTCGGCTGCTAAGTTATTGAGCTCATGTGAAATTACTGTTGAATGCAGCTCTTTAACAAACCCACATGTATCGCAAATTAGTAATTGAACAGGATGAATATGATCAAAGTGATGACACAACATGAATGCATTAGTGCTTTCAATTTTATGAATAAAACCGAGTTCTGCTAAAAAGTCTAAAGCACGATAAATTGTCGCAGGTTTTGCGCCTGTTTCAGTGACTTTTAATTGCTCTAGCAAATCGTATGCACCCACACCACCTTGAGCGCTTGCTAATAAACGAAATACCTTTTCGCGAATAGGTGTGAATCGCGCACCACGGTTGTCGCATACTTGTTTTGCTTTACTTACGAGTGATTCTATATTCATCTTCTCTCATCCTTACTTTGCCGTGATATACTAACATACTGTATTGTAGTTGCAGCGTTTTATTAACCGCTTTTGTGAAAAGGTATTCATTAATGCATGAACTATTAGCCATATTTATTTTCTTTTTTGCAGTTATCGATCCAATCGGCACAATTCCGGTTTTTATCGCCGTAACTCGGGGTGATGACGACAAGTTTAAGCGTAAAGTAATTTTTAAAGCAGTGGGTGTATCTGCTTTAGTACTGTTATTTTTTGTGGTTGCCGGTGAGCAATTACTCAATGTGATTGAGATTCCACTATCGGCATTTCAAATAGCCGGTGGGTTGATCTTATTAATTTTTGCACTCTCCATGACGTTTGGTGAAAGTAAACCCGAAGCTGAAATTAAAAGTGTTCGCGATAGCACTGAAACCGCTATTTTTCCGCTGGCTATACCCTCAATTGCAAGCCCAGGCGCTATGTTAGGTGCGGTATTAATGACGCGTAATGAAGAATATACTTGGGTTGAACAAATGATTACCTCATCAATGATGCTGGCCGTTTTAGTGGTGGTACTTATTTTGTTATTACTTGCTACGCATGTACATAAAATAATAGGTGATAGTGGGGCAAGTATTATTAGCCGAATTATGGGGTTAATTTTAAGCTCAGTCGCAGTAACGAATATTTTAAATGGTATCGCACAATACTTTGGCTTGCAGGTGTTTGCTTAATATTGCTGCGCATGGGGCTTTTGTGTAAAATGCAGCGCCTTTTAAGCTGTGCTTAAATTATAAATTTTTGAGGACTACATTTTGGATAAACGTACTTTAAATCGACGCTTTTCTGTTGCCCCCATGCTCGATTGGACTGATCGCCATTGTCGTACGTTTCATCGTAAAATGACAAAGCACACCGTCCTCTACACTGAAATGATCACCACAGGTGCTATTTTGTTTGGCCGTGGTGACTATTTGCACTTTAATCAACATGAAGGCCCAGTAGCGCTGCAGCTGGGGGGCTCAGATCCGCAAGCGCTAGCACAGTGTGCCAAGCTTGCAGGTGAGCGCGGTTATGATGAAATAAACCTTAACGTAGGTTGCCCATCAGATCGTGTGCAAAATGGGCGTTTTGGTGCCTGTTTAATGGCAGAGCCCGAGCTTGTGGCAGAGTGTGTTGCTGCAATGAAAAGTGAAGTCAGTATTCCTGTTACGGTAAAAACGCGCATTGGTATTGATGAGCAAGATTCCTATGAATTTTTATGTGCGCTTATTGAAGCATCGCATAAAGTAGGCTGTGATGATTTTATTATTCATGCCCGTAAGGCATGGCTAAAAGGATTGAGTCCAAAAGAAAATCGCGAAGTTCCTGAGCTTAACTACCCCCGCGTTTACCAGCTTAAAAAAGATTATCCACAACTTGATTTAAGTATTAATGGCGGTGTTAAAACCATTGAGCAAAGCCTTGAGCATTTACAGTACATAGATGGAGTGATGGTTGGGCGAGAGGCTTACAGCAATCCATTTATGCTAAATGAAGTTGATGAAAAAATATATGGTGATGCTGCTAATACTCAGACACGTCATGATGTTGTGCGCTCTATGTATGATTACATTGAAGAAGAGATGCGTTTAGGCGCTAACTTTTGGCATGTTGCTCGCCATATGTTAGGTATTTTTCAGGGACAACCCGGTGCGCGTGGTTTTAGACGCCATTTATCTGAAAATGGCCATGGCAAGCAAGCTGATTTGAGTGTTATGGATAAAGCACTAAGTTACGTACCCGAATAATAGATCCTCTGTATAGAAAAAAGCCACCTCAGGTGGCTTTTTTTGATCCCAAATTTTGGTCAAAAGTTTAATTTATTAGCCAATTCGACTTAATTTCATTCAGTGGCGAGTCATTAATTTACCTACTTAAAATAACTTAACTACATGATATTTAATGAAAATAAAACCATTTTAAGTTGTTGGCATAACTCTTGGAATCCTGTTGATGTATAAATAAAAATCATCAGGAGAATAACATGGGCATATTTAACCGCGTAAACGACGTCATTCAAGCAAATATTGTAGCTATGCTTGATAAAGCAGAAGACTCAGAAAAGTTACTCAATTTAATGCTTACTGAAATGCAAGAAGCGCTTAATGAGTGTCGTAGTACGGCAGCTGCACTTTTATGTGAAGAAAAGAGCATTAAACGTCAAATAAGTAATAAACAGCAAGCGCTCGCAAATTGGCAATTAAAAGCTGAGCATGCTGTGACAAAAAATCGTGACGATTTAGCTAAATCAGCATTAGCCGAAAAACACACAGTTGAACAAAGCATAGGGTGCTTGCAAACGCAGCTTGAGGCATTACAACAATCGATTACTAAAATCACTGAAGACTGCGAGCGCTTACAGCAAAAAATGACGCAGGCAAAAGCAAAGCAAGCACAACTTGCAAAGCGTGAAAACGTAGTTGAGGCAAGGGCAAAAATAAATACGCAACTACAAAGCGATAAAGTGGCTTTTGCCTTATCACGATTTGAGCAAATAGAGCGCCGCGTTGAAAGTGTAGAGTCGCAAGTTGCAGCGTATGAGCTCACAGATACTGCGAGCAATACAGCTATGCAAATTGAGTCACTGGTTAAAAATGAAAAAATTGATGCAGAACTGGCTAGTTTAAAAGCAAGTTTAAATACTGCTAATAAACAAACAGCTTAAGGAGATTGTTATGAATAGTTTTAATACACACCGTCGTTGGTACAAAAATACGCTTAACAAAAAAATATCAGGCGTCTGTAGTGGGTTAGCTTACCGACTAGACTTTCCGGTATGGTCTACTCGCTTAGTGACTGTTTTATTATTTTTAAGTTTTCCGTTTGCAGTGGCGCTAGGTTATTTAATTGCTCACTGTTGCCTTGAAGAAAAAGCAGTGTAAGGAGAGCAGCATGAAAACATTCGCCGTGTGCCTAGTTATTCTTGCGTTGTTTTTAATTAATAGCGGTTCAATTATTCACTTTGATGTGTGGCAGTTTCCGCTATGGATCTCAGATATTAGCTGGACAGGTATAGAGCTCATTGGTGCATTAGTTGCTATTATCGTTGTTATTGCGATTGTTGCTTTAGTGACGATGGGGTTAGTTGGCGCGGCGATGGTGGCACTGGCTGGTACTATTTTAGCTTTTTTATTCGGATCATTGATGATTGCTTGGCCGTTATTGTTTGTAGCAGGGCTGTGTTGGTTAATCGCAGATAACAAAAAAGTCGTCTCTTGAGCTTAAATTAGCTGCCTAACATAGGGGAATTATGATAAATTTAAACTATATTTTTTTGTTTTAACAAGGATTTTACTGATGATTAAACAATGTATTTTGATAGCAAGTGCATTAATGGTGGGTGTTTTTTCGTCTTCGTTAATGGCGCACGAAGGACATGAACACGATAGTGTTGTTGCGCAGCTACAAGTAACACATGCGCAAGTAAGAGAGTTTTTGCCGGCAACCAAAGCCAGTGTGGCTTACTTTAGTATTAAAAACCACAGCAATGTACCAGCAACGTTGACTAAAGCGACAATTGATGGCCTAGGGCGTGTTGAAATTCATGAGCACGTTCACGCTGACGGTATGATGAAAATGCAAAAAGTCGAATCATTGCTTATTAAAGCTCACCAACAACTCGATTTTAAGCCAGGCAGCTATCATTTAATGGTGTTTGAACCACAAGAACCGTTAAAAGTAGGTCAAGAACGTAAACTCACGCTATATTTTGAAGACGGGAACCGAGTATTTACCAATGCAAAAGTCGTTTCGTTAGCCTCACAAGCAGAGCCGGTAAAAGCATCGAAAGATCATAGTCATCATTAGGAGGATAAATGTCACAGCATAAAGGAAAAATAATAACGGCACTGGTACTGTTATTTGTCGTGTTTTACGCCATTGCAGTGTACTGGAGTATAGAGCCTTCACGTTTTGATGTTGTGCAAAATGCTAAGCAACAAGCGCAGCAACGCAGTGAAAAACTAGTCACAGGTTATGTAACAACTTCAACACTCATCACTGTAGCTGATACGCTTTTAACTAAATCAGGCGGTTACTTATCAAATGATGTGCTACCACCGAGCGTAATAATGGACAATATGCCGGCCTGGGAGTATGGTGCGCTGGAAATGGTGCGTGATTTAGCGTTGTCTATGCGAAAAGATTTTAGCCGCTCACAATCGCAATCAACTGAACACGAAGCGCTCAAAAAAGCTCAGCCACAATTTAATATCAGCTCTGAAGCATGGGCATGGCCAAGTGCTGAGGGTGAATACCAAAAAGGAATTGATTATTTAATGGTATATCGTTCTCAAATAGCCAATCAGCATGAGCGCGATAGCCAATTTTACTCTCGTGCAGATAACCTACGCAGTTGGTTAAAAGAAGCTGAAAAGCGTTTAGGCAGCTTAAGTCAGCGTTTAAGTGCAAGCGTGGGTCAAGATAAGGTTAACACTGACCTCGCCGGTAACTCTTCAAATACACAGGCCACCTATACGCCTTTACAACAACAAATAAAAACATCATGGTGGGAAATTGATGATGTATTTTATGAGTCACGTGGGGCCACTTGGGCTTTACTGCACTTTTTACAGGCGGTTGAATATGATTTTGCCGATGTGCTTGATAAAAAGAACGCCCGTGTCAGCTTGCAACAAATTATTCGCGAGCTTGAAGCAACCCAAGAAACGGTATGGAGCCCAATGATTTTAAACGGTAATGGATTTGGTTATGTCGCCAACCATTCACTTGTTATGGCAAATTATATTTCTAGAGCCAATGCGGCACTAATTGAACTTAGCGAATTATTAGCGCAAGGATAAAAAATGAAAAAGTATTGTATAGCAGCAGCCTTATCAATGGCATGTTTAGCCCCTGTAGCACAAGCCGACACTGTATTGGGTTTATATGTAGGGGTTGATGGTTGGAAAGCAGATAATGACGGTAGCTTTTCTGATAACAATAACGCCCTGCAAAACTTCAACTTTGAAGATGAAACTTTTGTAAGTTATTACGCTGCGCTTGAGCACCCAGTGCCATTAGTGCCAAACTTAAAGTTAAAATACACTGAGCTTGAATTAAACGGCTCAACAGTGCTTGAAGACACATTTAGTTTTAACGGTACTGATTATATTGTTGGCACTGATGTTAATTCAGTGACTGACTTATCGCACATTGATTATATTCTTTACTACGAGATTTTTGATAACGATTTAATCTCAATTGATTTAGGTCTTAATGCTAAGCAGTTTGATGGTGAGCTTGTTGTAACAGGTACATCACAACAAGGTGGCGCTAACTTTACTGAAATCGAAGAGTTCTCTGGTGTTGTGCCGTTAGTATATGGACGTTTTGAAGCGGGTTTACCATTTAGTGGTTTAAGTGTTTTTGCTGAAGGCAGCTTTTTAGCCATCGATGACAGTAAAGTACAAGATTACCAAATGGGTATTGCTTGGGAATTTATTGATAACCTAGCAGTTGATGTTGCGGTTAAAGCGGGCTACCGCTCTATGGTTTTAGAACTTGATGATGTCGATGATATTAATACTGATATTGATGCATCGGGGCCGTTTGCCGGTATTCAGGTTCACTTTTAATTAAAGTTTTATTTTGAGCCACCTTGTGTGGCTCTTATTTTTAAAAGCTAACACACGCTTTTATTATTAGTCATCTCTGTTTGCTATTTTAAAGAATGCCAAACTAATTCAAACTCCCCTTCAAATGCTGAACCAATTAACTGTTTGTACACCTTGTTAATTGGGTAGTTCATTAATCTAAATAGTTCATCACCTGTTTGAGTAAACTTATAATAGCTAAGCACCAAATCGTTACTTTTTGCTTTTAAGGTTAGTTTTTGTGATAAAAAGGATAGGGTGAACTCTTGTCCTACTTTTAATGCCGCTGACTCTATTTCTTTACGATACAGCAAGTTTAAATCCATTAAAGTTAGTACGTCTGGAAAGCTCACGCCGCTTTTACCTATGCTTAATGACACTTTATTGCCTTTACCTAGTAAATCAAATAACGAGGGTTTTTTGTAATACCCCAAGAATATTAGGTGGCTGCTATCCTTTTCGTTATACCCAGAAATAGACACGCACTTTCTTAATGAATCGGCTTCGCGCTGGGTCATGTGCTTGAGTGTTTGTAAACTTTTAATAGAAAAAGTACCTGGGCTAATGGTTTCGCCAGTAAAAATTTTTGCCCACAACACTTGCATAGATTGATTTGAGGTATCTTCACATAAGGCTATAAAGTGCTCTACCCAATCAGCATCGGGCTGTTTGGCGCAAGCAACATCAGGACAAAACTCCATTGCTAAGGCTAAAATAGTCTCAATATTTTGTTGCTGTTTAATCAGTAGTAAGTCTTGTCTTTTTTGAGCACGCGCTAAAATTGAATGCTCGCTATTAATACTATAAAGCGATTTGGCTTTACCTTGAGGATTATAGGTTTTTTCATCAATGGCAGGCGTATTACTCACTTTTGTGACCGAGTAACCTAGCAGTGACTCAATAATATTGGCAAGTTTAATCCTGGCTTGTGCGGTTTTGACTGTCATGGCTTTCCATTATTGCTTGTGCATCACTGAGTTGAGCGACCGTTTTTAAGTTATTTAGCCCTAGGGTCACTATATTACCTAATATATTTTCAGCAAATATAGCAACGTACCCAGAAATAAGCGGCATCGTTGCTTGTCCTTCTATATGCCACGTGACGGTTTTTGTGTGCGGGCTAAATAGCAATTTGCTAGTGATAATATGCTCTTGATTAAATAACACACTAAATACAACTTCATTATCGCTTAATGACGATATTGTCATTTCGCCTTTGCCCCATTTACCTTCCCAAGATTGGTAGGCTCCTGCGCCAGAGCTCGGTTCTCCAATATTAAACTTAATATTAGGGTCTATTTGTTGCCAGGGTGACCATTTATACCACTGGGTAAAGTCCTCAACTAATGACTTTATTACGGGAGCGCGTGCGTTAATCTTTATACTTTTTTGCACATGATAATTTTGTGGTAACAATAATCCAACGACAACAAAAACCAGGAGTAAAATGATTGAAAACTGCATTATTTTTTTAAGTAGTTTAATAGGTATTCCTCATCTATTTTAATTTACAGCGTCTATCAATTATTAATTATTTAATAGTTTAACGAAGTCGCGGTTGCTTTTGATCTATTTTATCTACCTTGTATTATTCCAAAAGCAGACATTAGCCGTAATAAGTTTAGATGATTTATTAGTTTTAGTAATGCAATAAAGGTAAACAATTTTTAATCAGCGCTTTCATTTTGTGCTATATCAACGGGGATGTCGATAGGGTATAATTCGCGCCTTTTGTTATTGAACGGCCAATTTTATGAGCACATTAAAAGCTGAACGCGCCTTATTCTCATACCCCAAGTATTGGGCTGAGTGTTATGGCACAGCTCCATTTTTACCAACAACACGCGAAGAAATGGACGCGCTTGGCTGGGATAGCTGCGATATTATTATTATTAGCGGTGATGCTTATGTAGACCATCCTAGTTTTGGGATGGCCGTAATTGGCCGAGTGCTAGAAGCGCAAGGTTTTAGAGTGGGCATTATTGCTCAACCAGATTGGAACTCTAAAGATGCGTTTATGGCATTGGGTAAGCCTAACTTATTTTTTGGTATTACAGCCGGTAATATGGACTCGATGATCAATCGTTACACCGCTGAAAAACGAATGCGCCATGATGACGCATACACACCAGGAAATGTCGGCGGTAAACGCCCAGATCGCGCAGTGATCATTTATTCACAACGCTGTCGTGAAGCCTACAAAGATGTGCCATTAGTGTTAGGGGGCATTGAAGCTAGCCTGCGCCGTATTGCTCATTATGATTACTGGCAAGAAAAAGTACGTCGTAGCGTATTATTTGACGCTAAAGGCGATATTTTAATTTATGGTAATGCCGAACGCCCGTTAGTTGAAGTAGCGCATCGTATCGCTGCCGGTGAAACCATGGATACCATACAGGATGTTAGAGGCACGGCAGTTATTCGTAAAGAGCCTTTACCTGGTTGGCGTGGCAGTGACTCAACAGCCATTGATAAAATTGGTAAAATAGACCCTATTCCTAATCCTTATGGCGCGGATGATGTGGGCTGTGCTAAATCAGAATTTAAGCAAGCCGGCATCGATTTACAAGCAGAAGCTGCAAAACCAATTACCATCCAGCCTGCTCGTCCTAAGCCGTGGGAAAAAACTTACGTTAAACTGCCGGCATTTGAGCAGGTTAGCGTTAATAAGCCTTTGTATGCCCATGCATCACGTATTTTACATCAAGAAACCAACCCAGGTTGTGCAAGGGCGTTATTTCAGCGTCATGGCGATCGTTCTATTTGGGTGAATCCGCCGGCTTATCCGCTTGAAACTCAGGAAATGGATGACGTGTTTGGTTTACCTTACCAGCGTATTCCACATCCAAGTTATGGCGATAATAAAATCCCTGCTTACGATATGATTAAAACGTCGGTAAATATTATGCGCGGCTGTTTTGGCGGCTGTTCGTTTTGTTCTATTACCGAGCATGAGGGGCGCATAATACAAAGCCGTTCTCAAGAATCGATTATCGAAGAAATTGAACAAATTAGAGATAAAGTGCCGGGCTTTACTGGGGTTATCTCTGATTTAGGTGGGCCAACTGCAAATATGTACAAACTGCGTTGTACCAGTAAAAAAGCAGAGAGTACGTGCCGTCGCTTGTCGTGTGTGTATCCTGATATTTGTAAGCATATGGATACCGATCACACACCCACTATCGACTTATATAAAAAGGCGCGTGAGGTTAAAGGGATCAAAAAGATCTTAATTGCTTCGGGCGTGCGTTATGACCTTGCAGTACGTGATCCTCGTTACGTTAAAGAGCTAGTAACCCATCATGTTGGTGGATATTTAAAAATAGCACCTGAACACACAGAAGATGGCCCATTATCAAAAATGATGAAACCAGGTATGGGCGCCTATGATGAATTTAAAGCGTTATTTGATAAGTACTCAAAAGAAGCGGGTAAAAAGCAGTATTTAATTCCATACTTTATTTCTGCTCACCCGGGGACTAAAGATGAAGACATGGTAAACATGGCTTTATGGTTGAAATCGAATGATTTTAAGCTTGATCAGGTACAAAATTTTTATCCATCACCGATGGCCAACGCAACCACCATTTACCACACAGAAATGAACTCGCTTCGTAATATTAAAAATAATACTGAGCAAGTTGCTGTGCCTAAGGGAGCGCGTCAACGTCGTTTGCATAAAGCAATTTTACGCTATCACGATCCTGCCGGTTGGCCAATGGTCCGCGAAGCCCTGCGTAACATGGGCAAAGCCAAGCTTATTGGTAAAGGACCTAACTGTTTAGTCCCTGAAGAAGGACGAGATGAAAGACAAACCAAAGGCGGAAAAGGTAACAAGGGCGGTCGTCCTGCGCTTACTCGTCATACTGGCTTTAGCCAGTTTAAAAAAGCCAACACTAAACCTAAGGTAGGTGGTAATCGCCAGCGCGCTAAGTAGCCTTAACTTATGTAAAGTAACTATCGGCTTAAACAAAAACACCGCGTATTGATGCGGTGTTTTTGTTTAAAAACGTTTATAAAAAGATTAAATCAATAACCAAGTCGCAGTACCTAAGAAGGCAAATATACCAACAATATCAGTTACCGTGGTTAGTACCACACTGCCTGCAAGTGCTGGATCTATTTTCATTTTTTTAAGCAATAGTGGGATACTAGCACCCGCAATACCTGCTGCAACTAAATTCATAAACATAGCAAACGCTAAAACACCACCGAGTTTGAAATCCCATTGCCAAAGCGCAACAACACCGGCAATTAGGATAGACCAAACCATACCGTTAATCGCACCGATAGCGAGTTCTTTTAATAATAAAAAACGTTGGTTAGTTTGGTTGATATGACCCACCGCGATACCGCGAATAACCAAAGTTAAGGTTTGGCTGCCTGCAACCCCACCCATTGACGGGACAATGCCATTGAGCACAGCAAGAATTGGTAATATAGCTAAGGTGTTTTCAAAAAAGCTCGCCACAATTGCAGCCAGCAATGCAGTTAGTAAGTTTACACCCAGCCAAATTGAGCGCTTTTTAGAGCTTTTCAACACAGGTGCAAAGGTATCTTCTTCATCATCTAAACCCGCTAAACCCAGTAAACTGTGCTCAGCGTCTTCACGAATAACATCAACGATATCATCAATGGTGATCCGCCCAAGCAAGTGTGCGTTGTCATCAACAACCGGTGCCGATATCCAGTTATGACGCTCAAACAATTGTGCAACTTCGCTCTCATCCATTGAAATAGGAATAGACTCACAGTCTTCATCCATTAACTCATGAACAATTTTTTCAGGGGGATTAGTTAATAAAGTACTCAGCGATAGGGCGCCTAAAAAGCAGTTATTTTCATCAACCACATATAAGTCATCTGTACCCTCAGGTAATTCGCCGCGTAAGCGAATATAACGCAGTACCACATCTAGAGTCACATCGGGGCGAATAGTAACGGTATCTATATTCATCAATGCGCCAGCAGAGCGCTCTTGATACGATAAAGCCTGCGTTGCACGTTCTCTATCTTGAATATCCATAGCGCTAACAACGTCTTTATAAACGGTGTCAGGTAGGCTACGTAGTACTTCCCCTAAGTCATCATGGCCCATGTCTTCGGTTGCGGCAGCAATGTGCTCGGGTGCCATTTGCGCAATAATGCCCAAACGTACATCTTCAGACAGCTCTTCAAGCACATCACCTTGTACATCAGGATCAACAAGCTGCCAGAGCATACGGCGAATTTTATGCGGGGATGATTCTAAAAGAAGTGCGGTATCACAAGGCGCCGTCTTTGCCAGCATGCGTCTAACTTGAACAAATTGACCACTATTTAGTGACTTAGTCACCTGTTTTAGTTGTTGTAGTGGAATATCTTGTTCTAAAGCTTCAGGCATTGGCGTCCTTAATTAAATTGTATTACATGCTGGAAGGGTATAAATGCTATTCAATTTTAGTTTATCTTACTTTATGTGAGCAAACTACCTCAACCACTATTAACCTAAGCTTAGGATGATGAGTTAATAATGAACTTTTTTATTCTTGCTCATTAAATCGTTGGTCGATGAGCTCACCTATTGCGCTAAGTGCAGGCTCAGCGTCGGGGCCTTCGCATACCACCTTAACTTCTTTGCCTTGGCTGCTTTCGAGTAACATAAGTGCCAGCACGCTATCGCCAGCGGCTTGTTTGTCATCTTGAAATAAAGTGATTGTGGCATCAAATTGCACAGAAAGCTGAGCTAATACTGTCGCCGCTCTAGCGTGTAATCCTAATTTGTTTTTTATTAAAAATGTATTTTCTAAGCGCATTGCATGTTCTCACTCGGTATTATTCTTGTTCTCGGTGGCGAATTTTTACATTAGGATGGCTCATTGCAAAGCTTTCGCCAATGGTTTGCGCTAAATAAACAGAGCGGTGTTGCCCACCGGTACAGCCAATTGCAATGGTTAAGTAGCTGCGGTTATTTCGTTCTAAATGCGGCAGCCATGTTTGCACAAATGTTTGAATTTGCCATGTAAATTTTTGCACTATACTGTGACTTGCTAGGTAGTCTTTTACTGGTTGGTCCAGCCCTGTAAGTGGCTTAAGTTCAGGCTCCCAATGCGGGTTTGGTAAAAAGCGGGCATCAAATACGTAATCTGCTTCTTTAGGGATGCCGTGTTTAAAACCAAATGACTCAAAGGTAATGATCAGTTGTTTATCTTTTTTTCCGAGTATTTTTTCACGAATAGACTCAGCAAGCTGATGCACACTTAAATCTGTGGTATCAATCATATAATCAGCACGGTTAATCAATACATCAAGTAGTTGTTTTTCTTTTTTTATGGCTAAATCAAGCGGCAAAGAATCAATAGATAAAGGGTGGAGACGTCGCGTTTCTGAAAAACGTTTTATTAATGTTTGATCGTCACTGTCTAAATAAAATACCGTTGGTTTAGTAAAACCAGGTAAATATTCAATGATTTCATTAAACTGCTGTTGCTCTTTAGGTAGGTTACGTACATCAACACTCACGGCAATTTTATTATAACTGTCGGAAACACTGCGCACTAATGATGGTAATAAATTAAGAGGAATATTGTCTACACAATAATAACCTAAGTCTTCCACAACGCGTAACGCCACAGATTTACCTGACCCTGAACGACCGCTTATAATTATTAATTCCATTTATCACCTTTCTTTATTACTACGATTGACTGACGATAACCTGATACAGTTCGCTATCCGATTTGGCGGCGCGTAACTGTTTACAAAATTCTTTATCATTGAGCTTATCAGCAATCGTGGCTAGCGTCTTCAAATGCTGCTGATTATCGCCATCGGGAACAATTAACGCGACAAAAATGTCAACCGGTCGGTTATCAATCGCATCAAAATTAATAGCTGTTTCGCTCACTAAAATCAAAGCTAGGGGCTCTTGAGCACCACTCATGCGACCATGTGGAATAGCAATGCCTCGACCAATGCCTGTACTTCCTAGCTTTTCTCTTGCAGTTAATGCATTAAGAATATCTTGTTGTGTTAAATAGGGCAGCTTATTGTGAGCCAATTCACTGATAAATTCTAAAATTCTTTTTTTACTATTAAAAAGGACCGCAGCTTTACTGCAGTCCTGACAGATAAGTGAGCTTAGTTTCATAGTGTTAGTGTCGAGCAAGTTTCTCTTTGTGTTTAATTACTTGACGATCTAGCTTGTCAATGAGCGAGTCTATAGCGGCATACATATCTTGATGCTCAGTAGAGGCAAAAATCTCAGCGCCACTAACATGAACGGTTGCTTCAGCTTTTTGGTTTAGTTTTTCTACATCGAGAATAACGTGCACATTCGTTATGTGATCAGTGTGCCTCTGTAACTTCGAAAATTTACTATTTACGTAGTCTCTAAGCGAGTCGGTAATATCTACATGGCGACCAGTTAAATTCAGTTGCATAAACATTTTCCTCTTTGTTGTACGCCTTAAATCAAACTTTTACGTTGATTAGACGGGGGAATAGCTAGAGATTCGCGATATTTTGCAATGGTTCTCCTCGCTACTTTAATTCCTTGCTCTGCCAATATATCTGCAATTTTACTATCACTCAATGGTTTAGCTGAGTTTTCTGCAGCGATTAATTTTTTAATTAATGCACGTATTGCTGTTGATGAACATTCGCCACCATTTTCAGTACTTACATGGCTTGAAAAGAAATATTTAAGCTCAAAAATGCCACGTGGTGTATGCATGTATTTTTGCGTAGTAACACGCGATATAGTCGACTCATGCATTTCCACCATTTCAGCCACATCGTTAAGCACCATAGGCTTCATAGCCTCAGGACCGTGTTCAAAAAAGGCCTGTTGCTGCTGCACAATACAGTTGGTTACTTTAAGTAGCGTGTCATTTCTACTTTCTAAGCTTTTTATAAACCATTTAGCCTCTTGTAAGTGCGAGCGAATAAACTGGCTATCACCACTTGATTTAACCGTACGCGACATAGCTGCATATTGGCTATTTACTCTGATCTTAGGCATGCTATCTGGGTTTAATTCAACTACCCAACGACCTTTAACTTTTTTAACCGACACATCAGGAATAACGTATTCAGACTCTTCTCTGACAATAGTGTCTGCCGGTTTTGGGCTGAGCGTATGAATCAACGTCATGATTTCTTTAAGCTCATCTTCTTTAAGCTTTGTTTTTTTCATTAACGTGCGATAGTCACGTGCAGCAAGTAAATCAATATGATCGGTTAAGATCATTTTTGTTTCGTTTAAAAAAGGTGTGTCTTTATCAAATTGATTTAGCTGAATACACAAGCACTCTTGTAAACTACGCGCGGCTATTCCCACTGGATCAAATAGTTGAATACGCTTTAGTACCGCTTCTATTTCGTCAAGTTCAACTTCATCTTCGCCGTCGTTTTCTTGGTTAAAGCTTTCTAATATTTCTTCACAGCTAAGGGTTAGAATCCCTGAGTCGTCTACAGCTTCTACAATTGCAATAGCTATCGCTTCATCGGTAGGACTAAACGGCGTCAGTTGAAGTTGCCACATTAAATACTCATGCAGCGTTTCAGTCGAAGAGCCTTGATAAATAGATTCATCTTCTGGCATTGGGCCCGATGAAGAGGCAGGCGCAGCGCTCATATATTCATCCCAAGTAACATCCATAGCCATATCATCGCTAATAGTGTCTTTGGTCATTGCTTCGCCGCTATCTTGCTCATACTCGCTAGGTTTATCGTCAGCTGAGGCACTTAGCGTTATGTCATCGTTATCGGCTTTTTGTTCGTTTTTACCTGCAGTGTCTTCGCTGTAATCGTGTTCTTCAACTTCAAGCAAGGGGTTGCTATCGAGCGCTTCTTGAATTTCTTGCTGGAGATCCAATGTACTGAGTTGCAATAAGCGAATTGCTTGTTGCAACTGTGGAGTCATTGTAAGTTGCTGGCCCATGCGCAGCTGTAATGATTGCCTCATGTATCTCTAACAATCCTTTTAAATTACGGTCTGTTGACCTTTACGGATTAAAATTTGTTCAAACTAGGGGCGGTTTAATTGCGGCGCGAGGTTTGTAACCTAGTGGGCTAAGTCAAAACCGAGCAACAAAGAGTAAATCGTCCCTAGGCAGAACCCGAAGGGCAGCGCCTGTTTGGCATTGATGCTGCGTTATCGCCTATTTATGGGGAATACCACACCACATAGGCTCTGGCTTGCCTAAATACCAAACAGACTGCTGCAAATTCAACCTTGAAAGGTCAACAGACCTAAGTATGATTAATCTTAGCAGATGCTTAGTGGAATAACACACATATTAGAGCTTGAACTGCTCGCCTAAATAAACATCGCGTACTGTTTTATCGTTTAATACATATTCTGGAGTGCCTGATGCAATTAACTCTCCATGAGAAACTATGTAGGCTTTTTCACAAACATCAAGAGTTTCGCGTACGTTGTGATCTGTGATAAGTACGCCAATTCCTCGGTTTTTAAGATGCTCTATAATCTTTTTAATATCTAATACTGAGATAGGATCAACCCCCGCAAAGGGTTCGTCTAAAAGGATAAATTTAGGGTTTGCTGCTAACGCGCGAGCAATTTCAACGCGGCGACGTTCACCACCTGATAAAGCCATACCTTGACTATCGCGGATATGCTGAATGCTAAATTCATCAAGTAAATTATTTAAGGTATCTTCGCGTTGTTGTTTATTTAATTCTTTACGTGTTTCTAAGATAGCCATTAAGTTTTGATAAACAGTCAGCTTTCTAAAAATAGACGACTCTTGCGGTAAATAACCAATCCCTAAACGCGCTCGGCTGTGCATCGGTAATAAAGTAATATCTTTATCATCAATTGATATTTTGCCTTTATCGCTAGGGACAAGGCCTACAATCATATAAAAGGTGGTGGTTTTACCTGCACCATTAGGGCCAAGTAACCCCACAATACTGCCAGCTTCAACCTCTAGGCCAACGTTTTTTACAACTTCACGACCTTTATAGCTTTTAGCTAATAGCTCTGCTTTTAATGTGCTCATGGTTGGCCTTTATCATCTTCTTTTTTATTTTCAACAGGCACTAAAATAGTGTGTACACGGTCTGTTGAGTTTTCGTCTTTTTCTGCGCTAATTAACTGCTGCTCGATATCGTAAGTGATACTTTTAGCTGTTATTTGTTGACCTGCTTGAGCAATGCTTGCATCGCCGATTAAGGTTAAAAAACGCAGCGACACATCGTAACGCACTTCATTAGCACTGGCGCTCATTATGGTGCCATCAGCTTGGGTTTCTTCAAAATATGCAGGGCTGCCTGTGGCAATTAATAACTGTTTGTTATCGCCTAGCTCATCGCGTTTATGCACTTCTAAACGGTCAGCTGTGATACGGCGATTACCATGAATAATTTCAACATTTTTCTCAAAAATGCCTACGTTTTCTTTTAATTGACCTTCTTGCTTATCTGCACTAATTGAAATTTGATTAGCAGCGGGGGCTTCAGCAGGTTCAGCGCCATTACTGTTAAAAGCAATTAATAGTGAGGGAAAAATTAAAATTTTAAATAGGTTATTGGTCATAATATAGGGTTCGCGTATGGTTAATAAGTTTAATCACCTCGGTTTTTAAATCGGCCTCAAGGCCTTTACCTGTGATTTTTAAATTAGGTCCTGTAATAACGACAGGCTGCTGTGATTGCATGGTTAATAGTTTTATATCAACATTGATGGTCTGGGCGTTGATCGTATCGATCATGGCGTTATCTACTAAGTTTTGAGCGGTTACATTACCCTCTAACACCAGTTGACGGTCGTCGTAGAGGGTGGCTTCATCGGCGTTAATACGCCATGTTTGCTGCTCGTTGTATAAAGTGAATATAGGCTTTTCAAAAAAGGTAAAACCGAGTTGTTGATACAACTCCATTTTTACCGCAGTTACCTTATGGCTCACTTTACCTTGTTCATTATAAGCCGTTTGTTTTAGCTCAATAGCGGTATAATCAGGCTTAGCAATAACTTGTGTTTCTTCGCTTGCAGTAATATCAACCTTAGTAAAATAAGGATACCAGAGCCAAACCATACAGCTTATGAATAAAACGCTCAGTATAATGCGCGCTACATTCATGAACTCGTTCCTTGGCTAGTTAGTGGCTTGTTATTTTCGAGCATAAGTAAGTCTGTCAGCTCTCTTACCGCACCAAAACCGCCGGGCAGTTGGGTTACATAATGTGATAAACGTTTAATAAGTGGATGAGCATCGTTTACGGCAACCGCAAAACCGACTTGCTCCATTACTGGCATGTCTGGGCCATCATCACCTATATAAGCAATTTGCTCATCGCTAAGCGCTAATTTTTGTTTTAATTCTTGATAGGCTATAAGCTTGTCTTCTTGGCCTTGATATATATGTTGTACGGTTAAACTGCTCATACGTTGCTGCACTATATGAGAATGGCGCCCAGTGATTACGGCGACTTCAAAACCGCTGTTAATCAGGGCTTTGATACCAAATCCGTCTTTGGTGTTAAATGCTTTGAGTTCTTCACCTTGGTTTCCAAGGTAAATACGGCCATCAGAAAATACACCATCAATATCACAAATTAATAGCTTTACTTTTTTTGCGCGCGCCTTTGCATCATCACTTAGCGGTTGATAGAGATCTTCAAATTGCATTTATAGCACTCCCGCTTTAAGTAAGTCTTGCATATTTAGTGCGCCAATCGGTTGATTATGCTCATTAATTACAATTAAACCATTAATACGTTTTTGTTCCATAATATTTAACGCTTCAGCCGCGAGCATCTCTTGGGTGGCTGTAGTACACGACTTGGTCATCACAACATTAATTTCAGTGCTATGAATGTCAATACGTTGCTCTAAAATACGGCGTAAATCGCCATCGGTAAACAGGCCTGATAATTGCTGGTCACTATCAACAATAGCGGTCATGCCGAGTCCTTTGGCCGACATTTCAATTAAGGCATCTTTAATCGTTTGCGTCTCGTTAATGATAGGTGTATCAGCACCACTGTGCATAACATCTTTAAGAGTTAAGAGTAATCGCTTGCCTAAGCTACCACCAGGGTGCGATAGTGCAAAATCATCAGCAGTAAAGCCGCGTGCTTCTAATAATGCCACCGCCATGGCATCACCCATAGCGAGTGTGGCAGTGGTACTTGCAGTAGGTGCTAAGCCCAATGAGCAGGCTTCTTGTTCAACTTTAATACACACATGCACATTTGCCAATGTTGCCATGGTTGAGCCTTGGTTGCCTGTCATGGCAATCATTTTGGCACCAATGCGCTTTAATACTGGAATAATATTAAGTACTTCGCTGGTTTCACCAGAGTTTGAAATGAGGATAACCACGTCATTTGCTGTGATCATTCCTAAATCACCATGGCTTGCTTCACCCGGGTGAACAAAAAATGCGGGGCTGCCGGTACTGGCAAGAGTGGCGGCTATTTTGTTACCAATATGGCCTGATTTACCCATGCCAATAACAATAATACGACCTGAGCAGTCAAACATTAATTGACAGGCTTGGTTAAAGCTTTCATTAACGTATTGTGTAATATCGCTGAGTGCTTGGCGTTCAATCTCTAGAACACGTAACCCTTGTTGAATAAAGTTTAGCGTTGACATGGGCTATCCTACTTGACTAAAAATATAACCTTGGTAAATCATAAATGCGACGATGAGCAAGCCACCTTCTATTCTATTGATACGTCTTTGACCTCTAAAGTTCAATGACATAGCAATTAGCGCCAAGGTTGCGCCAATCATAATAATAACATCACGGTTAGCAACCGAAGTATCGATAACCGATGGATTAATTAATCCTGCCAGCGGTAATACCGCTAAAATATTAAAAATATTCGAACCAACTATGTTACCCAGCGCTAAGTCATCTTCATTTTTAAGTACACCTGCAATTGAAGCTGCAAGTTCAGGTAAGCTGGTGCCTATAGCAATAATGGTCAAACCAATCACTAAGTCACTTAAGCCAAAATATTTTGCGATATCAACGGCTGAGCCAACTAAAAAGTGTGAACTAACCGGCAGTAAAATCATACCCACTACCAGCCAAAAAACAGCTTTTTTGGTTGGTACGTTGTCAGGTACTTCGTCACAGGCTTCGCTCACAAACGGATCGTCTTGGTTTTTAGCTCGCAGTGAGACAAAAATAAGTCCGCCAATAAAAACAACAAAGCCAGATAATAAGGCTGCACCTTCAAAAAATGAAAAATAGTTATCTGAAAAAATATACCAAGTTGCAATGGAGACCAGTAGTACCAGTGGAATTTCACGTTTTAACGTACTTGAAGATACTGATAAGGGTCTTAAAAGGGCGGTAATACCTAAAACTAATAAGATGTTAGTGATGTTTGAACCAACTGCATTACCCACGGCAGTATCGGTTTTATTTGCCAAAGCTGCTGAAGCCGATACCATCATTTCAGGCGCTGAAGAGCCCATAGCTACCACGGTTAAACCTACAATTAGCGTTGGCACGCCAAAGTTTTTAGCCAGTGCTGCTGCACCATAAACAAACCTGTCTGCACTCCATACGAGAGCCGCAAAACCAAGAATTAAAATGACAAACGAGGTAACCATTGTGATAAGCCAATTAATGTAAATTCAGATAGCGCGAATAGTAACAAAAGCCACCATAAAAGTATAAATAAAAGAATAAGGTGTAATACATTAGGCGGTTATTTTAAGTATTCTATGGCGCTTTTTATATGAAATTTTAAGCCAAAGTTAAGGCTGCTTGAATCAATCTTATAACTGTTTTTGCGACACTATTACAAAATCTTACGAATTGTTTTTTCCATATTGGTTAAAAAACCCTTAAAATAGAAATATGAGAGAGTATTGTTATGGAGAGCGACTTGTCGCAATCAATAGTAGAAGTCAAGGATGTTACCTTTTCTAGAGGCGATAGGGTCATATATAAAAATATGAGCTTTGACGTACCTGAGGGTAAAATTACTGCCATTATGGGGCCAAGCGGAATTGGCAAAACCACGATGCTACGCCTAATAGGTGGCCAGCTTAAACCAGACTCCGGTGATATTTTATTTAAAAACGACAGCATTGTCGCTATGTCGCGCAAAGAACTCTACGCGGCACGTAAACGCATGAGTATGTTATTTCAAAGCGGTGCCTTATTTACTGATATGTCGGTGTTCGATAACATTGCATTCCCCATTCGAGAGCACACGCAACTCAGTGAAGATTTAATCCGTTTAGTGGTATTAATGAAATTACAAGCTGTTGGCTTACGTGGTGCTAAAGATTTAATGCCTTCAGAGTTATCTGGCGGTATGGCACGTCGTGCAGCTTTGGCTCGCTCTATAGCGCTTGATCCTGAACTTATTATGTATGATGAGCCTTTTGCAGGACAAGACCCTATTTCAATGGGGGTTTTAGTTAAGCTGATCAAATCTTTAAACGAAGTACTTGGCTTATCTTCTTTAATTGTCACGCACGATGTGACTGAAGTAATGAGTATTGCCGACCACGTTATTATTATTGCTGATCAAGGCGTTATTGGCAGTGGTACACCAGAGCAGATGCGAGAGCACGAATCACCACTTGTTCAACAGTTTTTAAAAGGGTTATCAGATGGTCCAGTGCCATTTCATTATCCAGCACAAACCTATGCAGATGAACTGTTAGGAGAGCAGCAGTAATGTTGGATTTACTACAAAAAATAGGCCACAAAACGCTGGGCCGATTTGCTGCACTGGGGCGTTCAACCCAAATGCTGGCAAGTGCGTTATGGCATGTACCCAATTTTAAAAAAGGCACACCTTTACTCGTGCGCCAACTTTACATGGTTGGTTCACAATCGCTGTTGATTATTGTTGTGTCGGGATTATTTATCGGCATGGTTCTAGCGCTGCAAGGTTATACCGTTTTAGTTGATTATGGCGCTGAAGACAGCCTAGGCCCTTTAGTGGCACTTAGCTTGTTACGTGAGCTTGGACCGGTAGTTACTGCGTTATTATTTGCAGGCAGGGCTGGTAGTGCGTTGACTGCTGAAATCGGCTTAATGAAAGCCACCGAGCAATTATCGTCGCTTGAGATGATGGCCATTGACCCGCTTAGACGAATTATAGCGCCGCGGTTTTGGGCTGGTTTGATTAGTATGCCAATGTTGGCACTTATTTTTTCTGCTGTAGCTATTATTGGTGCTCATTTAGTGGGGGTTGATTGGCTAGGCGTTGATACGGGAAGTTTCTGGTCAATTATGCAATCTCAGGTGTCGTTTGAAAAAGACATACTAAACGGTTTAATTAAAAGTATCGTATTTGCGATTGTTGTTACCTGGATTGCGCTTTACAAAGGGTATGACTGTGTTCCCACATCAGAGGGGATCAGCAAGGCAACAACAGAGACAGTGGTGCACTCATCACTAGCGGTATTAGGTTTTGACTTTATTTTGACAGCGGTAATGTTTACCAGCTAATAGGGTATTAAATAATGAATTCACGGAAATTAGAAATTTTAGTTGGTTTTTTTGTAGCATTGGGCATTTTGGCATTTTCAATGCTGGCGCTCAAAGTGGCTAATTCGGGTATTAGCGGCTCAGGTGAAACCTACACATTGAACGCCAAATTTGAAAATATAGGATCATTAAAAACACGTGCACCCATTAAGGTGGGCGGCGTTGTTATTGGTCGTGTAGAGTCAATTTATGTACACCCACAAGAGTTTTTACCAGTAGTAAATATGAGTATTGATGCGCAGTATTTATGTCGTTTTTCAGATACCAGTTCTATCTCAATTTTAACCTCGGGTATTTTAGGTGAGCAATACTTAGGTATTAACCCTGTGATCGCATCAGATTCAGCTAAACAGCGATGCTTAGGCGAAGATGTAGCGAACAGCGAACAAGATCAAGCCATTGACGATTTATTTGGTGTTCAAAGTAAAGCATTAGCCAACGGCGATTCTATTACAGATACCAAGTCAGCATTGGTACTAGAAGAATTAATAGGCCAGTTTTTATTCAACCAAGGTAGTGAGTAATTATTATGTTGAAAACATTTTTAGCAAGTATCGCATTAGTAACTGTCACGCTAGTACAAAGTGTACATGCCGGTGAAGTGAAATTGACTGATCCTAATAAAATGGTACGTCAGGTTGCTGATAATACCTTTGAGCGTATTACCAAAGACCAGCCGTTAATAACCACTAACAAAGAGCATTTACGGGTCATCGTTGAAGAAGAACTGATGCCCTACATTGACTACAAATATGCTGCACTGAGAGTGTTAGGTAGCGAAGTGTCTAAGGTACGCGCCATTACCAACAAAGCAGAAAAAGCAAAAGCAATTGAAGATATTCAGCGTTTTATTGGCGCGTTTAGAGAGTACCTTGTTGCCACTTATGCTGGCGTTTTTACCCAGTATACTAATCAACAAGTTGAATTTGCTGCCGAGCAGCCTTTTAAAGGCAAAGATGTGGTGGTGGTAAAAACCAAAATTGTAGAAGCCGGTAAGCCTGATATTAAAATTGATTTTAAAGTACGTGAAGATAGAAGTGGCGAATGGCGCGCTTACGATATGATTGCTGAAGGCATTAGCTTACTTGATGCAAAACAAAGTGAGCTTCAGGGCATTTTACGCCAACAAGGTATTGACCATGTTAGCGACCTGTTAGAGCAAAAAAGTAAGTTACCGGTTCAGTTTAGAGGCAGTGACACAAATGACTAAATTGGCAATCAGCCAAGTCGATGAACAGCATCTACGAGTCAGTGGTGAATTGACTCATAATTCAATTGGCAATGAACGGCTTCTGAATACCAAGCGACAAACTGAGCATAAAACCCTTTATTTTGACCTAAGTGAGGTGACAAGGGTTGACACAGCCGGCTTAGCTTGGTTAATTCACTCTTTTACAGAATTTAAGCAACAAGGCATTCGCCTTGAATTGCAAAACCCACCTGAACAACTGCAAAACCTTATGCAGTTAGGCCAGGTTACAACCCTATTTGAGTGAGAGTTATGGAAACGAGTCAAGTCGAAACATTATTACGCGACGAACTTCAGTTAGCTGAAGTACATGTAAAAGCCAATGGCAGTCATTATGAAGTAATCGCTGTCGGTGAATGCTTTGACGGATTAAGTCGTGTTAAAAAGCAACAGCTAGTATATGGGCCATTAATGAACACTATTTCAGACGGTACCATTCATGCTGTTTCTATCCGCGCTTTTACTCCGACAGAGTGGAAACGTGAGCAAAAATTCATTTTACCGCAATAAATAAGGCCCCTTAGATGGATCAATTTGTAATTCAAGGTGGCACTTCACTCGCTGGTGAAGTAACTATTTCTGGCGCTAAAAACGCAGCTCTTCCGATTCTATTTGCAGCTTTATTAGCTGATGGCAAAAGTACTTTTACTAACGTACCACATCTTCGCGATATCATTACGACCGAAGCCTTATTAAAAACGTTAGGCGCTGATGTTCAGTGGCAGGGCGATTCACTCATTATTGATGGTGCAACGGTAAATAGCACGTTAGCGCCTTATGACTTAGTAAAGCAAATGCGTGCGTCAGTGCTTGCACTTGGCCCTTTAGTCGCTCGATTTGGTGAGGCACAAGTATCCTTACCTGGTGGCTGTGCTATTGGTGCGCGCCCGGTTGATATTCATATTCAAGGCTTAGAGCGTATGGGCGCTCAAATAACCGTTGAAAACGGTTATATTAATGCCAAAGTAGATGGTCGCTTAAAAGGCGCTGAAGTTTTCATGGAAATGATCAGCGTAGGTGCCACTGAAAACTTACTCATGGCGGCAACGCTCGCCGATGGTAAAACAGTATTAGAAAATGCTGCGCGCGAGCCCGAAATTATCGATTTAGCCAATTGCTTAATTGCTATGGGTGCTAAAATCACTGGTGCGGGCTCAAGCCGTATTGAGATTGAAGGGGTTGAGCGTTTATCAGGTTGTGAACACCGCATATTACCGGATCGCATTGAAACGGGTACCTTTTTAGTGGCTGCAGCGATGGCTGGCGGTGAAGTTCTGTGTAAAATGACCGACTTCCATTCGTTAGAGCCAGTAATAGAAAAATTACGTGCAACCAATGCATTATTAGAAGTGCACGATGACAGTATTTACCTAGACATGCGAGGCCGAGAGCTTAAAGCGGTGAATATTAAAACTATGCCTCATCCTGGTTTTCCGACCGATATGCAAGCGCAGTTTACCGCATTAAATGTGGTGGCTAATGGTAGTGCGACGATTACCGAAACTATTTTTGAAAATCGTTTTATGCATGTGCCTGAGCTACAACGTATGGGCGCTAATATTCGCTTAGAAGGCAATACGGCCTTTTGTGGTGAAACAAAAAGCTTATCGGGTGCGCAAGTAATGGCAACTGACCTTCGTGCATCAGCGAGTCTTATTCTAACGGGGATTGTGGCTCAAGGTGAAACGGTTGTTGATCGTATTTATCATGTAGATAGAGGTTATCAGCGTATTGAAGATAAACTCAGTGCGCTAGGTGCTAACATCAAACGCAAAAGCAATTAGTTATACTAATACAATTATTATTCTAATCCATAAAAAACGCGATGATCTATCGCGTTTTTTTATGTCTAATGCCAAAGTATAAATAAGCGCTTTATAGCTTGGTTTCAAGCTCTGCTACTTTTACCATTATTTTTTGTATTTCACCGTTACGGTAAAGCTCAAATTCAATTTCTTTCCCCGGTTCGGTACTGCCTATTTTTTTCAATACATTTTGTGGATTAGCCACTGAAAGCCCAGCAATTTTAATCACAATATCTTGCTCTTCTATACCCGCCTGCCATGCAGGACCTAAAGGGTCTAGGTTGGTAATACGCATGCCTGCAACAGGCGTTAAGCTATCATTGACCTCTTTGCCTGTACTGTCTACCGCTGTGCCTTCAAAGCCCAAATAGCCGCGTACAACACGACCATGGCGTATAAGCTTACCCATTACCTCTTTTGCCAAGGTGTAAGGCACCGCAAAAAAGATCCCTTGTATATTTAAGTTTTCACGGGTTTTAAACTGGGCAGAGGTGATCCCTACTAAATCGCCATTAGAATTTACCAGTGCACCACCAGAGTTACCTACGTTAATAGCAGCGTCCATTTGCAGTAAGTTATTGTAAGGACTGTCGGTAATTTTTTGCTTACCGGTGGCGCTAATAATCCCCTGAGTAATGGTTTGCCCTAAGTTAAGTGGGTTTCCGATGGCTAATACTAAATCGCCTACACTCGAACTGTAGTTATCGTTAACGGGTATAACAGGCAGGTGATTGGCATTTATTTTTAATAATGCTAAGTCGGTAATAGTATCAAAGCCAATGAGTTGCACATCAAAAAAACGTCTGCCGTCAGTAAGAATAACCAGTATTTGATCGGCATTATTGATCACATGGTAATTAGTCAAAATATAACCGTCAGGTGACATGATCACCCCAGAACCAAGCTCTTGCACCGTATTTTGGCGTTTATAGCGTGGCTCTTTAGAAATGCTTTCTGAAAAAATGGTGACAACCGATGGCGCTGCGCGCTTAACTGCGTCAGAAAAGCTCAAATGACTTGCAGTCATTGCACTGGGTAGCGGCACGTTAGGTAGCAATGCAGTGCGCATGTTAGGGCTAAAAAAAACCACTAAAAAAGCAATGCCTAAACCGGCAAATAGAGGAGGAAGTACAAATTTTAGAAGTTTTAGCACGGTATTCTTATTGTTAGTGAGCAATCCCTTTATGATGGCACAAAAAAAATAACAGCGGCAAGTGCCGCTGTTACTTTTATTGTATTATTACTGAATTAATACAAAAATAGATTCACGTCCGCGTTTCACACCTAACACAATATTACCTTGAATATCTTCGATAATTTTGTTCATGTCGCGAATGCTTTCTACTCGTTGACGGTTTACTTGCACAATAACATCGCCTTCTTCAAGGCCAACCCGTGCTGATGGCGAACGAGGGTCTACAGAGGTCACCTCAATCCCTTTCATTTTGTTCTTCTTCACGTTTTCCAGTGTTGCACCTTGGAATGCTGGGTGTAACTCTTCGCCCGCAGCGGTAATGCCTGATGCACCATCTAGGGTTACTTCCACATTTTTAACTTTACCGTCACGGTAAATCCCCAACTGTACTTCACGACCCTCACCTAAGGTGGCAATTTTACTGCGTAGTTCATGGAAGCCACTAATTTCACTACCATTTATACTAATAATTACATCGCCTGCTTTAATTCCCGCTTTGCTGGCTGCGGTGTCATCCATTACCTGCATAACATAAGCCCCTTGTTTAACATCAAGCTGCTGTGCTTTAGCAAGACCTGCATCAAGAGGGCGGCCTGAAATACCTAACGAACCACGGCGTACTTCACCATGCTCTACAATTTGATCAACTAGGTTTTTCATCATATTTGACGGAATAGCAAAGCCAATCCCCACATTTCCGCCTGATGCACCTAAAATAGCGGTATTAATACCAATCAGCTCACCGTTTAAATTAACTAAAGCCCCACCTGAGTTACCTTGGTTTATCGCGGCATCGGTTTGAATGAAATCTTCGTAACCCTCAATATTTAAGCCACTGCGGCCTAATGCGCTAACAATACCTGAGGTAACCGTGTGGCTTAAACCAAAAGGGTTACCAATTGCGACGGCAAAATCACCGACACGTAAGTCATCTGAGTTAGCTAGCTTTACTGCGGTTAATTCATCTGCGTCTATTTGTAGTAGCGCAATATCAGACTCTTTATCGCTACCAATTTTTGTTGCTTCATATTCGCGGCCATCCTCAAGAGTGACCACCATTTTTTCGGCGTCTTGCACTACATGGTTGTTAGTAACGACATAACCTTTGTCAGCATCAATAATAACTCCTGAGCCTAAACCACTAAACTGGCGCTTTTGGCTACGTGGCTGCGGGTTGCCAAAAAAGAAATCGAGCGGGTCACCGCGTCGGCGAACCTCTTTAGAGCCTGAAACCTGAATACTCACTACACCTGGGGTAATTTGCTCAAGCATAGGGGCAAGTGTTGGTAATTGTTGACCATTAACGGCAACCGGCAATTTAGCAAACGAGGCGGTTGGACTTAGTAATAAGCTAGTAGATAAAATAGCAGCACTGATAAGTGATAATTTCATTTTCATAGTCAGGGTTTACTCCACTTAAAAAGCAAAAGGCTGCAATAAGCAGCCTCAAAAAAGTATATCAATAAGATAAAACAACAAAGCTGTTATATCTAAAGACTATGGGGTCAAAAAAAAGTTCATCAAGATGCTTTAGAAGTATTCACATCACCAGCAAATAATCCTGATTTACCCGACACATAATCAGCTGGTTGAGCATCGGCGTTTGAGCGATCCGAACTACGCTCTTTTAATGACGCTTGTAATTGCTCTGTGGTTTCTTTAGAGAAAAACGGTTCAGCAGGGGCTTTATTTCTGTCTTCAAGTAATAGTTGATTGGTTTCTTCAACATGGCTTAATAACTGGTCGTAGTTTTCTTTCATTTTGTTTACTAACTTACCAGTGTTCGCTAAATGGTCGGCAACATCTTGACGATACTGCTCAAGCGAATGCTTAGCTTGCTCTGCTTGTTGCTCTAACTCATCTTGTTTAAATTGTTTTTTAGTGACAAAGGCACCAACGAAAAATGCAGCAATAGCAACCACTATCACTAAACCTACCCATGTAAATGTACCCATAAATTCACCTCTATGCGAAAATAACTAAAAAAATTTAGTTCAATAATAATTCATACTAAGTCTAATATACCCTGAGTATTGATGCGTGTTAATATGCTTTACAAATTAAACTGTGTTTTAACTGTAAATAGATATGACTCCTTGGCAAACATACCAGCAAGACCTTCAACGCGATGACTTTGTACATGACGCAGCACAAGAAAATGCAGTTCGTCATTTACAGCGTTTATACGACGATTTAACACAAGCAAAACCACAATCTAAAGGCTTTTTTGCAAAGCTTTTTAATAAAGCTGAACCCGCACCTATAAAAGGATTGTACTTTTGGGGTGGCGTAGGCCGAGGTAAAACTTACCTAGTTGATACTTTTTACGAAGCTTTGCCGGGCGATAGAAAAATGCGAGTGCATTTTCACCGTTTTATGCACCGAGTACACGACGAGCTTAAAAAGTTAAACAACACAGCAAACCCATTAGAAACAGTTGCCGATATTTTTAAAGCAGAAACAGACATAATTTGTTTTGATGAGTTTTTTGTACAAGACATTACCGATGCCATGCTGCTCGGTGGTTTAATGGAAGCGCTATTTGCACGTGGTATTGTGTTAGTTGCAACCTCTAATATTATACCTGATGATTTATACCGTAATGGCTTACAACGCGCTCGTTTTTTACCGGCTATTGCCTTAGTGAATAAGCATACTGAAATAGTTAATGTAGATTCCGGTGTTGATTACCGGTTACGTACACTGGAACAAGCAGAAATTTTTCACAGCCCGCTTGATGATCAAGCTGATAAAAACCTATTTGAATACTTTGATAAGCTCTCCCCTGAGGCCGGTAAAGTAGACACCCCAATTGAAATAGAAGGGCGGATGATCAAAACCCGCAAGGTGTCTGATTGCATCGTTATGTTTGAATTTAGCGAACTGTGTGAAACCGCGCGTAGCCAAGTGGATTACATGGAAATAAGCCGATTATATAACACGGTGATTTTATCAAACGTAAAACAGCTTGGACAAAATAATGATGATGCAGCAAGGCGTTTTATTGCGTTGGTAGATGAGTTTTATGAGCGTAACGTTACCTTAATTATCTCTGCAGAAAAACCCATTACTGAGCTGTACACACAAGGCAATTTAAACTTTGAATTTAAACGCTGTATTAGTCGCCTGCAAGAAATGCAATCGTTAGAATATTTAGCCCGAGAGCATTTAGCTTAAAATACGAAGGTTAGCGGGCGACGGGCTACGAGCAACGGGCTACGGGCTACGAGTTGAAATTACCTAGCAGCGGGTTTACCCCGCGTAAAGTTGGTCATTTAAAATAAAAAAACCTTGCGATGTTAACCGCAAGGTTTTTTTATTTTCTCGAACCTCGAGCTTATCTCATGGTAACAAACTCTTCCGAACCCGTCGGGTGAAGTGCTACAACCGCATCAAAATCGGCTTTAGTCGCGCCCATTTTCATGGCGACAGCAAAGCCCTGAATCATTTCATCAACGGTGAAACCGATACCGTGTAAGCCCACAACTTTTTCATCATCGCCTGCACACACAAGCATCATGTTACATGCTTGGCGATGCTGAGTAACTGCGGTGTACATAGCCGCAAAGCTTGATTTATATACTTTTACATTTTCTTCGCCGTACTGAGAAATCGCCTCTTGTTCAGTTAAGCCAATGGTGCCGATAGGTGGATGGCTAAATACCACGGTTGGTACTAGGCTGTAGTCCATTTTTAAATCGTTCGGCAATTCTTTATTAAATAAACGCTCCGATAGAGTACGACCCGCTTTTACAGCAACTGGTGTAAGCTCAATACCATTTTCGATAATATCACCCACAGCGTATACATTTTTAGCCGTGGTGTTTTGGTATTCATCTACTTTTACATAGCCGCTTTCGTTTACTTCTACGCCTGCTGCAGCAAGGTTAATTTTATCGGTTGTAGGTGTACGACCAATCGCCCAAATAACCTGATCAACATTTTCGCTGTAACCGTTTTCAAAATGAATAGTTAAGCTGCCATCAGCCTCTTTTACCACCTCTTTTGGCGAACACTCAGTGTGCAGAGTAGGGCCTTCTTTTGCCATAATATCAACCAGTGTGTCGATAATGTATGGGTCAAAGGTGCGCAGCGGCTTGCTCTTACGAACAAATAAATGGGTTTGTGTCCCTAGGCTGTGTAGCACACCTGCAATTTCTACGGCAATGTAACCGGCACCAACAACGGCAACACGCTTAGGTTGTTCGTTCAGCTCAAAAAAGCCGTTTGAATCAATACCGTGTTCAGCACCTGGAATGTTAGGAATAGTAGGGCGTCCGCCTACAGCAACTAAAATGTGATCAGCAGTGTAATGCTCACCATTTACTTCAACGGTTTTACTATCCACAAATTTTGCAAAGCCTTTGATCACAGTTACGCCATTTTTAGCTAAACCATTATCATAGCCTTTGTGAATGCGGCCAATATAGGCTTCACGGCTTTCTACTAGCTTTGACCAGTCAAAGCCTTTAACTTCAACATCAAAACCGTAATCAGGAGCATAAAGATTAATTGCTTCAGCAACTTGAGCGCCATGCCACATTACTTTTTTAGGAACACACCCTACGTTTACGCAGGTGCCACCCATGTGTTTAGCTTCAATTAATGCTACTTTTGCGCCACGCATTGCTGCACGGTTAGCTGATGCAATACCACCACTACCGCCACCAATTGCAATGTAATCAAAATGCTGAGCCATGTTTAATCCTCTAAATATTAATTTAACTTTTCTGTGCCGATGATAGCATATGCGATGAGCAAGTCACTTGTTCGGGGCTGCTAAAATCTATCAAACATCCTTCATCAAACGAAAGATATGCTATTTCAGATCAAGCTGCTAGGTGATCATTTACAGATACGCACTCGTTAACTAGTAAAGCAGGTTTGCCCTTGTATTTACGTATTTTGCCCCAACTTAAATTTTTATATTTTGCATAAACCGAGAATCACTATGACCAATGCACATACTAATCCCCTAATCGGGCTTGAAGGTTTACCGCCTTTTTCAAAAATAAAGCCAGAGCATGTTGTCCCGGCACTAAAAAAAGGTATTGAGCACTGTCGCAGTGCAATTAATGATGTATTAGCAAAGCAATCATACACATGGGAAGATTTAGTATTACCCCTTGAAGAAGCTGACGATAAACTATCGCGATTGTTTTCACCGGTATCGCATTTGAACTCAGTAATGAACAATGATGAACTTCGCGAAGCCTACGAGCAATGTTTACCGCTTATTTCTGAATACTCTACTTTTGTTGGTCAGCACCAAGGTTTGTATGAGGCTTACAACGCACTTTATAACAGTGACGAATTTAAAACACTCACTACTGCCCAGCAAAAAACCATTACTAACGCATTACGTGACTTTAAGCTTTCAGGTATTGCGTTAAATCCTGAGCAACAAAAACGCTACGGTGAAATTAGTGCGCGTTTATCAGAGCTTGCCTCAAAATTTGGTAATAATGTGATGGATGCCACGCTTGCATGGCATAAGCATATTACCGATGAAAGCCAATTGGCTGGTTTACCAGAATCAGCGCTTGCATTAGCGGCCGATACGGCAAAAAGTAAAGACTTAGACGGCTGGGTATTTACCCTAGATTTCCCTTCATATTTGCCGATTATGACCTATGCAGATAATCGTGAACTTCGCAAAGAAACATACACCGCGTTTTCTACCCGTGCATCCGATCAAGGCCCTAATGCGGGAGAGTTTGATAACTCTGCGATCATGAGTGAAGAGTTGGCACTGCGTCATGAGTTAGCACAATTACTTGGCTTTAATAACTACGCTGAAAAATCGTTGGCTACAAAAATGGCAGAATCACCCGCGCAGGTATTCTCATTTTTAGAAGACTTAGCCGCTAAGTCTAAACCACAAGCAGAGCAAGAACTTAAAGAGCTGCAACAATATGCAGAGCAAAAGCATGGTATTAGTGAACTGCAGGCGTGGGATTTTGGTTATTATAGTGAAAAACTAAAGCAAGAAAAGTACGCGATTTCAGATGAAGTTCTTCGCCCGTACTTCCCAGCAAATAAAGTACTCAGTGGCTTATTTGAAACGGTTAATCGCCTATTTGGTATTACTGTAAAAGAAGTCGCTGATTTTGATAGCTACCATAAAGATGTACGCTTTTTTGAAATTTACGATAGCAATAACACTTTACGTGGTCGTTTTTACTTAGATTTGTATGCGCGTGATCACAAGCGTGGTGGTGCGTGGATGGATGACTGTATGGGTCGTAAAGTGCGCGCTAATGGTGAACTTCAAACACCAGTTGCTTACCTGGTGTGTAATTTTAATAAAGCGATTGGCGATAAGCCGGCGTTATTTACCCATAATGAAGTAACCACACTGTTTCATGAGTTTGGTCACGGTATTCATCATATGCTTACCCAAGTAGATGCAGCCCCCGTTGCCGGTATTAATGGGGTAGCGTGGGATGCTGTTGAGTTGCCAAGCCAGTTTTTAGAAAACTGGTGTTACGAGGAAGAAGCGCTTAGCTTTATCTCAGGTCACTTCGAAACCGGTGAGCCACTACCTAAAGAGTTGCTTGATAAACTACTTGCGGCTAAAAATTATAACTCAGGTATGCAAATGTTAAGACAACTTGAGTTCTCGTTATTTGATTTTAAAATCCACCACGATTACGTGGCAGACAAACCATGTAACATTCAAGCTGTGCTTGATGATGTACGCAGTCGTACTTCAGTCATTAAGCCGCCAGCGTTTAATCGTTTTCAGCATGGCTTTAGTCATATTTTTGCGGGCGGTTATAGTGCAGGTTATTACTCGTACAAATGGGCTGAAGTACTTTCGGCAGACGCCTATTCTAAATTTGAAGAGGAAGGAATTTTTAATCCACAAACTGGCCAAGCGTTTATGCAGCACATTCTTGAAAAAGGCGGCAGCGAAGAGCCAATGGCACTGTTTAAAAACTTCCGTGGTCGCGAGCCAAGTGTAGATGCACTACTGCGCCACAGTGGCATTGCCGCTTAGGGTCTATTGACCTTTGCGGATTAAAATATAATTACAAAAGCGCCCCAGTGGCGCTTTTTTATTGCCTAAAACACAGTGTTGTTAAAGAATATTTTGAATAAATTTTAGTAGTTTCAACATAGCGTACTATGCTTTGAACAAAGTACTAAAAGGGACTAACGCATGGCAAAGTTAATACTGGCAATTGATGACGATAAATTAATGCACCATATTATTGAAGAGTCTTTAGCTGGGTTTTGTAAAGTGCTCCATGCCAAAAATGGTGAAGATGGCATAAGACAAGCAAATAAATATAACCCTGATATTATTTTGCTTGATGTTGAAATGCCAGGAATGTCTGGTTATGAAGTCTGCCAAAGTATTAAACAAAATAAAGCCACAACAGATATCCCCGTGATGTTTTTATCATCCAAAGTAGGGCAGGCTGAACGTATTAAAGGCTTCAGTGTTGGCGGGGCAGACTACATTTTAAAGCCTTTTAACGCACAGGAGCTGATGGCACGTATTAAAATTCTTTACCAGTACCGCAAGCAATGCGCAGCACTGCAGTATGATATAGCAAAGGCCAATAAAACAGCTGAAATGGCGATGATTGAAACCGGTGACATGGGGCGCATTATGCGCTTTGTTTGTCAAAGCTACCATGCTGATAACTTAGAACTATTAAGTGAATACTTTTTAGGCTTTTTTACGCCATTACACCTCAATGTCGTGGTTGTTTTTTGGCAAAATAACCAGGGAGTGTTTTATAGCCAAGAGACGGGCGTATGCCCATTAGAGCAAGAGCTACTCATGCAGCATAAAAATGCAGAGCGCTTTGTTGATATTGGTCATAGTACTATTATTAATTACCCTAATATTTCACTGTTAATTAAAAATATGCCAATAGATACGCCATCACTGTATGGTCGCTATAAAGATTTATTTCCGCATATTTTAGAAGTAACTAACGAAAAAGTAGTTACTATACAGCAGCACCAATATCGACTAATGCGCGACAATGAGCTAACCCTTGCTTTTAAAGATATTGTTGCCCAGCTTAAAAATCAAAACGCCATGCAAACGAATGCGATTAGCCAGCTTACAGAGCAGCTCGAGCAACTCCAATCGTTAATGCAAACACAAAATGACTTACCAGCTTCGCAGCTTAATGAGCAAATAACTCAGCTTAGCCATACATCACAGCAGCTGGTTGCAACCACTAATGATTTAGCGTTTATTAAGCACCAACTAAAAACAACTACTCAACAGCGTGATGACTTAATTACTCAAACACAACTAAGTAAACAACAAGCGCAGCCAGAATCTGAGAGTGAAAATAACGATATTGAGTTGTTTTAAACTATACACCTTGCGAACTTCGTATATTGCTGCTGTTTGGGTATAATAGCGGTGAAATTTATCATCGGAGTGTGAAGTGGTTATACAGTGTGCGTTTAAAGAGTGTCGGCCATATTTGAATGAGTTAGAAACACGCTTTGGGCTTGCTCAATGGGCGGAGCAAAGCCGTGGCTTTAGTTTGCATTACGATGATAAAGGACTAAGCCTATATAAAACTGATGAGCCTAAACTAGGTGCAATTAACGTAGACTTTGTAACTGGTGCTGTTGCACATAGGCGTAAATTTGGTGGTGGTAAAGGGCAATCAATTGCTAAAGCCGTTGGTCTTAATAAGGGCGCAACGCCAGTGGTACTCGATGCAACCGCAGGGCTTGGACGTGATGGTTTTGTTTTAGCCTCGCTAGGCTGTAAAGTGATTTTGCATGAGCGCCACCCCGTGGTTGCCGCGCTGTTATATGACGGTTTACAACGTGCTTATAACGATAGTGAAATTGGCCCATGGATGCAGCAAAATATGAGCTTAATATTTGGCTCAAGCCATACCTTACTTGCTCAATGTGACAGCGTGCCCGATGTAGTGTATTTAGATCCTATGTTTCCGCACCGTGAAAAATCAGCACTGGTTAAAAAAGAAATGCGCGTATTCCAAGAATTAGTAGGTGGCGATACCGACGCCGATGATTTACTCGAGTTTGCCTACCCCCTTGCCAGCAAACGTGTTGTAGTTAAACGCCCCGATTACGCACCATTTTTAAATGATAAAACCCCAAGCATGCAAATCAAAACCAAGAAGAACCGCTTTGATGTATATGTAAAAGCCGCAATGATTTAGGTTAAAGAACAGTTTTTAGTCTTCAGCTGTCAGTTGTCAGCAAAAGATTAAGCCAAGTACGGTGTTTGGGTTAAACGTAGACGGGGCTTTACGCCGCGCAGGTAGTTTGACATGTTGTCAAAGTGCGCGAGGTAAACTCTCGCCTATAATATAAAAACTGGGCTTGCATAAGGCTCGGTGTTTTATTTTACTACCTGACCGCTGACCGCTGACCGCTGACCGCTGACCGCTGACCGCTGACCGCTGACCGCTGACCGCTGACCGCGAACTGATCTTTTAGATCTCGACTATTGAATATAGGATCTCAGCGCGTTTTCATGCTAGAATTTGCGCAATTTTTTTGTACTCGATAAGTAGCACTGTAATGATCTTAGATGATATTCGCATCGTTTTAGTAAACACATCACACTCTGGTAACATTGGTTCAGCGGCGCGCGCCATGAAAACCATGGGATTATCAAAGTTATACCTTGTTGATCCAGCCTGTGAAATAGACAGTCATGCAAGTGCGCTTGCTGCAGGTGCGACTGATGTACTAGGTAATGCTGTTATTGTTGATAGCGTTGCAGATGCGATTGCTGATTGTGCATTAACGATTGGTACTAGCGCCCGCTCGCGTACATTGTCGTGGCCTATGGTAGAGCCGAGAGAATGTGGTGAAAAGCTTGTTGGCGAAGCCGTAAACGGCCCTGTAGCGCTTGTGTTTGGCCGTGAAAACAGTGGCTTAACTAATGAAGAATTACAACTGTGTAATTACCATGTGTGTATTCCTGCTAACCCAGAATACAGCTCACTTAATTTAGCCATGGCTGTGCAAACCTTATGTTATGAAACGCGTATGGCGTTTTTAAATCAGCAACCTAAGGCTGTTCAAGAAGAAGACGACACCCTATATCCATCGTCTAAACAAACAGAATTGTTTTACGAACATCTTGAAGACACTTTGTTTAAAACAGGCTTCATTATTAAGCAGCACCCAGGCATGGTAATGACTAAGCTACGTCGTTTGTTTAATCGTGCTCGCCCTGAAGATGCAGAAATGAACATATTACGAGGTATTCTTACCTCAATTAATAAGTCTATAAAATAGCAATTAGTTATAAATAGCGCCCTTTATTGCTCTACTAATACTTGACTAAATTACTCAGGTAATTACAATAGACCCAATACTTGACCAAAACAGTCGGGTATTGCAAGTTTATCGGCTGGCATCCGAGGCTAGCCAATCAGGATAATACTTGACTAATCTACTCTGGTAATTAAAATTTGCACTCTTTTGTGCGGGGGGCGTTATGAAGTTAACATCAAAAGGCAGATACGCCGTTACAGCCATGCTGGATGTTGCACTACATGCAAATATAGGCCCTGTAGCGCTTGCAGATATTTCGCAGCGCCAAGAAATTTCTTTGTCTTATCTTGAGCAATTATTTGCCCGTTTACGTAAAAATGGGCTAGTGAGTTCTGTTCGAGGTCCTGGTGGGGGCTATTTACTAGGACGTGAGGCTGACGTAATTTCAGTTGGCGATGTTATCAATGCGGTAGATGAATCTGTTGACGCTACACGGTGTCAGCGAAGCAATACTGGTTGTCAAAGTGGTATGCGTTGTTTAACCCATACATTGTGGTCAGACTTAAGCGCACGAATTGAAGAATTTTTAAATAATATTACCTTAGCTGAACTGGTTGAAAAGTCGGACGTTAAAGCGGTCGCTCTTCGCCAAGAAAACAGCGTTAATGATGCAATTAAGCAGTTGGAAAATATTCAAGTAAGCTGTCAACTTTAAGGTTGACCTGCAGCGGAGAGAGAAATGAAGTTACCGATTTATTTAGATTACGCAGCAACTACGCCTGTTGACGAACGAGTTGCCAAAGAAATGATGCAGTGCCTGACTATGGACGGTAATTTTGGTAATCCAGCATCGCGTTCACACCGTTTTGGTTGGCAAGCTGAAGAAGTCGTTGACCAAGCACGTACTGACATTGCTGATTTAATTAATGCAGACCCACGTGAAATTGTATTCACATCGGGTGCAACAGAATCAAATAACCTTGCTATTAAAGGTGCAGCTCAGTTTTACAAGAAAAAAGGTAAGCATGTTATTACCGCTAAAACTGAACACAAAGCGGTTATCGACACATGTCGTGAACTTGAGCGTCAAGGGTTTGAAGTAACCTACATGGACGTTGAAGAAAACGGCCTACTTGATCTGCAAAAATTAGCAGACACCATGCGTGACGACACCGTGCTTGTAAGTATCATGCATGTAAATAACGAGCTAGGTGTAATCCAAGACATCAATACTATTGGTGAAATGTGTCGCGAACGTAAAATTATGTTCCACGTAGATGCGGCACAAAGCGCGGGTAAAGTTTTAATCGATGTGCAACAAACCAAAGTAGATTTTATGTCATTCTCGGCGCACAAAGTATACGGCCCTAAAGGCGTAGGTGCTTTGTATGTTCGTCGTAAACCACGTGCACGTTTAGAAGCACAAATGCACGGTGGCGGCCATGAGCGTGGCATGCGTTCTGGTACATTAGCAACTCATCAATTAGTGGGTATGGGTGCAGCATTTAGAATTGCAAAACAAGATTTTGAAAAAGATCACGCACACATCAGTGCGTTGCGTAAACGCCTAATCGACGGCATTTTAACGGATATGGACGAAGTGTACTTTAACGGCACGCAAGACCAATCAGTACCTGGTATTGTCAACATTAGCTTTAACTTTGTTGAAGGTGAGTCGTTATTAATGGCTGTTAAAGATATTGCGGTATCGTCAGGTTCAGCCTGTACATCTGCAAGTTTAGAGCCTTCTTACGTATTACGTGCATTAGGTCGCAACGACGAGCTAGCGCACAGCTCGATTCGTTTTAGTATTGGCCGTTTTACCACCGAAGAAGAGATTGATTACACCGTTGAGTTAATGAAAAACTCGATTGGCCGTTTACGTGAAATGTCTCCTCTTTGGGAAATGCACCAAGAAGGTGTTGATTTAGATTCAGTTGAATGGGCGCACCACTAATTAGTGGAGCCCATACCTAGCAGGTAGTGAGGATAGAATTATGGCTTACAGTGATAAAGTAATCGACCACGTAGAAAACCCACGTAACGTAGGTGCTCTAGACAAAAATGATCCGTCAGTGGCAACGGGTATGGTAGGCGCACCAGCATGTGGTGACGTAATGAAATTGCAAATTAAAGTATCGGCGGAAGGCGTTATTGAAGATGCAAAATTCAAAACGTACGGCTGTGGTAGCGCAATTGCTTCATCTTCGCTGGTAACAGAGTGGGTTAAAGGCAAAACATTAGACGAAGCTGCGACTATCAAAAATACCGATATCAGCGCAGAGCTAGAATTACCACCAGTGAAAATTCACTGCTCAATTTTAGCCGAAGATGCAATTCAAGCAGCAATTGCAGATTACAAAAGCAAACATACAAACTAAGAGATATTCATGGCAGTGACATTGACAGATGCGGCAGCAAACCGTGTACAATCATTTTTAGCAAACCGTGGTAAAGGCATTGGCCTGCGAGTTGGCATTAAAACGACGGGCTGTTCAGGTCTTGCTTATGTTCTAGAGTTTGTTGATGAGCTAAACGATGACGATGAAACATTTGCGGCCAAAGGCGTTACCTTAATTGTTGACGCTAAAAGCTTAGTTTATATCGACGGCACCGAGCTCGACTACACTAAAGAAGGTTTAAATGAAGGGTTTAAATTTAATAACCCTAACCAAGCTGATGAGTGTGGCTGTGGCGAAAGCTTTACAGTTTAAGCTCAAACTTGTTTTAAGATATAAATAAGCCCTGCCAGTTAATGTAGGGCTTTGTCATTTGTGAGAAGTTATGCGTTATTTTGAGTTATTTGCAATACCGGTTGACTACAATATTGACTTAGCAATGATCAACAAGCACTACTTAGAACTTCAACGTGCTGTACACCCTGATCGTCATGCTAATGCCAGCAGTCGTGATAAATTAATGGCCGTACAAAGTACCGCTGAAATTAACGACGCATTACAAACACTTAAGCATCCGGTTAAACGTGCTGAATATATGTTGAGTGAGCTGGGCGTTGATATTCGCGCTGAGCAGCAAACACTGCAAGATCCCATGTTCTTGATGCAACAAATGGAACTGCGCGAAGAGCTTGAAGAACTTCCCTCTGCAAGTGATCCAGATATCGCTATTGCTAATTTTGAGTCGCAAATAAAGCAATTAAAAGCCCAGTATAGCAACGAATTGGCTGAGCAACTTGCAAGCAACGATGAGCAACAATATCAACACGCTGCTGACAACATTCGCAAATTAAAATTTGTATATAAGTTACAAGACGAACTTGAACGCATTGAAGACAGTTTATTTGACGATTAATTACTTGCTGCAAAGCGAGCAACACGAGTTTAAAGAGCATTATGGCATTATTGCAAATTGCTGAGCCGGGGCAGAGCGCGGCACCACATGAACACAAATTAGCCATTGGAATTGATTTAGGCACTACAAATTCATTAGTGGCAACCGTACAAAGCGGCGAAGCACGCACTATTACTGATGAGTCAGGCGAAGCGATGTTACCCTCAGTGGTTCGTTATCAAGCTGGCGGCATTACCGTGGGTAATGATGCAATGCAAGCAGCTACACTCGATCCGGTTAATACGCTTATTTCAGTGAAGCGCTTTTTAGGTAAAACGCAAACCGAAATAGAACAAAGCTATGGCCAACTGCCTTATCAGTTTTGCGATGATGATGGTGCATTGGCTATCGAAACGGCTGCGGGAAAAATCAGCCCAGTTAAAGCCTCAAGTCATATTTTAAATGCTTTAAAAGTACGCGCTGAGCAAAGCTTTGGTAATCAAGATATTTTAGGGGCAGTGATTACGGTACCAGCTTATTTTGATGATGCACAGCGTCAAAGCACCAAAGATGCGGCTGAGCTTGCCGGTATTAATGTACTGCGCTTACTAAACGAGCCTACTGCCGCTGCCGTTGCTTACGGTTTAGATTCAGGGCAAGAAGGTATTATCGCCGTTTATGATTTAGGGGGCGGTACTTTTGATATCTCTATTCTGCGTCTTAATAAAGGCGTGTTTGAAGTGCTGGCCACCGGTGGCGATTCTAGCCTAGGCGGCGACGACTTTGACTCATTATTAGTTGATTACCTAAAACAAGAAACCGGCGTGACAAGCTTATCTCCTTCGGTATTACGCTTATTCATTAATAAAGCCAAAGCCTGTAAAGAAGCACTCAGCCAATACGAAAAAGTGAATGTTGGCCTTGAGTTTGACGATGAAAAATACATGGTTGAAGTAACGCGAGAAAAATTTAATGAGCTCGCTATGCCACTGGTTAAAAAAACGCTCCGCTCATGTCGTCGTGCAGTAAAAGATGCCGGTATTGAAAACCAAGAAGTATTACAAGTTGTAATGGTTGGCGGTTCAACCCGCATGCCGTTGGTTCGTACTCAAGTTGGCGAATTTTTTGATAAACAGCCACTAACTTCAATTGACCCTGATCGTGTTGTTGCACTGGGTGCTGCATTACAAGCTGACGTATTAATTGGTAACAAGCCAGATTCCGACATGTTATTACTTGATGTGTTACCGTTGTCGCTAGGCCTTGAAACAATGGGTGGCTTGGTTGAAAAAATCATTCCACGCAATACCACGATTCCGGTTGCGCGTGCGCAAGAATTTACTACGTTTAAAGATGGTCAAACGGCCATGTCGTTGCATGTATTACAAGGTGAACGTGAACTGGTTGACGATTGTCGATCGCTGGCAAAGTTTAGCTTAAAAGGTATTCCTCCTATGGCGGCGGGGGCGGCGCATATTCGCGTTACCTTTAAAGTAGACGCTGATGGTTTATTAAGCGTGTCGGCCATGGAGAAATCAACGGGTGTTCAAGCAGAAATACAAGTAAAACCGTCGTTTGGTTTGTCTGACGACCAAGTTGCTAATATGCTTAAAGAGTCGATGAGTAACGCTAAAGGCGATATGCAAGCGCGTATGCTTAAAGAGCAACAAGTTGAAGCGCTTCGTGTAATAGAAGCAATGGAAGCCTCTTTAGCTGCTGATGGCGATTTACTTGAGCCTGAGCAATTAGCGGCACTAAAAGTGGAAATAAACGAACTTGCAAAAGTACGCGAGAGTGCGCAAGAGCCAAGCGAAATAAAAGCGGCCATTGAAAAAATGGATAATGCGAGCAGTGATTTTGCCGCGCGCAGAATGGACGCGTCAATTAAAAAAGCCTTAACGGGTCAGTCAGTAGACAATATATAAGAGAGATTAGAATGCCACAAATTGTTTTTCTTCCCCATCCGGAGTTGTGTCCTGACGGTGCAGCAATAGAAGCGCCCGCTGGCGAAACGGTACTTGATATCGCGCTTAAAAATGGCATTAGCATTCCTCATGCCTGTGAAAAATCATGTGCATGTACAACGTGTCATTTAGTGATCCGTGAAGGTTTTGACTCATTAGATGAAAGTGATGACCTAGAAGATGACATGCTAGATAAAGCATGGGGTTTAGAGCCTGAATCGCGCTTAGGTTGCCAGGCAATTATTAGAGATGAAGACTTAGTGGTTGAAATACCTAAGTACAATCTCAATATCGTTAATGAAGAACACTAGTTTTTAATTAATGACTATCATATTAAAAGCCGCTGTTTGATACAGCGGCTTTTTTGTTTGTATTTGGTAGCAGCGGGTTTATCCCGCGTCTTTTTAAAGGTTAAAGGCGAAAGGTAAAGGGTTACGAGCGGCGGGCTGCGAGACGCGGGTAAATTAAAATAGCCTGTAGGCGGGGATTTACGCCGCGCAAATGTGGTTAAAGGTAATAAAATTATGCACAAAGAGGTTAAGAGACGCTGCGCTTTTTGAGGAAGTGACAAAACAATTAATTACTCAGGCTAATGGTTAGTGTTTTCTCATTTTCTTCTCATTCACTTCTCTTTGTGCATATGCTTTTTAAAGCGGTTTTATCCCGCGTTTGTTAGTAATTTTATTTACCACAGAGATTACAGAGTGCGCAGAGGAAGTGAATAAATACAAAGGTTGAAGGTAAAGGGTTACGGGCGGCGGGTAAATTAAAATGAATAAGTCTTGTAGCGTTAACCACAAGGCTTTTTTAATTTATCGAAGCCCGAAGCCCAAAACCCGAAGCCCAAAACCCAAAACCCATTTTGGAGGTATATTTTGAGTGATCTTATTTTTTCAGACTCGTTTATTAACGGTGAATTTTATCAAACCAACTCACGCTTTAGCGTTGATGATCCGGCCACCGAACAAAGTATTGTTGATGTAAGTGATATTGACGAGCAAGGCGTAAAAAATGCCATAACAGCAGCACAAGGCGCTTTTGTAAAATTAAAAGCCACCAATGCGACCGAGCGAAGCGAAACCCTGATGCGTTGGTATGATCTAGTAATAAAGCACAAAAAAACGCTAGCTACACTTATGACTAAAGAGCAGGGAAAACCGCTTAAAGAATCGCTTGGTGAAATAGATTATGGCGCCGGTTTTATTAAATGGTTTGCAGAGGAAGCTAAACGCAGCTACGGTGATGTGATCCCTGCCACCGATAACAGTCATCGTTTAACTAGCTTCAAGCAACCTATTGGCGTGGTAGCAGGTATTACGCCATGGAATTTTCCTGTTGCTATGGTGACTCGAAAAGTCGCGCCGGCTTATGCCGCGGGCTGTAGTTTTATACTCAAGCCTTCTGAGCACACACCATTATGTGCTATCGCTTTAGCTTATTTAGCTGATCAGGCTGGCTTTGTTAAAGGTGCATTTAATGTGCTTGTGTCACAAGATGCCAAAAAGGTTGGCAAAATGCTGACAGACTCAGAGGTGGTACGTAAGTTTACTTTTACTGGCTCTACAGGTGTAGGTAAGCAGTTACTCTCTCAATGTGCATCTACAATAAAGCGTACTTCAATGGAATTGGGGGGAAATGCCCCGTTTATAATATTTGATAATGCTGATATTGACGATGCGATTGATGGATTAATGGCGGCCAAATTTAGAAACTCAGGACAAGCTTGTGTTGCAGCAAATCGTATTTTTATTCAGCGTAATATATTAAATGACGTGCTTGAAAAAATTACACCCAAAGTCGCTGCGCTCAAAGTTGCGAACGGTTTTGATGAAAATGCCGACATAGGGCCGCTTATTTACCCCAAAGCAAAAGAGAAAGTGCAACAACTGATTAAAGACGCTCTTGATAAAGGCGCTACGCTAATTGGAGATAACAGCAATTTAGGTGGCAGTTTTCAAAACCCATTAATAGTCACCAATGTCACTACACAAATGGATATTTATCACGAAGAAGTGTTTGGTCCTGTATTAACGGTGATCCCATTTGATGAAGAAAGCGAAGTACTTGCGCTCGCTAATGACGTCCCTTATGGGTTAGCTGCGTACTTTTATAGCCAAAACATTAAACAAATCTATCGTATAAGCGAAGGGCTAGAGTTTGGCATGGTAGGTGTAAATGAGGGAGTTATATCAAACCCAGTTGCGCCGTTTGGTGGTGTAAAGCAATCAGGTCTTGGTCGTGAAGGCGGGCATCAGGGTTTAGATGAGTACTTAGAAGAAAAATACGTATGTATTAAGCTGTAATGATTAAGACTGTTCCGATGAGTTAATGGTTGTAAGATAAAACTCGGTTAAATGTTGCTAGATAATGGGCTAAATGTTACCTTTTTAATATATATTTTTCGTAACAAAATAGTAAAAAAATTTCTATAAGTAGAAATACCCCCGTGTGTAAATGCCACCATTTGGTGGCATTTTTTTTAGCCACTTTTTTGGCGAACCTTATCGCTTCGGTCTAAAATTACTCTATAAGCAGTGATTGGTGTTTAAACTTTGTATATAAGCTTAAAATAAAGTAATAACTATTCTCGTTTGTTTTTGTGATTTTTTGTAACCTCATGTTTTTAAATGTATATTTTTACTAAGCTGAGGTGTAATATGAAGTTTCAGGCTCTTTTGAACTGTTAGAATATAGTAATAATGTATAATTGTGTTTTATACATTTATAAATTAACATCCCGCAAATTCACCCATTAAAAAATAATGAAGCACCCACTATGAGTAGAAGAAATCAAGCAACGGTAGACCAGGAAGTTTCGTTTGGCATTGACGAAGAATTAGTTTCTACAACAGATTTACGAGGGGTTATCACCTATGCAAATGATAGCTTTTGTAAAGTTTCAGGGTATACCATCAATGAGTTAAAAGGGAAAAATCATAATATGGTTCGTCACCCAGATATGCCACCTGCGGCATTTGGTGATATGTGGTCTAATTTAAAAAGCGATACCGCATGGCGAGGAGCTGTAAAAAATAGATGTAAAGATGGGCGTTATTACTGGGTTGATGCATTTGTTACCCCTATTTACGAAAACGGTAAAAAAGTAGGTTATCAATCAGTTCGTCAACAACTCCTTCCAGAATATAAACACCGCGCAGAAAAACTTTACCAACGTTTAAACAACGGTCAATCAATTACGCCTTTAAGTGAAAAATTAGCTGCATTTAAATTGCCTCTATTTTTTGGGTGTGCCGCTTTAATTGCTTGGTTAACAAGTTACATGTTCTGGTTATGTGTGCTGTTTGTTCCTCTGCCTTTTGTTATTTTTTATGAAGAGTTAATTCGCTCGCAAAGCAAAATCAAAAAAACCAAAGCAGGCCCAGATAGCGTATCTCGGCATATTTATTCTGGTAGCGATAGCCTCAGCTATAGTGATTTTCAGATTAAATTACTTGAGGGTAAAGTAACGACCATTGTTGGGCGTATTATTGATGGCACTTTAAGCCTTAGCAAAGGAGCTGATTCGCTTAAAGTTTGTGCTGAAGCTGCGCAGGCTGGCGTTGAAAAAGAAGCATCTGAATTACATCAGGTATCGTCTGCGGTCGAAGAAATGGTGCATTCAATTGACGAGGTAGCAAAAAATACCTTAGTCACTAATCAACGAGTGCAACAAGCTCACCAAGATTGTGAGTCAGCAACGCAAGCCATGTCAGGGACAATGCGAGAGGTGTCGTTACTTGCAACTGAAGTTGATAACTCAGCAAGCTCTGCGAGTGAGTTAGCAACAGAGGCTGAAAAAATTGGTGGTATAATGCAAGAGATACAAGGGATTGCCGATCAAACAAATTTACTTGCACTCAATGCCGCTATTGAGGCCGCGCGTGCTGGTGAACATGGTAGAGGCTTCTCGGTTGTTGCTGATGAGGTACGTGCACTCTCAAGCAGAACGCATACCGCCACAGAGCAAATTCAAGTCTCAATATCTGAAATGCAATCTACGCTACTCAACTGGTCAAAAACAATGGAAGCGGGTAAACACGCTGCTGAAACATGTGTTAAAGAAACCCGTAATAGCCAAGATATCGTCTCAAAAGTCTATGCGGCAATTACAGATATTTCCGATTTAGCAACGCAAATATCAACCGCTGCGGAAGAGCAAAGTATGGTATCGCAAGAAATTAGCCGCAATATTTCCAATATTAGTAGTGCGTCTTCAGAAAACTTAGCCCAAGCGCATTGTGTAGGAGCAGAGTCTGATGCGATTGAAAAGCACTCTAAAGCATTAGCGTCATTAGGTCTTTCTTTCAAAGTAGGTTAGTAAAGTGAGCAAGGATAGCAAGCAGTTAGATATAGGTGCAGCCTATGATGTATCGTATTCTCAATGTGCAAATTTAAGTGCACAATTGAGAGTACTGCAGCACGAAATTAAAGCCGATTACTTATTTATTGCCTCTGTAAATGAAGATAAATTAGCAACTACGCAGTTGGTTTTACATAACGCAGAGGTCGTTGATAACTTTTCTTATTCGCTAGAAGGCTCGCCTTGTGAACAGCTGCCTTCAAAAAGTGCGTGTTTTATAACGGATGAATTACAACAACACTATCCTGAAAATAAGCTACTAAAAACTATAAATGCGCAAGCTTACATTGGCGTCTCTATAAGCAATGATGAAGGCCAATTAAGCGGCGTACTGGTTGGTCTTTATTTAAATAGTGATCCAACAATCGAACGCTACCTACCAAGGCTAATTAGCTTTGCGAGTTATACAGCAGTGTTCCTGCAAAAGTGTTTTTTAGAAGATAAATCAAGCTCACAGCAATCACTATTTAGTGCTGTTGAAGCTATGTCGAAGGTAGGCACGTGGGAATACACAATTTCAACCGGCGAGCTAAATTATTCACCCGAGGTTTATAATATTTATGGCCTTGATAAGCACAAACCGCTCACGACCACACAAGCGATTGCGCATTATGCTGGTGAAAAAGAGCAAGCGCGTATTCGTGATTTTTTTAATCGTTTGCAAACACATGGTCTTCCTTATTGTGAAGACTTTGAGTTTGTAGATGCTCATGGCAATAAAAAGTGGGTACGGACGAGTGGTCACCCTGTTTTTAATGATGATCATCAGGTTATTAAAGTGCATGGTGCTTTTGAAGATGTCACTTTAGAGTATGAATTAAAGGCCAAGGTTGATGATAAAAATAATCGCCTTGAAGCTATTTTAAATAACTTAAATGATGCAGTGATCACTATTAATCAGCAAGGCGTTATTGTTCACTGTAACTCAACCGCATTAACTATGTTTGGCTATAAGCAAAATGAAATGCTTGGCTTGTCGATTAACAACTTAATGCCTGAGCCTTATGCATCTAAGCATCACTCGTATATGCGAAATTATGAGCGAACAGGTGAGGCTAAAATTATTGGTGTTGGTAGGCAACTACCTGCAAGAAAAAAAGACGGCACTATTTTTCAAATAGAATTGTCACTTACCAAAGCAGTTAATGAGCAAAGTGTTGAATATATTGGTGTAGTTAGAGATATTAGTGAAAAACTCAAAGCGCAAGATACCATTTATAATTTAGCTTATTCAGATCCCATAACAGGATTAAAAAATAAGCGGTGGTTTGAGCGCGAATGCAGAAGTTTACTTCAAAGTGCCAGCATTAATAATGGCTATATATATGCTGCATTATTAGATATGGATAAGTTAGCGCAATTTAACTTTAAGTACGGTATTGAGGCGGGCAACGAAGCACTCATTTTAACGGCTAAAAAACTATCAAATGCGGTACAGGGCGAGTACAAGCTATACAAAAGCGGAGTCGATTCTTTTTTAATTATAAGCGCCAATATAAGTAATGACTTATCCTACCTAGAGCAACAACAACCAAGTATAGACTCTAAAATATTAGCGCTAGATAACTTCTCACATAAGATCAGTGATCTTGATGTGGTACTAAGCGCCTCGTTGGGCAGTACAATTATTAATGCGAGTAGAGACTCCTATAGCTCTATGTTTGATAAGTTGGAATACGCACTAAAACAAGCCAAAAAGTTGTCTCCTTTTGGTTATTACTTTGCAGATTTAGATGCATTAAAACGTTACGAACGTACCAATAAAATTCGTTACTTACTAATAAATGTTGATAAAAGTGATGAATTAACACTGGTACTACAGCCACAATTTATTAATGAAAATACCTTTAATTCAGCCGAAGCATTATTACGTTGGGATTCTGAGGAATTAGGCGTAATAAGCCCTGGGGAATTTATACCCCTAGCAGAAGAGAGTGAAGCCATTATTAAAATTGGCGATTGGGTGGTTGATCAAGTATGTAAGTTGCTGCATGAAGTCAGCCGAGCAGGAAAAAACACCTGTATTGCCGTTAACATTAGCGCTAAACAAATTGTAGCCCCCGATTTTAAGGAAAAATTGCTCGCCAGTGTTCATAAGTGGCAAGTGTCACCACGTAACTTAGTGATAGAGCTGACCGAAACGACTTTAGTGTCAGACATCGAACTAGTAAAAGAGACTATGCTTGAACTTAATAAAAAGGGCTTTAGGTTTTCAATTGATGACTTTGGAACGGGTTATTCAAGCCTGAGTTATTTGAAAGAGTTGCCAATTTCTGAGCTTAAAATAGATAAATACTTTGTCGATGGCATTATGGATACTGACGATAATTCAAGTAAAACTATTGTGAATATGATCATCGACATGGCCAGTGCTTTAGGCGTAAATAGCGTTGCTGAAGGCGTTGAGGAACCTGCGCAATTTAATTATTTAAAGCAGCGCGGTTGCAACTTATTTCAAGGCTATTTATTTTCAAAGCCACTGCCTATTGCACAGTGGAAAGAACGCCTTAAATAATATGTAGCAGCGACTTTATTTTGCGTTTATTAAGTTTATATGTTCAAAGCTTCAAATGCGGGCATCGGGCTTCGAGACGCGGGGTAAATCCACTGCTACGTGTGTAGTTTTTAAATCTATGGTAGCAGCGACGTTATGTCGCGTCAGGTTTAAGATCTAATAAATGCGTAAGGTAAACTCATGCCTACAGACAAGTTGGCGTAGTTTCTTTATTTCTGACTTGGCTTCGTATCGGGTAAATATAATTTAGAGATTAGCTTTAGATATTACTGAGGAAACTTAGAAAATAGTGGGGCGATTGACGGGGCTCGAACCCGCGACAACCGGAATCACAATCCGGGGCTCTACCAACTGAGCTACAACCGCCACTACATACACCTTGTTTGGTGTGGCGCGCATAATACATAATATCCCCATGCTTGTGAAGCAAAAAATCAAAAAAATTAAACTTATTTTAAGTATTCTATATTTAAGCTATTGGCAACGGGTAACGGGCAGCTCGAATCCCTAATTCCGCGCAAGATTTTCTTCTCTGTGTAGCGCGAAGTGCCTCGGTGTACTCTGTGGTTCAAAATGGTTTTTTAGGCGGGGGTTATCACGCGCAGGTGGTTTTAGGCAATAAACTTATTCACAAAGAGGTTAAGAGACGCTGCGCTTTTAGAGCTAGTGAAAAACAATTAATCACTCGGGCTCATGGTATTGTTTTCTCATTTACTCCTCATTCACTTCTCTTTGTGCAAAAAGATCTTAAAGAGATTTTATTCACCACAGAGGGGGCAGAGCACACAGAAGAAATGATTAAAGACATATTTTATTTGTTTTGTCTTCTCTGTTAAGCGCGTAGCGCCTCGGTGTACTCTGTGGTGCAAAAAATTAAAACACTATTTACCACAGAGGTCACAGAGGAAGAGATTAAAGACAAAGATTTTAGGTTTTAGGTAGAGATTAAGCCAAGCATGATGTTTGTATTGAACGTGAGCGGTGGTTATCCGGCGCATTTTATTAAACCCTGCGCGAGGTAAACTCCCCTCGAACCTCGAACCTTGTAAAACGCTGTTGCAAACACCTATTAAAGATTTACAATACAATAAACAACACCGCTAAACTGCTTAATAACACTATCAGGAGTTAATATGGATTCGATACTCAATTGGCTGAATGAAAATTCAGGCTTAATCTTACACTACGGTATTCAAGCAGTCATAGCGCTTGTTATATTTTTACTGGGTGGACGAATTGCTAAATTTTGTGCAAAGTTAACCGAAAAAGCATTCGACAAGAAAAAAGTAGATAAAGCGGTTTCATCGTTTGTCTCTAGTATTGTATATGCCATTGTATTTGCAGCCACTATTTTAATGGCGCTGTCACAAATTGGTATCGAAACTACGTCATTCATTGCTATTTTAGGTGCGGCAGGTTTAGCCGTTGGCTTAGCACTGCAAGGGTCGTTATCTAACTTTGCGTCAGGCGTATTAATTATTCTACTTCGCCCATTTAAATCAGGTGACTACGTTGAAGCGGGCGGTAAAGCCGGTACGATTAAAAAAATCGAAATATTCTCAACTGAAATGCGCACACCCGATAACAAAGTTATTGTAATGCCTAATTCAAAAATAATGTCAGATGCGATCATTAATTACTCGCGCGAATCAACACGCCGCGTTGATCTTGTGATTGGTGTTGGCTACGACGCCGACTTACGAAAAGCAAAAGAAGTACTTAAATCAGTGCTTGATAACGAATCGCGTATTTTAAAAGATCCTGCATACAATGTATCAGTTTCTGAACTTGCCGATTCAAGCGTTAACTTTATAGTGCGCCCGTGGGTTAACTCAGAAGATTACTGGCCAACATATTGGTCGTTAATGGAAAACATTAAAATAGCGTTAGACGACGCAGACATTACCATTCCATTCCCGCAAATGGATGTACATTTACACAAGCAAGACTAATTTTTTAAAATACTTATTTATTAAGGCAGCGCTCAAATTTGATTTATTAGTATGCGCGCTGCTTTTTTTAATAGGTATTAATACATTTTTTACAGGGTTATTTTTTAATGAAACTTAAGCTTTTATCAATATTAGTAGCAGCCTCAGCTACAACCAATGCATTTGCATCAGAAGATGAACAAAAAACCTGGGAAGTTACCAGCGAAGTAGGCGCTATTATTACCAGCGGTAATACCGAAACAACGACCTTAAAAGGCGGTATTAAAGTATTACATAACTTAGAAAGCTGGAATAACGAGTATAAGTTAGACGGCATCTACAAAGAAGATGAAGTAGAGAACGAAAACGGCATAAAAGAAAAACAGCGTACTAACGAAAAGTACTCTATTTCAGCACAAGGTAATTACAAGTTAAATGAAAAGCACGCCCACTTATTTATTTATGGGTCACACGTATCTGACTACTTTGGTGCATACCGAAGTGAGTCGGTTATTTCAGCGGGTTATGGTTTACGTTTACTAAACGAGTCAAACATGAAACTAAATGCTGAAATTGGTCCAGGTTATAAGTACTTTAAATACCCAGATGTAAGCGAAGAGGTTGATGAAAACGGCAACTCACTAGCGGGTGAATACGAAGGCGAAGTAATTGCTTTAGGTAAATTAGACTTTAGCTGGAAAATTTCAGACAACGCGCGTTTTACCCAGTTAGTATCGGTAGAATATGGTGATACCAATACCAAAACTCGCTCAGAAACTGCGCTACTTACTAAAATTAATGGCTCATTACAAATGAAAGTAGCCTACAATATCACCAATAACTCAGATGTGGCTGATGACAAAGAAGCAACTGATACAGAGACCTCATTAACATTGGTTTACAGCTTTTAACATCAAGTAGTAAATTAATTGTAATAAAACTATGAAAGGGGCTAAAGTCCCTTTTTTATTTGCCCATAAATAATGTATGATACCCACCAATTTTGGTTGTAGACCTAGGGAAATACCTACTCGTGAACGTTATTAAACATTTATTAAGTGCTTTTGTACTTATATGTAGCTTTAGCACATTAGCATTTGCGCCAACAGCCGCTCAACTTGAGCAGTTTCAAAAGTTGCCTAAGTCTCAACAGCAGGCACTTGCAAAGCAATATGGCGTAGATATTTCAAGCCTTGGAGGTGCAGGCAATGCCAGTGGCAAAAATAACGAACAAGATAAACCCACAGTAGGTGAGCGTAATACCGCCGACGAACAAGCTTTTACAGATGAAGAACGCTTTAAGCCAGAAGATAACACGGTAAAACCATTTGGTTACGACTTATTTGCCGGCGAACCCACCACATTTATGCCCAACGAAAACGCCGCAGTACCCGATACGTATTTAGTAGGGCGTGGCGATCAGCTATTAATCAACTTTTACGGTAAAGAAAGCGCAAGCTACGAAGTCATCGTTGACCGTGAAGGACGTATTAACATTCCCGACTTAAGTCCTGTTCAGGTAGCTGGTTTAACCTTTACTGAAGTTAAAGAGTTAATAAAAGTAAAAGTTGAACAAGAGATTATAGGTGTTAAAGCGTTTGTCTCGCTTGGTAAACTTCGCAGTATTCGTATTTTAGTATTGGGTGAAGCATACAAGCCAGGTAGTTATAGTGTGTCGTCATTGACTACAGTGTCGCATGCATTATTTGTAAGTGGTGGCGTGTCGGATATAGCCTCACTGCGTAATATTCAAGTAAAGCGCGGTGGTAAGGTTGTTACTAACTTTGATTTATACGACTTACTTATTCGCGGTGATAGCAGTAACGATATTATTTTAAAACCGGGTGACGTGGTATTTATACCGTCGGTTGGCGAGCAAGTAACCGTTGATGGTTTAGTAAAACGCCCTGCTATTTTTGAGCTTAAGAAAGGCGAAACGGCAGAGCAGTTATTAAAAATGGCGGGCGGCATCAAGCCAAATGCTTACGCTAAAAGCGTGATAGTTGAACGTTTTAATAACCAACATAAAGAAGTGCTTTCGGTAGATTTTAGCAAAGAGCAAGTTAACTACATTCCAAAAGATGGCGATCGTATTCGTTTTAGTGCCATTGGTGAGCAATACCAAACTTCAATTAGTTTAATTGGTGCTGTAGTACGCCCAGGTAATTACCAGTGGTACAAGGGTAAACGTATTTCAGACATATTAGGCTCAGTACGTGGTGACTTACTACCACAGGCCGATTTAGATTATGCACTAGTGGTGCGCGAAACCAACGTAAATGGTGATATTGAAATTCATCAGTTCGATTTAGCAAAAGCCATTACAAAAAATACTGAGAACAACTTACCACTTAACCCTAACGATAAAATTATTGTATTCAGTCGTTTTGAAGAAAAAGCATTAGAAGATATAGCGCTTGCAAATTTAGCGTTAACTAAAGAGCAGCAAGATCAACAACGCAAAGCAGAGCTTTGGCATGAATACCAACAAAAAGAGTTTGAAAAGTATGTTGGTGTGGCGACTAAAAAGTCAGAGTTTGAAGAGGTAAACCCAAACTTAAGCATGTCGCAAATGCTTGAGAAAAAGCTAAAAGAACAAGAAGAAGATGCAAAAAGCTATGCCTTGTTCAGCCGCCATAATTTACTTAAACCGGTAATTGCCAAGTTAGAGCAGCAGGCTGGTGTAATGCAGGCGATGCAAATAGTGGAAATTAGCGGCAGTGTAATGTACCCAGGCATTTACCCGTTAATGGAAGGCGGTGAAGTAAAAGACCTAATTACTGCTGCGGGCGGCTTGTTGGAGTCGGCTTATACACAACAAGCAGAAGTAACAAGAATTGCCAATAACAATGTATCAAACATTGAGCATATTAAGTTTGATTTAAAAAGTGCTATGCAAGGTAAAGCGGCATCTAATATTTCATTACAAAGTAAAGACAGCGTAAATATATTTGCTATACCAAATTGGCAAGAAAACTTAAAAGTAGAGCTAAAGGGTGAGCTTAAATTTCCGGGTACTTATACTATTCGTCGTGGCGAAACCTTAAGTAACTTACTTGAGCGCGCCGGTGGCTTTTCTGAGTTTGCTGCAACCAATGCCGCTGTATTTACTCGCCAATCGATTAAAAAGCAAGAGCAACAACAGCTAGCGCGTTTATCTACCGAGCTTCGCCGTGATATAGCATCAAAAAGCTTCCAAAGCTCAGTAAGTAGCAACACACTTACTTACGATGAAATGAATAAACTTCTCGCAGATTTAGCAAATGTAGATGCTGTAGGCCGTTTAGTTATAGATTTACCGCTTATTGTTAACAATCAACAAAACTTAGTACTGCAAGATGGCGATGTACTTTATGTACCGAGTGAACGCGACTCAATTAGCGTAATAGGTGAGGTTAATTACTCTACCTCGCACCTTTACAAAGAAGGTATAGGTGTAGACGAATACATAGACCTAAGCGGTGGCTTAAAAGAGCGCGCAGCGGATGATCGTATTTATATAATTAAAGCAAATGGCTCGGTAAAAATACCAAATACCGGCAACTGGTTTGCAGTTAATAACTCAAACCAACTTGAACCAGGCGATACCATTGTTGTCCCACTAGATGCAGGCCATATGGATAAGCTAACGCTTTGGAGCACCGCAACACAGATTCTATATCAACTAGGTGTAGCAGTAGCAGCCATAAGCGGTATTTAATATAATGTAGGTGCGAGGAAAGCTTGGAGCACATGGCTATGGGCTATGGGCCTAGAGCTCGAAGCTCACGGCCGATGCTGTATATAGCTACTAACTGGAGCTTAGCTAACAGTAAAGGTGTTAAAACCTGCTACATTTTAACTTTAAAGTATTACTTTAGAGTTAAAAATGAAATATGAAAACCTAGAAGTTTGGCAAAGAGCTTTTAAGCTAAGTTTATTGATTTATAAAAACTTTCAGCAGCTCCAGGATTATGGTCTAAAAGATCAAATGTGCAGATGCTCTGTTTCTGTACCTAGCAATATTGCAGAGGGGATGGAAAGAGGCTTTGAAAAAGAAAAAGCTCGTTTTTTATGGATAGCTAAAGGCTCCATAGGCGAATTAAAAACACAAGTAATGATTGCTTCAGAATTAGGATATATAAATAGCTTAAAAGCAGGTTATATCCTTGAGGAATGTGAGGTAATTGCAAAGATGCTAAGCAGATTGATAACGGTCATTAAAAATAGCTCTTAGCCAATAGCTCGTAGCCCGAAGCCATAACCTAGAACTTATGAGATTTAAATGGAAAACAACTCAAACCATCTAAACCAAGCAAACATGCCAATGCAAAACAACATTGCCGATGACGAAATAGACCTTCGCGAACTATTTACCGCTATTTGGCAAGGCAAATGGATGATTATTGCTATAACTACCTTATTTGCTGTGGCATCTGTTTTTTACGCCATAAACCAGCCTAATATTTATAAATCAGAGGCGTTACTAGCCCCTGCTGAGCAAGACAAAGCTGGTGGCTTAGGCGTTCTTTCGGGCCAGTTTGGTGGGCTTGCAAGTTTAGCTGGAGTTAACTTAGGTTCAGGTGGTGGGATTGATAAAACACAAATGGCGCTTGAGGTACTAAAGTCTCGCAAATTTACCAGCGAATTTATTAAAAAACATAATATTTTGCCCGATTTAATGGCGGCTAAATCATGGAATCAAGAAACTAATGCGATCATCTATAATCCAGAAGTTTATAGTAAAGTTGAAAATAAATGGGTTCGAGAAGTCAAGCCCTCCTTAAATCCTGAGCCCTCAATGCAAGAGGCTTATAATAAATTTAAAGACATAGTATCCACGAGTGTTGATAAAGAAATAGGAATGGTAACTATTTCAGTCGAGCATGTATCACCTTTTGTTGCACAACAATGGGTAAATTGGTTGGTTGCAGACTTAAACCAAGTAATGAAAGCTCGCGATGTAAAAGAGGCAAATAATAGTACTGATTTTCTAACTAAACAAATTAAACAAACAAAAATAGCGGATATACGCGCTGTTTTATATAAATTAGTAGAAGAGCAAACAAAAACTATTATGTTTGCCAATGTGCGTGATGAATATGTATTTAAAACAATTGATCCTGCGATAGTACCAGAGCAAAAGTTTAAACCGAAGCGAGCTTTAATTTGCATTTTTGGTGTTTTGGCTGGAGGAATGTTAAGCGTATTGTTGGTTCTAGTTAGGTATTATATAAAAAAAGGTTAATGTAACACTTTTTACAGATGCTTAATTATTTGCACCATGCACTATTATTTGTGCCATTACAGTTAAATTTAATTACTAGTTCAAGGATAAATTGTGAGAATCATTGTTACTGGCGGCGCAGGGTTTATTGGCTCCGCGCTAATACGCAATATAATTGAAAATACAAACGATTCAGTTATTAACCTAGATAAACTTACTTATGCAGGTAATTTAGAATCACTTAAACTCATAGATAACAATGAACGCTATACTTTTGAACAGGTTGATATTTGTAACCGCGCTGAACTGGATAGAGTGTTAAAGCAATTTGAACCTGATGCAATTATGCACTTGGCTGCCGAAAGCCATGTTGACCGCTCAATCACCGGTCCAGCTGAATTTATTCAAACTAATATAGTAGGTACGTATAACTTATTAGAAGCAGCTCGGGAATACTGGAATACGTTAACTGATACAGCTAAAAAAGCATTTAGGTTCCACCATATATCTACCGATGAAGTGTATGGTGATTTACCTCATCCAGATGAGCAAGATGAAAATACTTTAGGTAAAGAACTGTTATTGTTTACCGAAAAAACAGCTTACGCACCGAGTAGCCCATATTCCGCGAGCAAAGCGTCAAGCGATCATTTAGTGCGTGCTTGGCTGCGTACTTATGGTTTACCTATTATAATTACAAATTGCTCAAATAATTATGGCCCTTACCATTTCCCTGAAAAACTAATTCCTCTAGTTATTCTTAATGCACTTGAGGGGAAAGAGCTGCCAATTTATGGTAAAGGCGACCAAATTCGTGATTGGCTTTATGTAGAAGATCATGCACGTGCACTATATAAAGTAGTAACTGAAGGTAAAGTTGGCGAAACATACAATATTGGCGGACATAACGAGAAGCAAAATATTGAAGTAGTAAAAACCATTTGCAGTATTCTAAATGAGTTGGTGCCAAAAAAGTCGAGTTATGCCGAGCAAATAACATTTGTTAATGATAGACCAGGGCACGATCGCCGATACGCTATAGATGCATCAAAGATGAGTGAAGAGCTTAACTGGCAGCCTGTTGAAACTTTCGAAACAGGGCTTCGCAAAACGGTTCAGTGGTATTTAGATAACCAAACATGGTGTAAAAACGTGCAAGATGGTTCATACAAGCGCGAGCGCTTAGGTGAACTAAACACACGAGTAGAAGGAGAGTAGTATGAAAGGGATTATCCTCGCGGGCGGCTCGGGCACTCGTCTTTACCCTATTACAATGGGGGTATCAAAGCAGTTATTACCAATTTATGATAAACCAATGATTTATTATCCGTTGTCAGTATTAATGTTAGCGGGCATTCGCGAGGTGCTTATTATTACTACCCCAGAAGATAGCGACTCATTTAAGCGTTTATTGGGAGATGGATCACAGTTTGGAATTGAGCTTAATTATACATCACAACCAAGCCCTGATGGCTTGGCACAAGCTTTTATTTTAGGCGAAGAATTTATAGGTTCAGATGATGTCTGCCTGATACTTGGTGATAATATTTTTTATGGACAAGGCTTTACACCTAAATTAAAACAGGCTGTAGAGAATGCTAAAAACGGCCAAGGCGCTACTGTTTTTGGCTACCAAGTAAAAGACCCTGAGCGTTTTGGCGTAGTGGAGTTTGATGAAAATCAAAAAGCAATTTCGATTGAAGAAAAGCCAAGCAATCCAAAGTCACACTTTGCTGTAACAGGATTATATTTCTATGATAACTCAGTAGTTGAAATGGCCAAACAAGTCCAACCATCGCACCGTGGTGAGCTTGAAATTACCTGCTTAAATGAGATGTATTTAAAACAGCGCAAGCTGAGTGTAGAAATGCTTGGCCGCGGTTTTGCTTGGTTAGATACAGGTACTCATGAAAGTTTGCTTGAGGCAGCGCAATTTGTTGAAACAATTGAAAAACGACAAGGTTATAAAATTGCTTGCTTAGAAGAAATTGCCTTCAATAATGGTTGGCTATCAAAGCAACAAATTAAAAACCTAGCTCAGCCATTTATAAAAAATAGCTATGGCCAATATTTATTAGAAATTATTAAGGGTTAATAGTGAGTTTAATCAAATTAATTGATTTTCCTTCTTTAGGTGACGAGCGTGGCTCATTAGTTGCTATTGAAGGTAATAAAAATATTCCTTTTGATATAAAAAGGGTTTACTACATTTTTGGTACTCATAAAAATATTGCTCGTGGCTTTCATGCCCACAAAGAATTAAATCAAGTGGCTGTTTGTATTACGGGTAAATGCCGTATGCTTCTAGATAATGGTAATACAAAAGATAATGTATGGATGGACTCTGCTACAAAAGGAGTTTTAATTGAGGATATGGTGTGGCACGAAATGCATGATTTTAGCGATGATTGCGTTTTATTGGTGTTGGCAAGTGCACATTATGATGAATCAGATTACATCCGAAACTATGATGATTTTTTAAAACAAAAAGGTGAATTATGAGAGCAGTTATACTAGAAAAATTTAATGAAGCATTAGAGCAAACAGATAAAGAAAAAACATATACTGATATAAAAGATGACCAAGTTTTACTTGAAACAGAACTCGATTCATTAGGCTTTGCTATTTTAGTTGCATTACTGGAAGAAGAGTTAGATATTGACCCCTTCCAGATAATGGATGAGCCGGTATACCCAAGAACTTTTGGTGAATTTGTTGCAATTTATGAGCGAGCAAATGGCTAGCAAGCTTTTAGAGTATATAAATTTAATACCTTCAGATAGATGTTTTTTAAAAACTGGCGAGAAGTTAGTTACTTATAAGCAGCTAGATAAACTTACATCAGATTTTGTTGGCAAATACAGTTATTTGAAAGGCAAAAATTGCGCGCTGATTGCTTACGATAGATTTTCGCTAGCTTTATATTTGCCAGCTGTTGATTATTTAGCTGGTAGTGTTTTTTTACAGGCGAATGATTTAGATGATTCGGTCGTTAATAGTTTTTATAAAAAAGCTGAAATCGAATTCATAATCACTATAAGTAAACACAATCAAATTGATATTAAAACCATTAACTCTCCAAAAAGTGGCTATGCTGCTAATGGATGGCTTTTAGCTACCTCCGGAACTACAGGGACGCCCAAGTTAGTATCTTACTCATTAGATAAGCTAATCAGTACGGCTCAAAAAAATATAAAGCGTGGGGCTGATTACAATTGGGGGCTATGCTACGACTTAAACAGATTTGCAGGTTTGCAAGTTTATTTGCAAGTTGTAGTAGCTGGTTCAACGCTGACTATTAGTGAAAACGACCACTCTGTTCACGATATGGTTAACATTTTTAGCTTAAATAAGGTAAACGCAATATCTGCTACACCTTCTTTTTGGCAAAAAGTCTTAATGTCTGAAAATAGTTTACAGTTACAATTAAACAAGATTACTTTAGGCGGGGAAATAAGTAGCCAAAGTATACTTGACGCACTTGCTTATCAATATAAAGGGGCAACTATAACGCATATATACGCCTCTACTGAGGCAGGTGTCGGTTTTGCGGTTAAAGATAAACAAGCAGGCTTTCCTGTTAATTACCTTGATAAAGACAATAGCTTGGATATTAGTCTTAAAATAATAGAAAAAGAATTGTGGGTTAAAAGTACACGTTCTAATAATCAGCTTTTAGCAGGTGATGTAGAAATCGACGATCAAGGCTATGTCAATACCGGTGATCTTGTAGAGTGTATTAAAGATAGAGTTGTTTTTTTAGGCAGAAGTAGTGGAGCCATCAATATTGGTGGTAATAAAGTAATGCCTGAAAAAATTGAAGCTGTGTTAAATAAAATTGAAAGTGTTAATTATTCCAGAGTATTTGGTAAATCTAATTCAATGCTTGGCGCTATTGTATGTGCGGAAATTGTTTTAACAACAGCCGGAAAAAGCTTAGATGCAAAAGAAGTGAAAAAGACAATCATAAAACAGTGTAAAAATGAATTAGATACGCATGAGGTACCCGTATTGCTGAAATTTGTTGATTCAATTGCAATTAATTCAACGGGTAAGTTAATAAGGTTTTAGTATGAAAAAAATAGTTATAGTTACAGGTGCAGGTAAAGGCTTAGGGTTAGCTCTATGCCACCAACTACTAAATAGCAACTATAAAGTAATTGCTGTAAGTAGAACACTAACTGAAGAGATTAAAAAGTTAGTTGAGAGCTATTCGGATGACTTTTGTTTTTATAAATACGATTTCTCGGATACTGCTAATATTTCTAAGCTTGTAAAGGAAATAACTAGTGCTCATGGCCGCCCGTATGGATTAATAAATAATGCCGCAATAGGTAATGATGGTGTTTTAGCTACAATGCATGAAAGTGATATATCCCAAATCATTAAAGTTAATATAGAAGCACCTATTTTATTTACTAAATATGTTTCACGTTCAATGTTGTTAAACAGAGATGGAAGAATTATAAATGTAGGTTCAATTATTGGGTCTACAGGTTTTAATGGCTTAAGTGTATATGGGGCCACAAAATCTGCGCTAGGTGGGTTTACTAAGTCGCTCGCGCGCGAGCTTGGTAAAGCTAATATAACTGTTAATACTTTAGCCCCAGGTTATATGGAAACAAATATGACTGGTGACCTTAAAGGCGAGAAGTTAGATAAAATAAAAAGAAGAAGCTGTATAGGAAGATTAGCAAGTGTCGATGATGCGGCAGCTGCAGCGTTGTATTTACTTTCTCCTAATGCTGCAGGTGTAACTGGAACAACTTTAACGGTAGATGCAGGTAGTACGGCGTAATTATGATACATCAAACAGCAATCATCTCTTCAAATGCAAAAATTGGGCATAATGTTACTATTGGAGCTTTTTGTATAATACATGACAACGTGGAGTTAGCAGATAACTGCGTTGTTGGAAGTTACAGTGAATTGGGTTTAATAACTCCTTTGGCGAATGTAAATCAGCTCATTATTGGCGAAGGAAGCATTATACGCAGCCATTCTGTAATTTATAATGGTTCAATCATTGGAGAAGGGTTTTCAACTGGTCACCATGTCACTGTTCGCGAAAATAGTTTAATTGGAAAAAATGTACAATTAGGATCACGAGGTGATATTCAAGGTGATTGCTGTATAGGTGACTACACGAAAATGCATGCCGATGTCCATGTTGGCAAATTTTCAAATATAGGTAGTTATGTGTGGCTATTTCCTGAAGTACTTTTAACTAATGATCCAACTCCACCAAGTGAGAACTTGCAAGGTGTTACAATTGGTGACTTTGCAGTTTTAGCTGCTAAAGTGCTTGTTCTTCCTGGTGTTAAAATACAAAAAGATGCTGTTATTGCAGCAGCTTCAGTTGTTAAAACTGACGTCCCAGAAGGGAAGTTATTTTCAGGTAATCCTGGGAAGGTTGTTTGTAATGCAAGTATTTTAAGGTGCGCAGATAACCCTAAGATAAAGGCTTATCCTTGGAGAAAACGATTTCATCGTGGATATAGCGAAGATGATATTCAACAATGGTTGAGTGAAAGTAAATAATTATGGTAGCCGAAAAAATATGATTCCGTTTTTAGATTTAAAAGCAATTAATACGCAGTATCAACAAGAACTTAAAGATGCTTGTTCACGAGTTATTGATTCTGGTTGGTATATCATGGGTAAGGAATTAGAAGCTTTTGAAGCCGAGTTTGCAGAATATTGCGGAACAAAGTTTGCTATAGGTGTTGCTAACGGGTTAGATGCGCTTACATTAACACTGAGAGCATGGAAAGAGCTAGGTAAACTAAAAGCTGGCGATGAAGTAATCGTGCCAGCAAATACTTACATAGCTAGTATTTTAGCGATTACAGAAAATGGTTTAGTACCTGTATTTGTTGAGCCTAATAACGACACGTACAACCTATGCCCTAAAATTGTAAGGTCAGCCATTACGGATAGAACAAAAGCTATATTACCAGTTCATTTATATGGCTTGATTTCACCAATGCCCGAACTGATGGCTATTGCTGATGAATTTGATCTATTAGTATTAGAGGATTGTGCACAATCTCATGGTGCGCAAATAAATGGTAAAAAATGCGGTAATTGGGGGCATGCTGCAGGTTTTAGTTTTTACCCTGGAAAAAACCTAGGTGCATTAGGCGATGCTGGAGCCGTAACAACAAATGATCTAGAATTAGCTAATACATTAAGAGCACTTCGTAATTATGGCTCCCATAAAAAATATGAAAATTTATATAAAGGTGTAAATAGCAGGCTTGATGAAATTCAAGCTGCTATGTTGAGTGTTAAACTTAAATATTTAGATAAAGATACTGAAGTTAGGCAAAAAATTGCCAAACGCTACCTTAATGAGATAAGTAACCCGCATATTTCATTGCCTTCTAATCATGAAGAAATGTCTCATGTATGGCATTTGTTTGTCGTTAGAAGTAGATATCGTAATCAATTGCGTGATTATATGCTTGCAAATGATGTTGCCACTCTTGTCCATTACCCGATACCTCCACATAAACAGGCTGCTTATACTGAGTTTGCAGCCCAAGATTTAGCTATTACTAGCTCAATCCATAATGAAGTCATTTCATTACCTATAGATCCAACTCTTTCTAATGATAATGTTTCAGCTGTTATAAAGATTATCAATGAGTTCAAAGTGTGAAGTATCTTCTAAAAAAATCAGTGAAGTACGTATTTCAAAAGTTACGTGTATTTTTTTATACTTTAATTTCAGATAGAAAAGTTAATATTAATCGTTGCCAGCCTGTTATTGCCTCAGGGGCTGGCGTATTTAGTATTCATAAGTCTGTTAAGTTTGGTGTAAAAACCTCCCCTAGTTTTTATAATTCTTATTCGTATATAGAAGCAAGAAAAAAAAGCAGTAAAATAGAGATAGGGGAAGGCACCGTTTTTAATAATAATGCTTCTATTATTGCTGATGCAGGAAGTATTACTATTGGGAATAAATGTATTATTGGCACTAACTTTCATGTAATAAATTCCGATTTTCATGCAATAAATAGGCATGAAAGTTGTGAGATTAAAGTCTCAGATGTAAAAATAGGTGATAATGTATTTATAGGTAATAATGTTTCAGTTCTCAAGGGCGTTTATATCCCATCTGATAGCGTTGTTGCTAACGGTTCAGTAGTCACTAAACCTATTAATGAAAAAGCTATTATTGGCGGTAATCCAGCTAAAGTATTAAAGCTATTATGAATTTAATAAAAACGTCAATGTTATCGGGTGTCGCAACAGTTATTCGAATAGCAACAGGATTGTTAGTAACTAAAATTGTAGCATTTGTAGCAGGTCCAGCTGGTGTTGCTTTAATAGGGCAGCTTCAAAATATAGTTAATTTATTAATGCTGTTTGCTGGCGACTTTTTAAAAACAGCGATAACAAAGTTTACTGCCCAATATCATGATGATTCAGGTAAAACAAATGAAATCTGGTCAGCATCTTTATTTATTATTTGTAGTTTAAATATACTTTGGTTTATAGCTGTTTTTACCTTTAGCGAGCAGATAGCTAACTATTTTTTGTCTGATTCTGGTTACGGTTATTTATTTAAAATCTTTTCTATTAGTCTACCATTTTATATTTTAAATAGTTTTTTGATGTCAGTATTAAACGGGCGGAGATTAATTAAGCAATTTATACTTTTAAATATATGTACAAGTATTATTTCATTGTTGTTAGTTGCGCTATTTAGCTATTTTGGCGGCATGAAGTGGACTTTAATATCTTATGTTACAAACCAATCGATTGTTTTTTTTATAACCTTCTACATTATTCGAAAAGAACAGTGGTGTGTGCTAAAAAACTTCAAAAGTAAAGTTAAAGTAGAGGCTTTAACTAAATTAATGTCGTTTGCTCTAATAACTTTTACTTCTATTTTGGTGTCTAATAGTTCCTTAATGTTTATACGTACGCATTTAATCGAAACGTTATCAGATGTTGATGCGGGGAACTGGCAAGCAATGTGGAGCTTATCACAAGTTGCACTTTCATTAATAACAACGAGCTTGTCAACTTATCTACTTCCTCAGCTTTCATCTAACTTGGAATCCAATGCTGTAAAGCGTGAAATATACGCTGCTTTAAGATTGATACTTCCCTTAACTATAATGATAAGTGCAGGTATATATTTATTGAAAGATTTTATTATTTTGATCTTATATACAAATGCGTTTATGGCAATGAAAGTTCTATTTTTGCCGCAACTAATTGGTTGTTGTATTAAGGTTTGTGGTTGGTTATTTGGGTATGTTTTAGTTGCAAAAGGTTTGGTAAAACTGATTGTTATTTCAGAAGTAATATTTGCTATCAGTTGGTGTGTTTTAACTATTTTACTTACTCCTGAGTTTGGGGTTATAGGTGCTGCTTATGCATTTGTAATAAACTCACTCTTACACACAGTTACAATGTTTTTAATTTTTAAATTTAAGGTTTGATTTTGACTCCCAGTGCTTGCATAGCTATATCTACATATAATAGTGGAAATTACATTAAAGACACTATTAACTCTTGTCTAGCGCAAACTTATAGTAATACTAAAGTTATTGTAATAGATGACTGCTCTACGGATTCCACAGTATCTTTATTAAAGGACTATGGCGATAAGATACACTTAATTGAGCTGGAAAAAAATCAGGGTATTACAAAGAATATAAACCTTGCAGTTGAAAATGCCGAGAGTGATTTTATTATATTTTTAGGCCACGATGACATTTTACCTCCAGCTCATGTTGAGCTAATGATTTCTGAGTTTATAGAAGATGATATTGTAGCTGTGCATTGTAATAGCCTCATAATAGATTCAGAGGGAAAGGAAATGTCTTTCTCTAGAAATGATGAATTGCAAAAGAAAAAAAGCGCGAATGCATTGTTTGAGTTAGCTAAAAGTAATTTTATCCAAAGTTGCGGCATGATGCATAGGGTTAGTGCATTTAAACAGGCTAAGGGTTGGGATGAGCGTTTTAAGTTTTATGGTGAGTGGCTCTATTACATAAAGGTTATAGGTATTGGAAGGATAAAGTATACAAGCTTGACTTACTCATATTATAGGCGGCATGAAACTAACATCAGTAAATCTCTTCGTAGTAAATCGCTAATGAAAAGTTTTACTTCATATTGTAAAGAATGTAGGCGATTAGCTTTTGCTAGTGGGGAGTTTACTGTATTTCAAAAGTTAAATTATATAGCGCATATTTTTTATATTAACTTCATTGATGCTATACCAATGAGTTTTAAAAGATATGTAAAAAGAATGTTGAGCTGCATGAAGCTGTAAGCTCCTGCTAAATTTAATTAATGAAGGTGAGTTTTTTTGAAAAAAAGAATATTAACAATAAACGAATGTTATTCTGACAATATTGGTGACCGCGCGATTTCGTTGAGCCTAAACAATATACTAAATGAGTTGGGTTATAATGCTATAACAAACGTTGATTATACTCGCACAAAAGCTGCGACTCCATCTAGTAAAGTAAGTACAAAAAACAAGACTAGCTTTTTTAGCAATTACCTTATCTTGTTACTCAGCTTCTTGGGAGTTAAAAAGATATTAATAACTGCAAAGTGGTTTATAAGTAACTTTCGTAGAATTAAAAAGTCATGCAATAGTGACTTTTCAAGCAGTGTTATTGGTGGTGGTCAATTAATTTTAGATAATGAAAACTTTCCAATTTCTTTTTATTTATGGTGTTATTTTTTGAGTAAAAGGAATATAAAAATACATGTTTTCGGAGTGGGGGTGGGTGATAAGTTTGGCTTTTTATCCTCTGCTTTGTTTAAAAGCGCATTAAAAAAATGTAGCTCAGTTACTGTTAGAGACAAGCGTTCGCAAAAAAACTTAAAAGAAAACTTTAGTATTGACGCTCAGCTAGGATTTGATGTTGCTTATAATTATGACTTTGATACAAAAGTTGACATTAAAAGTACTAATGAGAAAGCTGTCGTAGGGATTACTGATTTTGAAGTTTATAACTTATATAAAAATGAGGCTAGTAACCCAGAATTAACCATTGATGAGTATTTTTCTTTGTGGCACAAGTTAATAACAAGTGAGGGGTTTTCATCTATTTGTTTAATGGCTACAACAAATAAAGATTTGATATTAACTAAAAATTTCTATAAGTATTTGCGAAGTAGACAACTCGATTTTGAGGTTGAGTTTGTAGACGAGCTTCTTTCAGTAAAAGGGTACTTTAAAAAATTAACTGAGGCTGATACCGTCTTGTCAGGAAGAATGCATTCTCTTATTTTAGGTGAAGTTGCTGGCTGCAATATAAGAACTTTTGAAATTTCGAATAAACTAAAATCCTATGAAGAGCAGCGCTCTGTAAGCGGTTCAATTCAAGATAGACGGCAGAAAACACTAGGCTTAATGAAAAAAAATCTTATCTAATGATTTTGATAGCTGTTTGTATTTAGGGAATTTCATTTTTATGATCTGGTTTTTTGTTAGTCTGCAGATTTTTTTAGGTCAAATAGTTATAAGGAAGTTTTTTGTTTCTGCCTTGTTATTATTATTGACTACTCTTTCTGCGTTTCGCTATTACGTGGGCTCTGACTTTACCAATTATGTCATACTATTCGACACGGCTAAGGTAGGTAACTTCGTACCTGTAGAGCCCTCTTTTTCCCTTCTATCAGAGTTGTTGGGTTCTCTAGGGTTTAATTTTCAAGCAATTATTGTTTTATATTCAGTACTAACAATGCTATTTATATTCATGGGGTTAAGAGGGATTTCAAAAAGGCATAGCTTCTTATCGATAACCCTTTTATTTGTATATTTAACTTTTTATTTCCCAAGTATGAGCATAATGAGGCAAGCTTTAGCTGCCGCAATTGTTTTTTGGGCCACAATTACGTTTCTCTATAAAAATAAATATTTTACTTATTTTTTGTTTGTTCTGTTGGCCAGCTTTTTTCACTTCAGTGCGATTTTATTTTTATTTTCCTATTTACTAAAGGCTGTTAAATTTTCAAGAGTGATATATCTACTCTGCATATTTATAGCACTTCTTTTGGGAGCTACAGTTTTTCGGGATATATTGCTTAATGTAATGAATGCTATTGGTTTTTCTTATAAAAATCACCTTAATCATGAAGATGGCGGCACCGTTTCGTTAGTATTTATAATAAATACCTTCATTTTGTGTTCTATGTTTATTTTTATAATTAGAAATGGTGTTTCAAATTTTAATTTAAACTCTAGGTTCTTAGTCAATATAATCTTTTTCCTGATTATTGTTAGGATGCTTTCATTAGAGTTTGTTGTATTTAATAGAGTTGGATCGATCTACACGGTTTTCTTACCTTTATTTATTTATGAGTTCGTCTATCGAAAGTTAAAAAATGACTCTCGTCTGATTTTTATGATTTTCTTAATAGGTTTATTTTTTATGAACGATTTTTTCAGGCAAGCTAAAGATTATTCTTATTACCAATATTCGATAAACTTTTGTCTCATCGGAGAACCTTGCCCTATTCAATTATTTGGAGAACAAGATCCAAGATTCATTCGAAATAATGAAGAATGGTAATTGGAAGTTTTTAATATGAAAAAAGTAGTGGTTTTTTCTCATGAGTTTCCTCCATCACTAGGTGGGGCAGGTACAATAGCTGAAATACTATATAAATTTTACAGTGACTCCCAAGATTACGCTGTTAGTGTAATAACATCTAGTAAATCTGCTTCGTATCAACAAGGGGATTTGTATACATCTTTTTTGCCGCCAATGTTATGGCCTATTTCCTATTATATAGAGTACAAAAGAGAGCTAGAAAGTGCAGATGTAGTTATATGTAACGATCCGGCTGCCATTTATAATGCCGGAAGATACTTTAGTAATGAGTTATTATCAAAAACTATTTGCTTTATTCATGGTGAAGAAAAATATTTAGGTGATCCAGACCTATTAACGAAAGCTATTAGGTTCAGTAAAAATTTTTTGAGGGCTATTTATAATTCCTATAAGGTTATATTTGTTTCTAAATATATACAGGAGTTTTATTTAGAACAGCACAAAGTTGATATGGAGTTAGTCAATGCAAGTATTGTAAACCCCGGAGTTTACTCGGCTGGTAATGATATCTGCGGTGTAGTTAAGCCCAGAGGCGCTAATTTCATAACTGTCTGCCGCTTAAACGAAAGAAAGGGATTTGCGCATATGCTTAATGTTTTTGAGCAATTAACTAAGCTAGGTCTGCAGTTTAAGTGGAACATTGTTGGTGATGGACAGTATATGGATGAACTTAAACAAATGATTAATCAAAGTTCTATTAGTAATTACATAAATATTTTAGGCCCAGTTAACAGGAGCCAACTACCAGAAATATATAAAGCTAATGATTATTGCATCCTGTTATCTGAGCTGAATGAGTCTTATGGTTTAAGTTACCTTGAAGCTGCCCACTTTGGAGTAAAGCCTATAGGTTATAGTCGCTGTGGTGTTAAGGATGTATTTAATTATATTGAGAATGGCTTGTTACTTGATAACTATAAAAATATAAAGTCAAATGCCAATGACATATATTCTTTTGTTTCTAGCACAAGTATGCTGAGTGCATCCTCTTTTAGGGGGACGAAAGAGTTCGCTAAAGACATAGAGAATATAGTCCTAAAACTTTTTAAAGATAAAGTATAATGCATATATTATTTTCTGAGCATGAAAGTTTTTATCGCGATTTAGGCTTAATAGATAAGCCCGGATTAGTTTACACATTTGGTGGTTGTCGTTTTTACAAAAAAAAGAGTATTTTTTTTGATAAATTCGATAGCTTTGTTTGTGCCTTTTATACAATGCCACATAATGTGTTATTAACATTAAAATTTAAAGAGTTAAATAAAGCGACGATATTATGCACTGATGGTGTATTTGATTTTTCTAATGCTATTACTAACCCAATGGTAAGTAAATATGGTGTTACTATGTATCATCCTATAATACAGTCTCATTTTTTATGTGTAGGCAATACCGAGAAATCTTATTTTTCAAATCAAGTAAGTTCTTTTAATTATTTGCCCAAAAGAGTTTTGTCAAAAAGTGATATGTTGATTTTACCGAATACAAAAAAGATACTGATAACTACTGCGAACACATCTTATTTTAATGACTTAGAGTTTGAGTCCTTATCTAACTTAATGCTTGATACAATTAAAGTCCTAATAAAAAAAGATGTACTTTTTGCTGTTAGAGTTTTTGATCAAAGGCTTTTAGCATTTTTAGAGTTGAACTTAAAAATAGAGTTTGAGAATGATATTAAATTTGATTTTGAAAAAACTTTAGAGGCTTACTCTGGTGTTGTAACAACACCTAGTAGTATAGCCATTACAGCCATGTATCATAAGAGAGCTGTAGGGTTATTAGTTTACAGAGATAAGCCTATGCTTTTACAAAGTGGTTGGTTAATACCGTCGAGTGCTGTTTTTGAACAAAATTTAGAGAGCTTCTTAGCATTAGAACCTCAACGTTTAAGTATTCAAATGGATATATTAAGGACTTATTTAGCGAAAGAAGGCATTACAGAATTGCTAGAAGAGCTAAGTAACTCAAAAAGTATTTCAAGAGCAGAGGAATGCGAACAGCATCATATTAATCAAAATATGTTTAATATGCTGAACTCTAGTTTTAATTTTAACTGTGAATGGTCGGTTCGTCAGTTGTATCTTAAAGTGAAGCGAAATAAGTTTATCAAAAAGCTTAGGTTACGCATTCAATAAGCTTATATTAACTTCTATATAGAGTAACAATGAAAAAGATAGTTCACATACAAGTGATTCCTCAATTATCAGGGGTTCAGCAGGTTTCTTTAGATATATTAAAGGGTTTGGATAATAATTTTGATAAATATATTTTATTTGGTGGAAAACCCTTAGATAACTCATTCAATCAATATTTTGAAGAACACAATATTAAAGTGGTTTATATTGAGAGCTTAGCTCGCGATATATCATTAAACGATTTTCAAGCTTTTTGGGATTTATATACTTTTTTCAAAAAAAACAATTTTGACATAGTCCATACAAACTCAACAAAACCCGGAATTATAGCTCGCGTAGCTGCAAAAATGGCTAGAGTTAAACAGGTTTATCATACTGTCCACGGCATTGCTTTTCATCAGCATGAGAAGCCTACTAAAAGGTTCATTTATTATTTATTAGAGATCATATCCACATTGTTTGGTGATAAAAATATCACAGTTAATAAATATTACCTTAAATACTATCCTCGTATTATTTGTAAATCACTAGCAATACATAATGGCGTTGATTTCTCAGAACTGAAAGTAAATAAACGTAAGTCAGATAACTGTGTGAATATTGGCTTTTTTGCTCGTTTAGATAAGCAAAAAGATCCTCTTACATTTATAAAAATAGTCAAAGCTTTAACTGAACAAAAACAACTAACTCAAAATGTTCACTTTTATTTAGCTGGCGACGGCGAACTTCGAGAACAGTGTTTAGAGCTTATTAAAAAGTTAAAGCTAAATGAAGTTATTACCTATGTTGGTTGGGTATCAAACAAGTCAGATTTCTTTAATAAAATAGATATTTTATGCCAGCCATCTTTATGGGAAGCTTTTGGATTAAACTTAGTTGAAGCTGGTTATTTTGCTATACCTTGTGTTGCCTCTAATGTTGAGGGTATACCCGAAGTTATAAAACACAACGAGACTGGGATTTTGTGTCCTGCTCAAAATGTAGAGGTATTTTCAGAGGCTATAACTAAGCTTGTAAATGATACTGAATATCGGTTGCTGCTATCTGAACAGGCTGCAATTTATGTGAAAAAGTATTTTCAACAAGCTACCATGGTTGACGAATATCAAAAGCTCTATTTAAGTGATAATTAAACTTAAATTACTATTATAGTATATTTTGGGAATGATTTTACTATCTTAAACTAAGAGTCTAGCTTGCTCTTTTATTAATTCCCATTTGGTTAGTGTGAATTCTGGGTAAAAATTAGTTTACATGCTTAGTTACCAAAGTTGATAATATAGGTAATATACTATCTATAATGTAAAAAAATCATATTAAGAATAATTGGATTTACTTTGAATAATATTAAAGTAGTTATACCAGCTAGGTATGGCTCGACACGCTTACCAGGAAAACCCTTATTGCCAATCTGTGGTATGCCTATGGTCTATCATGTTGTACAACAATGTCTCTCAGCAAACATCTCGTTTGATTCTATTATTGTTGCAACTGATGATCGACGTATAGTGGATGCGATGAACGAATTTAACATACCTGTGCGGCTAACGTCATCTGAACACCAAAGTGGTACTGACAGAATTCATGAAATTGCCATATTAGAAAACTGGAAAGATGGTGATGTTGTTTTAAACATTCAAGGTGATGAGCCTTTAATTCCACATAAATTAATAAATGAAGTTGCTAACTTTGCACTACAAAATAGGAATTTCTCTATAACAACTGCAGTAACGCGAATTTCAAAACAAACTGACTTTTTAAATCCAAATGTTGTCAAAGCTATTTTAGGTGAAAAAAATAGGGCTTTACATTTCACTCGTTCTGCAGCCCCTTATAACCGAGAAAAGCCTTCTGACTTATCTTTAGCTTTTCGACATGTGGGTATTTATGCATACTCTGTATCTGCTTTAAAGGAATTTTGTAGCTATTCAGAATCTCCGTTGGAGCAATACGAAAAGTTGGAGCAGCTGAGAGCTACAAGTAATGGAATGTCAATAGGTAGTGTTGTTTATGATGGTGATATCCCTCATGGGATAGATACTAAAGAAGATTACCAAGAAATAAAAGAATTAATGGAGCGAGAAAAAAATAATGGATTTCAAGTCAATTCAAATAGCTAAAGAAGTGATTCAAACAGAGATTGATGGCTTAGTTTATATGTCTTCTTTACTGGACGATAGCTTTGCTAAAGCCGTTAATAAAATTATCAGCACTTCTGGGCGAACAATTATTTGTGGGATGGGGAAATCAGGCATTATAGGAAAAAAAATTGCTGCTTCCTTTGCAAGCACAGGGACACCTAGTTTTTTTATGCACCCAGGAGAGGCTTTTCACGGTGATCTTGGAATGGTTAAACATAAAGATATTTTTATAGCTATTTCAAATTCAGGTGAAACTGATGAAGTTTTAAAATTACTACCTTTTTTGAAAGATAATGGGAACTTTATCATTGCGATAACAGGAAATGTAAATTCAACGTTATCTCAAAATTCACATTGCCACCTTGATATATCTGTACCTAAAGAAGCTTGTCCTCTTCAATTAGCCCCTACTTCATCTACTACTGCAACCCTAGTGATGGGAGATGCATTGACCGTCGCTTTAATGGATGCTAGAGATTTCAAGCCTGAAAATTTCGCTCGCTTTCATCCTGGTGGAAATTTAGGACGAAGGCTTTTAAGTAAGGTTGCTGATGAAATGTATACTGAATCCCTTCCTGTTATCTCTCCAAATAGTTCATTTATTGAAGTAGTTCACTCAATAGGTAAAGGTAAGCTAGGTATTGCAATTGTTGAATTTTCAAATCATTTTGGAATTATTACTGATGGCGACATCAGAAGAACTATGGATTGTAAATACAAGGCTGCTTTTGATTTACAAGCATCTGATATAGCAACTCATAATCCATTAAGTGTTTTAGTATCGAGTAGGGTTCATGAGGCTATAAGCGTCATGGAGTCCAAGAAGGTTAATACTCTTTTAGTGATGGATGGTGAAAACTTAGTTGGCGTTATTAAAAAGTAGTTTCAATTTTTAAGTTGTTTATTCAATCATATATTTATATAGCTCTAATTAAAAGCTTTAGATATCATATGAAGTAATCAATAATAATCTGGATTGTTGATTGGACTTAGTTCAACAAAATAGTTTTATTTGTTCGAGTTATAAGACTTTAGATAACATGGTCATTTAGGTTCAGATAAGTAGTTATACAGTTAAAATTCAGAGTTGCGAGATGATATGATAATCGACCTTTTATTTACCTTTTTCTTGGCATTCGCCGTGTTATTTTTTATGCGTAAGGTTGCACGTAGGGTTGGTTTAGTTGACAAGCCTTCAGGGCGAAAAATGCATACGGGTAATGTGCCACTAGTAGGTGGTGTAGCAATTTGTATAACAATAGTTAACTATATTTATACACATCCAAATATGATTAACCATGCTAATTTATACATGTTATGTATTTTTGGTTTAACAATAGTTGGGGCTTTGGATGATCGTTTTGACTTGAGTGTAAAAATTCGTATGTTAGTTCAGGCATTGATATCTATAGCGATGATTTATTTTGCTAATGCAGAATTACATACGCTGGGTAATTTACTCGGTTTTGGCGCTATAGAACTTGGTATGCTAGGTGGTTTAGTTACTGTGTTTGCTGTTATTGGCTGTATTAATGCATTTAATATGGTTGATGGTATTGATGGCCTATTAGGTGGTTTGTCAATAGTTACTTTTGCGAGTATTGGTATATTACTCTTGCTTGCTGGTGAGCAAAGCCTAAGTTATCTTTGTTTGCTACTGGTTGTATGTATGTTGCCATACATAATGATGAATTTGGGTTTAGCTGGTCGTAAAAGAAAAGTATTTATGGGTGATGCTGGCAGCATGATGATTGGCTTTACAGTTATTTGGTTGCTTATAGGTGCAAGCCAAACGGCTGGTAACCCGATGATTCGACCTGTTACAGCGTTATGGCTTATTGCGGTACCGTTAATGGACATGGTTGCAATTATGGTGCGCCGTGTTAAACAAGGTAAGTCGCCATTTAAGCCAGATCGTGAGCATTTACATCACATATGTCAACGTTTAGGTTTTTCACCTTTACAAACATTAACTCTAATCTGTTTTATAGCAACAATTTTTGCAACTGTTGGTATAGTCGGTGAGATTTTATTAGTGCCTGAGTACATTATGTTTTATGGGTTTATTACAATTTTTACTTTGTACCTGATATTTTTAATCAATTATTGTACGGTTATGAATTATTTTAGGCGTAAATTAGATTTGCCTGAAAAAAAGTATTCCTCAACAAATTGATGAGGATATTAGCATTTCGAACTCTTGCTTATGTTAGTTATTTGTAATAGTTTTGTGGGCTGATCTAGAAAGCTCTAATACTATATTGTTGATGAAGGGCTACGTACCATAAATAGATGAAATTTGCTCTTCAGTGCTTAATTAATAAAAAAATATATATTTACTCACGCTATTAATCTTTAGCAGTCAACTTAATAGCGTGGCTTCATGAGTTAACCTATAAATTGTTAGCGCTAGTATCAAGTGGTTCAAGGTTTTTTATTAAATCGTCCACTGCTTTCATTTGAGTTAAATAACCTTCTAGCTTATCAAGTGCAAGGGCGCAAGGGCCGTCGCACTTTGCTTCATTAGGGTTAGGGTGTGCTTCAATAAATAGTCCAGCAATTCCTAACGCCATACCACTTCTAGCTAATTCCGCAGCTTGTGCTCGACGACCATCGGCAGAGTCAATACGTCCTCCGGGGCGTTGTAATGCATGTGTTGCATCAAAAATCACAGGTGCCATACTTTTCATATCATCCATGCCAAGCATATCAACTACAAGATTATTATATCCAAAACTTGAACCGCGTTCACATAACGCTATGTTGTTATTGCCTGCCTCATTAAATTTAGTGATTATATGACGCATTTCGTGTGGAGCAAGGAACTGTGGTTTTTTTACGTTTATGATGGCTCCAGTTTTAGCCATTGCAATGACTAAGTCGGTTTGGCGTGCTAAAAATGCAGGTAGTTGAATAACATCAACTATCTCTGCTACAGGAGCTGCTTGATATGGTTCGTGTACATCTGTAATCAATGGAATATTAAAAGTTTTCTTTATCTCTTCAAAGATTTTTAAACCTTCTTCCATGCCTGGGCCTCTATAAGAGTTGATTGATGAACGGTTTGCTTTATCAAATGAGGCTTTAAATATATAAGGAATATTTAATTTATTTGTTATTTCTACATAATGCTCAGCAACGCGCATTGCTAAATCACGAGATTCTAATACGTTGACTCCACCAAATAGTACAAACGGAGCATTATTGGATAATTCAATATTGTCGATTTTTATAGCTAGATTATTCATTTATTTCCTTTAGGCGTTAACTCATTCTGCATTTCTTGAGGTATGAAATTTACTTTTGTATTATGCTTTAGATTCATGTTTAGTTTAACTAAACTATTTTCAGTTTGTATATAATTTATTTTTTAAGCAGAAAAAATGAAATTATTTTCACAGCTATATTCTGTTGGCTTATTATAAGTTGGAGGCAAGTGCATTTATTCAGGTTGTATCTATCTGTTTATGTTAATTTATGGATAATACCCCTTTTAAATTAAAGGACTATTTGTGAAAGCTGTAATTCCTGTTGCCGGTTTAGGCACCCGTATGTTGCCAATGACTAAGGCAATCCCTAAAGAAATGCTCCCCTTGGTTGATAAACCGCTGATTCAATACATAGTAAATGAATGTGTGGCGGCGGGTATTAAAGAAATTGTGCTCGTAACACATAGCTCTAAAAATGCCATTGAAAACCATTTTGATACCAGTTTTGAGTTAGAAGCCACGCTAGAAAAACGTGTAAAACGTACTTTGCTAGATGAGGTGCGCTCTATTTGCCCAGCAGATGTTACTATTATGCACGTTCGCCAAGGTGAAGCTAAAGGCTTAGGGCACGCTATTTTATGTGCCAAGCCAATAGTTGGTGATAGTGACTTTGTTGTGGTTTTACCCGATGTAATTTTAGATGCTTATACGGCAGATCAAAAAACTGAAAACTTAGCGGCGATGATCGCACGCTTTAAGCAAACCCATGCCAGCCAAATTATGTTAGAGCCCGTTGCTATTGAAGATGTAAGTAAGTACGGCATTGCTGATATTAATGGTGTAGAGCTTGCTGCTGGTGAAAGTGCAGCAATTAAAAAAATGGTTGAAAAACCAGCCGCAGATGTTGCTCCTTCAAATTTAGCTGTTGTTGGTCGTTATGTTTTAAGTAAAAATATTTGGCCATTACTCGCTAAAACTCATGTAGGCGCAGGCGGTGAAATACAGCTTACAGACGCGATTGATGCATTATTGGCTATTGATACGGTAGAAGCGTTTCATATGAGTGGCCGCTCACACGACTGTGGCGATAAACTCGGTTATTTAAAAGCGATTGTAGAATACAGCATGCGCGATAAAAGCTTAGGCGATGAGTTTACTGAATATATGAAAGAGTTGGTAACGGGCATCGGGTAACGAGCTACGAGCTACGGGGTATGGGAATCGAGCCTAGAGCTTCGAATTAACCAGTTGGGCTAATGGTTTTATGTTCTCATTTACTCCTCATTCACTTCTCTTTGTGCAAAAAGATCTTGAAGAGATTTTATTTACCACAGAGGGGGCAGAGCACACAGAGAAAATGATTAAAAACATGTTTTATTTGCTTTGTCTTCTCTGTGTAGCGCGAAGCGCCTCGGTGTACTCTGTGGTAAGAATGTTTTGTAGGCGGGGCTTTATGCCGCGCATTTTTTTAAGGTGCGAGGTGCGAGCGTCGGGTTATGAGCTTCGGGCGGCGGGTTACGAGCCTCGAGCCTAAAACCTCGAACCTAAACCCTAAATCCTAAATCCTAATACCGACGTGGGGTGAACCCGCTGCTACAGGTATAAAAAAACCTTGCGATGTTAACCGCAAGGTTTTTAAATATCTGGAACCTTTAACCTTTAACCTTTAACCTTTAACCTTTAACCTTTAACCTTTAACCTTTAACCTTTAACCTTTAACCTTTAACCTTTAACCTTTAACCTTTAACCTTTAACCTTTAACCTTTAACCTTTAACCTTTAACCTTTAACCTTTAACCTTGAACCTTGAACCTTGAACCTTGAACCTTGAACCTTGAACCTCGAACCTCGAACCTAGCAGCCTTTTAAGCCCGGCCTCGTAGCGCAGAAATACAGCTTGCCAGCATGACAAACCCTAATGACACTTTAAACGCCAATGAAATGGTGCTCATTAATGCGTGGCTATTTTGCGCTGAGAAGGTGCTGTCACCAAGGTAATAATGCACAATTAAGTTGATTAAGCTCATGCCAAATAAATTACCAATAGTGCGTGATAAGTTCATTGAGGAAGACGCCACACCTAGCTCACTTTTATCCACTGCACCCATAATGGCATTGTTGTTAGGGGTCGAAAATAAGCCAAACCCAATCCCTAATAATAACAGTGAGCCACTAATGTAAGCGGTGCTTGAACTAACCGATAACTGGGATAACAGAAAAAATCCAACCAGAACAATTACACAGCCTAGCGTGGCAAGTAAGCGTGGTTGTATTTTATCGGCAAGTTTACCTGCTAGGGGCGCCATGATAGCCATTGAAACCGCTTGTAGTAATACTATTTGTCCTGCATGTGCGGGGCTTGATCCTTTTATATATTGCAGGTACAAACTTAACAAAAAGGCCAGTGAAAAGTTACTGGCATACATGAGAAACGAAGTAGTCAACGATAGGCTGAACACACGACTTTCTAAAAACATTTGTACTCTAATTAACGGGCGCCGACTGCGACTTTGGTGAACAATAAATAGCATTAAACAAATGATTGAAAGTGCGGTTAATAGCCAGCCAGCTATATTCGGTAAATCACTTAATCCTAATACTAAGCAAAGTGCAAAGAGCGAGAAAATAACCATACCCCACCAGTCAAACGGCGATTTTTTATCGTTTTTCCATTCGCCATGTAAAAATAGTTTAATGGCAATAAGCAGCATAAGTACCAGGGGAATTTGCGAGTAAAACACGGCGCGCCATCCCCATATTTCAGTGAGCCAGCCACCAACCGCAGGTGCTGCACTGAGTCCTATGTACACACACGCCGCAGAGATGCCCAATGCCATTCCGCGTTTATTATCAGGCGTAACAGAGGTGATAATGGCAACGCCTATACCAAAAATCATGGCGCCTGCAGCCCCTTGTATAAAGCGCCAAAAAAGCACCCACTCAATAGAGTTTGCTAACGCACACATTAGCGAGGCCAGTGCATTTAAGCCTAAACCAAATGCATACACGCGTTTGCGACCATAGTTGTCTGCTATTTTACCGCACGGCAACATAAAGATAACGCTACTGAGTAAATACAAGGTGGGCATCCACGCAATCATTTTTGCGCTTGCGTGTAAATCTTCAGCAAGGTCGGGAATAGCGATATTAACGCCTGCCATACCAAGCGGTCCAATAATAGAGCCGCTACAAACGATAATAAGTGCAATTGTAGTGGGGGGGAGATTAAACAAGAGGTATCCTTTTAATTACTGGCCTTAAAATGATACGTGAATATACTTGCTTGTACAGGATTTAAAGGGCAGCGAGTTGCGAGTGACGAGCGGTGGGCAACGGGCTATGGGCTGCGAGCTACGAGTTACGAGTTACGAGCCTAGAGCTAAACACCGAACCTCAAACCTAAAGCCTAAATCCTGCGCGAGGTAAACTCCCGCCTACGGGCAAGTTAATATGGGTGTGTGAATGTAGGCGTGGCTTTATACCGCGTATTTTACGTTTTGGATTAAAGGTTAAAGGTTGAGATTAAGCCAAGCACGGTGTTTGGATTGAACGTAGGCGGGGCTTTATGCCGCGCACTGGTAGCTTTATGTCGCGTCAAAGGTAAAAAATTATTCACCACAGAGGTCACAGAGGAAGTGATTAAAAGTAAAAACAGTTAGCTGTCAGCGTTCAAAAAGGTATTACTCTGTGTAGCGCGAAGCGCCTCGGTGCTCTCTGTGGTTCAAAAATAAATATTTTAGGTTAAAGGCGAATGGTTAAAGTAAAAGAGCAGGTTTTAGAAATCAGATAGCAGACAGCAGATAGTAGAAATCAGACATCAAGCAGAGTCGAACCTATTTTTTAAGCTAGTTAGCATAGCTGCTAACTCTTTTGTTTCTAAAACCCATACTTGGCTTATACCTTTTGGTAAATAGCCAATTTCATCCCCAATATAGATTTGGGTGCGCGCTTCACCTAGTGAGGCGCGTGCAATATCAATAAAGCGGCTTTTTTCTTTAAAGCTTTCTCTGCAAACCCCCTCAGCTATATTGCTGGGAACCGATAGCGCAGACCGAGTTAACTGATCTCTAAACCCATAATCTTTTAAATTAGCGGTAGATTTATAAATTTCACAACTTAGTTTTACAGATCTTTTCCATACATCTAAATGCTCAAAGTTCATTACGATCTCCTAGGTTAAAATAAGACTTCTGATATCTGACTTCTTATTTTACTGTTATTTATCCCTTGCCAATTTCTACCGTCACCTCATCTCCCAATATTTCTCTGTATTTTGCTGCGAGTGTATTTTTAGCGTCATCATCGCCGTGAACTATTTTTATATGGTGGGGCTTTTTGCGCATACCGGTTACAAATTTGATGAGACCTGCTTGATCTGCATGAGCACTATAACCGCTTATAGTGTGTATTTTGGCGTTAATATTCACCCTAGTATTATTTATCAACACATAGCCATTTTGTGGGCCATAGGTTTGTATATCGCGACCCAGCGTGCCGCGCCCTTGGTAACCTACAAAGAGTACATCGGTGGTTTTGTCGGTTAAAAAGCGCTCTAAGTAATTAACTATACGCCCGCCGGTGCACATACCGCTTGCAGCTAGAATAATTGCAGGTGTTTGGCGGCTGGCTAAGTAATTTATTAACGCTAAGTGCTCGCTATGGGTGTTTATAGTAGTGAGGTTTTCAAAGTCGAGTGGGTGGCGACCTTTGGCTACTTTTTGTTTTGCCTCTTCATCCCATAAGCATTTAAACTTTCGGTACTGCTGAGTAAAATTAGCCGCCATAGGCGAGTCGAGTATTACTTGTATTGTGCGCCAAGGTGAATTTTTAGCAGAAGCATGAATTAGCTGTTCAAGTTCGTATAACAGCTCTTGCGTGCGGCCAATACTGAAGGCAGGCACAAGTACTACGCCGTTATCGGCAACGGCGCGTTCAATCACGTTTTTTAAGGTTTGCGTACGTTGTTTACGACCTTGGTGATTTTTATCACCATAAGTTGACTCTATGACTAAGGTATCGGCTTTATAGGGCGCTTTAGGTGCGGGTAGTAAAGGCGTATAGGGCGCCCCTAAATCACCAGAAAAAACCACTCTATGAATCTTGATCGCTTTATAATGAGGCGTGCTTATGTCTATTTCTACAAAAGCGGAGCCTAAAATATGCCCTGCTCGTTGTAGTCGGGCTTTCGCTTTGTGTTCACCTTTGCAAGGAAGCTCAAACCAGGCTTTAAAGTCTACAGCTACAACTTGTTGTTTAAGTAGCCTTAAGCAGGCATCTATTATTTTTTGGTCTCGCGTAACGCCCACTTTTAATGCATCTTCAATGACTAAAGGCAATAAGCTTGCTGATGCAACAGAGGTAAATATAGGGCCTTTAAAGCCAGCCATCAGTAAATAGGGAATTCGGCCAACATGATCAATATGGCAATGGGTAACTATTAATGCGCGAACAGTGTCTATATTAAATTCAATGCTTAGATCATCTACAGAATCTTCACCCTGGAATAGTCCGCAATCAATTAGAAAAGAGCTTTGGTCGTTTATTATCAGCTGGTGGCATGAGCCTGTTACGCCATTGACTGCTCCATGGTGAAGTATGTGCATTTTATGTCCTTATTTATTGTTTTTTTACCAGTTTAGAGTAATTTTTTGCGATGTGCGATGTGCGATGTGCGATGTGCGATTTGCTAGTAAAAACCTAGAGCCTATGGGAGTTTTTCAAATATTTTGAAGGCGGGGCTTTATGCCGTTCAGCTGTAGCTCTGGGTTCATCCCGCATCTTTTGGTGATTTTTTACCACAGAGGTAACAGAGTACAAAGAGGAAGTGATTAAAGGTAAAGAGCAGTTATTATGTCAGATATCAGTAATTGATTTCTCGGTTTAGTGCTTCGATTTTCACTGTGATTCAAAATAATCCTTTAGACGAGAAAGTGACTATACTGTCAAAATAAATTACAAGGAAGTGGATAAAAATATCAATGGAAACAGATTTACTAACTCATAAAGTTATTGGTTGCGCCATTGAGGTTCATAAAAATTTAGGTCCTGGTTTATTAGAGTCTAGTTATGAAAGTTGCCTAATGTATGAACTAAATCAATCCGGACTGCTAGCTATTGCACAAGCTGAACTACCTATAAAATATAAGAATGTATCAATCGATACAGGTTATAGACTTGATATATTGTTACCGGATAAGCTAATTGTTGAGTTAAAAGCAGTTGATAAATTGCGGCCTATTCATTCTGCTCAGTTGATGACGTATTTAAAGCTGACAGGAATAAGAACAGGTCTACTAGTTAATTTTAATGAAGTTAAGCTCGTTGACGGTATTAAAAGGATCAGAGTTTAATTACTTTACTTCCTAAATAACTTCAAGATTAAGAAGTTACAACTGACTGTCTTCTCGGTGTAGCGCGAAGCGCCTCAGTGTTCTCTGTTGTGCAAAAAATTAAAACACTATTTACCACCGAGGTCACAGAGTGCACAGAGGAAGTGATTAAAAATAAAAACAGGTAGCTGTCAGCGTTCAGTAAGGTATTACTCTGTGTAGCGCGAAGCGCCTCGGTGTTCTCTGTGGTTCAAAAGTGGGCTGCGAACTTACCTACCCACTGCGCGGGGTAAACTCCCGCCTACAGGTATAAAAAACCTTGCGATATTAACCGCAAGGTTTTTAAATTTCTCGAACCTCGAACCTCGAACCTCGAACCTCGAACCTCGAACCTCGAACCTCGAACCTCGAACCTAGCTCTTAAAAGCGTCTTGTAGTGGTGGTACTACTTGCTTTTTACGGCTCAATACGCCATCTAGCCATACTTTACCGTCTTCTGGCTTTTCACCATAGGCTTGCTCAACAAGGCTGGCATCGTCTGATGCAATCAGCATTTGTGAGCCTTCTTTCATAATGTCGGTTAGTAGTAAAAATACTGAATGACGACCGCCTTCTTCTTTAAGCTTGGCAATGTCAGCTTCAAGGTCAGCTTTAATCTCGTCAAATACTGCAAGGTCAATAACTTCTAACTGACCAATGCCAACAAGGTTACCGTTCATGTTAAAGTCTTTAAAGTCACGCATTACTAAATCACGTACAGGCGTATCTTCAACGGCTGATTTAACGCGGAACATGTCCATGCCTAGTTCTTTAAAGTCTTCAATGCCTGCAATTTCAGCAAGGGCTTCAACACATTTAATGTCGGCAGTGGTACAGGTTGGTGATTTAAAAATAACCGTGTCGCTTAATATGGCGCAAAGCATAATGCCAGCAATATCTTTAGGGATCTCTACGTTATAAAAATCGTACATCATCTTAATAATGGTGTTTGAACAACCAACAGGGCGGATCCAACACTCAAGTGGTGTTGATGAGGTTAAATCACCTAATTTATGGTGATCAACTACGCCAACAACGCGAGCTTGGTCGATATCATCAGGTGCTTGGGTTTTTTCTGTGTGGTCTACAATGTAAACGTCTTCGCCAGCGTAGCTAAGTTTAAGCTCAGGTGCTTCGAAGCCAAATTTATCTAAAATGAACTGTGTTTCTGGTGATACTTCACCAAGGCGGGTTGGAATTGCCGGCTCATCAATTTGGTTTTTTAAATAAGCCAGTGCAATTGCACCACATATTGAATCTGAATCTGGGATTTTATGGCCCACTACATACATTGACATTGACTAAACTCCTTAAAATTTGCCGATATTCTAGCAAAGTATCCAGCTTTTAACATATAGACAGTGCAATTAAGTTTTAGCTAAACTTGAAAACCTTATATAAATTAGGAACTGCATATGCGATTAAGCCGCAAAGGTTGGAACAATGTTATTATTTTTTCTATGTTGATCATGATCTTCTTTTTAAATGGTCTTCATAAAAAGATTGGATCCGATGAAACGCAGGCGCAACTGCAGCCACTACTTCCTGTGCAAAGCTTTGTGTTAACACTTGAATTTAGCGACCAAAAAATTGAGCGCATTGGTACAAGCTGGCGTACTACTGCTTTGATCAAAGAGGTACCGCTTAGTTGGCAAGGTTCAGAGCAGCAACTTAGTGAGCTTGTTTATTTATGGCAAAATACAGCGTTAATGACGACAGCCACACCTGATGCGCTTGATATTAATAAGCCACTATCGGCAGCGACGTTTGAACTCGCCGGTGAGCCCCTACCTTGGATGTACTTATTATATAAAGCAAATGGTGAGTATTATCTTCTCGAGAAAACCAGTCAGCGGCTAATGTTGCTTGATTTAAGCACTGCCAAGCAATTATTTCCTAGTTTTACCTTTTCATAGTGAGTTTTATAAATGCCTGAATTACCAGAAGTAGAAGTTAGCCGCATGGGCATTACCCCCCATGTGCTAAACCAAGTCGTTACTAAGGTAAACATTCATAATGCCAGTATGCGCTGGCCTGTGCCAGATGAGGTATACCAACTTGAAGGGTTGGTGGTTAGCAGTATTGAACGCCGCGCAAAATACTTGCTATTAGAATGTGAGCTTGGGGCGGCTATATTGCATTTAGGTATGTCGGGGAACTTGCGGGTTGTGAACGCCAATGAGCCACTTAAAAAGCATGACCATGTTGAGTTTATTTTAGCGAATAATAAGGCGCTGCGTTTAAACGATCCACGTCGCTTTGGTTGCTGTTTATGGCAAGCACCCAATGAAGAGCATAAGCTACTTGCTAAATTAGGCCCTGAACCACTCACTGATGACTTTTTTGCTAAACGTGTTTATGAGCAATCACGTAATAAAAAAGTGCCCGTTAAGCAGTTTATTATGAATAACGCCGTTGTGGTGGGGGTCGGTAATATTTATGCTAACGAGTCGTTATTTAAAGCGGGTATTGACCCTCGTAAAGAAGCCGGAAAGGTAAGCCTTAAACGCTACCAAGCGTTAATCCCAATTATAAAAGACACCTTAGCCGCTGCAATTACCCAAGGCGGCACGACGTTAAAAGACTTTGCCCAAAGTGACGGTAAGCCAGGCTACTTTGCGCAACAGCTATTAGTGTATGGCCGAAAAGGCCAGCCTTGTGTAAATTGCGATACAGCACTAACAGAAATTCGTTTAGGCCAACGCAGCACTGTTTTTTGTGAGGTGTGTCAGAAGTAGAGAATAGCTGTCAGCTGTAAGTTTTCAGCTGTCAGTAAGAATGGTTACTCACTTGTTTTTATTTTTGCTATCAAACTTGTTAGCATTTTTGACAGCTGGACTGTTTCATTTAGCCAAGACTTACCTATGTCGGTATCAATATAGTTAATATCGATGCCAATATATATTTGGGTTCTTGCCTCAGCAAGCGAAGAGCGAGCGATATCTAAAAAGCGTGTTTTTTCTTTATCACTCTCTCTTGTCATGCCCTCAGCTATATTACTAGGAACAGATAAACCAGAGCGTGTTAATTGATCTCTAAAGCTAAAGTCTTTAATTAGTTGTGTATTTCTGTAAATATCAGCGCTAAGGCGGGCTGAACGCTTCCATACATCTAAGTTTTCAAAGTTCATAATACAAAATCCTTATGCTCAGTTTTTATCCTAGTTGATATTTTATTAACTACAAATATCTATTTTCAGCAAGGAAGTATTTTCTGTTGACTCTAAAGTTATAATTAGCTTTTCTGACCGCTGACCGCTGACCGCTGACCGCTGACCGCTGACCGCTGACCGCTGACCGCTGACCGCTGACCGCTGACCGCTGACCGCTGACCGCTGACCGCTGAGTAATAACTTTTCTTGCGGAAAAAACAACCGGCCGGTAGCAATGTGATTTAAGTGCTGGTATACTCCCGCGTCTGCCACGTTGCGTTCTATGTCCTCATATAGTTTAGCCACTTGTGAGCGGCGAAAAAGTCTAAAACTCGAAGGGGTTGTAGCATACTTAGAGCGGTAGTTAAACATAACTACCTGTGGTTTTAATTGAAAAACATTGGATTTTTATAAATGAAAACGTTTGTTGCTAAACCAGAAACAGTAAAACGTGACTGGTACGTAGTTGACGCTGAAGATAAAACTTTAGGTCGCATCGCTACTGAAATCGCTCATCGCCTACGCGGTAAGCACAAAGCTGAGTACACACCACACGTAGATACTGGTGATTACATCATCGTTATCAACGCTGAGAAAGTTACTGTTACTGGTAACAAATTCAAAGATAAAGTGTACTACGCTCACTCTGGTTTCCCAGGTGGTCTTAAGTCTACTACTTTTGATAAACTTCAAGCTGCAAAGCCTGAAATGATCATCGAAAAAGCTGTTAAAGGCATGTTGCCACGTGGTCCTTTAGGCCGCGCTATGTTCCGCAAACTTAAAGTTTACGCGGGTACTGAGCATAACCATGCTGCACAACAGCCTCAGGTTCTAGACATTTAAGGAGCACTATCATGGCAAATCAATACTACGGTACAGGTCGTCGTAAAAGTTCAAGTGCTCGCGTATTCTTACGCCCAGGCACTGGTAACATCGTAATCAACAAGCGCTCTTTAGAAGAGTACTTTGGTCGCGAAACAGCACGCATGGTTGTTCGTCAAGCTCTTGAGCTTGTAGACATGACTGAAAAATTTGACCTTCACATCACCGTTGCCGGTGGTGGTACTACTGGTCAAGCTGGTGCTATCCGTCACGGTATCACTCGTGCACTTATGGAGTTTGACGAGTCATTACGTCCACAACTTCGTAAAGCAGGTTTCGTTACTCGTGATGCACGTAAAGTTGAACGTAAGAAAGTGGGTCTTAAGAAAGCGCGTAAGCGTCCACAGTTCTCAAAACGTTAATTTTTACGTTATCAAGAATTCAAAAACCCAGCTTATGCTGGGTTTTTTGTTTTGTAGCTATAAGATTTTGGTTCAAGGCTCAAGGCTCAAGGCTCAAGGCTCAAGGCTCAAGGTTTAAGGTTCAAGCTATAAGTTTGATCTAAGCTTTGTGTCTTTCTTATTTTACAGTTATAAGTTAAGCATGTTTCAGCTGACTGGTTATGTTATGAGGTTTGAAGATTTAAGGGTATGGCAACGTTCAGCCGATTTAGCTTGCGAGATTTATTTACATTTTAAGCAGAGCAAAGAGTTTGGTTTAAAAGATCAAATAACACGATCTGCACTTTCAATTTCTTCAAATATAGCTGAGGGTTATGAACGAGTAACACCTAAAGATTATACTCGATTTTTATCATATTCTAAGGGGAGCTGTGGAGAATTACGCTCTCAAATTTACATTGCATTAAAAATAGGAGAGGTTGATACGACAAAGGCCACTGAATGGATTGAGGAAACTCGTGAGCTTTCCCGTATGATTTCAGCATTGATGAAATCAATCGATGCTTGGAAATAAGAGGTTCAAAATTAATATTCATTCAAAAATATATGAGTATGTTTCGCCTTTCGCCTTTCGCCTTTCGCCTTTCGCCTTTCGCCTTTCGCCTTTCGCCTTTCGCCTTTCACCTTTCACCTTTCACCTTTCACCTTTCACCTTTCACCTTTCATCTTCAATTTTCCCTTTAAGACTAATGTCGACATTAGCTTGATCAAAATAGGCCAAGTATGCGTATTTATTGAACGAAAGCTTAAAAATGACCGACTAACGCAAAAAAAGTTAAATAATTATCGCAATTAGTTTAAATCCATCAGTTAATTGGTGAATTTTTTTGCTACAATTGGCGGGCAAATAAAGTGAATGAGTTTAATGTCGCCAAATTCAGTGGTTACTGTACTTAGTTGGTGAGATTGTACTTGTTTACAAATTGTTTTTACGGAAGCGATACTATAGTCATTTGGTTTCATACTCGAGCTAACTTAATCAACTATTTGAGCAAGTCAGGATTATTCGAGCAGGAGGCTGTGAATAACCTTGTTTTAAACAAGGGTTTTAATTATGATCGTTTCTCTTTTAAAATTCGAAAAATTAACCTGCTGTAACTGATGTTCTCAATATAGCAAGTGTTGAGAATCATAGTGGAGATAAGTGGATGAGCAATGCGCCTGTAGACAATGGCCGACGTCGCTTTTTAACCATAGCTACCTCTGTTGTTGGTGGTGTTGGTGCGGCTGGGGCTGCTGTTCCTTTTATTGCGTCTTGGAATCCAAGTGAGCGAGCTAAATCTGCGGGTGCGCCTGTAGAAGTAGATATCAGCAAACTTGAGCCAGGACAATTAATACGTGTCGAGTGGCGTGGTAAACCTGTATGGGTTGTATCACGGACCCCAAAAATGCTTGAGCAGATGAAAGAACATGAAGGTCAACTTCGTGATCCGCAATCGCAAGAGCCACAACAATTAGAATCATCAACCAATGATTTCCGTTCATTACGCCCAGAGATTTTTGTCGCTGTAGGTATTTGTACGCATTTGGGTTGTTCACCTAGCTTTTTACAAGGTGGCTTTGGTGAGAAAGTGGAAGGGACTGATGACGGTTTTTACTGTCCATGTCACGGTTCTAAGTTTGATATGGCCGGCCGTGTATTTCAATCGGTACCTGCACCATTAAATTTAGAAGTTCCACCATATACTTTTCTTGATGAGACCACTATTTTAGTGGGCGAAGAACAAGGGGTGGCCTAATGTTTGGAAAAATTGTTGAGTGGATAGACGACCGTATCCCAATGACACGTGTTTGGAACATGCACATTGCACAGTATCCAGCACCAAAAAACTTTAACTTCTGGTACTTCTTTGGCTCACTCGCTATGTTAGTACTAGTTAACCAAATCCTTACCGGTATTTGGTTAACGATGAACTATGTACCATCTGCTGAAGGTGCGTTTGCATCAGTAGAATACATCATGCGTGATGTAGAGTACGGTTGGTTATTACGTTATTTGCATTCAACGGGTGCATCTGCGTTCTTCATCGTTGTTTACATGCATATGTTCCGTGGCATGATCTACGGTTCTTACCAAAAACCACGTGAATTACTGTGGTTATTCGGTATGTTTATTTTCCTAGCCCTAATGGCTGAAGCGTTCATGGGTTACTTATTACCATGGGGTCAAATGTCGTTTTGGGGTGCACAGGTAATCATTTCACTGTTCGGCGCTATTCCGGTAATTGGTGATGACTTAACACTGTGGATTCGTGGTGACTACGTTATTTCGGGTGCAACGCTTAACCGCTTCTTTGCATTGCACGTAATAGCATTACCACTGGTTATTGTTATCTTAGTATTTTTACACATTGTTGCATTGCACGAAGTGGGTTCTAACAACCCTGACGGTATTGATAACAAACGTAAAAAAGGAACCGTGGCTGAAGAAGACAAGCCTAAATTTAAGTTCCATGAATACTACACAGATAAAAAAGACATTATTGATGCGATACCGTTCCACCCTTATTACACAGTAAAAGATATTGTGGGTGTGGTTGGCTTCTTAATCTTGTTCTGTTGGGTGGTGTTCTTTATGCCTGCAATGGGTGGTTTCTTCCTAGAAGCGCCAAACTTTGAACCGGCAAACCCACTTAAAACACCAGCGCATATTTTCCCTGTTTGGTACTTTACGCCGTTTTATGCAATCTTACGTGCGATTCCAGACAAGCTAATGGGTGTTGCAGCAATGGGTGCATCTATTGTCGTGCTAGCATTATTGCCTTGGATTGACCGTGGTTCGGTTCGTTCAGTTCGTTACCGTTGTGGTTTCCACAAATGGAACATTGCAGGCTTTGTAGTTACTTTCGTTCTTTTAGGTTGGGTTGGTGCTACACCTCAAACTGACTTTAAAACGCTTGTTTCGCAAATCTGTACTGTGACTTACTTTATGTTCTTCGTACTGTTATTTGTTTACAGTAAGAATGAAAAAACTAAGCCATTGCCTGAGAGGTTAACGAAATGATGAAAAAGCTACTTATTGGTTTATTCGCTTTATCAGTAAACGTATTACCAGCAATGGCGGCAGGCCCGTCAGTTCCTCTAATGGAAGCGGGTAACGATATATCTGATCAACCTTCTTTGCAACGTGGCGCAAAGTTGTTCATGAACTACTGTCTTGGTTGTCACCAAATGCAGTATCAACGTTATGAACGTACTTTCCGCGATATTGGTATTCCAACAGAGATTGGTCAAGAGCAACTTATTTTTGATGGTTCAAAAGTAGGTAGTCATATCAATAATGCAATGAAGAAAGAAGATGCTGCAAAATGGTTTGGTGCGGCTCCGCCGGATCTAACTAATGTTGCGCGTGTGCGTGGCAGTGATTGGATTTACACCTATTTAAAATCGTTTTACAAAGATGAATCTCGTCCGTTTGGCGTAAATAATACGTTATTCCCATCAGTGGGTATGCCACATGTTCTTCAAGAGTTGCAAGGTGTTCCTACTGCAATTACTGAAGAAGTAACAGTAAATGGTAAAACAACCACTCATATTACTGGTACAGAAACAGATGGTACGGGCGAATTAAGTGTAGATGAATATGACCAAGCAGTTCGTGATTTAACGAATTTCCTAGAGTATGTAGGTGAACCTACACGTCTCGAATCGGAAGCGCTAGGTATTAAGGTACTTGGATTCTTAGTGATTCTATTTATCTTGGCATTTATGCTGAAGAAAGAATACTGGAGAGATGTTCATTAAGTTTGAACATATTTAAAGGTAATTTTGCAATAGGGGCTTAAGCCCCTATTGCTGTTTTAGTTATTTAATGGAGGTAGGCATGGCCGTAGCTGCCAATAAGCGCCCTGTAATGACCCTTTTTTCTGGTGCTAACTGTATGTATAGCCACCAAGTACGCATTGTACTTGCTGAAAAAGGTGTAAGTGTAGATATTCATATGGCTGAAAAGGATAATCTGCCAGAAGCACTTCACGAAATTAACCCTTACGGCACAGTGCCAACACTGATTGACCGTGAGCTTGGTTTATATCAGGCAAACATCATCATGGAATACCTTGATGAACGTTTTCCTCATCCTCCACTAATGCCTGTATACCCGGTCATGCGTGGTCGTAGTCGTTTAATGATGCACCGTATTGATACTGATTGGTACAGCCTAGCTGAAAAAATCATTAACAACACGTCTGAAGCAGCGCAAGCGCGTAAAGAGCTGACAGAAGCATTGCTTGCAATAGCACCGATCTTTAGTGAAGCGCCTTACTTTATGAGTGAAGAGTTTAGCTTGGTTGATTGTTACTTAGCTCCACTATTATGGCGTTTACCTGAGTTTGGTATTGAGCTAAATGGTGCAGGCTCTAAAGAACTTAAAGAGTATATGATCCGTTTATTTGAACGTGAATCATTCCAAGCTTCTTTAACTGAAGCAGAGCGTGAGATCCGTTTATAATGACCTCTAATCGTCCTTATTTACTACGCGCTTTTTTTGATTGGATTGTTGATAACGAATGCACACCACACTTAGTGGTTAATGCTGATTTTCCTGCAGTGCAAGTGCCAACACAGTTTGTCCAAGACGGCCAAATTGTATTGAACATAAGCCCTTCAGCGGTTACGCAGTTTTCGTTAGATAATTCTCAGCTTAGCTTTAACGCACGCTTTGGCGGTCAGCCAATGCAAGTGTACGTGCCTTTAGGGGCTGTACTTGCAATATATGCACGCGAAAATGGCGAAGGCACAGTCTTTACTGCAGATGAGTTTTTAGAGGACGAAGACGATTTTGCTCCAGAGCTTGAAAGTGTCGATTCATCACCTGAAATAGTTGATGAAACACCTGATCATAAGCCTGAAAAGAAAAAAGGCTCACATTTACGCGTTATAAAATAACCCTTAAATGTTAGATAAAAACCGCTTAATAAGCGGTTTTTTTATACCTGATTAAAAGTAGGCGAAAGGTGAAAGGGAAAAGGTGAAAGTTCACGGGCGACGAGCTGCGAGAAACGGGTTGAGATTGATTGGTGTAGCTGCGGGTTTATTCCGCGCATGTGGTTTTAGGTAATAAATTTATTCACAAAGAGGTTAAGAGACGCTGTGCTTTTAGAGCTAGTGAAAAAACAATTAATCACTCGGGCTCATGGTTATTGTTTTCTCATTTACTGCTCATTCACTTCTCTTTGTGCAAAAAGATCTTGAAGAGATTCTATTTACCACAGAGGGTGCAGAGCACACAGAGAAAATGATTAAAAACATGTTTTATTTGCTTTGTCTTCTCTGTGTAGCGCGAAGCGCCATCGGTGTTCTCTGTGGTAAGAAATGTTTTGTAGGCGGGGCTTTATGCCGCGCATGTGGTTTTAGGTAATAAATTTATTCACAAAGAGGTTAAGAGACGCTGTGCTTTTAGAGCTAGTGAAAAAACAATTAATCACTCGGGCTCATGGTTATTGTTTTCTCATTTACTTCTCTTTGTGCAAAAAGATCTTGAAGAGATTCTATTTACCACAGAGGGTGCAGAGCACACAGAGAAAATGATTAAAAACATGTTTTATTTGCTTTGTCTTCTCTGTGTAGCGCGAAGCGCATCGGTGTTCTCTGTGGTAAGAAATGTTTTGTAGGCGGGGCTTTATTCCGCGCATGTGGTTTTAGGTAATAAATTTATTCACAAAGAGGTTAAGAGACGCTGTGCTTTTAGAGCTAGTGAAAAAACAATTAATCACTCGGGCTCATGGTTATTGTTTTCTCATTTACTCCTCATTCACTTCTCTTTGTGCAAAAAGATCTTAAAGAGATTTTATTCACCACAGAGGTGGCAGAGCACACAGAGGAAATGATTAAAGACATGTTTTATTTGTCCTGTCTTCTCTGTGTAGCGCGAAGCGTCTCTGTGTACTCTGTGGTAAAAATGTTTTACGCCGTGCAAGTTTGATTTAAGTTCACGAGCGACGGGCCTCATACCTAAAACCTTGAACCTAATACACGCGGGGTGAACCCGCTGCTACAGGTATAAAAAAACCTTGCGATGTTAACCGCAAGGTTTTTAAATTTCTGAACCTCGAACCTCGAACCTCGAACCTCGAACCTCGAACCTCGAACCTTATTTTTTACAAATACTCAAACACTTTAATAACGCGCTCTACGCCAGAGATATTACGGGCAATATTAACGGCTTGGTTTGCTTCAGCGTCAGATACTAGCCCCATTAAGTATACTTCGGCATTTTCAGTCACTACTTTTATATTATTACTGCTGATGTTTTCAGCCGCTAAAAGCTGCGCTTTTACTTTTGAGGTTAACCATGAGTCGTGAGTTTGCGTGGTAATACCAATATTAGAGCCAATGCGTAGTTGGTTGTGAATTTTACGAATGCCAGATAGGTTCTCAATGGTTTTAAACGCTTGGTTTTTCATTTCTTGGTTCGGAACTTGCCCTACCATTAAAACCACGCCATTAACGCTTATAACGCTGATATGAGCAAACTTATTAAGACGTTCATCTTCACTAATAGCAATGCTGGCTTTTATTTCAATGTTGTTGTCGTCTATTTGCGAGCCAATGGTTCGTCTATCGTTTGCTGCAGTAACAGCACTGGCTGTGCCAGCCACTACAGCAGCAGCACAACCTTGTAATAACACAACGGTGCCTAAAATAATCAGGGAGCGTTTAAACATAATTTTCATCCTGCGGGAAAAGAGTTAAATCTACCAATTCACTTAAACAGTGAAGGTTAACTAAATGCGATTCAATAATGCGACTAGGGCGTTTAGACGGTGTACGTATTTCTACATCGTTGTGCCCAAGTAAGCCAACGAGTTCGCCGCCATCATCACCTACCATTACTATGACCTTCATATCTTTGGTTAGTGCCGCTTCTACTGCAGAAATTATATGTTTTTCATTGCCATTAATTGCTAATGCAAGGAGCAAATCACCTTGCTGAGCAAAGGCACGTACTTGGCGTGCAAAGGTATCGTGGTCATCTATTTGATGGCCTTGACCTAGGTTAATATTTTCTTGCGAAAGGGCAATTGCAGGTAAGCAAGGGCGCTCTGTTTCGTAAAAGTTTACTAATACGCCAGCCATGTGTTGTGCCAACATGTGGCAGTTTGCTGTGCCGCAACATATCAGTTTATTACCATTGATCAGGCTTTGTGCAATGGTGAATGCCGCTGACTCCAATGCGCTAGGAAGTACTTCACCTGCTGCAATTTGAACTTGAATACTTTCTTTAAAAATTTCTTTTATTGTGTCTTGCATGGATTACCAACAATTAATATCTAATTCTGTGTGAGCTCACACCCGCTTTATTAAGGATGATGATTTTTAGAAGCAGCTTGTTAATTTTTAACTACGCATTATGCAATTTAGCTGTTGTAATAATTGCTCACTCATTTGTATGTGCTCGGTATTAAAATACGTTTTTTAGCCAGTTTATGTGTAGTGATGGCTCGCCTGTTATAGCAACATAATCAATACGTAATGGCTGATTTTTTAAATTTTTAGCCGCGAGGTAATGATAAATAGCTCGTCTTAATTTTGCTTGCTTTTGCGGGCTTAAAGCATAATTAGCGCCGCCTTTTATATTATTTTTACGAAACTTAACCTCAACAAACACTAAGGTGTCACCGTCTTTCATAATGACATCAAGTTCGCCATAGGGGCAGTAGTAATTACGCTCAATCGCTTTTAAGCCTTGTGCTTCTAAATACTTTTGCGCTTGGCGCTCATAATACTGGCCTTTTTCACGACTATTTTGCCACAGCTGTTTAAACCACGACATGTCGACCCCTTAGTTAATTATGGTTATGCCATCGTTAGCTGATTGCATAAATAGCGGTACAGGGCGTTGTGTTTTTAACTCCACCGGTTTTATTCGGCGGTTGCTGTACTGAGCCCATTGCAGTGAACGTTCAATATCACCGGCACTATTAATCGACAATTTACCGCTCAACCCTGAAAAGTATTTATCGGGTGTAACACTCAATTGTCTAATATCGTTAAGCATGGTGACGGAATCATAAGCCATCGCAAATAAACGTTGGCTTATATCGGCTTGTTCAGGCCATAAATCATTGTATTGCTGACGCAGATTATGTTGCTTAATTTGTGAGTCTAACATCCAAGGCAGTTCAGTAAAGTAGAGTCCGTCTAAATCACCTTTGTCAGTGGTATCTATTTGCTTACTGTGGCTTTTAGAGCTGGCGTAAATAGGAATTCTATCGGCAAAGGTACTCACATTAACATCAAGGTAAGGCTTAATTAATCGGGTTTCAATGGCGTCGCCGAGTATGTAAATGGCATCAATATCTCCACGTGAGCGTGTTTCGCTTTCAACTTCTTTATTAAAAAGTGCTTTAACAGATTTAATACGCTCTTTTGACTTATCAACTTCTAACAAGCTAGTAATCGTATTGGGCATATCTTTGTTATCGTTGTAAAAACCAACTTGCGTGGTTGTTTCACTATAGCGTTGCCACTGCAGATTAAAGTAGTCAACTAAGCGCTGGCCATTGGTATTATTTGGCGCTAGCAACATCGGCTTTTGATAACCCTGTGCTAAAAAGTGCTCTAGCGTTTGCTGTACTTCATGTTCAGGATTAAGCGCAAAAAAGTAATGTTGCAGCGAGGTTCTTTCGCCATCAAAGGTATTTAAATGTAAGGTGGGTATATCGAGTAATGTATTGGTATTAGCGAGCTTATCTATATTGGCTTTTAATAGTGGACCAATAACAAAGTCAGGCTGTAACTGAGAAATTTGTGCGCTCAACGCTTCTGTTTCAGTGTTTTCATCTATAAACAGTGTTTCGTTGATCTCTTTTTTATCAAGCGCTGCCAATATACCGGCTTTTAAGGCATCCCCAAGGCGCTTATTAGCACCTGACTGAGGCAGTAAAACAACCAAACGCTCAATATTAATTGGCGCTAATTCATTAGCATACGTTTCTTGTTTTGGCAGTACATTGTTACCAGGATGCCCCAGGTAACGGCGGCGCCAATTATTAATGGCTTGGTCTAAATCAACCGAGCTGTTGGCGTAAACTTGATGATACAAAGCTAAGTTAACCCAACCTTGTTGGATCACAGAACCACGGTTAAATCGTTCTAATGCGTAAGATGAGAGTTGCTTTAAATTTTTCCAAAGTGCATCACTAAGCTGAGGAATTGAAATAGTGTTTTTAGTTGCAGATTCTGACGCCGCAAAAAAATAGGGTGCAGCACGTTTTGGCAAGTTTTGAGAAGCAAAAATGCTGGCAGTTAAAAATTGGTGCCAGGCAAAATGTTCGGGTTGCTTGAGTTGTCCCTCAAGTGAGTTTAATACTTCAAGTGCTTGCTGGTTTTTATTCTGCTCTTTTTGTGCAAAGGCAATATATAAACGGTTTTGAATTTGATCAACACTGGCAGTAAGTGCAAGTTCGCTACATATTGTTTCGAGTAGCGGCCAGTTTTCTTCCGTAATGGCGCTATCACGGGCACTATAAAGCAGTTGAATTTTATCTGCACCAAAACGGTTTTGCGCTAATTGATAAATCGATTGCGCGTTCAGAGCTTCATTTTTCAGCGTATTGGCACTGCTATTTAAGTTATCGCTGGTTTTAGTTGGTTTTTCGGTTGTGCTACACGCCGATAACCCTGACAATATAATTAATAGACTAACTAGTTTAAGTCGCACAATGATTTCCCATACGTTAACGCGATTTGCTTATATTACTGACTGACGCAGGAGACCTCAATGTTAAATGAGGAGAATTCACAGAAAATTGGCACTCTTTACGTTGTTGCCACCCCAATCGGCAATTATGACGACTTAAGTCAGCGTGCAATCGCGACATTATCGCAGGTTGACTTAATCGCTGCTGAAGACACTCGCCATACTGGCAAGCTACTCAGCCACTTTGGTATTAAGGCTAAAACCTTTGCGTTACATGACCATAATGAAAAGCAAAAAGCGCAGCAAATTATCGACCAACTTAATCAAGGGTTAAATATTGCATTAGTATCCGATGCCGGCACGCCGCTTATAAGCGACCCTGGTTATGCCGTTGTTAATTTATGCCGTGAGCAGGGCGCACTTGTAACACCTGTACCTGGTGCATGCGCTGCTATTACGGCGGTATGTTGTTCAGGGCTTCCAACCGACCGTTTTCAGTTTGTTGGCTTTACGCCCGCTAAAAGTAAAGCACGCCAAGATTTTTTTATTGATGCGGTTAACTCAAGTATTACCAGTATTATGTATGAAAGTACCCACCGTATTATGGCAAGCTTAGACGATTTAGAAGCAGCGCTAGGTGGTGAGCAGCAAGTGGTATTTGCCAAAGAGCTCACTAAAACATTTGAAACCTTTTTTAATGGCACAGTGACTGAGTTAAAGCAGTTTTTAACTGACGATCCTACTAAACAGCGCGGTGAAATAGTACTCATGCTGCCGGGTAAACCTAAGGTAGTTGACGATATTCCGCCAGAGGCACGCAAAATGTTAGCGCTACTTGAAAACGAAATGCCAATGAAAAAAGCCTGTGGCGTGGTGGCCGATTACTTTGGTATGAAGAAAAACGCGCTGTATAAAACAATTATTGAAGAAAAACAGTAAATGTTTACTGCGTAGTGTGGTGCTCTCATGTATACTGCGCGCCGAGTTAGCCAAGATAATCGCTGCCTGCAACGAAAATGCGCAGGGGGAGGAAAGTCCGGGCTCCACAGGGCAGAGTGCCAGTTAACGGCTGGGGGGCGTGAGCCCACGACAAGTGCAGCAGAGAGAAGACCGCCAATCTTCGGATTGGTAAGGGTGAAAGGGTGCGGTAAGAGCGCACCGGGCCGCTAGTAATAGTCGGTTGCAAGGTAAACTCCACTCGGAGCAAGACCAAATAGGGTTCCTTATGGCGTGGCCCACGTTGGAACCGGGTAGGTTGCTTGAGCCATAGAGCGATTTATGGCCTAGACGAATGATTATCACTTTCTTCGGAAAGGACAGAACCCGGCTTACCGGTTGACTCACTCATTCAATAAAAAAGCTCGCAGTTAACGCTGCGGGCTTTTTTGTGTTTGGAATAAGCTGTCAGGTTGCGGGCTTAAAACCTAAACTCGACGCGAGACTAACTATCGCCTTCAGGCATAAAAAACCTTGTAATGTTAACCGCAAAGCTTTTAAATTTCTCGAACCTCGAACCTCGAACCTCGAACCTCGAACCTCGAACCTCGAACCTATCTATATAATATTTTTACCCTGCTCAGGATCGCGTGATTCATCGGCTTGCTCGCGAATATCATCCGTATCACTGCTTACATCATCAATACTGTGTTCATGCTCTGTGGTTTTATGTTTTTGAATATGTGATTGCTCGTTAATTTCTTCTGTTGTCTCTGTTTTAGCTTCGCTTGCTATGGGATAAATATCTTCACCTTGGCTATTGAGCAATATACGCTCTCTGGCATTGTCAGGCATGCTTATATTATGTTGCGTAAAACTATTGATTAACTCTCGCATAAGCTGTGAGGCTACTTTTACCGTGCTGTATTGTTCGCCGTTGACCCAAAAGTAAACGGTAAAGTTAATAGTGGCGGAGCCTAAGTTATCAATCAATACTTGGGGAGGTGGATCGCTAAGCACAGAGGTTTGCTGCGATATTATACTAATTGCCAAACTTTGTGCGTCGCGAATGTCATTATCGTAGCCAATACCGATTGAAAAATGACCGCGCATTTTTGGATTAGCGGTTAAGTTTTTAATGGTATTTTTATACACAGTCGCATTGGGTATTTGAATATGATTGCCATCGTAGTCAACTAAAGTGGTTGCCCGTGCAGTTACTTTTTTAACAATACCAATTCTGCCATCAACTTCTATTACATCATCTATTTTAAATGGACGCTGTACACTTAAAAGTAAACTGGCAATAAAGTTCTCAGCAATATCCCGAAAGGCAAAGCCTAAAATAAGCCCAATTAATCCGGTGCCACTCATAATTGCGACCGCGAATTCGGTAAGTCCTGCCAAGCGTAAAAATAGATAAAACCCGAGTAAAATAATTAAGGTGCTAATACCTCGCCTAGCAACTAGATGTACTAATTTACTCTTGGTCATGTAAGTAACAGGCTTGATTAACAAGCGTGATAATGGTGTGGCAATTAAATAACTAATCACCAAAATAACAATCCCTAATAATAAAGTGGGCAGTAATTGCATGAATGTGTGTAGTAATTGCACGCTTTGATCTTTTAAAAAGCTCCAAGAAATTGAGTTTGGCTTAACGGTGTCGATTGCTGGAATTGATGTGTTATTAGCGAGTGTTGCAATTAAAGCATTGAGCATAGAGGTCATCCGTGTTAGGTCGAAGTAATTAGGGTCTGTGTTAAACAATAGCAGCAAGTCTAGGGTTTGTTGACCTTTGCGTATTAATATTTGTTCAAACTAGGGGCAATTTAATCGCGGCGCGAGGTTTGTAACCTAGTGGGCTAAGTAAAAGCCGAGCAACAAAGAGTTAATTGCCCCTAGGCAGAACCCTTCGGGCAGTGCCTGTTTGGCATTAATGCTACGTTATCGCCTATTTATGGGGAGTAACCACACCACTTAGGCTCTGCCTTGCCTAAACACCAAACAGACTGCTGCAAATTTAACCTTGAAAGTTCAACAGACCCTAATACCAAGCAGTATTTTTTTGGCAAACATTTTGCTACTTAATTAGGAAAAGGGAGTTAACTATGAGTGACTTTAAGCGTGGCCAAAGAGCCAAGCAGCCTAACCATATCCCTCTGCGTGGCTGGTGGGATATTACAAGGCGAATAGTAAAACAAATGAGCCGTGATAATTTATCTTTAGTGGCGGCTGGCGTGGCATTTTATGCGTTACTGGCTATTTTCCCCGCCATTGCGGCATTGGTGTCTGTGTATGCTTATTTTACATCACCGAATGATATTAGTGTGTATTTAAGTCAGTTTATGGCGTTATTACCACAAAGCACTCAAGAAATTATTTTATCTCAAGTTTCAAGTCTTGCGCAAAAGTCACAAACTAGTTTAAGCCTTAGTGCGCTGGGTACTTTACTGTTAACTATCTGGAGTAGCTCTAAGGGCAGCCAAGCGTTGATCACAGCATGTAATATTAGTTATCACGAATACGAAAAACGCTCATTCTTAAAGGCGCAACTTGTGCGTTTGTTATTTTCAGTGGGTGCAATTGTGGTGGCTGTAATAGCACTGGTAATTATAGGTATATTACCGCTAGCGCTTAATTTACTCGGAATTAAAGAGAGTATTGATTTTTTAATCATGCTTATATCATGGCCGTTGCTGGCATTGACCTTTAACTTTGCATTATTAATTTTATACCGTTATGCGCCTCACAGAAAAGCAGCTAAATGGCGCTGGGTTACCGTGGGCTCATTCACCGCCACCGTATTATGGATTGTGGCATCTTTTGGCTTTTCATTTTATGTATCTCATTTTGCTAGTTACAACGAAACATATGGCTCTTTAGGTGGAGTGGTTATTATGCTTATGTGGCTATTTATTAGCGCTTATATCATTATTTTGGGAGCCACAATCAATGCTGCGTTAGAGCAGCAAACCGCTCAAGACAGCACCATTGGACCAGATAAAAAAAGAGGGCAGCGAGGTGCGTATGTAGCAGACCACCTCGACACAAAGTAACCAGTATTAGGGCTAAATGACTTTTATTTCAAACTAATTACTTGATTTGTTGTTATCAGCTGCATAAACGAGGCTTTGTGCAGCGGCTTTGAAAACAAATAGCCTTGGCCATAATCACAACCGGCCTCAAGTAATAAATCCATTTGTAATTTTGTTTCTATGCCTTCGGCAATCACTTTTAAACCAAGCTGATGAGCCATCATGATAATTGCTTCACACAAAGCCAGCTCTTGACTGCCTTTTTGAATATTATCAACAAAGCGTTTATCTATTTTTAGGTAGTCGGTATCCATTTCTTGCAAGTAAGCAAGCGATGAATAACCGGTGCCAAAGTCATCAAGGGCCAATTGCATCCCTGACTTAACCAAGGCTTTCAAACGACTTTGGGTAAGTTCTTCAGGGTTAACCATTAAGCCTTCAGTAATTTCGGCCACAATCGCTGAGGCTGGTATATTTGCCGTTGCTAGCATATCGTACCATTCGTCTATGCCGCTATCGACGGTTGCCAATTGCACTGGTGAAACGTTAATGCTTATTTGAAATTCATCTTGAATGTGTTTTTTAATATCATTAAGTGTTTGTAGTGCCTCAGCAAATACAAATTGACCCAGCGCATTTATTTGTCTGGTTTCTTCAGCAAGAGGAATAAAGTCAGCAGGGCTGATCAGGCCTTTTTCTGGGTGTTGCCAACGAATAAGTCCCTCAGCTTTATGAACGTGTAAATCATTAAGGGATACAATAGGCTGATAATATAACTCAAATTGTTCTAGCTCTATAGCTGAGCGAAGCTCTTTGAGTAGTTGCATTCTTGCGTTTGCATCTTCACGCATATCATGTGAGAAAAATTCAAAGCCATTGCGACCGCTATTTTTTGCTTTATACATAGCTTGGTCAGCGGCTTTAAGTAATTGCTCTGGATTTTGGCCATCATCTGGCGCGCAGGCAATACCAATACTGGCACTGATATACACTTTTTCATCTTCAATAAAAATAGTGGAGGCAAGGCTAAGCAAAAGTGATTTTGCCATTTGCTTTATATTATCGCTGCCATGTAAATCACTAAATACAACAACAAACTCGTCTCCGCCAATTCGTGCTACAAAGTCAGCCTCTTTGGCCGTTTGCACAATTCGCTCAGATACTAACTTAAGTAATCTATCGCCGTAATGGTGGCCCAATGTGTCGTTAATATCTTTAAAATGATCAATATCTAATAGCATAATGACCAGTTTTTGATCTGCATTGGTAAGGTTTGCGAATCGTAGGTTTAAGCGCTCTTTTAGTTCTAATCGATTAGGCAAGTCGGTTAAATGATCAAAGTGCGCTTGTCGCCAAATTAATTCATCTGCTTGTTTTTTCTCGGTTAGGTCGGTAAAAATAGCAATACGACTAGTCGGGGCTTTATTTTTATCGTAAATAGTATCGATGGTTAACCATTCAACATACAGCTCGCCATTTTTACGACGATTGGTTATTTCACCTTGCCAACGCCCTGTTTTATTGAGCGATTGCCACATGTAATTATAAAACTGCTTATCGTGTTTACCCGATGATAAAATACCAATAGTTTGATTGAGTACTTCTTTTCGAGAATACAAAGTTGTTTCACAAAACGCAGGATTCACATCATAAATAACCCCATTTTCATCCGTGATTGCCATGCCTTCACTGCTGTTGTTGTAAACTAATGACGCTAAATGCAACGATTCTTGATTTTGCTTTCGTTGCGTGATGTTACTAATAACGATAATAAACTCATCGGCTTTTTTCATTGGGCTAATTTTAGCTTCATAAAAATGATTATCTTGTTTATGTTCAAGCTCAACAGTGACAGGGGCGTTCAGGGGTATTAAGTACCCTTGCACTTGTTTTAAATTAGCATCAGAGAATAAACACGATAATTTTTTAGGGGGTGTTGAATGGCTATAATTTAACGATTTAATACGTCCACCGGTATCAAGAATATTGCCATTGGCATCTACGCGTAAAAAAGCATCGGGTAATGCATTAAGCAGGCTATTGAGCTCGTCATGCTTATGTTTAAGGCATGCTTCAGCCGTTAAGCGAGTCTCGGCCATGTATTTAAAACGATGGTAAAGTCTATTTAGCTCAGGACTATTGGGCTGCTCATCGTCATGAGGCATATTACCGGCCGCTAAGCGGTTAACCGCCTGCGTTAAACTTTTAATCGGATTTAAAATGCTTTTATTGACCAGTCGTCTAGCTAATACAGCTAAAAGAAGAATGGTCATTAAAAATCCTAAAACCATTTTTACAAAGTTAATATCTATCCGCTCAAGTGTTTTATCTATTGGTTGAGTAATATAAATAGAGAGCTTATTGTCATTGCCATCTCGATAGAGAGTCGTTTGATGAAAAACTCTACGGATACCATCTTTTCCTTTAAAAATGACACCTGCTTGTAAATTATGTTCTAAATCAAACTCTTCCAATTTATAACCTAATCTATCGGCTGAAAAAGGGGAGTTGGCTAAAATAAGATTATTAGAGTCAGTGATGGCGACTCGAACTTCTGTCGGTAAATTCAAGCTATTAAGTGCCGAGCTCCACCAGTCTAAAGCAATTACAGTTACTATCACGCCTTCAATATCATTGTTTTCATTAAGAATAGGGGAAGCAAAGTTAATGCTCTGGGCTTCAAGGCTGCGATCGTGCTGGAAATGGCCAATACTAAACTCTTTACTGGCGAGTGCGTTTTTAAAGTAGGGACGATCACTAACGTTGATATTAGGGGCACCATTATTTGAGGAACAAATTAAATCGCCGTCTTTGTTTACTAAACCAATATTCGCGATATTGCCATTGAGTGCCTTAACATCTAAAAAATACGAAGGGCAGCGAGAAGATAAAGACTTAATGTCTTTCTGCTTTTTTGCTAAAAACTCAGTAATATGCTCTACATCATTAATCATGCTTTGCTGCTTGATAATTAGGTGCTCAGTGATAGAGCGCACTTTTTTCTCGTGCTCTTTAATAGCCGCGTCACGACTAAACCACAAGGTTACTAAAATGACAGCAGCTACAGGCATGCAAATTAGCATAAGTAGTCGATAAAGCTGATGTTTTAATGATGCAGTAAAAATAATCGTATCCAAATAAATATAGGGTAAAACTCTGACCAATAATTCTACTATAAATAACCTTTAATGTACTAAGGTTATATCGCAAATATTAAATTTACTTTTATTGTATATAACTGAAATTTATTAATTAATTTTCGGGTAGAGTCATAATAATAAATTAATATTTTATACTTTTACTTAACCTATTTTAGGCAACAAAAATGAAAATAACCAAAGTACTAACTGCTTATGCTACCCAAGATGGGGATGGTGTTAATATTCGTCGTATTCCAGGATTTGATGGTAAATATTTAGATCCATTTTTAATGATAGATGAACTTAAATCTGACGATGAAAGTGATTATATTGGTGGCTTTCCTCCTCATCCTCATAGGGGGATCGAAACCTTTACCTATATTTTAAAAGGCGGGTTTGAACATCAAGACCAAATGGGTAACAAAAAGGCGATTCGTGCGGGTGACGTACAATGGATGAGTACCGGTAGCGGTGTTATGCACAGTGAAATGCCCCTTGCCGATGCTGAACAAGGCTTACATGGTTTTCAAATTTGGCTCAATATGCCAAGTGCTCAAAAAATGCGTGAGCCTCAATACCAAGATACCACAGAGCATCCAGCACCGAGTTTTACTAATCAACAAGGTGTTTCACTTAAAGCCTTAGCAGGTACATGGCAATTTGAATCACACCAATTGGCTGCAAGCTTACAAAATTTAGCTGCTAATGGTGCTATAGCTGATGTAGCTTTGCCTGCGGGTGAAGGGCTTAATTTACCGGCTTTAAAACAGCAAAAAGTGATGATTTATATTCATACAGGCTCATTAATATCTCAGACCGGTGACGTATTTAATGCGGGTAATTTGCTTATATTAGAACCATTGAGTGACATTGCATTGCAGGCAAAGAAAACGGCGGGGGTCCTTATTTTAGCAGGCGATCCACTTAACCAGCCAATTGCGCACATGGGACCTTTTGTGATGACCACCGAGGCTGAAATTCGCCAAGCTGTTAGCGATTATCAAAATGGTTTTTTTGGCTCATTGTCGTGATAAATCGATGCGCGAATGACTTTTAAGCAAGTAGCTTTAATAACCAAGTGTATTTTTTTATCGTGTTAGCATCACCTTTAGCAGACTCAACTACAGCGCCAGCTGCAAACGCACTGGCGAGCCCCACTTTTGTTGCTGCAAAGCGTTTGGCTCTGTATTTTATAGCTGCAAGATGCTGACGTTTTAGCTCTGATCGCATAACAACTTCTTTATCTAGCTGTTGCACGCGAGCGTTCGGTGAGTTGATCAAATAATTGATTAACATAATAGTGTGTGCCTTATAATTTAAGCAGCTGCCTTAGGCTATTTAGCGTTTTAGTAAAGCCAATTTTTTTGCTTAGATAAACGGCGTTTCGCCACAGCCAAACTAAGCATAAAATTTGTAGGCTGATCACCACTGCAATGCTCAGCCAGATAGAGCTAAACAGATCAAAGGTGGCAAAGCCTACAATACCTAAAAACCCCACCCACAGTAACACCAAGCCACTGGCAAAACATCCTAGTAGAATGGTGATCAGTGCTAAGGATCTTAGCGATAGCTTCCACTCTGCTATTGCCAGCTGATGTGTCAACTTTCCTTGTTGATGATAATCATCCTTGAGCTGCGCTGCATAGTCAGCAAGCTTAGCAACATGATCTTGCCAGTCATCGGCGTGTTTTGCCGATGACGGCGAATCTGTCCCTTGTGATTCACTTGGTGTTGAGTGTTGGTTTTGCATTAGTATTACTTACGACGAAACAGTGCTGTAACTAACATACCAGCAGCAAACGCCAGACCCGCCGTTGCTAATGGGTTTTCTGATGCGAGTTGACGCGTTTTAGACGAACACTCTGCTAGTTTCTCACGAGCGGCTAACTGCTTTTCATTAAGCGTTTCAGCTGAGCTGCTTGCGCCTTTACGAACACCATTTTCAGCTACCGCCGCTTTACTTGATAATGCATCAACTGCGTCATGCGCTGCTGATGTCGCTTTATCTGTTAGCGGTGCTTCAATCTCTTGTTTTGCATCAATAGGAGTTTTGCTCTTTGTTGCCGTAGCCATAATCAATCCTTAATAGTTTTTTAAAAGTAATTATTTAGATGCAATGATTAAACCAGTCTTTAACCTGTTGTTTTATATGAATTGTATTTTATTTACGAATTTTGAGTGGGTTTATAGCTGTAACTATTGCGACAACAGTTTGTAATTTTTACAAACTAGGACGTGTTGATCATTCGAGATTGATTTTTTCTTTGTCCACTCAGTTACAAACCTCGCGACGCGATTAAACCGCATCTAGTTTGACCAAACTCTAATTCACAAAGGTCAGCAGGGCTCAAATAAATTGTAATTATTCACTGTTTATTCATTAAGCAAATAATGCCAACGAGCTAATAAAAAGCACGATAAAAAATTTTTTACTGGCTGATCAGATTTTTTATTAAACAATTCAACCGCTTTAATCGGAGCCTTATTTTTTCAGGCTTCGCGGGGTGCTAAAGCTGGGTGACTTACTTGACAAAAAGGCTTGTCAAGCCCTAAACTGGAGCACTGTGGTAAAAAGTGGTGTTTAGTGGATCAAACTGGATCGGGTTAATCAAAAAGTTGATTAAAATAAATTTACAATAGGCTTTTTATGTTTCGTGGCGCAAGTTCACTGAGTTTGGATGATAAAGGACGTTTTGCGGTACCGACAAAGTACCGAGATACGCTATTGTCTGAAGATCAGGGAACGGTAATTTGCACAGTTGCACTCAATGAGCCTTGCCTTTGGTTATACCCTCTTGCTGAATGGCTAGAAATAGAAAGCCGTTTAGCAAAAATATCTAATATGAATCCTAGAGCACGACGGATGCAACGTATGTTGTTAGGTAATGCGACAGAATATCAGCTTGATAAAAACGGTCGAATTTTGTTGGCGCCTTCATTGCGCTCACATGCAGAACTTGGCAAAAAAATTATGCTGGTGGGTTTAATGAATAAATTTGAAATTTGGGATGAAGCACGTTGGCACGAGCAGATGCGCCAAGACACTGAGCTTGAAAGGCTCGGTGATTTTGAACCGAATGACGATTTAGATAACTTCACCCTCTAGCAGCAAAATAAAAGGCAAATAACAGCTAATGACAGCGCAATTTGAACACGTATCCGTATTAATGGACGAAACCATAGATGCACTTGCAATTAAGCCAGACGGCATATACATGGATGGTACCTTTGGACGTGGCGGACATTCAGGGCAAATATTAGCGCGCTTAGGTGAAAGCGGTCGTTTGCAGGCCATTGACCAAGATCCACAAGCGATAAAGTCTGCTGAAAAGTTTGCTGATGATCCACGTTTTTCAATTGCTCATTCTCGTTTTTCAAAGTTATACGAGGTAGCTGAGCAAAACGATCTTATTGGTCAGGTTGATGGCATTTTACTTGATATTGGTGTGTCGTCGCCGCAGCTAGATGACGCAGCGCGTGGCTTTAGCTTTATGAAAGATGGTCCGCTCGATATGAGAATGGATCCAAGTACAGGTCGCAGCGCAGCGCAGTGGTTAGCTGAGGCTGAATTAGATGACATTACTCATGTGATCAAAAAGCTAGGTGAAGAAAAATTTGGTAAGCGCATTGCGCACAAAATTTTAGAAGTGCGTGAACACACGCCAATCACTACCACTAAGCAGCTCGCTGATTTAGTCGATGAAGCCGTACCGGTGAAAGATAAGTTTAAACACCCTGCAACGCGGACTTTCCAGGCTATTCGTATTTATATCAATAGCGAATTAGAGGAAATTCAAACGGCATTACAAGCGGCGATTAAAGTTCTTAAGCCGGGTGGTCGCTTAGTGGTTATTTCGTTTCATTCTTTAGAAGATCGCATTGTTAAACAATTTATTAAAAAACAGAGTAAGGGAGAAGCGATACCCAGAGGTCTGCCTTTAACCGACGCACAAATAAATAAAAATCTGACGTTAAAAGCAGTGGGTAAAGCTATTAAACCAAGTGCTGATGAAGTGGCGCGTAATCCACGCTCTCGCAGCTCAGTGCTAAGGATCGCACAGAGGTTGGGATGAGTAAAAAAGCGAGCTATCGCCAACCCAATTTATTTCTTGAAATAATTAAAGGCCTAGGTGCGAACAAGATCACCTTGGCCTTGTTGGTTGTGATATTCGCATCAAGCTTGAGTGTGGTGCAAGTAACTCATCTCTCTCGAGCGCAATTAATTGAGCAAGATTCGTTGCTCCAAGAGCGTGACGAATTGGATTTAGAATGGCGTTATTTTTTAGTGGAAGAAGAGTTTTATTCACAACATGCGCGCATTGAAGAAGTGGCAACGTCACAACTCGAAATGAAGCGGCCAACCAGCCAAGATGAGCAGGTAATTATATTACAATGAGAATGCGAGGCAAAAAACCAGTCAATAACCTAATAGCATGGCGCTTTATTTTAGTGTGCGCGGTGATTTTTTTAGTGTTTGTGACCTTGGTATCGCGTGCTGCGTACTTGCAAGTAATTGAACCTGATAAAGCGCGCTCTGAAAGCGATAAACGTACGGTACGGATTGAAAAACTGCATGTGCAACGCGGGATGATTTTCGATCGTAACGGTAAAGAGCTTGCCGTTAGTGTGCCTGTGGTAAGCGTGTATGCGGATCCTAAAGCCCTGCATAAATCACTGGTTAGTAAAGTACTTAGGCAAGCACGCAAAAACGGTGAAGATCAGCAAACGCTTCGTGAAAATGTTGCTGAGTTAAATAAGCGTACCGCCCTGTATTATAAAAATGATTTACGCTGGCGTGAATTGGCTGATGTGTTGCGCATTGAGCCTAGTAAAATTAACACGCGATTACTTGATGATCCTACTCGTCGCTTTGTGTATTTAAAACGCCAAGTGACTCCCGCTGTGGCTAATTACATCGGTGATTTACGCCTACCTGGTATTCATTTATTGGATGAATCAAAACGTTATTACCCTGCTGGTGAAGTAAGCGCACATGTTATTGGGTTTACCAATATTGATGGTAAAGGCATTGAGGGCATAGAAAAGCTTTATGAAAACGCGTTAACCGGTGAAGAAGGTCGCCGTACCATTCGCAAAGATGCGCAAGGGCGTGAAGTTGAAGTGCTTGATGAACGCGAGCGAGTAGAACCTGAAAGCATTCAGCTAAGTATTGATCAGCGAATTCAAGCCATTGCCTATAAAGCAGTTAAATCAGCGGTATTAACTTATAAAGCGACCTCAGGTTCTGCCATGGTAGTAGATGTTAAAACCGGTGAAGTCTTGGCCATGGTCAATAGCCCATCATTTAATCCTAACAACTTAAGCGGGGCGGCTCCTCATAAACGTCGTAACCGCGCTATTACCGATTTGTTTGAACCCGGCTCAACTGTTAAGCCTCTAGCCATTTTAGCTGGATTAGACTACGGCACAATCCAACCGGATGACAAAGTTGATACCTACCCAGGCTGGATGCGCTTAGGGGGCAGCTTAGTACAAGATACCCGTAATCATGGCGAAATGACGCTGCGCGAAATTTTAAAATACTCCAGTAATATGGGAGTAACCAAAATAAGCCAAACAGTACCCAAAGAGTACTTTGTGGGCCTGTATCAAAAAGTGGGCTTTGGCAGTGATAGTGGTACTGGCATGGTAGGCGAAAGTAGTGGCTTATTTTACCCTAATCGCCGTTGGTCAGATCACGAAATTGCAGCGCTCTCGTTTGGTTACAATATTGCCGTGAGTACCGCGCAAATGGCACGTTTTTACGCCATGTTAGGGGCAGGCGGGGTTAATCGTCCGCTTACTGTACTAAAGCAAGATTCTATACCTGAAGGTGAGCGTGTCTTTCAACAAGAAGATGTTGAAGCCGTTGTCCATATGATGGAAAGCGTATTTGAAGAAGGCGGTACCGCACGCCGCGTTAAAGTGGATGGTTACCGCGCTGCTGGTAAAACAGGCACCTCTAAAAAAGCCGCCGCAGGGGGCTATGGTGACGAATATGTAGGTTATTTTGCGGGCATTGCCCCTGCGAGTAACCCGCGATTAGCCGTTGTGGTATTAATCAACGAGCCCGGTGGAGATGTTTATTATGGCGGCGCAACAGCAGGTCCAGCGTTTGCAGAAATAATCTCTAATTCATTAAGAATTTTAAACGTTGCCCCAGACAAAGACTCGGTGGCATACGTGAAGGGCAAAGATGATGGTGCGTGATTTACACACAATTTTAAAACATTTAGAAATAGATGCAGCACGTTTAATGGTAAACGAGCTGCGTTTAGATAGCCGCGATGTAAAACCAGGTGATGTGTTTGTGGCGATAAAAGGGCACCAGTTAGATGGTGGGCACTTTATTAGTAAAGCAATTGAAAATGGTGCCAGTGCAATTATTGCCGACAGACTGTGTGAATTTGAAAGTGATTTTGAGCCGCTTTATTTAGTCTCAGAATTGAATAAGAAACTGCCTGTATTGGCGAGTCAATTTTATCAACAACCGAGCAAGCACTTAGATTTAGTTGGCGTAACGGGCACCAATGGTAAATCGACTACCACAGCAATGATTGCTCATTTAGCGCAATTTTGTCATACCCAAGCCGCTATTATTGGTACCTTAGGTTACGGCCATCCAGATAACTTAACACCACTGCAAAATACTACGCCTTCAGCAGTCGATTTACAGCGTATTTTAAGCGACTTAAAAAATGAGCAACACCAATTGGTTGCTATGGAAGTGTCATCGCATGGTTTGGTACAGCACCGTGTTGATCAATGCTATTTTAAAGCTGCAGTGTTTACTAACTTGTCGCGCGATCACTTAGATTACCATGGCGATATGCAAAGCTATGGTGATGCTAAATTGATGCTGTTTCGTGATTTTGATGCTGATCATGTCATTCTTAATCAGGATGACGGACAAGCAGAGCAATGGATTGAAAAATACAGCTTTAATAGTCTTATTTGTTATGGCCGTAAAAACTTAGCCCCTAAAAATGCACAGTTTGTGTATTTTTCAGATGTTCAGTATTCAGCAACCGGTATTTCGGCGCAATTAACTACTAGCTGGGGTGATGTTGCCATAAAATCACCGCTGTTTGGTGAATTTAACCTTTATAATCTAACGGCTGCGTTAGCAACGCTATTAGCGCTAGGCTATCCATTAACACAGTTAGTAGCAGGATGTGAGTATTTACAGCCGGTAGCCGGCAGGATGCAAGCATTTACAGCGCCAAGTATGCCTACTTGCGTTGTTGATTACGCGCATACACCAGATGCGTTGGCTTTAGCGTTACAAGCGCTGCAGCAACATGTACCAGGTGGAGTGAGTTGTGTGTTTGGTTGTGGCGGCGACAGAGATAAAGGAAAGCGTGTACTAATGGCACAAGCTGCTGAGCAGTTTGCAGACAAAGTGATCATTACCAGTGATAACCCACGCTCTGAAGACCCTAATGACATTATTAATGATGTAGCTGCGGGATTAGAGCATCCAGAAAACGCTCATTTAGAGGCCGATCGCGGTGCCGCGATACAATTTGCTATAGATAACGCAAAAGCCGGTGAGGTTATTTTAATTGCCGGTAAAGGGCATGAAGACTATCAAATTATAGGCGATACACGCATCGATTTTTGTGACCGCCAATTTGTACAACAACAATTAAAAAAAGCAGTAAGAGGGTCTCAAGCATGATCCCGATGGATTTTGATTGGCTAGCTAATGTGCTAGCAACCGATTATCAAGGTGATAATCGCAAGGTGATAAATATAAACACCGATACCCGTACTTTATGTGATGGTGAAGTGTTTTTGGCGCTTAAGGGCCCAAATTTTGATGGCCATAAATTTATTGAACAAGCAAAACAAAAAGGCGCTATAGGCGTGATTGTCGATCACGCTGTTGATACCGATATTGCTCAATTTGTAGTTGCCGATACCCGTATTGCATTAGGCACAATTGGTACAGCAGTGATGGCGCAAGTTGCACCTAAAACTATCGCTATTACTGGCAGTGTAGGTAAAACCACAGTTAAAGAAATGTGTGCCGCTATTTTATCAAGTAAAGGGGATGTATTAGCCACTAAAGGTAATTTTAACAACGACATTGGCGTACCGTTAACTTTACTCAGATTAGAGCCACAACATCGCTTTGCGGTTATTGAATTAGGCGCTAACCACATAGGTGAAATTGCGTACACCACCGCGATGACCAAACCGGATGTAGCTGTGGTATGTAATGTTGCTGCTGCCCACTTAGAAGGCTTTGGTAGCCTGCAAGGTGTGGCACAAGCAAAAGGTGAAATTTACGACGGATTAAAAGAGGATGGCATCGCCATCGTCAATTGCGATAGTGACTTTAGTCAATATTGGCTTGATAAGTTAGCAACGCGCAATATTAAATGTTTTTCGAGTAGTGAAAAGCTCGATATTTGGGCTGAGGACATCAGCCTAGATGCACAAGCTCGCGCAAGCTTTACTTTGTGCACCAAGCAACACAGTGTGCCGGTTAAGTTAGCACTGCCAGGTAAACATAATATTAGTAACGCGCTTATTGCTGCGGCGTTAACCAGTGAGTTTGACGTGTCACTTGAGGACATTGCCAGCGCGTTAGCGACCATGGGTGAAGTTAAAGGACGGGTTAACCTAATTGAAGCCAGTGATTCACTCACCATTATCGATGATACATACAATGCCAACGTAAAGTCGGTGAAAGCTGCGATTGATTTACTTAGTGATATTCAAGGTCATCGTATTTTGGCACTCGGTGATATGGGTGAACTTGGCGAAGATGCCCGTAAATATCATCAAGAAGTCGGTGAATACGCATTAGCGCAAGGCATTGATGAGTTATTTACACTCGGAGTATTAAGTAAATGTGCCAGTGATGTATTTGGGCTGCCAAATCGCCATTTCTCTAATCGTGAGCAAATGCTGCAGCAAATTCAAAACAGCATTAGCAAAGTAGATAAAAAAATTACCCTTGTCGTGAAAGGATCACGCAGTTCTCGCATGGAGCTTTTAGTAACCGATTTAGTTAATGGCCAGCAACAAGCCATCAATGGAGTATCATCATGTTAGTTTGGCTGGCTGAGTATTTAACTCAATATTATAGTGGCTTTAATGTTTTTTCGTATTTAACCCTGCGTGCCATTTTAGGTATTTTAACCGCATTGATGATGTCGTTGTATTTTGGTCCTAAGTTAATTCGTGCGCTGCAACGCATGCAAATAGGGCAAACAGTACGTGATGATGGTCCGCAATCGCACCTATCTAAATCGGGTACACCGACCATGGGTGGCTTACTTATTTTAGGGGCTATTTTTACCAGCACATTATTATGGGCAGACTTGTCTAATAAATACGTATGGGCCACTTTATTTGTAATTGGCTCATTAGGTATTGTGGGCTTTATTGATGATTACCGTAAGGTGATCCGTAAAGATCCAAAAGGACTTATTGCAAAGTGGAAATACTTTTGGCAATCGGTAATTGCACTGGTTGTAGCCACTGCGCTTTACATGAGCAGCACACAAGCGACAGAAACATCTCTTGTTGTGCCATTTTTTAAAGATGTACTGCCACAGCTGGGGCTGTTTTATATCGTGATCACCTACTTTGCGTTGGTGGGCACGTCAAACGCGGTTAATTTAACCGACGGTCTAGACGGTTTGGCCATAGTACCTACCATTTTAGTGGCTGCAGCACTGGCCATTATTGCTTACTTAACGGGTAATATTAATTTTTCGGCTTATTTGCATATTCCGCATTTACCACTGGCGAGTGAGTTGGTTGTGGTATGTACCGCTATTGTAGGGGCTGGGTTAGGTTTTTTATGGTTTAACACGTATCCGGCGCAAGTATTTATGGGCGATGTAGGCTCATTAGCACTGGGTGGTGCATTGGGGATTATTGCCGTGCTTGTTCGCCAAGAGCTGTTACTGATTATTATGGGGGGCGTGTTTGTAATGGAAGCGCTATCTGTAATTTTACAAGTTGGCTCTTACAAATTACGTGGGCAACGCATTTTTAGAATGGCGCCTATTCATCACCATTACGAACTTAAAGGTTGGCCGGAGCCACGCGTTATTGTGCGCTTTTGGATAATTTCTATTGTGCTGGTACTCGCTGGCCTTGCGACATTAAAGATCCGATAAATGCAGTATTTAAACGAGATAAAAAATAAACACATAACAGTGCTCGGACTCGGTGTAACCGGTCTGGGCATTGTGCGTTTTTTATTATCTCAATCAATACAGCCTTATGTGGTCGATAGCAGAGAGAATCCGCCAGGTGTTGATTGGCTCAATCAGCACGCACCTCAATTAAAAACGCACTTTGGTAACCTAGAAAATGCGGCGCTCAGTGCTTGCGATATGATTATTATTAGTCCCGGGCTGGGCTTAAAAACCCCTGCGGTTGCGAAGGCAATTAACGCAGGCGTTGAAGTGATTGGTGATGTTGAGTTATTTGCGCGCATTAATAGCAAACCAGTCGTTGCTGTAACCGGCTCTAATGGTAAATCAACCGTAGTAACACTTGCCTACGAAGTATTAAAAACCGCAGGTTATAAGGTGGCACTCGGTGGCAACATTGGCACAGCGGTACTGGATTTGCTTGACGGTGACTTTGATGTATTTGTATTGGAGCTATCAAGTTTTCAGCTTGATACCACACGCAGCCTAAAAACGACTAGTGCAACCGTGCTTAATATTTCAGAAGATCATCTCGATCGTTATGATAGTTACCAAGCCTATATAGATTCAAAATTAAGTATTTATAACGGTGCTGAACACTTAGTGATTAATGTTGATGACATACAAACACACCCAGTGAGTCGCACGTTAGCACCACAACTGAGTTTTGGTGAAACACAAGGTGATTACCACTTAGCACAGCACAATAACGAAGCGCACTTTATGGTAAAGGACGAAGCTTATTTACCAGTAAGTACTTTAGCCGTTGTGGGTAAGCATAACTATTTAAATACCTTGGCAGTGATGGCGTTACTCAGCCCATTTACAATTACTAAGGCGCATTACAAAACCGCATTAGCTCAATTTAATGGCTTAGCGCACCGTTGTCAGTTTGTGGGTGAGTTTAATGACGTTAAATATTTTAATGATTCTAAAGCCACCAATGTAGGCGCAACAATTGCCGCTATTGATAGTTTAGCGGGTGAACAACAAAACTTAGTGGTTATTGCTGGTGGTGATGCAAAAGGCGCGGATTTAGAGGTGTTAAAGCCTTATATTGAAAAGCATGTAAAAGCGCTGATTTGTTTTGGTAAAGATGCCAAAGATTTAGTGGCACTGAGTGCTAAAGGTCATTTAACCAATAATATGTCTGAGGCTGTGGCGCTTGCAAAGCAATTAAGTAAATCGGGCGATACCGTTTTACTCGCCCCTGCCTGTGCCAGCATTGATATGTATAACAATTATATGCAACGCGGCGATGATTTTGTGCAATCTGTATTGCAGGGGCAGTCATGATTGCTTTTGCGGATATTAAAGAGGCTCTCACCCCTAAACCTTCAGCGCAGCTTTATGATGTGCCACTGCTTTATTGCATGCTAATGCTGATTGGTGTGGGCTTTGTGATGGTAACCAGTGCCTCAATGCCGACAGCCGATAGACTGTTTGGTAATATTTATCATTTTACTATCCGCCATGGCATTTTTTTAGGGCTATCGTTTTGTTTATTTTGCATTAGTACTCAAGTACCTATGTCGTGGTGGAAAAAAGCTAACCCCTATTTATTACTAATCGGTTTAGTACTGTTATTAGTGGTACTTATTGTAGGACGTGAAGTCAATGGTTCGACCCGCTGGATACCCGTAGGACCGTTTAATATTCAAGCCTCGGAGCTAGCTAAGTTGTTCTTTTTTAGTTATATCGCAGGCTACTTAGTACGTAAGCGCAATGAAGTTCAAGAAAACATAAAAGGCTTTGCTAAACCCATAGCGGTATTTGCAGTTTATGCAGCACTTATTTTAATGCAGCCCGATTTAGGGACTGTGGTGGTGATGTTTGTTACTACGGTTGGTTTGTTGTTTTTAGCCGGTGCCAAGCTTTGGCAGTTTTTTGCACTTATTTTAACCGGTATTGCGCTAGTGGTTGGGCTTATTGTGTTAGAGCCATATCGTATGGCCCGTGTGGTTGGCTTTTTAGAACCTTGGGATGACCCTTTTGGCAAAGGCTACCAATTAGTGCAATCACTAATGGCTTATAGTCAAGGCGATTGGTTTGGCCAAGGCCTAGGAAACAGCGTACAAAAATTACAATATTTACCAGAAGCGCACACCGACTTTATTTTTGCTGTTATTGCTGAAGAGTTAGGTTTTATGGGGGTGCTGAGCATTTTAATGGTACTCGGTACTTTAGTATTTAGAGCTTTACTCATTGGCCAAAACGCGCTTAAAAACGGCAAAGAATATGAAGGCTACTTAGCCTTAGCAATTGGTATTTGGTTTGCGTTTCAAACTATGGTTAATGTGGGCGCCAGTGCCGGTATTTTGCCAACCAAAGGATTAACCTTGCCGTTTATTTCTTATGGTGGCTCAAGTTTATTAATGATGACCATAGCAACCGGTATTTTATTACGTGTAGATTTTGAGACCAAGATGGCAACGAAACAAGCCACGTCAGGTGGAGCTAAGCGATGAGTAAAAAAATAGTCGTTGTAGCAGGGGGTACAGGTGGACATATTTTTCCAGGGATTGCCGTTGCTGATTATCTCAAACAGCAAGGTTGGCAAGTTAGCTGGATAGGCACCCCAGATAGAATGGAAGCCAGTGTCGTGCCCAAGCACAACATAGAAATTGATTTTATTGATGTAAAAGGCGTGCGAGGGAATGGTTTAAAACGCCTTATTAAAGCGCCATTCATGGTTATTAATGCAATATTGCAAGCGCGTAAGGTATTAAAACAACAACGCCCTGACGTCGTTTTAGCAATGGGGGGGTATGTAACTGGCCCAACAGGTATTGCGGCAAAAAGCCTGGGTATTCCTTTGGTGATTCACGAACAAAATGCCGTAGCAGGCATGAGCAATAAATGGCTAGCGAAATTTGCGAATCGCGTGTTAGCGGCTTTCCCTAGTGCTTTTGCCAGTGGAAAGGCAGAGCTGGTGGGTAACCCTGTGCGTCAGAGTGTGGTTGATATACCTAAGCGGGAAGTATCAAGCCCAATCAATATGCTTGTTGTGGGTGGCTCGTTAGGTGCGCAAGTACTCAACCAAACACTGCCAGAAGCATTTAAGCGCTTGAATGATACTTGTGCCATTAATATTTGGCATCAAACAGGTAAAGGGCACCTTGCTAGTGTAAGTGAAAGTTACCAGCAGCAACAAATGGGCAATGAGCAAGTGACCGTTGCTGAATTTATTGATGATATGGATACTGCTTATAGCTGGGCAGATATTGTGATTTGTCGTGCGGGTGCGCTTACGGTAAGTGAAATTGCCGCAGCGGGTAAAATGGCGGTATTTGTGCCGTTTCCACACGCGGTTGATGATCATCAAACAGCCAATGCACAGTATTTAGTAATGGCAGAGGGGGCGTTATTAATGCCACAAGGGCAATTTAATCAGCGCAGTATTGTTGAACTTTTAAGCCCCTATTTAGCCGAACCTTTATTAATAACTAAAATGGCAGGCAAAGCAAAACAGCAAGCTATTTTAGATGCCACAGCAAGCGTAGCGATGCACTGTGAGCAAGTAACAAATAAGAGAACATAAGTGAAACAGACATTAGCAAAAGAAAAATATACACGCCCAGCGATGCGCCGCATTGAAACTATTCACTTTGTAGGGATAGGCGGTGCAGGCATGGGTGGCATTGCAGAAGTACTTGCTTTTGAAGGTTACCGTATTACCGGTTCAGATATAGCTCACAGCGCAATGACTGAGCGTTTAATTAAAGCCGGTGCTGAAGTATTTATTGGCCATCATGAAAATAATGTAAAAGACGCTAATGTGGTGGTGGTTTCAAGTGCAATAGATAAAACAAACCCTGAAATTCAAGCCGCGCAAGCTGCACGTATTCCGGTGGTTCGTCGTGCAGAAATGTTAGCTGAACTGATGCGCTTTCGCCACGGTATAGCCATTGCGGGCACCCATGGTAAAACGACCACAACCAGCTTAATTGCGAGCATTTATGCACAAGCCGGGCTCGATCCAACCTTTATTATTGGTGGTTTGCTTAACAGTGCTGGCAGCAATGCTAAGGTAGGTAAAAGTGACTTTTTAATCGCCGAAGCAGATGAAAGCGATGCCTCATTTTTGCATTTACAGCCTATGGTGTCGGTGATCACTAATATTGAAGAAGATCACATGGAAACCTACGGCGGTAGTTTAGAAAAAATGAAAGATACTTATGTTGAATTCATTCATAACCTGCCTTTTTACGGGTTAGCGGTGGTGTGCATTGATTCAGACGTTGCTGCTGAATTGATCCCCCGTTTTGGTCGTCCGGTGATCACTTACGGTGAGTCACACGAGGCTGATTATCGAATGAGTGACTTTAGCCAAACAGCGAACACATGCCAATTTACGGTAACTAATAAACAAGGTGAGAGTTTAACCGCCAAGCTGAATATGCCGGGTAAACATAATGCCCTTAATGCAACCGCAGCGATTGCCGTAGCTAAAGATCAAAATATTGCGAATCATGCAATTTTAGCGGCTTTAGATACTTTTGAAGGTATTGGCCGTCGTTTTCAGCACTACGGTGAATTTGAAAATGAACGCGGCAGCGTGATGCTTGTTGATGACTATGGCCATCACCCATCAGAAGTGGCCGCTACTATCACTGCAGCACGAGAAGGCTGGCCTGATAAGCGTTTAGTGATGGTGTATCAGCCGCACCGTTATACGCGTACTCGTGATTTATACGAAGATTTTGTTAAGGTATTGGCTGATGTTGATCAGCTTTTATTACTCGATGTTTACAGTGCTGGCGAAGAGCCGATTGTTGGCGCTGATAGTAAGAGTTTATGCCGTAGTTTGCGCCAGCGTGGCAAAGAGCCATTACATGTAGCCTCAAGCTCAGAGCTTGCGGGCGTACTTGCCAACTGCCTACAAAATAACGACCTAGTGCTCACACAAGGTGCAGGTAACATAGGTCAGCTTGTTAAAAATTTAGCAGCCACGAATATGTCGATAGAAAAATTAAAGCAAGGTGAAGTATGACACAGGTAAATTCCCAGTTTGGTAAAGTAGCGGTGCTGCTAGGTGGAAATTCAGCAGAGCGTGACGTGTCATTAAAATCTGGTCAAGCGGTATTAAATGCGCTGTTAGACGTTGGCATTGATGCGATAGCGTTTGATCCACAAAATCGTTCGTTATGGGAATTAAAGTCGTTATACGTTGATCGCGTTTTTATTGCTTTACATGGGCGTGGTGGTGAAGACGGCACGGTACAAGGTGCTCTAGAATTTATGAACCTGCCGTATACCGGCAGTAATGTTCTGGGTTCGGCACTGGCAATGGATAAAATTCGTTGTAAGCATTTGTTTAAATCGGCAGGCTTAAGCACCGCACCTTATGCCGTGGTTGATGCTAAAAAAGGCTTTGATGCCAATGCCATTATGGCGCAATTTAAAAAGGTAATGGTTAAGCCATCGCACGAGGGCTCCAGTATCGGTATGGCGCAAGCAAGCTCTGCAGAAGAACTTGAAGATGCGCTCACTAATGCATTTAAGTTCGACAGCCAAGTATTGGTAGAGCAGTGGATCACGGGTCGTGAATTTACCATTACGGTCTTGGGTGATGAAGTACAACCTGTGATTGAAATGAGCACCCCAAACGGATTTTATGACTACCAAGCTAAATATCAGTCAAGTAGTACGCAATATCATTGTCCTGCTGATTTATCACCATCGGATACTCAAAAATTACAAGCGATGGCGCTTGATGCGTTTGATTTAGTAGGTGCAAGTGGCTGGGGACGAGTCGATGCGATGCAAGATGAACAAGGACATTTTTACTTACTAGAAGTGAATACCGTACCAGGCATGACAGAAAAATCATTGGTGCCAATGGCAGCAAAAGCCAACGGGGCAAGTTTTGAGCAATTAGTTGTTCGCATTTTGGAGCAAACCCTTTAATATGCATCCCTTTTTAGAGAAAGCGCAGCAACTAAAACAGCAACTTAACTGGTCGCTGATTTTTGGAGTGAGTTTTTTTCTAGCCGTGGTGATAGGGTTAATTGAAATAACCAGTGGGGTTTCGCACTGGTTAGTTGAAAATAAAGATGCACAAATTAAGCATTTAACGGTGCTGGGGAACCCTAAGTACACCGATGAAAAAGCAATAACAGCGGCAATAAAAAAAGCAGATTTAAGCAGTTTTTTTGAGCTAAACGTAAAGCAAGTTCAGCATTTAGTACAAGAGCTGCCTTGGGTTGCAACGGTATCGGTAAGAAAGCAATGGCCTGATACCATTCAAGTTTACGTGGTAGAACATCAAGCGGTTGCTCACTGGAATAGTGACTTGCTGATTAATCAAAGCGGTGACGCGTTTGAAGCAAAAAGTGATAAATTAAGTGCCACTTTACCCCAACTATATGGGCCAGAGGGCAGTGAAAAAGAAGCATGGGTAGCGTTTAAACAGTTTGATGAAATGCTCAAAGTCAATGCATTAACGCTCACTAGCCTTGCGCTATCTGAGCGGTTTTCGTGGCAACTTTGGTTAGATAACGGTGTGCGTTTAAATTTAGGACGCAAAGATAAAGCCAAACGTGTACAACGTTTTATAGACGTTTATTCACGTATAGAAAAACGTGCTGATGCACAGATAGATGCAATTGATTTACGCTACGATACCGGCCTTGCAGTGAGCTATAAGCCACTGCAAGAACAGCAATTATAATAAAGAGTAAGGCATGACTAAGTCAGCAGAAAGAAACCTAGTGATTGGATTAGACGTTGGCACTTCTAAAGTAGTGGCCACGGTAGGTGAAATCACCACAGATAACAAGCTCAGCATTGTTGGCGTGGGGAGCCAAGTATCTCATGGAATGGATAAAGGCGGTGTTAACGATTTAAATTTAGTGTCTGAGTCTATTCGCCGCGCTATAGATGAAGCCGAATTGATGGCTGATTGTCGTATTAGCTCGGTTTATTTGGGTATTTCTGGCAAGCATATTCAGTGTCAGAACGAAAGCGGTGTTGTGGCTATTAATAACACCGAAGTAACCGATGAAGACATTGAAAATGTAATACACATTGCTCGTTCAGTGCCAATTTCAGCTGAACGCAAAATGTTGCATGCTTTGCCGCAAGAGTACAGCATTGACATGCAAGAGGGGATTAAAAACCCACTCGGCATGAGCGGTGTGCGCATGGAAGCACGCGCGCACATTATTACCTGCTCCAACGACATGGCTAAAAATATAGAAAAATGTGTTGAACGTTGCGGGCTTGAAGTTGACCAACTTATATTCACAGCGCTTGCTTCGTGTTATTCCGTACTGACGGATGACGAAAAAGAGTTAGGTGTTGCGGTGCTTGATATTGGTGGTGGTACTATGGATATCACTATTTATATTAATGGTGCGCTGCGTCATTCGGCGGTTATTCCGGTGGCAGGTAACCAAGTAACCGGTGATATTGCAAAAATATTTCGTACACCTATATCACATGCTGAGTCACTCAAAGTACAATATGCCTGTGCAAGTAGCCAAATGGCGAGCAGCGAAGACACGATTGAAGTGCCAAGCGTAGGTGGGCGACCAGCAAGACTGATGTCTAGGCACACGTTATCAGAAGTGGTTGAGCCACGTTTTAGAGAATTATTTGAACTGGCGATGGAAGAAATTCGTCGTTCAGGATTAGAAGACCAAATTGCAGCAGGTCTCGTCATTACTGGCGGAACTGCTAAAATGACTGGCGCAATGGAAGTGGCTGAAGATATTTTTCAGATGCCAGTAAGAATAGGTAAACCAATTGGTGTAGTAGGTTTAACTGATTATGTTGATGATCCATCGTACGCAACCGCTGTAGGTTTGTTACAATACGGGCGTACTATGCAGTCGATGAATGCACAAAAGTCGAAAGCGGATGATAATAATAATTGGTGGAACCGCATCACAAAATGGTTTCAAGGCGAGTTTTAGTACTCAAGTCGGAGAGTAAATATGTTTGATATAATGGAACAACACAGCGAAGAAGCTGTAATAAAAGTAATCGGTGTTGGTGGCGGCGGCGGTAACGCAGTTGAGCACATGGTAAAACAACAAATAGAAGGTGTTCGTTTTATTGCAGCGAATACGGATGCACAAGCATTACGTAATTCAGCCGCTGATGTAACGGTACAATTAGGTACGCAAATAACCTCTGGGTTAGGTGCGGGTGCAAACCCTGAAGTAGGCCGTCAGTCGGCTGAAGAAGACGCAGAAACGATTCGTGCCAGCCTTGAAGGCGCCGATATGGTATTTATAGCGGCAGGTATGGGCGGCGGTACAGGGACCGGAGCAGCGCCAGTCGTGGCTAAAATAGCTAAAGAGCTGGGCATTCTAACCGTGGCAGTTGTAACGCGTCCATTTGATTTTGAAGGTAAAAAACGTGCTGCTGCTGCAGAGCAGGGGATTAGCGAATTGTCTGAAATCGTGGACTCGTTAATTACTATTCCAAATAACAAATTACTAAAAGTATTAGGTAAAGGGACAACTTTACTGGATGCGTTTGCTAAAGCAAATGACGTATTATTTGGTGCGGTACAGGGTATTGCTGAGCTAATTACACGCTCGGGTCTAATTAACGTGGATTTCGCCGACGTACGTACTGTTATGTCTGCAATGGGTACAGCCATGATGGGGACTGCATCTGCCTCGGGTCCTGATCGTGCACAAGAAGCAGCAGAAGCGGCTATTTCAAGCCCATTATTAGAGGACGTTGATTTAACCGGTGCTAAAGGTATCTTGGTTAATATTACTGCCGGCATGGATATCGCGATTGAAGAATTTGAAATCGTGGGTAATCACGTTAAGGCGCTAGCGTCTGAAAACGCAACGGTGGTTGTGGGTGCGGTAATCGACCCTGAAATGACAGACGAGCTACGTGTAACGGTTGTTGCAACTGGCTTAGGCGGCGATCGTCGTCCGCAGTTTGGTATTGTAGATAACGGCTTTAAAAAAGCATCAGGTTCTGATGTAGCCAGTTCAAGCACGCAAACGAGCAGCAGCATGTATGTACCTAGCTTTGCAAGCCAAGGCACAAGCACGACTGAAGAGCCTGCCACGACATCGCAAACAGAATCAAAAGAGCAAAGCACATCGACGAGCTCTTCAAGTTCTTCAGCGAATACGTCGTCAAGTAGTGCTAAGAAAACAGATAAATCTGAAGGTGGCGATTATTTCGACATCCCTGCTTTTTTACGTAAACAAGCAGATTAATAAAAAACAGTACTTTTGTGCGAAATGTGAACGAATATTGTAGTTATACCGTATTTATGCTACACTCCGCCGTCTAACTGTAATATATACTAAAGTGAGCGAACCTATGATTAAACAGCGTACGATTGCACAAGTAGTCAAAGCCATAGGAATTGGACTTCATAAAGGTGAGAAGGTCACAATAACTCTCCGACCTGCGAGCGCAAATACTGGGATTGTATTTCGTCGTGTCGACCTTGATCCGGTTGTTGATTTTGAAACAACACCTGAAGCCGTTGGTGATACGCAATTGTGTACCTGTTTAATTAACAAAGATGGCGTTCGCTTATCGACTACTGAGCACTTAATTGCGGCGGTTGCGGCAATGGGAATCGACAATTTAATTGTTGAACTTGATAGCTCAGAAGTACCAATAATGGATGGTAGTGCATTGCCATTCATTTATTTATTACAAAAAGGCGGCATTGAAGAGCAAAATGTTGCAAAACGCTTTATTCGTATTAAAGAAAAAGTACGTATTGAAGAAGGTGATAAATGGGCCGAAGTAGAACCTTACGACGGATTCCACATCGATTTCGAAATTGCCTTCGATCACCCTGCAATCAATGAAAGCCGCCAACGTGTTGGTTTAGATATTACGGCACAAAGCTTTACTGAAGAGATAAGCCGTGCACGTACTTTTGGCTTTATGAAAGACATTGAATACATGCATGCTAACAACCTAGCACTAGGTGGCAGCATGGATAGTGCAGTGGTACTTGATGAATTTAAAGTTTTAAATCCGAACGGTTTGCGTTACGCAGACGAGTTCGTCAAGCATAAGATACTAGACTGTGTAGGTGACATGTTTATGACAGGTCACAACCTTTTAGGCAAAGTAACCGCATTTAAATCAGGCCATGATTTAAATAATAAGTTACTACGCAAAATTATGGCAACAGAGTCAGCATGGGAGTGGGCAACCTTTGAAACGCCTGTGACGATGCCTGCCCCCGGCCTTGAGCTAGCTAACGCCTAATTAGTTAATCACTTATATACAGTTATAAAAAATGACGCTTATTAGCGTCATTTTTTGTTTGTTAATTAGCTAAACAGCTAAATTACACTCAGGCTTTTATTATCAAAGTCCTAATATAGTTTGCAACTGTTTAAGCTGGGTTACCTGATATGTTGGTTTAATTCCCTCAGGCAAGTTCACGCCAGGATGTTGCAGCCAACAAGTGTCAATTCCCACATTTTGACCGCCAAGAATATCACTGCTGGCGGTATCACCGACCATTAAAATTTGCTCTTTCGGTGGATTACCCATTAAGTTAAAGGTGTGCTCAAATATCTCTTTTGCAGGTTTAGCAATGCCGACTTGCTCAGAAATAACCAACCAGTCAAACATATCTTGCAGCCCTGTATGCGCTAGGCGACGTGCTTGTAACTGAGAAAAACCATTGGTAATAATGCCCAGCTTGGCATGGGGTTTAAGGGCATTTAATAATTCAACGGCGCCGGGTAAAGGCATACAAATTTCGGCCATAGCTGATAAAAAATCATCATTGAGCTGTTGAGCTGGCACATCTAGTTTATTTGCCAGTTCGCTAAAACGAGTTACTTGTAAGTGACTTGAGGTGATCTCGTTGTTTTGATAAGCAATCCATAATGACTTATTGGTGTTTTGATAATGGGCATAATCTGCCTCGGTAAAATCCATGTCATAGGTTGCTAGCATGTTTTTAAGGCCAGCAAAGGCATTAAAGCTAAATAAGGTTTCGTCGGCATCAAATAATACGTAGTTATACTTCATTAAAACATCCGTTATTGATTATATAGAGTGGGATTAAGAAAAGGCGCCATGGCGAGTGTCAGCGCTTGAGTATAGGTACTTTCTCGTGTTGCATGATGATCAGTTAACAAGCCAATAGCACCCCCTTGCTGTTTAATATTGGTGGTATTAAAGGCTTTATCCATCACGTCACCAAGCTCTTCACCTTGAAGCAATGCTTTATAAAACACAGTGGGCAGGGGTAAGTTACTGCTTCGGCCTGTAACTTGCTGTGCGCCATTATCAATAACTACATAGGCAAAGGTTGCCGCACCATAGCTAAATTGCGCTGCACCACCTTCCATCGCCACATAGTAGTCTGCCTGATAGTGGTTTTTACAGCAATTAACGCGATTTTGTGCCCCTAAGCAGGTTTGCTCTTCACCTAAGGGTTGATCGGGTACCTCTGAGGGCGCGTGAACACCACTACATTCGATTACACGCTCAGGAAAATACATCGCAAAAATATGTTTAGCGGCATTGATTTTTACTGGGTTTTTAGACCCAACAATAATTTTAATTGATTGCGACATATTAAACTCGTCATACTTAAAATCAGCAGTGTACGTGAGTTAGGGTTCACAAAAAAGAGTCTAAATAGGAATTTCAGGCGGGGCTAACTTTGCTAAGGCGCGTTTTTTCAAAATAATATCTTTTATTAGAGGCTTGAGCACCAGTTCCATCGCGAGACCCATTTTACCACCAGGCACCACTAAGGTGTTTATACGCGACATAAAACTGCCTTCAATCATCCGCAAATAATACGGAAAATCAACATCATCAATCCCCCTAAAGCGAATCACAACAAAGCTTTCATCAAGGGAGGGGATATCTTTAGCGCTAAATGGGTTGGAAGTATCAACGGTGGGGACTCGCTGAAAGTTAATATGGGTACGAGAAAATTGCGGCGTTATATGATTAATGTAGTCATCCATACTGCGCACAATAGAGTCCATGACTTTTTCACGAGAGTGGCCGCGTTCTGAGGTGTCGCGAATGAGCTTTTGGATCCATTCAAGGTTAATAATAGGCACCATGCCTATGAGTAAATCAACATGTTTAGCAACATCATGATCTTCATCAACTACACCGCCATGTAGACCCTCGTAAAACATCAGATCTGTATTTTGCTCAAGTTCTTGCCATGGGGTAAATGTCCCAGGTAACTGGTTATAAGGCACGGCTTCATCAAAGGTGTGTAAATAACGACGAAGTTTTCCTTCGCCTGTTTCACCGTATTTAGTAAATAAGTCTTCTAAGGCGCCAAAGTCGTTAGCTTCTCGGCCAAAATAGCTAATGTGTTTACTTTCTTGCTGTGCTTCACGAATTTTTTTGTCCATTTCAGGACGTGTATAACGATGAAAGCTATCACCTTCGATAAATGCCGCATTGATATCAAGGCTACGGAAAATATGCTTCACGGCGTTAGTGGTGGTCGTTGTGCCCGCTCCAGATGAACCGGTGATTGCAATAATAGGGTGTTTAGCTGACATGTTTGTTCTCTTTTTTATGACCCGTTAGTTATAAAGAGTTGACTGACTTAGGTCAAGTGACGTCATTAGTAAATAACGTTATCATGAGGTGCTTAAAATTAAAACGAGAGAAAGCATGAAACTGATTAAACCATTGTTAGGGCTTATAGCTATAAATGCTTTAACGCTAGATATTGCTCAGGCAAGTATGCCTAAAAGCCAAATTTTGCTCGCCGATTTAAATACTCCGCATGGTATACGTGTAAGCATTGTTAGTGATAAAACGAGCTATAACAATCAACCCCATTTAACCGACACCGGCCTATACTATACCCGAGAAATAATCAGTAATGACCAGAGTCAAACAGATATTGCGCTTTACAGCTTATCATCAAAACAAACGTCTATGGTCACTAATACGCCACAAAGTGAATACTCGCCCACTTTAACACCGGATGGGCAGCACTTATCGGCGATTGTCGTTGAAGACGATGGTAAACAAAAGCTATGGCAATATCCGTTGGCACCCGAGTTGGCTGCAAGTCGTATTTTTGATTGGATTGAACCTGTAGGCTATCACGCTTGGGGAAGTAACAACGATTTAGTGATGTTTATTTTAGGCGAACCACACACTTTGCAATATACCTCGGTTGCTGCGGCAAAAGGTGAGGTGGTAGCAAGCGATATTGGTCGCACGCTTATTTATAATAAAGCGCAGGCTGAGTTTTTATTTAGCCATAGTAAACACGGGCAGCATCACTTAGCGCGTTTTGATCCACAAACTAAGCAAGTTACCGATATACTTAGACTGCCAAACCAAGTACAAGACTTCATCTTAAAAGATGAAAATACCATTGCTTACGCAATTAAAAACCGTGTTTACCAGCGTAAATTAACACGCGGCTCTGCTATATCGCAGTGGCTTGATTTAAGCCAATATTGCGATACTGAAATAAGCCGGTTGAGTTATAAAAATCAGCAATTAGCGTTTGTGTGTAGTGAATAAATAAATTTCGGACTTTCACTCATGCATGAGTTAGTCTAGGGTCTGTTGACCTTTGCGGATTACAATTTGTTCAAACTAGGGGCGGTTTAATCGCGGCGCGAGGTTTGTAACCTAGTGGGCTAAGTCAAAACTGAGCAAAGCTTCCGCGTCCTGCTCACGCCCCTTACCTACATCCATGTAGGCAACAAAGAGTAAATCGCCCCTAGGCAGAACCCGAAGGGCAGTGCCTGTTTGGCATTGATGCTGCGTTATCGCCTATTTATGGGGAATAACCACATCACATATGCTTTACCTTGGCTAAATACCAAACAGACTGCTGCAAATTTAACTTTGAAAGGTCAACAGATCCTAACCCCCTATTAAATAAAAAGGAAAGTCACGTGGCATTTAGTGCAGACGAGTTAACCGAGCAGCTGATCAAACTAGAGTGTAGAAGTAACTTTAAAATAAAAAACATAGCTGAGTATATGCTAGTAAACTCTAAAGAGGCGTTTTATACCCATGCTGAAGCAGGTAAAGGTAAAATTGTGATCCGCCCGGCATTTGAAGTGTTTAGCGATGACTTTACTGATATTGATGGGGTTGTGCGTACTCAAGGCTATTTTCATAGCAGTGAAATGACCCGTTTTCCTACCCGTATTTATAAAAGTACGCAGCCTATTCATTATGGTGTCGCTTTTAAAATTAACTCTGAACAAGCGGCAAAAGAGTTTATAGCTAAGCTAACGATGATTATTGGCGGTTAATAGAGTGGTGCAGGGCTAAAGGCAAAAGGTGCAAGATAAAATCTTGATACGACTCTATAAAAGTGGACACTTATTTAAGGAATAAGTGTTATGAAAATCAAAACTAGGCGTAGTCATTCAATTGAATTTAAAACAAAAGCAGTTGAACAATCGTTAGACTCTCCAGATACTGTTAATGTAATAGCTCATCGGCTGGGCATTAACCCTGTCTTATTATCTAAATGGAGACGAAAAATGACGTCAAAAAGTACATCTAACCCAATTAAAAACCAAGGCCCTGATAAGTCATATAAAGATTTGGAGCGCCAAGTGCGTAAGCTTGAAAAGCAATTGGAAGATGCGCAGTTGGAGAACGATGTGTTAAAAAAGGCGAAGGCCTACTTGGACAGCCGAAAAGAATAAGATTTGAGTATATTCACCAAGCTGCGACAGCTAAGAAAACGATAAAAAAATTATGCACATGGTTGTCAGTATCAAAAGCTGGATATTATAAATGGCTAAAGCAATCATTAAGTCAACGTGCGTCAGAAAACGACTCATTGCTTGAGTTTTTGAAAAAAGTAAGTAGTGATGAGCACTGTATTCCGGGCTACAGAAAGTTGTGGAAAGCCGCTATAGATAATGGGTATGAGTGTAGTAAAGGCCGTGTGCAGCGATTACTGCAGAGTATGGGTTACCGCTCAGCCGCGGGTAAACGCCGATATACCGGTAGCGGAAAAAAGCAGGGGCATATCACTGCAGAAAACTTATTGGGTCGTGAGTTTAGTGTTGATGAACCCAATACGGTATGGGTGTCAGACATAACGCAAGTTCGTTGCAGAGAGGGTTGGCAGTATTTATGTGTAATTTTAGATTTATACTCACGCAAAGTCGTTGGTTGGGCAACAAGTCGAGTTAACAGCGCAGACTTGGTGATTAGAGCGTTAAAAAAAACATGGGATGCACGTAAACCTGATGGAAGTCGCTTATTATTTCACTCAGACCAAGGCAGCCAGTATCGTGCAAAAGAAACAATATCGTGGTTGAACAACCGACAGGTAACAATTAGCATGTCGAGAAAAGGGAATTGCTGGGATAATGCCTGCTCAGAAAGCTTTTTTGCCCAGTATAAAAAAGAATGGATGAACAATTTAAATGAACTGAGTCGTAGTGAAATGACAGTACAAAGTCGCTTTTATATCGAAAACTACTACAACTCAGTAAGAATGCATGGCACGCTAGGAAATGTGAGTCCCATGCAATACGAGTTAATGAATTAAAAACCCGTGTCTACTTTATCGGGGTCGTATCATCTTTAACCCTTAACCCTTAACCCTTAACCCTTAACCCTTAACCTATGTCTTTAATTACTACCTCTAAAAGCGCAGCGCCTCTTAACCTCTTTGTGAATAAATTTTTTAAGATCTTATTACACAAAGAGAAGACAATGAGAAGTAAATGAGAAAACATCAGCCATTAGCCCGAGTTTGAGGTTTTCGGCCCGTTACTCGTCGCCCGCAGCCCGCCATCCTTTAAACTTTAACTTATTTGCTATTTAAAAAGCTATTGACTGATTTCAGTTCACGGTTTTTAAGTGCAATACAGTCATTGGTACTCTCTGCAAGTTTACTTAATGTACGCGCATAACCGGGTACAGCTTCCAGTTTAGCGTCAAAGAAACTTTGCGTTGTAGCTAAACTGTCAGCGTCACAGCTGGCGGTAGTAAAGTAAGGTAAGTTTGGCACAAAAAATGGTGGCAAGCTTGCTGTTACTTTATCGTAGTTGTTATAAATCCAATCAATAAACAGTGCTTGGCGTTCATCGGTGTAACTTTGACCCGATAAAATAGTACGCATATCAGAAGCCGTTACTTCGTCTGTTAAGCTATACGCCAGTACCGCTTTTTGTAGTTCAGGTTTACCAAAGTAACCCATTGCTGCCAGCATATTGGTACGCACTTGTGGATCTTTGGTGGTTTTAAAGGTTGTCATAAACTGATCTAGCAACGCCTTATCCCCATGAAAAGCCGCAAGACGTAAATAAGTACCTGCTAAATAAGGGTCTACCTTTTGTGGATCGTTTAAGTAAGCTTGTGTTTGCTGTTTGGCTTTATTGATCACATTTTTATCTTCACCATCAAACCCTAAGCGTGATACCACCGCGGCACGAAGTTGAGCTACTGCGCCATCTTCGCCCATTTTTGCTTCTAGGCCATATTTTTTAGCGGCAGGCATCACCGCATTTTGAATAAACGTAGGCCATAAATCTTTATTGCTATCGTCTTTAAAAGTACGCTGCTGTGACGCTAAATAACCTAAAGCAGTATTAGCAACACGCGGATGACTATCGCTGGCAAATACTTCAAGCGTTTGCATTAATTTAGCCGCTGAAATGACACCGGCATCAAGTAGGGCATCTGTTGCCGATAATAGGGCTAAGCGTTCACGGTCGTTTAATACCCTAGCTGCATTATCTATTAACGCATTAAATTGCGCATCATCCATTACCCAACGGTAATAACCTAGCGCGCCTTGATCTGGATAAATCCACTCTGGTTCAAAGTCTAATGCTAGCGTTTGGCTTTGTTTATTTAATAATACATTGGCTGTTTGTACTTTATCGCCAGCACCATATTTAATCGCAACCGGTACATTCCACAGTTGAGCAGGGGCTTCAACACCGGCATTGGCAAAACGACTTTGCGAAATCGTAATGCTTTTACCTTGCTGCTTAACGTTAATTAGCGGGAATGACGACTGTTCAATAAACGATTTTAAAACACTCGCCACATCTTTATCTGAAGCCTTACCGAGTGCTTCCCATAAATCGGCGGCTTCGGCATTTTTATATGAGAACTCTTTTAAGTAATTTTGAATACCGGCTTGAAATGCATCTTCACCAATCCAATTTTCAACCATCGCCAGTACTGAGCTGCCTTTGCTGTATGCAAGGCCTAAACCGTCCATAATATCGGCTTCAGTTTTAATTGGTTTACGAATTGGCTTAGTGCTTAAGCGAGCATCTAACGCCATTACATTGTTTTGTGGTAAATCTAGGTGTGATTCAAACTCAGGGTTAAGTTGCTTAGTAATTTTTGCTGCCATCCAGCTAGCAAACGCTTCGTTTAACCATAAGTCGTTCCACCACTTCATAGTCACTAAGTTACCGTACCATTGGTGAGCTAATTCATGGGCAATAATAGAGACATTACGTTGCTTTTTACTACGCGTTGCAGCTTCTAAATCAACCAGAAGAATATCTTCGCGGTAAGTCACTAAACCTGAGTTTTCCATAGCACCAAACGGAAACTCTGGAACAGCCACTGAATCTAACTTTTTATATACATAAGGAATACCAAAGTACTCTTCAAGTGCGCCCAGGACTTTAGGCATGTTCTCTTTTGCATATTGCGCTAAATGAATTTTACCTTGTGGGGTGATCACACGCCCAGGAATAGGCATGCCTTTAATTTCTAGCTCTTCAAATGGACCTACAGCCATAGCCACTAAGTAAGATGGAATTGGTGGCGTTTTATCAAAGTAATGGGTGGTCATATCGCCATTCACCGTCGTTTTTAGCTCAGGTGTATTTGAATACACTTTTTGTGAGGTGGGGGCGGTAATGGTTAACTGAAACGGAATTTTATAGCTTGGTTCGTCAAACACCGGAAATGCACGGCGCGCATCACTCATTTCAAATTGCGTGAACAAGTACGGAACGCCTTGATCTAGGGTTTTATATAACCCCACACTCTGGCGGTTATAAGGCGCTGAAAAATCTATTTTTAAGGTGTATTTACCTGGCTGAATTTGCTCTTCACAGCTAAATTTAACTTTACCTGTTTTAAGCATTTCGCTGTTTAAATCACAGTTTTGCTCACCTAGGAGTTGCACCATTTTAGTTGCATAATCAACACCATTGAGCTCAATGTAGTGTGTTGGTTTGAGCACTTCTAAGCTGATCTCGGTCATTCCTGCAAAGGTATCCTGACTTGGGTCGAGCGTTAAAGCGACTTTTTGTGAACTTGGCTTTGCGAGTTTTTCAATGACGAATTCGTTAGCGTGAGCAGCATTCATCGCAAGCGCAACGCTCACGGTTAAGAGGCTTTTTAAAAACATAGTTATCCCTAGATTTTTTGTTGTTAGAAACAGTCATATAGACGGCACTTCATCCTAACAGCTTTTTTTACTAGAGTAAGCGCAGATCGCTAAGGAAAAGAGTAACAAAGTTTGTCAGTGGCTATCTCGGGCTAAAAACCGCTGCCAATGAATATGGGAATTGATAACCCGGATCTGTTGTAGTACCTTATTTAACAAGGCTATATCGTTAAAGTTATCATGAGGGTAATCATTAAAGCCCATTAAATAATTAAAGCAGTCTTTGTTGCCTGCTTGCAGGGCATAAATACGAATTTGCTGTTCAAAGTTAAGCCGTAAGCTACTAATGGCGGTTTTCATACCGAGTTGATCCACCGAAGGAATTGCACATTTTTGCAAATACCCCGCGCGTTCACCTTCTCCCGAAAACCATATGCGCACTTTTTCGCTATAGCGCCCTGTTTTAGCAGGAAGATCGAACATTAAACGGGAGTGATTTTGTGCTTTTACATAAGCTAAATAGTCATTAAACCCAGCGCTAATAAGGGCGTGATGAACAGGCACTAAACGTGGCTTAATTTTACCGTGGGTATGAAAACTAAAACAGAGAATATTATTTTTAAGTATTAGGTCATCAAGGGTTAAGCAGCCAATTTCATCACTGTAAGCGCCACTGTAATAAGCAATTAAGGGCAGCCAAAAATGCCAGTGTTTAGCTTGTTCGCGGGCAAGCCGTGTATCACTATAAATATATCCGTTATAGAGCGTATGCAGCTCCATAGCTGAAAATGGACGACGACCAAGATGGGTTTTCAACGTATTACCTTGACAGTTTTTATTATTTTTATACCCCAACTAACCGTTGCTGTTAGTTGGGATAATGTCAGCGAACTAACGCCTAAAACTTATTCGCTTAGCGCGCGAGCTAAACCAACTGGTTCAATTTCTACACACACCTGATCGTCATTCCAATTTAAACCCACTAATGCATCATCAGATTTTAGGTCTTCAACCCAATCATCTAAAAACTCATCAAGGTTTATTTCTACAGGGCTGTAGTCTTGCCACTCTTCTTTACATTGTGCTTGTGCTGCGTCTTGTGATTCCCACAGTAAAAGTACATCGGTGTCGTCAAACTGATTTGACTCACATACAACAAAGCCACCATCATCGGCACCCAGTGCCCAGATCTGCTCACTAACACGTACTTTTTCTACAAAGCTAACTAGTTGTGATTCAATTTCGATATCGCTCATGTATCCACCTTTTAAAATTTAAGTCGAGGGTTGGTATTTTTAGCCGCTTGACGCTGACTAAACGCTTCATAAAACTTAACTAATTGCGGCTGCGCGCTAAAATCAGTGAGTTCACGAAAGCATATCCAATCAAGTAAGCAGTATAAACTGATGTTGAGGCATTCACAGCTTTTAAATTCATCATCGCATAAATGATCATTTAAATAGTGTAATGTTTGCGCAACTCGCTCATTTTGCAGATTAAAAAACAGCTTATCGGCTTGCGTATCAAATCCAGAACGTTGGCATAACAGTAATTCAACGAATGAATCATTGCAGACATTGATGCTAGGGCCTGTTGACCTTTACGGATTAAAATTTCTTCAAACTAGGGGCGATTTAATCGCGGCGCGAGGTTTGTAACCTAGTGGGCTAAGTAAAAACCGAGCAAAGCTTCCGCGTCCTGCTCACGCCCCTTACCTACATCCATGTAGGCAACAAAGAGTTAATCGCCCCTAGGCAGAACCCTTCGGGCAGCGCCTGTTTGGCATTAATGCTACGTTATCGCCTATTTATGGGGAATAACCACACCACATAGGCTCTGCCTTGCCTAAATACCAAACAGACTGCTGTAAATTTAACCTTGAAAGATCAACAGGCCCTAATTAAAAAGTGCTCTTGAGGCCATGTAAGTGGGGGTTGCTGGGTTTTTTCAAGTAAATAACGCAGTATGGTATTTGAATCACTTAGGGTAAGCGTGTCATCGACCAATATAGGAATTTTGGCTGCTGGATTTTTTGTGACCACCAACGGCCGATCGTCTTTAGAAAAAATATCGAGATTAATAAATTCAAGCGCACAATTGTTTTGTTGTGCCCAGATTCTAATACGGCGAACATAAGGGGAAGGAATAGAGCCAAATAGTTGCATAATGGGGCTTTTGCCAACTCCACATAAATAAAAAGCCGCTGATGCGGCTTTATTAATAAATCGATTTACTTACTCTGAGCGGCTGGTTATTTCTAATAAATGGTAACCAAACTGTGTTTGTACAGGGCCTTGTACTTGATTTAGCGGCGCTGAAAATACCACCTTGTCAAATTCAGGCACCATCATACCTGGGCCAAACTCACCTAATGCACCACCATCTTGACCTGATGGACAATTAGAGTGCAGTTTAGCGAGTTCTGCAAAGTCTTCACCTTGCTCAATTTTATCTTTAAGGTCTAAACATTGTGCTTCACTGTCTACGAGTATGTGCCTTGCACTTGCAACTGCCATAAGTTCTCCTACCTGTAAGTTTAGTTTTTTAAATTTGATAGCAACATCTTAGTAAGGTTAAACTGAAAACACAAAGTTAAAATGCACTTTTGATTGCGCTTTCTAGTTTTGCTGAATCCGGTGCTACGCGGCTGTTAAAGCGCGTAATCGTTTTGCGATCGGCCGATACCACGTATTTATAAAAGTTCCAGTTTGGTGAACTGGTTTGGGCGTTTAAATGCTTAAAAATAGGGTTTGCGTCACTACCACGTACTGCGCTGGTGGCCAGCATAGGGAAGGTAACACCATAATTTACATAACACACTTTTGCGGTATCTTTTTCATCGTTCTCTTCTTGAAAAAAATCATCTGATGGAAAGCCTAATACCACCAAGCCTTCGTCTTTGTATTTATTATAAAGTGCTTCTAAACCTTCAAATTGCGGCGTAAAACCGCAGTTACTCGCAGTGTTAACAATTAAAAGAGGCTGGTTCTTAAAATCACATAAGTTAATGGTTTCAGTTGAGCGCAACTTTCTAAGTGAAACATTCGTGAAGTCATTGCAGGTGTTTGCATCTAATGAAGGGGGGGGCGAGTCTGCGGCATATGTATTTAGCGAAACACAACTTAACGCGAGGGTTAAACCAAGTATTATTTTTTTTATCATGCTATTACCTTAAGTGCGTTTTTAGAGTATTTATGTAACTTATCATACGCTACTATAGGCTAAATTGATCAATTTTACTTTATTTTCTATGACTATACGTTTAGCAAAACCTGATGATTTAACTGCCATTGTTGCTATTTACAATGAAACTATCCCTAGTCGAATGGTCACCGCCGATACCGAAGAGGTGACCGTCGCTGATAAACAACCTTGGTTTGATAGCCATACTGCTCAACGCCCTATTTTTGTTTACTGTGAGAACAACCAAGTATTAGCGTGGCTTAGTTATAAATCGTTTTATGGTCGCCCAGCTTACGATGGCACCGTTGAGTTAAGCATTTACATTACGGCAGCAGCCCAAGGAAAAGGGTTGGGTAAAAAGCTGATGCAATTTGCACAACAACAAGCCAAGCAGCTTAATATCGAAGTATTACTTGGGTTTATTTTTAGTCACAACGAACCGAGCATTAAATTATTTAAGCATTTTGATTTTGCAGTATGGGGAGAGCTGCCTAACGTAGCAAGAATGGACAATCAGCTGTACAGCCTGACTATTTTTGGTAAGCATTTAACCTAGTACCATAACAAAAGGCAGCAAAATTCACTTTTACGTAGGTGATTATGCTAAACCAAAAATTCTAGACTATGCTGAAAAGGTGTTTAATTAACTCTTTAAAGTGTGTCTAAATGGCGAGAAAAATACTTATTATTGATAGCAGTAGCATGATTGCTATGCGCTTAAAAGTGTTGTTAGAACTAATTGGCTGCCAAGTTGAATTAGTCCACTTTGCTATGTTTGATGAAAATACAGACATAGACATTTATGACTTACTGGTATTTTCTCAAGGCGTGCCAACCGATGTTGTATCGATAGTTGTTGAGAAAGCGACTTATCAATCATTTTTGTTATTAGCGCCAAAAGCAGAATCAGGGGAGTTGCTTAGCGCATTTTCCAAATTAAATGACTTGATACCCAATGCCACCATTATCTACCCCTTCTTTTCTAATAAAGAAATAACGTCTTTAATTGAGGCCTTATTAGAGATAGGTCCAGATCACATTTTTAAACTACCGACAATTTTACTCGTTGACCATGTTAATGAGCGATTAGAGTCACTCAAAAGTAGCCTTTATGGCGCTCATATTGAGGTATACACCGCAACAAACCATGATGAAGCAATTAATATTGCCAAGCTCAGGAGTATTGATATTTTAATCAGTGACTTTAGCTTACAACCGGGTTCTGGTTTAGAGATATTTTCGAGTTTAAAAAAAATACAACCGCATAGTCGTTGCTTGTTAGTAACCTCACGCCCTGAACAATCTATGTTAGAAGCCATTCGCCAAGGTGTTGAAGATGTTTTAATCAAGCCTTTAAATGACAATGTGTTACTACAAGCTGTACATAAATTATGGCAAACCGAGCTGCTAAAACGTCACAATGCTGAGCTAGTAGAAAGATTACAAGAAACAGTTGATGTGCTGATTGAAAAAGACAGCCTACTGCAGGTCATTTTTAAAAATACCCCCGATCCTATTTTATTATTTGAACGCAAAGGCAAGATAGTCGAGGCCAATGATGCTTGCTTAAAATTATTTAATTTAAAGTTTAAAAAGCTCATTGCTCACTCGTTATTTCATTTTTTAGATGATGACTCGGTGCAGGCAATAAAAGATAAAATCTCTACATTAAACAGTAATCGTCAGTTTAGTTGTGACTTACACATTGTAAATAAAGACGGAAGTAAAATTCCGCTAGTTGGATCATTTAATGAAATAGACCACCATGGCGAAATAGCGTTAGCGGTTATTTTTAAAAATGTTAGCCATTTAAAACAAAAAGAAGATCTACTGTTGGAAGCCAAAGATCTTTTAGAAGAGCAAGTAAGGGCACGTACTTCACAGCTTGAGCATGCGAAAAATATTGCCGAAGCGGCTAATCTAAGTAAATCAGAGTTTTTGGCAAATATGTCGCATGAGCTAAGAACCCCTATGCACTCTATATTGAGCTTTTCACGTTTTGGTATTAGCAAGTTACAAGAGGGTGATTTTAGCAAAGATAAACTTTTGAAGTATTTAACTCGTATTGAATCAAGTGGGCAAAGACTACTATCGTTACTTAATAATTTACTCGACCTTTCTAAATTAGATGTTGGTAAATTTCCATTCAACCCACGGGCTTATGATTTAGCGACTATTGTTAAAACCAGTATTGATGATGTTGCCGGTATTGCTATTGAAAAAGATATAAATATTGTTTTTAGCTCTGATAACGCGCCGATTGTTGCACAGTGCGATGAAGAGCAAATAAATCAGGTTTTGAGAAATGTATTGAGTAATGCACTCAAATTTAGTGAAGAGCACAGTACTGTTGAAGTTGTAATGCAAAGAGACGATGACAATGCAAACATTGCAGTGATAGATAGCGGTATTGGAATACCTGAAGAGGAACTTGAAACGGTTTTCAATAAATTTGAGCAAAGCAGTAAAACGAATAGTGGTGCAGGTGGAACCGGGTTGGGTCTTACCTTGTGTCGTGAGTTTGTTTCATTGCATCAAGGCAGTATTAAAGCATGCAATAACAGCCTTGGTGGAACAACAATTTCGATTCAAGTTCCTTTAGAAATAAACTTAGATGAATACCTAGCTGATGAGCAATTAGTGAAAAATAGCGGCTAACAATCGAATTTTTTTAATTTATATGGATGAAAAATTATGGCTTTAACTAAAATTCTTGCAGTCGACGATGAACCATTTAACCTCGAAATAATTGAAGAAATATTAGAGGATCTTGATTTTGAACTTAAGCTAGCTTCAAGCGGCCCTGAATGCTTAAGTATGGTTGAAGAGTATATGCCTCAAGTTATATTACTTGATGTAAGTATGCCAAAAATGAATGGTTATGAAGTATGTAAAGAGCTTAAAGCTAACCCCAATACCCATGACATCATCGTGATGTTTGTATCTGCAAGAGGTACGGTTGAGGAGCGCATGGAAGGTTATTCAGTAGGCGCGGAAGACTATATTGTAAAACCGTTTGGGCACGACGAATTAAAGCAAAAACTGAATAAACTAAATCAAGTCTTAATAGAAAAACAACAGCTTGAAAAGCAAGTAAAAGAAGCGACCTCTACCGCCTTTAATGCCATGGCAAATAGCAGCGAAATGGGTCAGATAGTAAATTACATTGAAAATATTGGTTTTATTAACGATATACAAGAGCTTGGCAAAGCATTAGTAGAATGCTTACAGGCATTTGGCCTACAAAGTAATATTGAATTTAGATGTAACGATACTAAGTCGCACTTTGCGCTCAATGGGGTGTGTTCGCCAATTGTAATTGAGTTATTTGAAATGCTTAAAAGCAAAGGACGACTGCATGAGTTTTCTCATCGCATTTTGGTTAACTACGAGCTTGTGAGTTTACTGATTTTAAATATGCCAGAGCATGACGAGCAAAAGCACGGACGCATACGTGATCATATTTGCTTTATTGTAAGTGTAACCGAGCAACAATTACGAGCCATTACCACTAAGCAGATGCTGGTATCGCAGCAGGAGCGGTTAAATAAAGTTGCCGGTACTGTGCATAGTAAGTTTCATCGTTTAATTGGGATGTTGAACGACAGTCGTATTAATAATGAAAAAGTATTTAAGCATTTACAAGAAGAACTCGAAGAGCGGATCCCAACTATGGGATTGGATGAAGACCAAGAAATTTTTATTTATAAAAAAGTAGACGAAACCATACAAAACTCGGTTGCACGTCAGGAGTCAGTAGATCAAGTTAAAAAAGCCTTTGCAGAAATAGAGCAAGATCTTGCTTTATTGTTGAAAGGTTAAAGGTGCGGGTTACGGGCTGCGAGGCGCGGGGTAAATTCCTTGCTACGATTAGGCAGATAGCTTGTATCAGCGACATTATGTCGCGTTTTTTAGGCAATAGGCTTATGCGTCTCTGGGTAGGCCTTTTTCAACAATCCGTATTAGCCGTGCTGTTTTGCGCAGCTTTTGTCTTTGTTTATCATGTTGCTGGGTAAGTGCCCATTCTATGTGCTCATTCACCATGTCACTGACCGTTTTGCGTTTATCTTCAAGTGCATGAATAATCGCTGGGCTAAAATCTGCGTTGCCTAAGCCAACCGCTATATTTCGTAACCAACGCTCATGGCCAATACGCCGAATAGGGCTGCCCTCGGTATTTGTTAAAAAGGTAGTTTCATCCCAGGCAAATAATGCGAGTAAGTCTTTATTTTTTAATTGTGTACGGGGGTGGAAGTCTTGCTCGTCGGTAATTTGTCCATAGCGATTCCATGGGCACACTAACTGGCAATCATCGCAACCATAAATGCGGTTACCCATTAAGGTTCGGTATTGCTCTGGAATAGCCCCTTGATGCTCTATGGTTAAATACGATATGCATTTACGTGCATCTACCACATAAGGTTCTACAATAGCGCCGGTAGGGCAAAGGGTTATACAGGCAACACATTTACCACAACCTTCGAACGTGTTTTCATCATCAATAGGCAGTGGTAAATCTACAAATAACTCGCCTAAAAAAAACCAAGAACCAGCCTCTTTATTGATTAATAAAGAATGTTTACCTCGCCAGCCAAGCCCTGCTTTATCAGCTAATTGACGCTCAAGCACTGGCGCTGAATCAACAAAAGGCCTAAAGCCATAGTCACCTACCTGCTGTTCAATTTTTTTACCTAATTGCTTGAGCCGATTACGCATTAATTTGTGATAGTCACGGCCAAGCGCATAGCGGCTGATATAGGCTTTCTCGGTATTTTTAAGGTTTTTGGCAAAGCCTGAATCTGGCGGCAGGTAATTCATTTTTACTGAAATAACTCGTTGCGTGCCAGGGACTAGCTCGCTAGGGCGGGCGCGTTTCATTCCATGTGCAGCCATGTAATCCATTGAACCATGATACCCTGCATCAAGCCAACGCTGAAGCTGTGCTTCATGCTTAGTTAAATCAATGTCAGTAATGCCCACTTCACTAAAGCCAAGTTGTTGGCCCCATAATTTTATTTGCTGGGCTAGCTGCTCATAGTTTGGTTTTACGTCGCTCACATACTTCACACAGTTAAATGACAAGCCGCTTAATTTAGCATAATCGCGGCTTGGGTGAAATTATTATTGCCTAATCTACAAAGCGTTTTAACTGTTGTTGGGTTTGTTGGCTTAGCTTTTGTGATTGTTCAGAATCATGCAGTGCTGTATCTATTTGTTGCTTGGCTTGTTCGCCTAGCGCCACAATTTGCTCAACCGATTCATGCGTTTGGTTTTGGGTATCTTCGAGCAAGTGTACGGCATTGGCTATTTGCTGCAATTGTTGTTGATTAAGTTCAAACTCATTGAGCATTTTACCAAACCCATCAGAGGTGGTGTTAATTGATGTTTGCGCATTATTTGAGTGGTTTATTAATTGCTCTGACTCTTTATTCGTTTCATTAACGAGCTCATTCATTTGGGTAATAAAATCACTAATTTGGCGTGTTGCGTCGCTTACTTTAACCGATAGGGTACGAACTTCATCGGCAACCACGGCAAAACCTCGCCCCGCTTCACCAGCGCGTGCCGCTTCTATGGCTGCATTTAGTGCTAATAAGTTAGTTTGATCCGAAAACTCTTCAACCATTTTTAAAATACTGCGAATGTTTTCGCTGTTCTCTTTCAAGCCCGCAATCGTTTTAGAAAAACTACCCAGCATTTCATTAATAAGCCTTACCTGCTCAACTAGTTTTGATAGCTCACCAGCAGAGAGCTTTACAAAATTAAGGTGTTCATTATTGACCTGATGTACGCTATCAGTGTTGCTTACTATAGCCTGCAGGCTTTGGGTAATTTGGTTACTGGCATTAATAATGGTGTGGCTTAAATTAATTTGCTGTTCGCTTAGCTGCTCTGTGTGCTGCATTGATTGCGTTACTTGGCTATTACTTTGCACGCTTTCCTGAGCGCTGCTGTAGGTCGTACTTAATAAGCTGTTTAAATGCGTAGTAAACTGATTATATTGTTCACTTAAATCTCTAAATTCATCAAAAGTAAAATGAGGAAGTTTGGCAGCTAAGTTGGCATCTTGTTGATTAATATTAATGAGCGTATCGCGCATTGCTTTTACCGGGCGCACAATTAAAAAGCGCATATAAAAAATAGTAAAAATAAAGCCTGCAATAATAAGTAGCGCAAGTGCCCAAAATAAGCCAGTGCTTTGCTGGTTTTCGGTTAAGCTACTGTGCAACCAAAACAAAGTAATGGCTTGAAATAAAAAAACAAAACTTAAATTCCCAACTATTTTTCGGGTTAAAGTATAAAACAGTGTTTGTTCTAAAAAATTATAAATACGCATGTAGCTACTCATTAAATAGTGACCTACTAAATTATTGTTTTTATAGCATAAATGGCAATTAAATAATTAGTTATAGCTCATTTAATTGCGCTAAATAATGCTTAGTTCGTTCAGGGTCGTTAGTAAAAATACCATCAACACCACAGGCAAGCATCAGTTTAATATCTTCGACTTCATCTACGGTGTAAGCAAATACTTGTAAACCGCGCATTTTGGCATCGTCTACAAACGGTTTGTTCATAAAGTTTTTGTCAATATGAATGCTGTAGGCCTGTAAGTCTTGTGCAAACTTTGCATACTGCAATGGAATTGATGCAGTAAGTGCGCCAATTTTAAGCCACGATAAACGGCTCTTTAGCCAGTGTAGTTGATGATGATTAAATGATGAAACTAAAATATTGTCTGCGGTTATTTTTTTGTTCGCAATGTTGCTTTCAAGCACGGTTGCAAACTTTTCAAGTTCAAAGGTATGCTTTAGCTCTAAATTGAGTAAGGTTTGGTTATTATTCCAGTCTATTAATTGCTGCAAAGTAGGGACTTGTTCGCCATTTCCTGCATCAAACTGTTTAATTTGCTGGGCACTAAAGTCGCACACTTTGCCTTTGCCATTAGTGGTTCTATCGAGGTAGGTATCATGAATAATAACGTAATCATCAAGCGCGCTTTGTACATCAACCTCAATGCCATCTACATTCGCTTTTAACGCCGCTATAATGGCGCTTTGCGTATTTTCAGGAAAGTGTGTGCTTGCGCCTCTATGTGCAAATATTTTCATGGCTGCTTTTTCCGTGAAATTGACCAAGTTTCAAAGCACGCAGCACTAACAATCAGTGCGCCACCAATCAGGGTCATCACTGAGGGGCGTTCGTGCAGAATAATTATAGCCAGTATTGTGCCATAAAGGGGCTGTAAGCAAGAAATCAATCCAGCGGTTGCTGCTGATAAATGTTTTAAACTCGCTGCAAATAACGAATGCGGCATCGCAGTAAACACCACACCGGCAATAAGCAGCAATATTAAATCAGTATCATTAATTTCTGTTATGGGCACTTCAATAAAAGCACACAGCATCAGGCTTGCGACTAAGGTTTGGTAAAACATGGTTTGCGGTCCACCATACTCGCTAAAGTAGCGTTTATGAGTAATATTACGAAGAGCAAAAAATAATGCTGATACCACGCCCGTCACAACACCTAAAGTGATGTCATCGCCTAAATTAACGTTAGGGATCAATAAATAAATGCCAAAAATCACCACTACAGCACTTATTATATCTTTTGTTTTGGGCTTACTTTTATTAAATAGGGGCTCTAAAAATACCGTGATCACGGGATAGGTAAAAAAGGCTAACATGCCCACGGTAATTCCCGCCAATTGCATGCCTACAAAATAGGTTACCCAGTGAATACCTACGGCAACGCCTAATAAAATGGCAATCACATAATCTTTAGCGCGATGCAGCTTAATTGGTTTTTTTTGCAAAGTTAGTAGCACACAAATTGCCAGCCCAGCGATAGCCGCGCGATAAGCGGTAATATCTAATGCATTCAAACCAATTAGCTTTGCGAATAAGGCGGTACCGCCAAATAAAAGGACGGCAATGTGTAAGTAAATTAAGCTTTGTTGTTGGGACTGCATTAAATTTTCCAGGTCACTTTTTTTGGCTATATTAGCATTGCTTTTACACTCAGAAGATGAATTTTTCTATTTCATGACAAATGTCAGCCAAGTTAATGACACTTCACACTCTTATCTATTTTACCCACTGGCATAGTTACCTTACTTATATTGGAGGGTGTTATGAATTCTTTAATTTTAACAAGCTTAAGCATTAGCGATTTTTTAGAAACACTAAGTTTTACTATCACTTATGTAGATTGTTTTATGTTCGTATGCATTTTTATGTTATTTGTATTTATTAATAAAAAGAGTGCTATAAATAAAAATAATAGGCCAGAGGTATTGGTATGAGCTCGGTTAACAGGTTTTCTCAGCAAAGCGATAAAGATTTTTGGAAATATGGTCATTTAGTTTTTACCGGTTTTTATTTACTCCCGATGATCATTGATTTTGCCAACTTTACGGCTAACCAAATCACTCTGTCTTTAGCCTTTTATATTGCGTTTATATTGTTATATGTAAAAGCAATAAATTGCAAAAATAGGGGAGTAACTAAGTTATTTATCGCTATGTTACTGGTGTGTTTTAGTGCCACTTTTTATAGCGCTGGTACACCAACCTTATTTGGCTTTATAGCTTATGTAGCGGGCTATACATATAGCAATTATCAAAGAGTTTATGCCGCATTAGCGATAATTTTAACTGTTTTGCTAAGTTCATATGTGGGTGACATAGCCAAGCTTGAGTACTTTTTAGCGGTGGCTTTAATTTTATGTGCGGCCCTATTTAGCTATGGTATAGCGGCAAAAAGAGAGCATTTACATAAAATTCGTGAGCAAGAAAGCGCAAAGCAATTAGAGCAACTAGCAGCCATTGCTGAGCGTGAGCGCATAGCCCGAGATTTACACGATATTTTAGGTCACTCACTGTCATCAATAGCTTTAAAAGCTGAGCTTGCGAATAAACTAAATCAAGGCGAGCGATACGATCAGGCCAATAACGAAATTGCCCAAGTAGCAAACCTTGCAAGGCAATTGCTTAGTGATGTAAGAAGCGCGGTAAGCGATTTAAAGCAACTCGATCTAGTGAGCCAAATCGCACAGCTAAAACAAACGCTTATAGCGCAAGGTTTTAACATAAAATTTAACGTTAATTTAGCGACCTTACCCGTTAAAGTAGAGGGCATTGCGAGCCTTATTATTAAAGAGTCGGTTACTAATTTATTACGCCATAGCAGTACAAAAAACGGCTCTATCAATATAGAGCAAACAAAGCAGCAATTAATTATCAACGTTATTGATAATGCGCCATGCACTACATTAAAAGCAGGTAATGGTTTAAATGGCATTAAAGAGCGGGCTGAGCAATTAAATGGCAATGCAACATTTACCTGTGGCGACACATTTACTTTAACTGTTGTGCTGCCACTGAGTGCTGAGGATTTAAAATGATCAAAGTATATTTAGTTGAAGACCAAGCGCTGGTTCGCGACGCAGTTGCAGCCTTATTAAGCCTTGATTTCAATATTGAGGTGATTGGTCAAGCAAGTAATGGCCAAGATGCGTTAAATGAAATCAACGCGCTTAGTGAAGACTTACACCCAGATATTGTTTTAACCGACATAGAGATGCCAAGCATGAATGGTATTGAGCTTAGTGAACAAATAGCCGCTAAGCACCCTGCAATTAACATGGTAATTATGACCACCTTTTCGCGAGCCGGTTATATTAGGCGTTCTTTAAGTGCGGGTGTTAAAGGTTTTATTTTAAAAGAAGCGCCAAGCGAAGAGCTAATCAATGCGCTTAAAAAAGTAATGCAAGGGCAAAAGGTGATTGACCCAGAGCTGGCAATTAACGCATTAGACGATACCGATCCACTCACAGATAAAGAACGCAAAGCGTTAAAACTTGCAAGTGATGGATTAAAAACCAGCGAAATAGCAAAACAGCTTTATATAAGTGAAGGCACAACGCGTAATTATTTATCCGATGCAATTGCTAAACTCAATGCCACAAACCGAATTGATGCAGCACGTATAGCCCGACAAAAAGGGTGGTTGTAATTGCGCGAATATTTAAACGCTATGGCTTAAGCTCTCGCTCCTTTAATGGTTACAAAAATAGACGCTTTATAAATTTCATACAACGTATTACTATTCTATTTATAATTATAAAAGTAATGAAAAGTGCTAAAAGCGCAGCTAAAAGCACTAAATGAGGGTCTAATGACAGCATTAATAGAAATTACCACGCAAGGAAGCACGGCTATCCTTACTATGAATACAGCAGAAAACCGCCATAATCCAACCTTTATAAACGAGTTTAATCAACACCTAGATACGATTGAGGCTAACGAGCATATTAAAGCGGTGGTGCTAACCTCAAGTAGCGATAAAAGTTGGTCGTTAGGCATTGATCTACAGTGGATGGCAAACCCTGACAACACACCACAAATAATTGCCGATTTCATGAACTCGATAGGTGCCTTGTTTAAACGTATTGTTACTTTTCCTATGCCTATTATTGCCGCGCTAAACGGCCACAGTTATGGTAATGGTTCGGTGTTGGCATGTGCCTGTGATTTTAGATTTATGAAATCAGACAAAGGCTTCTTTTGTTTCCCCGAAGTCGATGTATTAGTGCCGTTTGTACCGTCTATGTTTCCTATTATTAATAAAGCCATAGATCAGCAATTTTTTAATCGTTTAGCCATGACCGGTGAGCGTGTTGATGCGCAAAAATTATTACAACATAACGTAGTAGAGGCCACCTTTGCTGATGAGCAAGCCTTGCAAACGGGTGTGTTAGAGTTTGCGCAAAGCTTTAATAAAAATCGCTGGATATACTCTCAAAACAAAAGCCAAATGAACAAACCAATACTCGATGTTATGGCTGCACAAGATGCGGCTTTTATTGAACACATCAGCACGCTATTGTGGAAGAAACTACAGCAAAAGTAAGCTGTTTATATAAAAGTGAGTAAACATCAGCATTGCTATTTTACTCACTTTTAAGCTCTTAAATTAAGTACATGTTAAGCGTTATTTAGTTATATTTTCACAAAATGCAAAAGGTAATAACGCTTTATTAAAAGTTTAATGGCTTTTACCTGTCTCATTGCGAGTATATGAGTTAAAATACTTACATAACCAACTAACAAGATAGTGAATGTCAAACCAAGATCCAAATCTCAGTCGAGAACAAGAAAAGTACGAAAACCCAGTCCCTAGTCGTGAGTTTATACTTACTCACCTGCAAGAGCGTTCCAAACCTGCTAACTACGCACAACTATGTGAAGAACTCGCAGTCAACGATGAAGAACGACAAATAGCATTTAAGCGCCGACTTCGCGCCATGGAGCGTGATGGGCAGCTTTATTTTAATAAATTTAAATGTTATGCCCTGATTGACGAAGCCGGTTTAACCAAAGGCAAAGTAGTCGGTCACAGAGACGGTTTTGGCTTTTTAGAAGTTGAAGGCGAGAGCAAAGATTGGTTTATTGCCAAGCATCAAATGAATATGGTGCTACACGGTGACATCGTTCTTGCCAAAGGCACTAAACGCGGCTCAGGCTCAAAATGCGACGCACGCATCATCAAAGTACTCACTAACGAGCGCGCACCCATTGTAGGGCGTTATTTTGTTGAGCATGGTATTGCCGTTGTTGTGGCTGAAGATCCGCGCATTACCCAAGACATTATTATTCTACCGGGTAACGAAAAAGGCGCGCGTCATAACCAAATGGTGCAAGTGCAAATAACCCAAAATCCAAGTCGTAATATGAATGCGGTAGGTAAAGTTATCGACGTACTGGGCGAGCATTTAGCGCCGGGTATGGAAATTGAAGTTGCGCTGCGTAATCACGATATTCCACACGTATGGCCTGAAGAGGTTGAACAACAAGTTGCCCACTTAGGTGAATTTGTTGAAGAAGCCGATAAACAAGGTCGAGTTGATTTACGCGGCTTACCGCTTGTGACCATAGATGGCGAAGACGCTCGTGATTTTGATGATGCCGTATACTGTGAGCCTAAAAAGTCGGGTGGCTGGCGCTTATGGGTAGCCATTGCCGATGTATCACATTATGTAGGTATGAACACGCCGCTTAACAAAGAAGCGATAGAGCGCGGTAACTCAGTGTATTTCCCTGAGCAAGTTATTCCAATGCTACCAAAAGTATTATCTAACGGTTTGTGCTCGCTTAACCCTGAGGTTGATCGCTTGTGTATGGTTGCAGAAATGACCGTATCGCAAGAGGGTAAGCTCTCAGGTTATAAGTTTTACGAAGCGGTGATGAACTCACATGCACGTTTAACTTACACCAAAGTAAATGCCATTTTACAAAACGATGAAAAGTTACGTAAAGAATACGCAGCTGTAGTGCCGCATTTAACTGATTTGCAGCAAATGTACATGGCATTAAAAGCAGCGCGCCAAGAGCGTGGCGCCATTGAGTTTGAAACACTCGAAACTCGCTTTGTATTTAACGCACAGCGTAAAATAGAATCAATTGTGCCGGTTATTCGTAACGATGCGCACAAGCTCATTGAAGAATGTATGATTTTAGCCAATGTTTCGGCGGCTAAGTTACTTGAAAAACACGAAGCCAGCGCACTGTATCGAGTACATGATGAGCCCGATAGCGAAAAGCTGGGTAACTTTACTCAGTTTTTAACTGAGCTGGGGATTGAAAGCACGCTAAGTGATGAACCAACCCCGAAAGAAATTACTCATGTATTGGCTCGTTTAGGTGACCGTCCAGAGGCTGAGCTTATTCAAACTATGCTGCTGCGCTCAATGAAACAAGCGGTTTATCAGCCAGATAACATAGGTCACTTTGGTTTAGCATTATCGGCTTACGCGCACTTTACCTCGCCAATTCGCCGTTACCCCGATTTAGTGGTGCATCGTGCAATTAAAGCAGTATTAAAAGCACAAGGGCAGCAAACCTCTGGTGAATACGCTTATAGCGATGATGAAGTCGATCAACTTGGTGAGCAATGTTCTACCACTGAGCGCCGCGCAGATGATGCCACCCGTGAAGTAGCCGATTGGTTAAAATGTGAATACATGCAAGATCATGTAGGCATGGAGTTTAACGGGGTTATTTCATCGGTTACTAACTTTGGTTTATTTATTCGTTTAGATGACTTACAAATTGATGGATTAATTCATGTTACCAATTTAGGTGATGAATATTTCCAGCATGATGCAGCTAAACATTGCTTGGTGGGTGAACACACACATACGGTTTATCGTTTAGGCGACAAAGTCACTGTGCAGGTTGCCTCGGTAAGCTTAGATGATCGTCGTATAAACTTAACGCTTAAAGGCGATGTTGCCCAAGATCGTTATGCGCGTCGTCGTGCACCTAAAAAAAATGCTCCAACCAGTGTTCGCTCGCAACTTAAAGCCGGTAAAATCCCGGGTAAAAAGTCAGCAAGTGATGACAAAAAGCCAAAGGCGAGTAAAAAGCCTGCTGCAAAAGGCAAATCAGCGAGCAAATCAAAAGTAAAAGCGGATGACACCACCGCTAAGAAAAAAACCAAAAAGAAAGCGGTCAAAAAGCCTAAAAGACCAGGTAAAAATGCCCGTAAACGTAGTAGCCCAGGAGCAAACAATTCGTGAGTAATGAATTAATTTTTGGCTTTCACTCTGTTGAAGCAATTTTGGCAAAAGAGCCAGAGCGTTTTATAGAAATATACGCCCTTAAAGGACGTGATGATAAGCGCTTATCGCCGGTGATTGAGCAAGCGCGTCAGTTTGGTATTTCAGTACAGTTTATGCAACGAAAAGCGCTTGATAACAAAGCGAAAGATGAGCAACATCAAGGCATTATCGCCAACGTGAAAGCGGCACGTGTGTTTAACGAAAAAGATCTTGATGAGATCATTGAACGCGAAGACACCCCGTTTTTACTGGTACTTGATGGCATCACCGATCCGCATAATTTAGGTGCCTGCTTACGTAGCGCCGATGCTGCCGGTGTTCATGCGGTGATAGTTCCTAAAGACAAGTCAGCAAAGCTTAATGGCACGGCACGTAAAGTGGCCTGTGGCGCAGCTGAAACAGTACCGCTTATTCAGGTTACTAACCTTGCACGTACATTACGTGAAATAAAAGACGCAGGTGTATGGGTTGTAGGCACAGCCGGTGAAACCGACACACATGTATTTGATGCCAGCTTAACAGGCCCAATGGCGATTGTGATGGGAGCTGAAGGCGAGGGTATGCGCCGTTTAACCCGTGAGCACTGTGATGTACTCGTTAAAATTCCAATGGCGGGTACGGTTTCAAGTTTAAATGTATCGGTTGCAACCGGTATTTGTTTATTTGAAGTATTACGCCAGCGCGCAGAAACAAATTAAGCCTATTAATTACATAGGCATTAAAAAGCCGAGATTGATTTAATCAACCTCGGCTTTTTTGTACTTTTAAGTTAGCACTTTATTAAAAACTGTAAGAGTAGCCCATTTGTACTGAACGTGGCTTACCAGGTTGAATACCGCCATTTGCACGGTTAGCAATGTAGGTTTTATCAAACAAGTTATCTACGCTTAGGTATACTTTTTGGTTTTCGTCGATTAAGTACTTAGCAGCTAAATCCCATACAACACGGCTATCAATCGCATTTAAGCCTGAGTTAGTTAAATCAGCATGTGCATCAGACACGTAACGTATTTGGCTATTTACCACAAAGTTATTCACTTCTGCGCCAAACGATAAAGCAACCTGGTTCTCAGGTACGTAAGGCATTGCATCGCCTTTTTCTACTGAGCCCCAAATTTCTGAATCAAACGTGTTTTTAAATTCTGAATCTGTGTAGGTGTAAGTTAATTTTACTGGGAACGCAACCGATGCAGTATTAAACGTTCGACCTGCGCTAAATTCAAAGCCCGATACTTCTACTTCACCGTAGTTGTATTGGTCACCAATGTTATCGTCATTACAACCTACTGATGCAGTACAGTTACCATGCATATTGTCGTAATCAGAGTAAAACGCAATTACTTCACCGTTAAAACCGCCCGCATTAAAACGAGAGCCAAACTCGATGTTGACGCTCTCTTCTTCGTCTTGGTCGGCATTACCCGGTGCTGCAGGGGCGTAACCTTTTTGAATACCAGCAAGTAACGTAACATTGTCGTTAAGTGTGTAAGTAGCACCTAAAGACGGTACTAAAATTTCAGTATCGTTAGAGATATCTTTCGTTAAGCCTAGGCTACGGGTTGGATCTGACTTAGCCCACTCTTCACGGGTAATAGTTATGTCTTCATAACGAAGACCAGCACTCACTATTAATGCATCCATTGTCCATTCGTCTTGAATAAATAGCGTGCTTGCTTTTGCACTGTCTAAACGGTTGCTGTTAGAGCCTGGAGCGCCTTGTGAGGTAAGAGTCATGCTTAAATCTTGATTAAGCGTGTATTTGTCTTCCCACTGGAAACGATCCATTTCATCTTCGTGGTAACGTACGCCAACCGTAATGTAGTGAGCGCCCGCTGGGATGTGTAATTCAGACTGCACACCTTTTGCTTGGTAGTCACGGTTATTGGCTTTAACACCGATGTTTTCAATACCCGCAGCTGTTGGGTTTGCTTCAAACTCGCTGTATTGCTCAAGTGTGCTTGAACCAACACTGCTTGCTTTGTACCAGTTACGGTGGAAGTCGTTTAGATAAGCGGTTGCTAAAACTTCATAACCTTCACCAAAACGGTATGCATAGTTTACTTGGTATGCATTATGGCGAGTGTTCATTTCATCATTTTGTGATGCTGCGTAACGACGGTACGGGTTTTGTTGGTAATCGGCATCGGTTAAACCCATGTAAGTTTCGTCTGATGTTTCTTCAGAGTACTTTAATTTGAACTCAATGTTATGCGCATCGTTTTCACCAAAGGTATGGCCAAACTTTACCAATACATCGTTTTTTTCAAAACCTGTGTTGTCATCACCTACTGGCAATTCTTTAAAGCCATCAGCGCCGTAAGAAAACACTTCAATTAAGCCTGCAGTGTTGTTTTTTTCTTTTGCGAAGTAAGCGTGACCTTTGTAGTAACCATCGCTACCAAGGGCAGCATCTAGCATGCCTGTTGAGCTATTTGCTTCAGTTGGTAGGCTGCGAGAAAGTAAATTTAATACACCACCGGTAGTGCGCGGGCCATATTTAACTGAGGCAGCACCTTTTAATACTTCAATAGATTCCATACGGCCCATAGTTGGGAAGTAGTAAGCCGATGGCGCAGAGTAAGGAGCCGGAGCAACAAGTACACCGTCTTCCATCACAGAAATTTTGTCGTTACGACCAGTACCTGTACCGCGCATACCAATATTAGGGCGCAGGCCGTAGCCATCTTCTTCTTGCACGTATACACCTGGTACAGATGCTAATACGCGAGAAATATCGGTAAATTCGAATTTTTGCAATTCTGCATCTGAAATAAACGTAGCAGATCCTGGAATATCGTTAATAGCGGCTTGTGAGCCAATAACGGTAATTTGTTCAAAGTTACGCTCAACTTTGTCGGCATCTTTTGCCATTGCTGTTGTGTTCAAAGACAGCGCAACAGCTGCAGTTAACGAAGAAACTAAAAATTTATGTGACATTGATTACCCTAAAAATAGTTCAACTACTGAAATTGGCGTAATTTAAACATGTTAACGAATGAGAATCAATATTATTAAGTTTTACTATAATTTACATCTGTCGTAAAAACAGGCTGTTTTTATAACATTTTTAACTAGGTGTTTATTTTTGTTTTATAAAAACAGGGATAATGTATTGGCTGGTGGCGGTTAATTTAACCTGAACGCTGCTTGAGATAGATTTATTATTCAGAGTTCAGGTTATTTAAGCCGTGGGGTAACCTAAGCGCAGCTTAATAAACTCAGCGAGTTTAAACACGGCGTTTTCAGGTTCGCGGGCAGTTTTAACTAAACTAATGCCAATGCTACCGAGCGCAGGTAAATTTTTAGTGTGTAATTGATAGGTTAAATCGTTCGGCACCGTACTTCTTGCCAATACAGTAATACCTAAACCTTCTTTTAATGCCGCAATTAAACCGGTTAAATCGGCGTTGCTGTAAACAATACGGTATTTAATACCTGCTTTTTCAAGCGCTTGGGTTGCTCTGCGTCGGTAAATACAGCCCTCAGGCGCTGTTACTAAGGTAACGGTTTCATTTTGCGCCAGTGAAAGATCGCCAACCCACACTAATTGGTCTTGAATAAAAATAGGGAATTTTTCTGAATCAAGCTGCTCATTTAGCGCCAATACTAAATCAAATTGATCTTGGCGCTCATCCGAAAGTAAGTGTTTACTCAAACGTGACTTCACTTCTAACGATACATCAGGGTAGAGCGCCACAAAGTCGCCAATAATAGAAGGTAAAATACGTGCTGCAAATTCGCTAGGGATCCCTAAGCGCACTTTACCAGTGACACTTTCGGAGGTGAACAACTGTAAAATGGCATCGTTATGTTGCACCATTTGTTTTGCCATAGGCAGTAACAGTTCACCATATTGATTAAGTACTTGGCGTTGTCCCTGCTTTTTAAATAATTTATAGCCTAATAAGTCTTCTAAACGTTTTACTTGTAAGCTTACCGCCGGTTGCGAAAGGCCAAGTAAATCGCCTGCTTTGGCAAATCCACCTACCTCAACCACCATAACAAATGTGCGTAAACTGTCGGTTGAAATGTTTTTCATATTTAAAATTACTATTTATATGGCTATATATATAAGTATTATTTATCAATTGATAAGTAATTACAATTTGTTGTTGTAAGCCTTGCGCAATATACTTTTGCTATTAAAGATAGATAGGTATTTGTTATGACTTTTAACCCGATAATGTTTGCCCGCCATAGCAACGCTAACAGCGCGGTTATTAATGCCTTACAAGCTAATAACAGCCACGTTGTTATTGATTTTAGCGGCAGTGAAGCATCGGTATTTTTAAGTGCTATTTTAGGTCATGACCTCACCAAACTAACCGCCAGTGGCTTTGGTTTTAAAGGCACATTGGATGGCGATTTAAATTCTGATTTTAGCTACGCCGTTTACTACTTTAGCGAAACCGCCTTTAGATTTGTACTCTCAGTAAATGCCAGCTTGCAATTACAAGCACTCATTAACGAGCAACAGCTTAGGTACGATATCGACTTTGTGGTACGCACCGATTTAGCAACCTTTACCTTAACCGGTAGCAACGCCTTTGATACCTTAGTTGATGCGTTTAAATTAACCCCTGGCTTACGCCTTGCTGATGCGCAGCTTTGTTATGGCGCGCAAAGTGGCGAAGTGTTTGTTACCGCGGTAGATAAAAACAACGAGCAGCAGTTTATAGTGATTGCTAAAACGCCTACGCTTGATAAGTGGCAGCAGTATATGCAGCAACAAGGCTTTAGTGTTACTAACACCTAAGCTGTTTAATTCGTTAAACATATTTTTGTTAAAGATTACAATTTGGTAGGCGTATTAATGGCTACCATGTTATTCCCCCTCATTCAATTGAGGCCACGCCCACACACATGGGTTAATTTAAAAGTGAAGGAATATTATGACTTCTAAAACAGTATTACATGCAAAGCACCTTGAAGCCGGCGCAAAAATGGTTGATTTTCATGGCTGGGAAATGCCAATTAACTACGGTTCACAAATAGAAGAACACAACGCCGTACGTAACGATGCGGGCATGTTCGACGTATCGCACATGACCATTGTTGATATACAAGGCGAGCAAGCACAAGCATTTTTACGCAAGCTTGTGGCTAACGACGTTGCTAAATTAACAGTACCTGGTAAAGCACTCTACACCGGCATGCTTAACGAGCAAGGTGGTGTAATTGACGACTTAATTATTTACTACTTTAGCGAAACATTTTATCGCTTAGTGGTTAACTCAGCGACCCGTGAAAAAGACCTAGCACATTTAGCTAAGGTATCGAGTGACTTTGCAGTAACGGTTACTGAGCGCCCAGAATTCGCCATGATTGCGGTTCAAGGCCCTAATGCACGCGCTAAAACTGCCCAGGTTTTAAACGCAGACCAGCAAGCTGCAGTTGAAGGCATGAAGCCATTTTTTGGTGTTCAAGCCGGTGATTTATTTATTGCTACAACAGGTTATACTGGCGAAGACGGTTACGAAATTGTAGTACCAAACGAGCAAGCAGCCGATTTATGGCAGCAATTGCTTGATGCCGGTGTAGCGCCTGCGGGCTTAGGCGCGCGCGACACACTACGTTTAGAAGCAGGTATGAACCTTTACGGCCTAGATATGGACGAAAGCGTATCACCACTGGCAGCTAACATGGCATGGACTATTGCATGGGAACCAGAAGATCGTGACTTTATTGGTCGTGATGTTTTGGTAAAACAACGTGCAGAAAAAAGTACTCACAAGCAAGTAGGTCTTATTCTTGAAGAAAAAGGCGTACTACGCAGTGGTTCTAAAGTAATTGTTGATGGTGGCGAAGGTGTTATTACATCTGGCACATTCTCACCAACATTGGGCTATAGTGTTGCATTAGCACGTGTGCCACGTTCAACCGGCGACACAGCTCAAGTAGAAATGCGTAAAAAATTAGTTAACGTAAAAGTAGTTAAATCGGGCTTTGTACGTAACGGTAAATCAATAATCTAAATAATTTGGTTATACCAGTAAATAGGTCACCCTCATTTATTGGTATTCTCCCAATCTAAACCAAAGGATGAAACAAAATGAGCAATATCCCTAGCGAGTTAAAATACGCACCTTCACACGAGTGGGTTCGTAATGAAGGCGACGGCACTTACACTGTTGGTATTTCTGAGCACGCCCAAGAGCTGCTTGGCGACATGGTATTTGTTGAATTACCAGAAGTTGGCGACGTAGTCGATGCAGGCGAAGACTGTGCAGTAGCTGAGTCAGTAAAAGCGGCGTCAGACATTTACGCACCAATTAGCGGTGAAGTTGTTGCTATTAACGAAGAGCTAGAAGATTCTCCAGAAACAGTAAACAACGACGCTTACGGCGACGGTTGGTTATTCCGCATTAAAGCATCTGACGAATCTGAAGTTGATAACTTGCTCGACGCAGAAGGCTACGCACACACTATTGACGAAGAGTAATCGTTAATTAGTTAAAAGCCCCTCTATTTAAAACATTGGGGCTTTTATGATTTTACAGCTTATTACCATACCCAGTAAGTTGCCAAATCATCACATATTTTAATCAATACTAGTTACCCATTAGTATTTAGGATCATAGGAATCTGGACACATGTCAAACGCCAAATCTCTTGAACAATTAGAGCAAAAGCAAGATTTTATTCGCCGCCATATTGGGCCAAGCCCAGCGCAAGTAAACGACATGCTTAGCGCTCTTGAAGTATCGAGCGTTGAAGAGCTGATCGGTCAAACTGTACCTGCTGGTATTCGTCTTGAGCAAGGTCTTAATATCGGCGAAAGCCGTACCGAAGTTGAAACACTAAGCTACTTAAAATCAGTAGCAAGCAAAAATAAAGTTTTCAAATCGTATATTGGCCAAGGCTACCACCCAACTCACGTACCGCACGTAATTTTACGTAACGTACTTGAAAACCCGGGTTGGTACACAGCGTACACACCGTATCAGCCAGAGATTGCACAAGGGCGTTTAGAGTCACTATTAAATTTCCAGACTATGACCTTAGACATTACCGGCCTAGATTTAGCAAGTGCTTCACTGCTTGACGAATCAACTGCTGCAGCCGAGGCAATGGGCCTTGCAAAACGTGTATCTAAAGCTAAAAAAGCCAATGCGTTCTTTATTGCCGACGACGTACACACGCAAACCATTGGCGTAGTGAGCACCCGTGCAGAGCAATTTGGTTTTGAAATTATTGTAGGTAAAGCCGCTGATGCCGTGAACCACGACATTTTTGGTGCGTTATTTCAATACCCGTCAACATCAGGCGAAATTGTTGATATAACTGACCTAATTGCTGGCGTACAAAGCAAAAAAGCGATTGCCTGTGTGGCAGCCGATATCATGAGCTTATTACTGTTAAAAGCACCAGGTAAATTAGGTGCAGATGTAGTACTTGGCTCTGCTCAGCGTTTTGGTGTGCCAATGGGTTACGGTGGTCCACATGCTGCATTTTTTGCAACACGTGATGCATACAAACGTTCATTACCAGGGCGTATTATTGGTGTATCAAAAGACCGTTTAGGTAACGATGCACTGCGTATGGCAATGCAAACCCGTGAGCAACACATTCGTCGCGACAAAGCCAACTCAAACATTTGTACTGCGCAAGTATTACTAGCGAACATGGCGGCGTTTTACGCGGTATACCATGGCCCGCAAGGCTTAAAAACCATTGCACAACGCATTCACCGTTTTGCTGATATTTTAGCAACTGGCTTAAAAGCAAAAGGCGTGGCACTTAAGCACACTACCTGGTTTGATACATTAACTGTTGTTGATGAAAACAAAGCTGACGTGATTGCCCGTGCTGTGGCTAAAGGTGTTAACTTTGCTGCTAACCATGCAGGCGAGTACTCAATTTCAGTATCAGAAACCACAATACGTGCAGACATTGCCGAGTTATTTGATATTATTTTAGGCGAAGGCCACGGCCTAAGCGTAGATGCAATTGCTGCGGATGTTGAAGCAAATGGCAGTGACTCTATTCCTGCAAGCCTAGTGCGTGATGATGAAATTCTAACGCATCCAAACTTTAACAGCTACCACAGCGAAACAGACATGCTTCGCTATATTAAGCGACTTGAAAACAAAGATTTAGCGCTTAATCACTCTATGATCTCGTTAGGTTCATGTACCATGAAACTAAACGCGACCGCTGAAATGATCCCAATTACCTGGCCTGAATTTGCAAACCTTCACCCATTCTGCCCGCTAGACCAAGCAGAAGGTTACCAAATAATGATTAACGAGCTACACGATTGGCTAGTTAACATTACCGGTTACGACGCGGTTTCATTGCAACCAAATTCAGGTGCACAAGGTGAATACGCAGGCCTTATCGCAATTCGTAAATACCACGAGTCACGAGGGGATGCGCACCGTAACGTATGTTTAATCCCAAGTTCTGCACACGGTACTAACCCAGCTTCGGCACAAATGGCCAGCATGAAAATTGTGGTTGTTAACTGTGATAAAAATGGCAACATCGATATGGAAGACCTAAAAGCGAAAGCTGAAGAAGTCTCTGAAAACCTATCATGTGCCATGGTAACGTACCCATCTACCCACGGTGTATACGAAGAAACGATTCGTGAATTATGTGAAATTGTTCACCAGCATGGTGGCCAAGTTTACATGGATGGCGCAAACATGAACGCGCAAGTAGGTGTTACTAGCCCAGGCTTCATTGGCTCAGATGTGTCGCACTTAAACTTACATAAAACCTTCTGTATTCCACACGGTGGCGGCGGCCCAGGTGTTGGCCCAATTGGTGTTAAATCGCACCTTGCGCCATTTATGCCAAACCACAGCGTAATTAACGTACCAGGTACTAATGAAGGAAATGGTGCAGTATCGGCAGCGCCTTACGGCTCTGCAGCTATTTTACCTATTTCATGGGCTTATATTGCCATGATGGGCTCTGAAGGCTTAAAACAAGCGACAGAAATGGCGATTGTAAATGCTAACTACTTAAGCAATGAGCTCAGCAAGCACTTCCCAATTTTATACCGTGGCCGTAATAATCGTGTTGCTCACGAATGTATTATTGACCTACGCCCATTAAAAGAAGCCTCAGGCATTACTGAAATGGACGTTGCTAAGCGCTTACAAGATTATGGTTTCCACTCACCAACAATGTCGTTCCCAGTAGCGGGCACATTAATGATTGAGCCAACAGAATCTGAGTCTAAGGGCGAGATTGACCGCTTTATCGAAGCGATGGTATCGATTAAAGGTGAAATCGATAAAATCATTTCAGGTGAATGGTCTATCGAAAACAACCCACTGGTATTTGCACCACACACGCAAGCCGATGTGCTAGGTAATGAATGGGATCGTGCGTATGACCGTTTTTACGCTGCCTTCCCAGTACCAGCAGTTGCTAAAGATAAGTTCTGGCCAACGGTTACGCGTATCGATGACGTATACGGCGACCGTAATTTAGTATGTTCATGCCCAGCGGTTGAGACTTATCGCGACTAATTTTTGAACTTTAATTGGTAGTAAGTTCCACTGTAGAGTTGGAATTTATTGAAATTATAAAAGCCGTTGCAGTAATGCAACGGCTTTTTTGTGTGTGGTGATTCGCCATAAATTATATGGGGTAGGTTGGGTAGAGTGAAACGAAACCCAACGATTCTCCAATATCATTACCATCCCCCAAACACGTAAATATGCATTGTTTGTAGGCCGTCCTTTAGGCATGTGTGATTTAACACAGGAATAATAGGTATCACCGTAGGCGCTGAGCTTGCTGGCGTGCGTGGTTTGTAGGTTGGGCTTTAGCCCAAAAGTTGTATCACCTTGGCTGATTGCTTTTATTGCTAACTTTTGCCTGGATAAATCCGTGACCTAAATTAGAAACCTTATTCAAGGTTTTGTCGCGCTGGCGACGGCAGCCAAAGAGGGGTATAGATTTTCAAATTTTACTCTGCTGCAAATAATTCATCCTTGAAGCTGGGTTACTGTCGGCATCCATGCCTCCACTTCCTCATACTGCGAAGCTGCGCTTCGGTTATTCGTCACCTCCCAGCGCACCCGAGCATCACGCTTAATCCTTCAAATAATTAACTGATGTGAACGTAAACGGCGAAGATAGGCCATCTTTCACATCCCTGTACGCTCCCCAGTTCAGCCATCCATGGCCTCTCGTTCAAAGCTGCGCTTTTCACCCATGGCCTAGTTTCGCCTTATCGCGCATCCATGCGCGACATTACTCATCAATTGCTTATTTTCAGGGCGTAATGACGGGGAAGGGTGTTAAACGTGAAATTGGTGTTTAGTTTGACAAGAAGTAATAGCTGAACTTTAGTACTCTGGTATGAGAGAGTATGAAGTGGATTTAAATACTCTTTAGTTAATATATTTTTGTCATATTTTCAAGCTAAAACATTGAATAGGCTTTTTTGCTGATGTACACTTTCTTTACTCTTTACGCGTGGGATAACGCACAACAGTTTATCCTTGTCGGGCGATTAGCCAGACACTATTTTATTGAAGGTATTTAGGGTTGCGCTAAAGCACTTCTCTAAAGATCCTTCGTTCCTCAGGAGCGTTAGAGAAGTCTTCAGCGCATCCTCTAGGTAGAGAGAACTAAAACGGCCATGATGGCCGTTTTTTTTAATTCAAGGGACAACGCCAGCAAATGAACTATGATGATACGCTTATCGAAGAATTTGAGCGTTTCGACTTCTCCAATTTTCAAGTATTGTATCACCCGCCTAGAGTTTTTGTATGTGGTGGAGAGTACAATACTGGTAAGCTAGTTCCGGCTAGCATGAGAGATCGTATAATTCAGTATTTTGAGTTAAACGATGACGATGATGAATATCGCTTATTATCAAAATCTTGTGTTATGGCTGAAGACTTCAAGGACTACTTTAAAGATGGTGCGTACTCAGATTTAATGGTATTTGAAGATGACATTGCAAAAGTATCAACCTTGATTATTATTTGTCTAGAAAGTCCAGGTTCATTGGTTGAACTTGGTTTGCTTTGTAATAACAGCTATTTGTCTAAACGCCTTTTGGTAATAGCTCCTCAATCAGATGTTGAAGCAAAAGATTCTTTCATTTATTTAGGACCGTTAAGTAGCTTAGTTGAAAGAGACCCTTCATCAGTTCTAATCTACCCTTGGCCAAACAATGAACTTCAAGAATATGAGCATATTGATTTAATTGCTGGTGATATTAAAAATAAACTGAGAAACACTAACAAAACTTCAAAGTTTGATATTAAAAACAGTGCTCATATTGCATTTCTAATACATGACATAATACAAATTTCAAGTCCTATAAAAATAACTGAAATTGAATTAGCATTAGCTTCTATTAATGTTGATATAAATGAAAAGTTTATTCATCGATTGTTATTCCTGTTAGAAAAAATCAACTTAATTAAGTTTACAACATATAGTAATGTTAACTATTACTACGCATGTAATGACGAAGACAGAAGAATAAAATTTGGGAGGGCAAAAGATAACTCTAAACGAGATGAAGGTTCTATCAAAATGTCGATACGAAGATCATTTATTCTTGATGAAAATGAATCATCTAAAAAGAGAAGGTTGGCTTTAAAACAAATTAGCAATATTAAAAGGGCTCTAGGGGGAGCGCAATGAATATTATCGAACGTATTAGTGAAGATTTGTTAATGCCAGAAAAAGAGTTGCTAAACTTTTCTTCAACAGCCCCCAGGCGATACAAGAAATATACTATTGCTAAAAGAAATAGCGATGAAAGAAGGTTAATTGCACATCCATCAAAAGAAGTTAAATTTTTACAGCGATTGCTCGTAACACATTTGGAGGATAAGTTAACCATTCATGCTAGCGCTAACGCATATGTAAAACAAAAAGGTATTAAATCAAACGCTTTAGCCCATAAAGATAACCAATATTTATTAAAAATGGACTTCAAGAACTTTTTCTTATCCATAACTCCGAGTATTTTAATAGAGCAAATGCTAGCTTTTGGTATAGGTTTAGATGATCGAAACATTGAGTTTATATCAGGAATTCTATTCTGGAAGTTAAGGAGAAATAGCCCTTTAAGATTAAGCATTGGTGCCCCAAGCTCACCATTTATATCGAATGTTATTATGTATAACTTTGATAGATTAATAGAAAAAGAATGCAAGGTCATGGGCATAACTTACACCAGATACGCTGATGACCTCGCATTTAGCACTAATATTAAAGATATTCTATTTGAGATACCTAAGTTAGTTAAAAATACGCTAAAAAAACTATATGGTTCTAAAATCAGAGTAAATACAAAGAAAACCGTTTTTTCATCGAAGAAATTTAATAGACACATTACTGGAATAACATTAACTAACAATAACTTATTATCCATTGGTCGAAAAAAGAAAAGATTCATATCCTCTCTTGTTCATAAATATACGCTTGAATTGCTGTCTGATGAGGAAATACTTCAACTTAAAGGGCTACTATCTCATGTGAGTAATATTGAACCTTTGTTCATTGGTAGGTTATCAAATAAATATGGTACTAATATAATGACTGATTTAGCTCCAAGTAAGTTCTTCATAGGAAATTAAATATTTATACACCTCAAAAAACCACTGGAAGCCAAGGTCTCTCCCATTAGAAAGTTCTGGTCAAACAGGCAGCTGTGTTTTCTTGATCTTTTTATTCAAAAACCAATTGTTCTTACTTTTTAAACTCACTTTAAATGTAGCCAAAAATCAAAGGGGTCAAGTCTTGACTTCAGACATCTAAGGTCTAGATTTATAGTTTACAGCTTATTGAGTGAATCGCTATGTCTAGGCCGCTGCGAATAGAGTACGAGAACGCATTTTATCATGTGATGAATCGCGGAAGAGGGCGTGAAAATACCTTTTTGAGTGATGACGACTTTAAATATTTTTTATATTGCATTGAGCAAGCAAGCCTTCGATTTAATATTGAAGTGCATTCATATTGTTTAATGACCAATCATTACCACCTGCTAATAAAAACTCCCGATGCTAATTTAGGCCGAGCCATGAAGCATATTAATGGCCTTTATACTCAATACTTTAATAGAACACATAATACAGATGGTGCGCTGTTTAGAGGACGCTACAAAGCTGTGTTGGTGGATGCTGATAACTACTTATTGCATGTTAGTCGGTACATTCACCGTAACCCAATTGAAACGAGTACACCGTTGGTAGAAGACCTTGCTAAGTATAAATGGTCTAGCTATTCAGCTTTCATTAAAAGGGTAGCGACGCCTAAATGGCTCGTTCGAGATTTTATATTTTCACTGCAAGGCAAAAAGCGTAAATATGCTGCTTATAAACAGTTTGTTGAATTTGAAAATAATAAAGAAATAAGCGCTTTTTATAGTGCTAAAAAGTTGTTGTCGGTTTTGGGTTGTGAGGACTTTATTGAAAACATAAAAGACTATATTGCCAAGTCAGATAGCGAAAGAAAGCTTGTTACTAAAAAGCACTCAGCAGATGATGTAATTGCTTACTTAGCTCAACACTTTAATGTTGAAGTTGATGAGATTATAACGGTTAAAAAGGGGCGAAAAGAGAAAAACTTACCACGCTGGTTTGCTATTAAATTATGCCAAGATTTAACGGGATTAAATTTGCAGGCTTTAGCAGCTGTTTTTAATGTTGAACACTATTCGGCAATATCGAAAGCTGTCGGTAGGTTGAATACATTAATGGTTGAAGATAAAAAGGTTAAATTACAATACGGAAAACTTCGAGATTGTTTGATGTCTGAAGTCAAGATTTGACCCCATTTGGTTTTGAAGTCAAGATTTGACCCCATTTGGTTTTGGAAGTCAAGATTTGACCCCATTTGGTTTTGATAGGGTTGAGGCAAGCGAAGCTGGAGGTTATTCTGGAGGGGGGGCAGGCGAGTTAATATATGAGGTTGTTGAAAAGTAATGGAGCCTATTAAGTTGTGGTTTTTAACTCTGTTTCTTACATCTGCGGGTCTTTTCTTTTTTATAATATTACCAATTTTAATAGCTATAAAAGATAAAAAAAACACGGTTGATAGAGGATGTTCTAGATGATGGAAATCGTTTTTACTCATTAAATATCATAACTGCTGGTAGCGGAGCATTGCACTACGGTTCTATATTTCTATTCGATTGGTATGCTAGACGTTATAAGGTAATAGAGGAGAGGGAGAAAGTACCCAAAAATTTGCAGATGTGGTTTAAGCTTTATTATATTTTGTTTATAACATTTAGCCTTATGTTTTTATTAGCATGCTTAATGGCCTACTTTGTTTAGATTGACTACTTTTCTTCTTTGTTGATTAAATAATGGATTTGATATTTTTTGGTGTTGGCTTAAGTGTTATTTTTATCATTCTTTTACCTTTAGCTTTTTATTTAAAAGCAAAAAAGCTCAGAACGGTTGAAGATATTTTAGAGCATGGAAATCGCTACTATTCCCTAAATATTTTTATGGCGCTTCATGGTTTACTTCATTATGGCAGTGTATTTTTATTTGATTGGTATGCAAAACGGTATAATTTATTAAGTGATAGAGACAAGGTACCAGCTCACGTCTCGAGATTATTTAAAGTGTATTTTGTAATTTTTATGCTTTGCGCACTATTAATGTTTTCATCTGTACTCTTTGAATAAAGACTTAGATTTTAAAGAGCAAAGGACTAAATAAAAGGAAAAAAGGTCAATGGATGAGCTTGTTAGGTCTCTTTTGGTCTATATAAATAAACTCCGTATTTTGACAAAGTAGTTTTGAGTGAGATTTAGTAACTCTATTTCAAAGGTGTACATTAATTGGGGAAATATATAATATTGTTAATATCTAATATTAAACGGATTTAATTATGGAAGAAGTTACATTTTTTTCAGAAAATAAAGTTAAAGAAAAATTACAAGTACATTTTGATGGCCTGCAAAACCAACAAGTATTATATGGAAAGAAGGTAGAAAAAATATTTAAAAGAAAAAATTGCACGTATATATTCTTTACCTCCGATGATTCTCCATACGAGGAGACATTATATATTACTTTGATTGATTCAAAAGGTGAGGTTATTGAAAGTGTTGAACTCTCGAAGCCGTATTCTCCAGGGATTTTGAAAGATTTAATAATTAAAAATGATCAAACGATTGAATTCAAATTTTGGGGGGATTCGATAAATAATTTAATTATTGCCGACAAAAAAAAAGTGCATATTTCTCATGCAATACCTTCAAATGGCCTTCGTTACTCAAATAAATTATCACCAAGTTATCTAACAATAAAAGATTAAGGTTTACAAACATGGACTCGTTTATTTCTGACAAAGATGTAGAAACTAGTATTAGGCAAATGGAAGTAGCAGCAATTAACTTTGGTAGTCGTTTCATAAATGATTCAAAAGTAAGGGCGCTATATATGGAACAGACAAAAAAAATGTCTTTGGAATTAGTTAATGCTTATAAGACTGGAGTCATAACACCTAAACAAGCTGCTGTAGCTGCGAATGAAATGCGAAATGAAATCATGGCTGTCTCTCGCAGTAAAACTAGTGATATTGGTAAAGCTAAGGTTGTTAAGTTAAAGGCCAGTGGTTTGAATTTAGAGGTATTACTAGATAAATATGCAAAAAGCCAGTTCGGTAAAGGTTTTGGCGAGCTAAATGAATCAGAAGCTTCATCTATTTATAAAAAGATAGTTCAAAGTGCAGGGAAGGCAAACCCTAACGTTAGCGCCAAAGCAAACAACTTAGGCAAAGCAGGGCGAAGCTTATGGGTACTTTCTATATGTATCGCAGTTTATAATATTAGTAGTTCAGATAATAAACTCAAAGCGGCAGGACGTGAAGCAACTAACATTGGAGGTGGCTTTGCTGGAGGCGCCGCTGGGGGCGCGACTGCTGGCATCTGGTTTGGGCCTATAGGTGTAGCAGTAGGTGTTGTTGTTGGTGGAGTTTTGGGTTCTATTATATCTGATCAAGTATATATTGAACTTGCAGGCCCAGATGGGGAGTTTGCCAGAAGCTTTATACCTCGCTTTACTAATGTTTTTTCTACTAATGAGAATAAAATGGCGAGTGCTTTAATTACTGAGTGTACATATGAATTAGATAAGGTAATGGCTGTTTTTATACAGTTGAATGATAAGTATTTTACAGATGTTGATGACATAGCAATTGCTTATATAGAGTTGATTAGAACAGGTAGGTATCCTCTTATTAAGCAAGCTCTATCACTAAATAAAGCTCTGAAAAATTATCTTATTCAGATACTGGGTAGCGGCTGGACATCGTCTTCTGAGAAAGAATGCATAAGGTACCTTCGCCATGTTTAGTTACAGGGTCTAATTTAGTCAAACAGTGCTTTTTCCATTTGACCTAAATACCTCCTTATAATATTGAGGAGGTTAAAATATCCAAACATATTCTGAATATTCAGTAGAAAACCAAAAGCCGAAGGGCGGCCATTGAAAACCTCTGGTCAAGCAGGGATGTTTGTCTTTGCCTTGAATACAATACGACATATCCAGCCTTAATATACCCATCTTAAAGACACATAAAAGTATTAATTGCTGTAAACACCCTGTTTGTACCTAGAGTGCTTACCTCTTTTATAACTAATTGTTTAACAGTACCTAATTTAGGATTAGTATTAGGTACTACTTAAAACAATAATAAAATAAGTGCTAGAAATAGCCTTTTATAAAAGAGGTATTCATGGAAGATCTATTTATAAGTTTATTTGCAAATGTCGGCGTTATATTACTTTTAGTTTTGATATTAAAAGCAATTAAAAAAGTTGATTTAAAGAGGGCGTTCAGAATTCTGTGTCAGCCTAAGTTGCTAAATATCTAGCACACCATCTAACCTACCTTCGAAGTGGATGGCCAATTGCGACAATGTCAGATTCCAATTATGGATTGGCATTGTCCATTTCTTCGAGGCATTCAATATGCCTGCATACAATAATTTCATCAAGCTGTTTTCATTAGGGAATGCTCCCTTAGTCTTGGTGAGTCGTCTAAACTGACGATGTACAGCTTCAATTGCATTTGTGGTATAAATAGCTTTACGCACGTAATCTGGATACTTGAAGTAAACCGACAGATTGCCCCATTTACGACGCCAAGACTCGATAACGATAGGGTATAACTTGCCCCATTTGGCATCTAATTCGGCGAGAGCGGCTTCTGCTGCATCTTTAGTGGCTGCCTTATAAACGGGTTTCAAGTCAGCCATAAACTCTTTTTGGTGCTTTGAAGCAACATACTTCATCGAATTACGAATTTGATGAATAACGCACTCCTGCACTTCGGCGTCAGGATAGATTGTTGCTATTGCTTCAGGGAAACCTTTTAGTCCATCAACACAGGCAATTAAAATATCGGATACACCACGATTATGTAAATCTGTTAATACTGATAGCCAATAGTTAGCCCCTTCACTTTCAGAGATATATAAACCAAGTAACTCTTTGCGGCCCTCGATATTGACACCTAGTACGGTATAAATAGCCTTACTCACGTAGCGCCCATTTTCTTTAATCTTATAATGAATGGCATCAAGCCAGATAAACGGGTAAAGCGTGTCTAAGCTGCGCGCTTGCCATGCTTTAAGCTCTGGTATCAGTTGGTCTGTTACGGCAGTGATGGTGGCCTCTGATACCTCAACGCCATACATATCCTGTATGTGGCCTCGAATATCTCGGTAGCTCATACCTAAAGCAAACATAGATAGGATTTTCTCATCAATTTCAGGCGTTAACTTGGTTTGGTTCTTTTTAACAAACTGAGGTTCAAACGAACCTGAACGATCTCTGGGCGTTTCAAGTTCGAATTGACCTATGGATGACTTAACTGTTTTTTTGGTTGAACCATTTTTACGGTTAACTTCGGTCTCAGATTCTAAATGCTGCTCTAATTCAGCTTTAAGAGCCGCTTCGGTGAGTTGTTTAATTAATGGTGTTAGAACACCGTCTTCGCCAGTAAGGCCTTTACCAGCTTGAAGTTCAGCTAATGCTTTGTTGAAGTCGAAAGATTGAGTCATGTGTCACTCCTGTTTTCTTAATAATACTGAAATGACACAGATTTCTAAACACTACCGATTTAAATCTAATGTGGTCTTTGATTTCGTTAGGTATTTTAGTTTGCTACTTTTTTGCTTTGTTTAAAGGTGGAAAGGTTATTCTCTTGGATATGCTTTTTCCTGATATGTCGTGGAATTGGTCTGGAAAAGTAGCGGCAATAATCCTTTGGTTAGTCGTACTATTAGCTTTAGTTAAATTTAAAGCTAACTTTCGTATTGCAGATGCTGGTTTTACTTTTAAGCAAAATGAAAATTCTATAAAACCCGCTTTTACAGTTATGTGCTTGTTTATCATTTTACAGATAGTTGTATCACTTTTTTGGAGTGGTGAACCTAGTTACGATTTAGAAACCTTACTTTATCAAGCAACAATGCCAGGCTTTGATGAAGAGCCTATGTTTAGAGGGATTCTTTTATTTTGTATATCTTTGGCAATTATATCTGAACGCTACAGTTTAGGTGGTGCGTCAATTAACATTGCAGGGTTGCTCTTAGTGGTGTTATTTGGACTAGTTCATGGCGTTATGTTTAATGGTGGAGAGTGGCACTTTTCTTTCCCCGCTATTTTATTAACAGGTGGCTACGGTTTTATTTTGCTTTGGCTAAGAGAGCGCACAGGGAGTTTGGTGTTCCCTATTTTAGCCCATAATAGTGTTAACTTTGTTGGGCAGCTAATTTAATTAAAAGTTTAATTTAAAAGAGATAAAATCTTATTTAAGTTTTATCTCTTTACCAAGAGTTCTCAAGGAAGGCTCGTTTTGCAAGTGACATTAGAAAGTTCCATTCAAGCAGGCAGCTGTGTTTTCTTGATGTTTTTATTCAAAAACCAAGTATTGTTACTTTTTCAACCAATTTAAATATGGCTATGGACCTAGTAATGGCCTCGATTGGTGAGAATATGCGCTATGGCTTGGGTAAAGAACGCCCTATGAATTTGAGCCTTTGGTTATCGGCTCTGTCATCGTTTAGTGTCAGTATTATTTTTAGCCACATTCACGCATTCAGCCATATCAATTGAGCCTGTAAGCGGTGTCTTTCCTTCATAACAAAACGAGCCGTTTTATATAGGAGACTGTTAAAAAAGCACTAAAACTGATAAAACTGTACTTTGCAAAATTTTAATTGCATTGAATGTATAGGCATTAACTTTATTAAGTGCATGCCATACCAAGCAAAGGGAGAAGCAATGAGCTCTGATAGCAACTATATTCGCAGACTATTAGCAACCATTGGCATTACAGCTTTAGCAATAGGCTTATTTATGCTGCTGTGGCAATTATCGTATGTGTTATTGCTTATATTTGGCGGGATTTTATTTGGTGTTTTTTTAATAGGGCTTGCGAGTCTGTTACAGCGTTGGCTACCTTTACCCAGATGGGGACTGGTAATGCTTGTTACTGCTACCGTATTGGGGTTATTAATACTTGCTGGCTACTTGGTTGGCCCTGCTATTATGGATCAGTTGTTACAGCTTAGAGAGCAAATAACTGGTGGGGTAAAACAGTTAGAAGGTTACTTGAAGGGTAAAGAGTGGGGCGAGGCTCTGCTTCAGTGGGCGCAAGGGCAATGGCAACAAGCACCACTTTCACCAAGAAAGCTGATGGGGGAAGTTTCCGGGGTCTTTTCTACTTTATTTGGTTCACTTGCTGATATATTTGTTATTTTATTTATTGGTTTTTACCTCGCACTGCACCCTGAACCTTATAAAAAAGGGTTACTATTTTTATTTCCAAGTGATAAACGCAGACGCATAAATGAAGTAATGCACAGTGTATATTATGCATTGAAGTTATGGTTAATGGGCCGTGCAACATCAATGATTGTGGTCGGGCTTTTAACCGCCTTAGGTTTGTGGCTTATTGATATGAAATTGATAATGGCGTTGGCATTGCTTGCGGGTTTGTTATCATTTGTGCCATTTATAGGGCCTATTGCCGCTTTGATACCTGCGGTATTAGTCGCGTTACTCAATAGCCCAACCCAAGCTGCGTATGTACTAGTCGTGTACGGTGTTGTACAAGTGCTCGAGAGTAATGTAATAACACCGTTTGTACAAAGAACAGCTGTTGCATTGCCGCCAGCAGTTATGCTTGGTGGGCAATTATTGATGGGCGCTATGTTTGGAATTCATGGCTTAGCGCTTTCAACGCCGTTGTTAGTATCAATTATTGTCACTGTGCAGATGCTCTATATACGGAATGTTTTAAAAGAGAAAATCCAACCATTAGGGCAGTGATACGTTAAAGAAAGTGGCAAGTTATATAAATATAATTTGCAACTTTTTATGCCAATTAATTAACAAGTTACTCTTGTGTAGCCAACATAAAACATATTGGTTAGATGGCTGTTTAATGTTGAGCGGCGAGGTTTGATTTTATTCTGCAGCATGGGGTAAAACAAATGAGAGTGTGGCTAAATGCTCTGTTTTATCAAATACATTTAAATTTGTGCTTTTTTCGTCATAGATTGCGGCTACTACGTTTAAGCCTTGGTTACGCAATGGCAATGTGACCAAGCCGTCATCATTACTAACTATTGGCTCTTGATCTGGGTCGTTTACTAAATCATTGATTACTTTAGCGCCTTGAACCGCTTTGCTATTGAAAGTTATGCGGTAGCTGACTATTGCGCCTTTTTGATCTGAAAATTCGTTACCTACAGGTAGGATTTGTAATTGCTGATTTTTAAGTTCAGGTACTTGGGCAAGCGGGCCACGCAAATGTACTGCGTACTTTTTAGTATGTTCGCTTAATAGTGCATTGGGGATTTCATCTCGACCTTTAGCAAACCATTCACCTTCTTTTGTTTTACTCCATAACCCATTATCGAGCATACCAGTAACCGCATAAACGCTTTTATCACTTAGCAGCATCATAGGCCCTGATTCAATAAGTTTTACGTTTTTTAGTTGCCAGTTTTTACTATAGCCAGTAATGCTTTTAATTTTATTTTGTCGTTTTACGGTATCTAAATCTTGTGCGCCTTCGCCATATATAAAAGCTACCTGTGATGAGCGCTCTGCAAACCATATTGCATGAGCCTGTGCTTGTTCGCTGTATGCGCTTGATATTGAAGTGACTAATGCCATGCAGGCGAAAGGTAATATTTTCATTTTTTTCTCTAAATTTTAGGAGGTATTTATTTTTCGATGTTGAATACGTTTAAATCAAAAATAAAAACAACCCCTAATAACTTTGTAAAATTTGTTGCTGTAGGGTAGCTCTTTTTATTCTGTTTGTATATTATTGCAAATAACAATTATTACCATTTGCATTTCGTGCTTGTTTAATCGGCTCTAGTTAAAAAATTTTTTAGTGAAAACTTAACCGATTAAGCTTGTATGATATCTAAGAGATAGAATGAACTTAATAAATCGATACCAAATATCAGCCCTAACAATTGCTATAAGTACCATTTTAGCGCCTTCTGTATACGCAGCTTCAGCATCAGATAACATTGAGAAAATAGCGGTTTCGGGGGTTAGACAAGCTTTTCGTGGCGATGTGCCTTTAAGCGAGCAACCACAAAGTATTGAGTTTATATCAGCAGAAAACCTCGATGACGCAGGAGTGACTACACTCACCGATATATTTGATTTAACGCCGAGTATTTCTGAACAAAATGATTTTGGTGGATTGTGGGAAAGCTTTGCAATACGTGGGTTAGTAGGCGATGAGAATATTCCTTCAGGCTTTTTAATTAATGGTTTTTCATCGGGTCGAAGTTTTAGTGGTACCCGCGATACTAGCAATATTGATTATGTAGAAGTGATGAAAGGGCCTGGCTCTGCTCTTTATGGCCGTTCTGAGCCTGGCGGTACTATTAATATCATCACTAAAAAGCCACAGTTTGAAGAACAAGGCTCTTTGAAAATATCTGCAGGGAGCTGGCAAAGTTATCGCGCTGAAGGCGACTACACTAATGCAATTAATGATCAAGTTGCTTTTAGAATAAACGGTGCAATTGAAGATGGTGAGGGTTTTAGAGACTACCACGAAAATAAAAAAACAGTGATCACACCTTCAGTTCTTTGGTTAATATCCGACACAACAAAATTAAATTATGAACTAGAATATGTTGATCAGAGTGTGACGTTTGACCGTGGTATAGTTGCTCTAGATGGGAAGATAGACGCATTACCTATTGAAACGTTTTTAGGTGAGCCAAGCGATGAACCAACAGAGGTTGATGCGATTTCTCATCAACTGACCTTTGAGCATCAAATAGGGCAATGGTCACTTTTAAATGGGCTTAGCTATAGCGATTCTAAATTTATAAGCGAATCGAGTGATGCTGAACTCGCCCCTAGCAGGCAGCTTTATTTTACTGATGGCGAAACCTTAAGTCGGCAACATAACGAGCGTGATTTTCAAACTAAAAACATCTCAGCGCGCACTGAGCTAAGTGGTAGCGTTACTGCTGCTGGGTTTACCCATCACTTATTAATTGGCGCAGATGCCAGCAAGTTTGATTTTGACAAACTCTGGTACAGATACCGCCCTACGCTTGAAGATACGCGCTATGCAATCAATATGTATAACCCCGTGTATGGGCAAACAGCACCCGAAGGCTCACTTTTATTTAACAGCACTGAAGTACAGCACAGTTACGGGGTTTATATTCAAGATCAAATCGACATCACTGAGCAGTGGAAAGTACAAGTAGGCGGTCGTTATGATTGGTTTGATCAGCAAATAGATAATCACATTAATCAAAGTCAGTCTAAAAGCAATCAGAGTACATTTAGCCCACGAGTAGGCTTGGTGTATGCTTACTCAGGCGACATACAGTATTACAGCAGTTACTCGGAAGGTTTTAGGCCAAACAGTGGTTACGATATAAATGGTGATGCATTTGAGCCAGAATCGACAACCTCTATTGAGGCGGGTGTTAAATTTAGCACCGATACCCTAAATGGTAGCTTTACAGTATTTAGCGCCGAAAAAAGCAATATGTTGACCACAGATTTGCAAGCAGGCGTGTCGACGGCGTTAGGCGAGGTAACTAGCGAAGGCGTTGAGTTTGATTTACACGGTTATATTACAGAGCGCACCTCATTTGATTTTGCCTATACCTACACCGATGCAAAAACAGCAAACGACACGGTTAATACAGATTGGTGGGTAAAATTACCAAAAGGTAGCCCTTTACTTAATATTCCTAAACACAGTGCAAATGCGCGTATTAAAAGAGAATTAAATGATTTAATCGATTTAAATGCGACCGTTGGTATAGCTGTTCAGTATGAGGGGGAACGCTTAGGTGAAACCATAGACCCTACGTATTACTTACCTTCGTATACGTTGGTGAATTTGTTCGCAACTTACAACGTTAATGAAGATGTGATGGTACAAGTGAACATTAATAACATGCTTGATAAAGAATATTACTCAAACTCTTACTCTGCAATTTGGACTCAACCCGGTGAGCCTGTTAATTATAAGCTGAGCTTAAAATATAGCTTTTAATTTATCCTTGGGGCAGGCTTAACGATGCTTGCCCCATCACTTTATTCAGGCTGTGCACCTGTTCCAAGTAAAGTGTCAATATAAGCGAGCTCTTCGCTAAAAATACCACTAATGAATGCAGATTGTTCAACTTTTATAGCGTCATCGGGTTGGGCTTTGTAGCTTTGCTGGCATCTGATAAGTTCACGGGTTAACCACGGGCACTCATTACTTGCAGTGTTTATAGCTGCTTTTAAAAAAGAGGGCCATTTGATTTTTTGTAAATTAAAGCGATAGAGCATTACAGCGATACAGCCATAGGCTTGTTGTTCTTGTGATGGTGGGTTATCACTCGTTACTACGTCGCTGTTTAACAGTTTACTGTTGATAAGTGCTTGTTGCAGTGCGACCTGTTGTGATTGACTTAAAAAGCTTGTTGTCATAATGCGTGAGTAGCCCTGGTTACAATAGAAAATAGCATTTTGTATTAAAGGCTAAGCAAGGCGTTTTATGACTCATGCAGCACCGAAAAAATGCAACAACAGTGATAACAAAATTGGCCTGACTCTTTACTGAATTATTAAAATACAATTGTAATTGATTGGATAGTTTTGAAGTATATTAGCATCAATATTTTAATATCAACGCAGCGCATAACTGAGTTAGGTAATTGACTAAATAATCACTATTAGATGCGTTTTTAAAGGAATAAAGATGTTTTTATCATTTTTTAAAAATCTTTTATATTGTTTATATAGTAATTTACTCGGTCAAATCTATCACTCATCCGCAGAGACAGATGTTATTGCTTAAGGTGCTTTATCAGTTGAGTTATCAATCTGCGCTAGGTGTTACTGAGAAATAAGAGTTATATACTTTATCAAGGTGTGGGCGTTATGCAGTAAGCCGTTTAAAGAAACTATGCCCAGATAAAGCGAGTAAATTTTTATTACCTAAACTGACATGTACAAAAGCAGAACGCTATTTTAAATAAGAATAAAGCCGAGTAACATTTACGTTCAAACCTTTCTGAGCCCTCAATAAAGACAAAGTCCTCACTAAATCTATCATTGTAAAAATACAGTAATAATGAAAATCAGAATAAAATGATGCTCTGGGGAAAGCTTACATTAGTTGTGTAATTTTTATAGTTTGTATTGGTAAAATATTTTCATTCCTTTCTTAGTTATTGATTTTAAAGCTATTTAGATATGGTCTTTTTTTTGCTTGGTTGTTGTTTTTTAACCCTTTAAAAATATAGCAATCAAAAAATCATTTAAGGAAGAAAAGTTATGGCAGAGTCATTTAAGTACACAAATAATAAAGGACATGCAGGAGAGCTTCATCAAAAAGCTAATGAAGACCACCCCGTAATGACAACCGCACAAGGTTGCCCTATTAGTGATAATCAAAATTCATTAAAAGCAGGTCAACGCGGACCAGGACTATTGGAAGATCATGTGTTACGAGAAAAGTTGTTTCACTTTGATCACGAGCGAATTCCTGAGCGAGTTGTTCACGCAAGAGGGTATGGAGCACATGGTTACTTTGAAACGTATGATGCTTTAGATGATTTAACTTCTGCTGATATTTTTCAACGTAAAGGTGAAAAAACACCTGTTTTTGCACGCTTTTCAACAGTGGCGGGTAATCAGGGCTCGCCTGATTTAGCTCGTGATGTGCGAGGTTTTGCCGTTAAGTTTTATACGCAGGAAGGTAATTGGGATCTGGTAGGCAATAATATCCCAGTTTTTTTCATTCAAGACGCGATGAAGTTTCCCGACCTTATACATAGCGCAAAAGCAGAACCAGATCGTGGTTTTCCACAAGCGCAAACAGCCCACGATAATTTTTGGGATTTTGTAAGTTTGTCGCCAGAATCCATGCACATGGTTATGTGGGCAATGTCAGATAGAGCTATCCCGCGCTCATTAAGGTTTATGGAAGGATTTGGCGTTCATACTTTTAAGTTTATTAATGCACAAGGTGAAGAAAAATTTGTTAAGTTCCACTGGAAACCTAAAGGCGGTATGCAGTCAGTGGTTTGGAATGAGGCATTGAAATTAAATGGCGTTGATCCTGATTTTCATCGTCGTGACATGTGGGAATCAATTAATAATGGAGACTATCCGGAATGGGAGTTGGGCATTCAAGTATTTGATCAAAAATTTGCTGAAGAGTTCGAGTTTGATGTTTTTGATGCCACTAAACTGATACCCGAAGAGCAAGTGCCAGTTAAAATTATTGGTAAAATGGTGCTCAATCGAGTCGTAGACAACTTCTTCGCAGAAACCGAACAGGTTGCATTTTGCACACAGAATATAGTACCAGGACTTGATTTTACTGCTGATCCTTTATTGCAAGGCCGTAATTTTTCTTACCTAGATACACAAACCAAACGCCTAGGTGGGCCTAATTTCACACAAATTCCTATTAATGCAGCAAAATGCCCGATGAGACATTTTCTTCAAGATGGCCACATGGCAATGCAGAACCCTAAAGGCCGGGTTAATTACGAACCTAATTCATTCAGCGGGGGTGAAAACACCCCGCGAGAGTGCCCTGTACACGGATTCAAAAGCTCAGAATCTGAAACTGACGGTGGTAAATTACGCTATCGCTCAGAAACATTTAGTGATCACTATAGCCAAGCACGACAATTTTATTTAAGTCAAACCGACGTTGAGCAAACGCATATTCAAGACGCTTTAATTTTTGAGTTATCTAAAGTAGAGCATTTACGTATCAGAGAACGCGTAGTTTCTCATCTGTTAAACATTGATAACAAGCTTGCTGAGAAAGTTGCATTGGGTTTAGGTTTACAAACTATGCCAGATGCGGCAGAAGCGGCGCTTGATACCCGTCAAGATTTACCAGTATCTGATGCGCTAAGCATTTTAAAAAATGCGCCAAATACATTTAAAGGCAGGAAGCTTGGTATATTAGTAAGTGATGGTTTTGATGCTGAAACCTTTAATTTATTAATACAAAGCCTTAAAGAGGAAGGTGCAAGCCATGAAGTTATTGCGGCTCAAGTTGGTGGTGCTAAAAATAGTAAGGGCGAGATTGTTGAGGCCGATCAGGTGATTAACGGCGGACCTTCGGTGCTTTACGACGCAATAGCTCTGCTTACCACTAATGAAGGCGCCAAAAAGCTTGCTGAAATACCGGAGGCGAAAGATTTTGTCAGTGATGCTTATGCACATATGAAGTATATCGGCTTTAGTGATAAAGCAGCTCCTTTAATCGAGGCTACTGGTTTAAATGGACAACTTGATGATGGCTGGTTGGATTTAAATAAAATTTCCGCAAGTGAGTTTGTCTCAAAAATTCGTAACCTTAGGTATTGGAGTCGATAAATCGTATAACAAGGGCTAGTGAGAACTAGCCCTTGTTATTGATGGCACCGTTTTATTTGAGGATTACAAAAATTTAAAGGAATAAAATGAAACTAATTTATGTCGATGATAACTTGCCGGGCATAACTCGTAAGAGGCATGAAAACCAATGGGTTTATTATGATCCTGCAGGAAAGAAAATACATGATAAAGATGAAGTAGAGCGGTTAGACAGCCTCGCTTTTCCCCCCGCATACAAAGATGTATGGTTATGTCCAGAAGAAAATGGGCATATTTTAGCTACTGGCTACGACAGCAAAGGCCGCAAGCAATACTTTTATCATCCCGAGTTTAGGGAGCAGCAAGAGCTTAAAAAGTTTGAAGCATGTGCTTTATTTGGAAATAAACTGCCTTTGTTAAGAGCAAAACTATCGGAATATTTGCGAGGTAATGAGCTTGATTACCAGCGCACAATTGCAGCCGTTGTACGTTTAATGGATCTTGGAGCCCTGCGCGTTGGCTCTAAAAAAAATGCCAAACATAATAATAGTTTTGGTGCTACAACATTGCGTAGCCGGCATGCAAAACTAACTGGTAAAAATATTCGCTTAAAGTATAAAGCAAAATCCGGTAAGCAAAGAGAAGTGAACATAACAGATAAAGTGCTTAGCTCTATCATACAGCAGTTGCAAGATTTGCCTGGGCAGAGCCTATTCCAATATATCGATGAAGGCGAGTATTGTGATGTTACCTCCAAAGAGGTGAATGAGTTTATTCAAAGTGTTATGGGCGAGCAGTTTAGTGCAAAACATTTTAGAACATGGCGGGCCAGTGTTTTGGCATTTGAAGTCTTACATAAATCAAACGGCCAGCTTTCGCTTAAAGATATGTTAGATAGCGTTTCAAGTAATTTAGGGAATACCCCAGCAATAGCTCGTAATTCATATATTCATCCAAAGTTGATTGAGCTGTATAAAGGAGGCAAGGAAGCTCTAAAGGACTTTAATAACTTAGACAAACTACCCCGTAAGACTAAGTACCTGAGTCGCTATGAACGTGGGTTGTTGATATTTTTAGAAGAACAATGCTAATAACGTTAGTCTCTTTGTAATTCTACTCATATTTCAATCGCTTGAGTGATACCTATGTGTGTGAACTTTTTACAACTTCTAGCAACTTTTACTTTAAAACGTAGAGCTTCACTCTGCTTTTTTATTTATCTATTTGATTTTAAAGGATTAAAAATTTGGTTTGAATGTTGCTAATTACTAAGCGTACTTTCTTAAACAAATAAAGGAGTTATTATGAGTACTGTTATTACTGGGTTATTCGATAATGCATCACAAGCAACATTAGCAATTTATAGATTAGAAGCTTTAGGTGTAAGTGAGGCGGATATAAGCATTGTCGCTAACGACTCCTATACAAAGGAAGACTTTGCTGTAGATGAAGGGACCAAAGCTGCAGAGGGCGGTTTGTTGGGCGCTGCATCTGGTGGCGTGTTAGCGGCAATTATTGGTGGTTTTACCGCTGTTGGAGCAGTCGCTTCTGGTGGTGCCGGCTTATTAGTTGCAGGTCCTTTGGTTTCAGCACTTGCAGCTGGTGGCGCAGGTGCTGCCGTTGGTGGGACTTTAGGCGCAGCAATCGGCGCATTTATTCCAGAACATGAAATTAAGTATTATGAAGACGCAATTGAGAAAGGTTCAATACTCGTCGGTGTTAAATATAACAGCGATAACAAAAATAGTGTTGAAGAAATTCTTGATAATGCTGGTGCAAGCAAGGTTTCAAAAGCGTAATATTTTAGAATGCGCTATCAGTATCTAAAATGTATAAAGGTGGAACTGCGTTCCATCTTTTTACGTGTTTGAATTTAAAACTATCTGAGTTTGGTATATTAATCTATATTGGCAACCAATGAATTACTTAGCCCACCTTTATTTAGCACAGCCTACGGCTGATTCTCATTTTGGCAATTTGCTGGGAGATTTTGGTGGCCAACGACAGGTAACGCATCTACCTACAACTGTAAAAAGTGCGCTAGATAACCATTATTTAGTGGATAAATTTACTGACACACATCCTCTAGTAAAAGAAGCTAAGCAGCTTTTTTCAGCCAAGCGCAGGCGCTTTGCAGGTGTGGCAGTTGATGTGGTGTTTGATCATTTTCTTATTGCGCATTGGCAGCAGTTTAATAACCAATCACTAATTGATTTTAAGCACACCAGTTATGACCTTTTGGACAGGCGTATACCTGTAATGCCACAGAAAATGCAGCGTGTAGTAACCAGTATGACGAAAAACGATTGGTTTAAGGAGTACGAAAGCATTGATGGGGTGGGGCGGGCGCTTGATAATATTGCTAAACGTATTCGCTTTACTAATAATTTTGCAGGCACCGCTGAAGATATAATCCGCCATTATAGTGAGCTAGATGAGCTCTTTTTAGCGTTTTTCCCTGAGCTGATTAAGCACGTTAATGAGTTTAATTTGGAAAGCGCACCAAAGTAGAGTGCGCTTACAAAATAAGTGGTTTAGTCGTCTGGTCCTTTTAGGGTAAATACTAAATGTTTGCGCATATCTTTTAAAATTACGCCTTTTTTGAGCATGGCACCGCTTAAGCGTTTTTGCCACTTTAGTAGCTCCGGCTCTGCGGCTGTAAGTGCTTGTTGGTTTTCAAATTGAAAACACATTAGTAAAGAACCTGGAAATAAATGATATTCCACATCAAACCAGCATTGCAGCATACCTGGGATTTCAGCACGGCCTTGCTCTTCTATTTTGTCAGCAACATTGAGAACGAGAGCTTGTTGTTTTACTTGCACAGCAGATAGTTTTTTCATGTGGAGATCCAATTTAGAGGCTAAAAATACAGCCGGAATATTGCATTATACCCAAGCTTTCAGGGTGATAACAATGTTAGCCATACTTTAAATTAGATGGCTCACTGTGAATATTGATTGTGGTTAGTTTGGTAGTACAACCAGTTTGAATACACTATTTATCAAGGGAAATTATGAATTATATAGCTGTTTGTTTCGTTATTATTTTTATGTTGTCAGGGTGCTCTGAAGAGCAAGTTTCTGAGCAAAAATTAAAACCTGTTTCTGTCATAGAGTTAAATAAAACTAAATCGTTTGATAGTCGTATTTTATCAGGTGTTATCCAACCTGCTAACACAGCCACTTTAATGTTTGAGGTTAGCGGCAAGGTCGAAGACGTTTTTTTTGAAATTGGTGAGGCTTTTGAAAAAGGTGAGCCGTTAGCTAGGCTGGAACAAACAAAGTATTTATTGGCAGTGCAAGAGGCCAAAGGGCAGGTCTCTAATGCGAAGGCTATGCTGCTAAATGTTAAGCAAGATTTTGAGCGCAAAGCATCACTGGTTGATGATGGCGCTGTGTCACGCGCGCAATACGATGTAGCAAAGTCGCAATATGAGAGTGCCAAAGATAAAGTCGATATTGCTAAAGTTCGACTAGCGATGGCAAAAGAAGAGTTACAAGATACCACGCTAATTGCGCCCTATGCAGGGACTATTTCAAAACGTAATATTGAACCTTCACAACAGGTAAGCCCAAATACGTCTGCATTTATAATTCAAGGTAAAGAAAATTTTGAAGTTTCTACCCTTGCCCCTGAAGCGATTCTCTCCTCATTAGCTATTGATAAGCCTGCTAAGGTAACTATTTCAGCATTAGATAAAACGTTGAATGCCAAAATTAAAGAAATTGGCACAGCTGCTCAAGGCGCGAATGCGTTTCCTGTTATTTTAAAGATATCTGCAAATGATGTTGCAGATATTAGAACGGGTATGAGTGCTGAAGTACAATTTAAACAACAGCAGGAAGCCACAGATGCTTTTGTAGTACCTGTAAGTGCCATTATGGCGCAAGAAAATAATCAGCATTTTGTTTTTAAGCTGGTACCTACAGTGCAAGCTGAATCACAACAAGCAGGTTATGTTTTACAAAAAATAACCGTGGACGTAGTAACGTTTTTTGCGCAGAAAGCGCAAATTAAAGGCGATTTAAAAGAAGGGGAGCGAATTGTTAATGCGGGAATGGCTTTTTTACACGATGGGCAAAAAGTGACGCTTATCGAGGGTGAAATCAAGCGCCTTAATCCATAACCCGTGACGGAGATTTAAACGATGAAAATCCCTACTATTTCAGAGCTTGCTCTTGATCATAATCGCTTGATGCTGGCCATCGTCTTTGGCCTTATGCTATTTGGCGCATTTAGTTATTATCAACTACCCAAACAAGAAGATCCTAAAATAAAAATTCGTGAGGCGGTTGTAACAACCGCTTACCCTGGCATGAGCGCAAAAAAAGTAGAGCTGTTGATCACTAAAACACTCGAAGAAGCGATACGTGAAATGCCCAGTATTGCCGAAATTCGCTCAGTATCTATTCCAGGCCGCTCTATTATTCACGCAGAGCTCAAGCAAAGTGTTGAGCAAAGTGAGTTTGATCAGCAGTGGGATATACTGCGTGACCAAATTAACGCGGTTCGAGGCGAGCTACCCAGTGGTACTTTACCTTATGTGATTAATGATGATTTTGGTGATGTTGCCGTTTTAACAGTGGCACTTATTGCAGATCCCGCTTATAGCATGGGGGATCGCCAAGATGTGGCGCAACATATTGCTGATATGATGCATCAAGTCGAAGGCACAAAAAAAATTGATATTTTGGGTATTCAACAAGAGCGTATTTTTATTGAAACTAAAAACGCTAAGCTCGCTCAATTGGGGATTGCACCCACACAATTGATTGCGGCTTTAAAAAATCAAAATATTATACGCCCCAGTGGCATTATTGATGCCGATGGTGAAAACTTTATTATCCAGCCTTCTGGGAATTACCAAAGCCTAGCTGATATACGCAATACGCTGATCACTGTTCCCAATCAATCACAAACCATCTTATTACGTGATATTGCCAAAATAAGCCGTGAAGTGATCGACCCCCCTTCAAGAACAAGTTACTACAATGGCCGTCAAGCCATTATTTTTGCAATCTCTAAGGATGAACAAGCGGATGTGCTGAAGTTCACTCCTAAAATGGAAGCGATGATAGCTCAAATTAATCAAACTATACCTGCGGGCTATCAATTAAAAAATATTACCCGCCAAGCGGATGTGGTTGCCGATGCTGTATTTGGTGTGAGCTTTAGTGTGTTACAAACCATTGTTGTTGTCTCTATTGTGGTTATTATGTTTTTAGGTCTACGCACCGGCTTAATTGTAGGTTCGATTGTACCTGCAGCTATTTTAATCACGCTTTCATTTATGAACTTTATGGGTATTCCGCTGGAGCGTATGTCGCTTGCCACGTTAATTATAGCGCTTGGGCTACTGGTTGATGATGGCATAATAATGGCTGAAGATTTTAAAAAGCGTATAGAAGAGGGCGAAACGCGTGACGAAGCTATTCGTAATACCTCGGGTACGCTTGCGATACCCTCTTTAACCTCATCGTTGACTACTATTCTTGTGTTTTTGCCATTGATGTTGGCGCAAAGTAGTGCGGGTGAATATACACGCTCTATTTCGCTGGTGGTGTTAATTGCATTGCTTATTTCATGGGCGTTGAGCCTAACCTTTACTACTTACTTGTGTCATCGCTTTGTGAAAAAGGAAACGAGGCAAAAGCAAAATATTATTCGCCGCAAAATTAATGGATTTTTCGATAGCCTTAGTCCGCTTTATGAAAAAGTATTAAGACGAATTATGCGCGCTCGCATAATTTTTTTTGTTGTTATATTAGGGCTGTTTTTTGTTGGTGGTTGGGCTATGAGTTTAGTGCCTGCTAAGTTTTTTCCAGACTCCGACCGCGCGCAAATTTTAGTGTATTTAGATATGCCAGCCGGCACGTCAATGCGTAAAACTGATGCAACGATACAAGCCATTTTAAAAAAATTGGATGATAAAGCGCGTTTTCCGCATATTAAAAAATATGCTGCTTATGGTGGATTTGGCGGGCCACGGTTTGTTTTGTCACTCACACCGATTGATCCTGAGCCTTCAAAAGCATTCTTTATGATTGATGTTGGAGAGCGAAAACTAGCTGAGCCAACAATAAATAGCGTGCGCGACATGTTTGCTCAAGACTTTCCTGAAGTTATGGGGCGCGCCACTAAAATGTTTTTAGGGCCCTCAGATTCTTCACTGATAGAGATTCAAATTAAAGGCCCAGATAGTAATTATATTTATTCTATTGGCGAGGAAATTAAAACCTTATTGCGCAATACAGACGGCGCATTCGATATTAAAAGTGATTGGGAAAACCGCATTACTACACTTAAAGTTGAGGTTAACCAGCAAAATGCTCGTCGTGCTGGGGTTAGTTCAAACGATGTTGCCCAAGCATTAGAAACCTACTTTTCGGGACGCACAATCTCTGAGTTTCGTGAAGGTGATGACATATTCCCCATTGTGTTAAGGGCACAAAACAGTGAACGTTACGATCTAGACCGTATTAACAGCGTAAATGTTTATTCTTCGGCTCGAGGGGTTAATGTTCCTTTAATGCAAGTGGCCGACATTCGCTATGAAACGCAATTTGCGCGTATTGCGCGTGAAAATTTATTTCGTACTGTAACAGTACAAGCTAAAAACCAGATTATGTCGGCGCAAAGTATGGTGCCATTAATTGAAGGAAAGCTTGATAAAATAAGAGAAAAATTACCACCTGGTTATGAAATAGAATATGACGGTGTAATTGGAGACTCCGCGGAATCGCAAGCGTCAATTTTAGCTAACTTACCGCTGTGTATTGCCATTATGGTGTTTATTATTATTGCGCAATTTCGCTCTTACCGTGCAACTAGTATTGTATTTTTGACTGTGCCATTGATCATCATTGGTGCTGCTTTTGGTTTGTTGATTATGCAGGCAAACTTTGGGTTTATGGTTATTTTAGGTCTATATGCGCTTGCCGGAATTATCATTAATAATGCGGTTATATTAATTGACCGTATTAATATTGAACGTAAACAAATTGAGCACAGTGAACAACAAACCGCTGAGCAGTATAATCAACAAAATTATGAGGCGGTGATCAGCGCTTCTTTAAGACGTTTACGACCTATATTAATGTCTACTTGTACAACAATAATAGGCTTAATGCCGCTCATTTTATCTAAAGATGTTTTGTTTTATGGCCAAGCAAGCACTATTGCGTTTGGTCTTGCAATGGGAACAATTTTAACATTAGGGTTTGTTCCGGTTGTGTATACTTTTTTCTTTAAAATAAAGCCGGTTAAAGCAGATAAACAACAAACCCAGCGTGAGTTAGAGCAGGCTTAATACGAAGGGCTGATAATAGTTTTATCCCTATTTAGTGGTAATTTTAGCCACTAAATAGGCCTGTTTTATTCATGCTTTATTTGTTTAGATAAAAACAAGTTAGTAACGTCTGCGACTTTGATTAACGACTTTTTATCAGCTTGACTCCAAGTTACCTTTGAGCCCACACTTTCACAACAAATGACACCTAACGGTTTGCTATTAAGTGTATAAATGTAATCAAGTAAAGAATAAATATCGAGTGGCTCAAAGTAAGAGTGAGAGAATGGCTTGGTTACTTCGTTATTTCTGACATCAGAAGCGTCGAGTACTTGGTTAGCTAAAATATAGTTGAAATAAGCAGGGGAGTTTTCTGTGTATAGAACAGTTCCACTTGACACGTCATTATTTTCATCAAGGCAAATTAAGCAATTTAATGTACTGTATTCCTTATTAAATAACCAAAGGCTCACTCGATTAGCATTGGGAATAAGCGTTTTTAACTCTTTGCATATTTGCTTTAGCTTCCGGTCGCTAGAAACATTAGGATCGCTAATTTTTACTGCTAAGTTTTTTAGGTTGAGGTTTTTAGGATTATAAACATTGAGTAAGCTATTGATCTTAGCTTTATCAAACGGTTTAGTTAAGTAGCCATCCATACCAATATCTAAATAATGCTCAATGTCTTGTTTTAGGGTATTTGCTGTCATAGCTATAATCGGAACGGTTTTACCTGTAGGAAGCGCTCTAATAGCTTGCGTAGCTTTTATGCCATCCATTTCAGGCATTTGTATATCCATGAAAATTAAGTCTACCGAGTGCTCCTTGAAGTACTTAACGCATTCTTTACCGTCCTCTGCGATAATTAAATTAGCATTATGTGCTTTGAGCATTTTAACAATAATAAGCTGATTTATTTTATTATCTTCGGCAATTAAAACAGTACTACCTTGAAGGTTTGTTATATCAGTGCACTGCTTCGAGGTTGGTGGCAATAAAGCAATCTCAAAGCTTTGCTCATAGGTAAACGTGGAGCCCTTAACTATTTTGCTGGTAAAGCTAAGGTGCCCCTGCATTAACTCACTTAAACGAGCGCAAATTGATAAGCCTAAACCTGTGCCTCCATATTTCCTTGAGGTTGATGAGTCGGCCTGATGAAATTCTTTAAATAAATGCTCTTGAACAGTCTCATTAACACCAAGGCCTGTATCAATAACTTCAAAGGTGAGTACTTGTGTTTGCAATGTACTATTTTTAACACTTATCTTCAGTTCTACTTGGCCAAAGTTGGTAAATTTAATCGCATTTGAGCACAGGTTATTTAAAATTTGCGAAATCCGAAGAGGATCGCCTTTTAAATTGTCTGCTATTTTTGGGTCTATCGATGTAATCAGCTTTATGCCTTTAGCAGATGCCTGCTGTAACAGGGGTTTTATTACATCGCTAATAACCTCATTAAGACTGAAGTTGATATGTTCAATTTCTAATTTGCCAGCCTCAATTTTAGAAAAGTCTAAAATATCGTTAACAATATTTGATAAGTAATGTGCTGACTTTAATATGCTTTTTAAGGTGCTGTTTTTTTCCTCTGTTGTGGTCTCTGAGATAGCAAACTCAGCTAAATTTAAAATTCCATGTAATGGGGTTCTCAGCTCATGAGTCATATTTGCCAAAAATTTACTCTTTGTGTTATTGGCGATATCCGCGGCTTCTTTTAACTTTTCTAGCTCTTTATTGTGTTCTTTTTGTTTTTCTAACGCCATAAACAGCTTTTTATTATTAAGCCGAAGCTCTAATTGCGCAATGACCTCTTTGCTCAAAACCGTGAGTGCATTTATTTGTTTGCTTGAAAGCTTTTTTGGTTTATCGCTAATAACACATAACGTACCTATAGCGTTTCCTCTTGGTGTGATGAGAGGTGCACCTGCATAAAAGCGAATATTTGGGTCGTTTGTAACTAAGGGATTATCGTGAAAGCGGGTGTCAGTAAGTGCATTTTGAACTTCGAATACTTGGTTTTCTAGAATTGCGTGAGAACAAAACGAAATATCTCGTGCGGTTTCGGCTACATCAATACCATGCTTTGACTTAAACCATTGCCTGTCAGGATCAACAAGACTTATTAGTGAGATTGGCGTTTCGCAAATATCAGATGCAAGCTGGGTTAAATCGTCAAAGGATTTTTCAGCTTCAGTGTCTAAAACGTCATACTCATATAAGTCTTTTAGCCGTGATAGTTCATCCTCAGGTGTTGACGCTTTTATCATTATGTAACCTTGTTTTTGTTATGCTTAACAATGAGTAATAGAATAAAAATAATAACGGATGCGCTAGCGTAAAATGCAATTAAATTATTATGCTTAAGTATTTAGCTTATATGACCTTTTAAATTTTTACGAATTGATTTAAAACAATCCGTCTTATAGGGAGTCAATCAACAATTTTATTTCGACCACTATTTTTTGCCTCGTATAAATAGTCATCAACGTATTTTAAGCTGCTTTGTAGGCTAATTGTGCCATCGTGGGTAAGCAGTCCAATACTAACAGTAAAGCTAATATTTTTATTGCGATAGTAAACTTTATGTTCATTCACTGCGTTTTTAATACGCTCAGCGGCTTGCTTAGCTTCGGCTTTGTTTGTGTTAGGCATTATAATTAAAAACTCTTCACCGCCAAGGCGAAATACAGCGTCATTTTTTCTGGTGAGGCCATGTAAAATATTAGCGAGTTCTTTTAAACCTTTATCTCCAGCTTCGTGGCCGTAGTTATCATTTATGGCTTTAAAGTGATCTATATCGAGCATTAATAATGAAATATAGGTATTTCCATCTTGTGTTTTTAATAGCTCATCGGTAAGGAACCTGTATAAGGTTCGCCTATTTAAACATCCTGTAAGTGGGTCTACATTAGCCTGTTTTTCTAACTCTTTGTTAAGTGTAAATAGTTCTTGAGTGCGTGCCTGTATTCTTTGCTCTAAACTGGTATTAAGGGCTATGAGTTTGTGTTCTATGTTTATTTCTTTGCTTACATCGTTTTGCACCGCAAAGTAATAAGCGATTTTTCCATCTCTATAAATCGGCGATATTGCCAACTCATTCCAATAGGGTTCCCCACTTTTGGTGTAGTTTAAAATTCGGGTGCTTATAGGCAGCCCTTTTTTGAGGTGAGTTTTAAGTTTAGCTATCGTTTTTAAATCAGTATTTTCACCTTGTAAAATAGAGCCGAGTTTTTTGCCTTCGACTTCAAAAAGGCTATACCCTGTCATTTTTTCGAATGATCCATTAACCCAAATAACATGCTTATTTTTATCGGCAATGACCATTCCTACCGTAGTTTCTTTGAGTGCGGTAACTAAAAAGTCTCGTTCAAGGGCTATTTTTTCACTTCCTGTTATATCCTGAAAAATGCCGTATAGCTTAGTAATTTCACCATTTTTATTTCTTGATACATTACCGCTTGATATTACCGTGCGTTCTTGTTGGTCGTCATCTACAACACGTAATTTTATACAACTCCATTCTTGCCCCGTTAAAAGCGCATTTTCGACAGCGCTGGCTATTTTGGGCTTATCATCTGCATGATAAAAGTTTATTGCAGTATCTAACTGTGGTGAATAGCGACTAGGGGAAACACCATGGATAGTGTAAATTTCATCGGTCCAAAATAATTGGTTGCTATTACAGTCGAGCTGCCAATAACCTACTTTTAAAACTTCGCCTGCGTTTTCTATGATGGTTTGTAATTCGTTATTTTTAATAACAGAGGACACTTGGGCAAAATGCTGGTTAAAAACTAAAACCATATATTGGTGTTGGTTTTGATCCACATTATGTAAGCAGCAGTTCAGTTTAATAGAGTAATCGGTTGCAAATGTGAGCTCAATATCAAATTGGTCTAACTCATTATGTTGCGATTTTAGTGCGAGAATTTGTTGTTGTAATAGTGTTTTGCTTTGAGTTGTACAACAGGCATACAGGTTTTCAATAGTTGGCATGTTTTTGGTTGTAATATTTAGCTCTGACCACCCATCTGAGAGATAACTGAGCTGATCATGGTTATCAAATACCATTAAAAGAAAGTTGCATTTTTCTAGCAGTGCAATATTTATGTCTTTAATATCCATAAGCTCCCTACATATGAAAAGTATTACAACAATATGGTTGAGTATAGACATCTTTTTTATTTTTTCAGTTTGAAGGCAGTGTAAATAGTGGTCAGAATTTTTACTAAAAACGTATTTCAGGTTTGTTTTTGTGACTTTCCTGATAAGGTATTGGTTGCATAACAATATTTTAACGTTATTTCGTTGCTGTTAACGAAAAGCGAATCATTGGAGATTTTCATGAGCATATTTCGATTGAGTGTTATTACCTCGATTTTTTTAGCCGCAAATTTTTGCGCCAGCAGTGCACAAGCTAATACTAAAGTGATTTATGCGGGAGAGCTATTAAGCGTCCCTGGCGAAAAATCACAGCAAAAACAAACTGTAGTAATAGAAAATGGCAAAATAGTGTCTGTATCCGCTGGTTTTTTACCGGCCTCTCGATTTGGTGATGATGCCCAATTAATCGATTTATCGACCAGCTTTGTTATGCCAGGGCTTATGGATATGCATGTGCATTTACAAGGTGAGCTTGGGCCAGATAATAAAAAAGAACTGGTTGAAATGTCTGATGCAGATGTAGCGATGCGCAGTGTTCATTTTGCTAATAAAACCCTGATGGCGGGATTTACCACCGTACGTGATGTAGGTAGCCAAAGCGAACAAATGTACGCATTACGAAAAGGGGTGGCGAATGGTTGGGTTAATGGCCCGCGTATTATTGCCGGTGCTGGAGTAACTATTACTGGTGGGCATTTAGATGTTGATGGTATGAGTCCTGATTTACTCACCATAAAAACACCACGAACAGTGTGTGATGGCGCAGTTGAGTGCCGTAAAAAAACACGTTATGCAATTAAGTATGGGGCCGATTTAATTAAAGTGGCCTCTACCGGTGGTGTGCTTTCTGATACCACCACGGGGACGGGTCAACAAATGGAAGACGATGAGCTCAAAGCCATTGTAAAAACCGCACATGGGTTAGGGCGAAAAGTAGCAAGCCATGCCCATGCTGCACAAGGTATTAATGCCGCACTTCGTGCAGGGGTTGATAGCATTGAACACGGCAGTTACACCGATGAAGAGGGCATTAAGCTCTTTAAAGAAACCGGCGCTTACCTTGTACCAACGTTATTAGCTGGCGATACTGTGGTTAATATGGCAAAAAATTCAGATTTTATGTCTGCACCTATTAAGGCTAAAGCAACGAGAGTGGGGGGCGATATGCTCAACAACTTTACTAAGGCTTACAAAGCCGGCGTTAAAATTGCCTTTGGCACGGACAGTGGCGTATCAAAGCACGGTATTAACGCAAAAGAAGCCGTATTGATGTATGAAGCCGGTATGAGTACCTCCGATATTTTAAAGTCGGCAACCGTCAATGCTGCTGATTTAATTGATATGAGCCAGAGCTTAGGCACTATAGAGCCTGGTAAGTTTGCCGATATTATTGCCTTAGATTCCAGCCCACTTAGCGATATTAGCGCTTTAATGGATGTTGATTTTGTGATGAAAGAAGGCGTAATTTTCAAACAACAATAAACACTATATTTATTTTATTATGAATGACGTTACAACGCTGGTAGGTCGTACAACAAAATGTTTGTAGACGATTGACCAGCGTTATTTTGTTATACCGTTTTTAGGTAAAAAGGAAGTAGTTTATTTTGAAGAGCTTAGTGGTTTTATTTTTTAGTGTATGGCCTTTGTTAGCAAATAGTGCCTCGCAGCAACCAGTTGAATTTCCTGATGTTGAAAATAATGTAGCTTATGCAAAAGTGGCTTCATTGGGATTTAACTTAGCCGATGAAAAAATAGCCTACGGCAGTGATGAGTCACAGTACGCATTACTTTGGCGCGCAAAACAAGCACTGGTGCAAACGCCGTTAGTTATTTTACTCCATGGTGGCTGTTGGCTTAGTGAGTACGATATTAAACACACGTATGCGTTAAGTACGGGGCTTGCACAAGCTGGTTTTAACGTGTGGTCATTAGAGTATCGAAGAAGTGGTACAAGCGGTGGTGGCTGGCCTGTCACATTTAATGATATAAAAGCCGGTATTTTAGCGGCAAGTACTTACAATATTGGCGAGTTTAAATTAGCTGACTCGGTTGCTGTAGGGCACTCTGCTGGTGGGCATTTAGCACTGCTTGCGGGTGGTGAAATAAGCCAGCTTAAAGGCGTTATTGGCTTAGCCCCTATCACTGATATAAAAGCATATGCACGTGGTAATAACAGCTGTCAAAAAGTGACAAAAGATTTTATGCAAGGTATGCCAACTGATAAACCTAAGGCTTACACGCAAGCTAACCCGAGTGAGCAGCCACTTCATCCCCAGAGCATTATTTTACAAGGCGACAAAGATGCCATTGTCCCCGCTTTTAATTTAGCGCAGCTTAAACGCCCGGTGGTGATGATCGAAGGCGTGGGGCATTTTGATTGGATCCACCCAGGAACTGAGGCATTTAGTACACTAATAAAAAATTTAAATGAGATATAAAAATGAATTTTAATGAGATTGTAGCGCTTGATAAAGCCGACCCGCTGGCTAATAAACGCGATGAATTTGATTTACCCGCAGACACTATTTATCTCGATGGTAATTCACTAGGTGCCTTGCCTAAAGCCGTTAAGTCGCGCGTGGCAGAGGTGGTAAATCAACAATGGGGTAGTCACTTAATTAGAAGTTGGAATGATCACCAATGGATTGATTTACCCACTCAGGTAGGAGATAAAATAGCGCCGATTATTGGTGCTGCAAAAGGCCAAGTAATTTGTTGTGACTCTATTTCAGTTAACTTGTTCAAGCTGTTAAGTAGTGCGTTATCGTTAAGCCCTGGCCGAAATGTGGTGTTATCCACGCAAGATAACTTTCCAACCGACTTATATATGGTACAAGGGTTAAGTCACTTATTAGGTCCTGACCTATGTCAGCTTGAATTAGTAGCAGAGCAACACATTGAACAAAGCCTTAGCGATTCAGTGGCGGTGCTGCTATTAACGCAGGTGAACTTTAGAACCGGGCAGCTATTAGATATGCAAAAGCTGACCAAGCTTGCTCACGAAAAAGGCATTTTAGTGATATGGGATTTAGCCCACAGCGCGGGTGCTTTACCTATTGAGCTCGATAACTGTAATGCAGATTTTGCTGTTGGCTGTGGCTACAAATACTTAAACGGTGGCCCGGGCTCGCCTGCATTTTTATATGTGGCAAAACGTCATCAGACTAGTGTAAAGCAGCCACTATCAGGTTGGATGGGTCATGCTAAACCATTTGCTTTTAATGCTGAATATCAGGGCGCTGATAATATAAATCAGTATTTGTGTGGCACACCCAGTGTGATTGCTATGAGTGCGTTAGATGCCGCCCTTGATGTATGGCAAGATGTAGATATTTCTCAAATAAGAGAAAAGTCGATTGCACTTGCCGAGGTATTTATTAAATTGCTACAAACACATTCATGCTTAAGTGATTTGCGTTTATGCTCTACTGAAAATGCCTGTCAAAGAGGTAGCCAATTGGCATTTTCACATACAGACGCGTTCGCTATATGCCAAGCGTTAATTGAAAAAGGGGTTATTGCTGATTTTCGTGCGCCCAATATATTACGCTTTGGTTTTACACCTCTTTATACCTCATTTGAAGATATATGGAATGCGGTCACGATTTTGGCTGAGGTGGTTAAAACCCAGCTATATACTCAGCCACGTTTTAATTTAGCAGGTAAAGTAACGTAACGTTATGATGAGCCATTATTCAATAATGGCTTATCAAATTACTTAAGTTAAAAAAGCATCGTGTTAGCAAAATAACTTGCTGCACCTTTCGTCTATTGTTGCTCTTTTTTTAGATTAAAGTAATTGAGTTGCACTCTCATCTCGGTAGCTTGTTCTGCCATTTGACGTGCTGCCGCCATTGTTTCTTCTGTAATAGCCGAGTTTGCCTGGGTTAAACCGGTTAAACGTTGTACAACAAGGTTAACCTCTTTAATCGCTTGCTCTTGTGCGGAGGTTGAATGCGCTATATGTATTATATTTTTATTAACATCGCTAACAGCTTGCATTATGTGTTTTAATTTCTTCCCTGAGGTGTCTGCTAATTCCGTCCCAAGCGCTATTTTTTGATTACTATTTACAATAATACTTTTTATTTGCTTTGCCGATTTAGCACTACGCCCCGCTAAATCACCTACTTCATTAGCAACTACGGCAAAGCCCCTTCCGTGGTCGCCAGCCCTAGCAGCTTCCACGGCGGCATTAAGTGATAGCAAGTTTGTTTGAAAAGCGAGGTTGTCAATAACCGTAAGTATTTCGTTAATGTCTTTACTGGCTTCATTCACGTCATCAATCGCGCTAACGGTTTGTATTGATAAGCGATTTCCTTCTTCAGCAATTTGCTCTGCATTGCTTGCCAATGCCACGGCACTTTTTGATTGTTCAGATACTTTAGTTAGCTCATCTAGCATTTGCTCAGTACTTGAGCTTGCCTCTTCAAGGTTGGCTGCTTGCTCTTCTGTGCGTTTACTTATTTCAGTATTACTTGAAGCTATTTCACCTGCATTTTGCATAACCTGGCCAGCTGATACTTGAATTTCTTGAATGACATTAGTTAATTTCTCAATGGTCGCGTTGGTGTCGCTTTTAAGGGTATTGAATACGCCTTGATATTGCCCCTCTATATTTTTGGTAAGGTCACCTTTAGCTAAGTTTGACAAAACGCTACTTACTTCATTTATAGCTAATGAAACTAATGAGGTAGACTCATTAACATTATTTTTTAAATCTTCCAATTGGCCTTGCAATGGTTGTTTTAATTGATGAGAAAAATCGCCATTTGCCATTGCAGCCATTACTTGATTAAGATCATTTATGACATGTTCAAGGTTTGTTACCGAGTGGTTTATATCTGTTTTTAAACTATTTAGCTGGCCTGTCATAGTCGATGAAATAGTATGATCAAAGCGCCCCTGACTAATTGCTAGCATGACTGATGAAATTTCAGTTAGAGCATTATCAATAGCAGTAATTGATGTATTGATGTTACTTTTTAACTGCTCAAGTTGACCGCTGGCTTCACCTTTAATCATTTTTTTAAAGTCACCTTTACTAACAAAGGACATGACTTCACCTATTTCATTCATTACATTATTTAAATTAGCCATACTGGAATTAATATCTTGTTTTAAGATATCAAGCTGTCCAGCTAAGGGAGCATCTAATTGCGCTGAAAACTGGCCCTGTCGTAATGCACTCATAACGTCACTAATACCATCTATGGCAATACTTAAGCTATTCACTGAGTTATTCACGCTGTCTTTTAGCTGGGCAAGTTTTCCTTTAGCTGGATAGGTAATTTGCTCTTTAAAGTTACCTTGCTCTACGTTAGCCATAATATCTACGATACTATTCATTGTGTTGTTTATTGAGGAAAGCGATTGGTTAATATTACTTTTTAAGGTGCCTAATTCACCTGACATTGAGACATTAATTTGAATATCAAATTGACCGTCAGCCATAGCAATCGCAATGTTATTTAATTCGTTTATTGCCCCGTTTAGTGAACTTGCGCAATCGTTGGTTGCTTGTTTTAACGTAGCTAACTCTCCTCGACATGGTGCTTCAATACGTTGATCAAATTTACCCGCAGCCATTTGGTTCATAACGCGATTTGTTTCACTAATAGATAACTGTAGAGCATCAAGAAGAGTGTTAAATGCTTGAGTGCTAACGCCTATTTCATCGCTTGAATAGACAGTTGCTCGTAATGAAAAGTCACCTTGTTGCTCCACTTTTTTCATCGTATCAGCCAATGCATGTATTGGCTTCGTGAGTGTTCGCGCAAACCAATATGCGGCAATAGTAACAATAAAAATAGTGACAAAAAGTATCACAATGAGTAGTTGGGAAAGAGTCGTTATTGACTCAAAAGCTTCTTGTTCGTCCATTTCTGCTATGAGTGCCCAGCGAACATTAAATACATTTACAGGTGCAAATGCAGAGAGCACCATTTCATTGTTATAGTCATTTATAACATGCTGCCCTTTTTCATTTTTTAGTGCTTTGATTACAGATAAGGTATTCACAGTGCCTTTATTTGGGTTTCTAAACGAGCTTTCTACAGAGTGATTTTTCGGATCAATATAAGAGTCAGAGCGCATTAACCCTTCAGGGCCAACAAGGTAGGTTTCTCCGCTTTCGCCCAACCCGTCACGTTCTTTCATAATTGAATTAATATCTTCAATCGATAATTGGGCAGCTAAAATAGCAACCGTTTTACCATCAACAACAATAGGCTTTCCTATAAAGCTTGCAGGGGCATTATATGAAGGGGAGTACTGTTTATAATCTGCAAAAGCAATTTTTTGTGGGTTGCTGCTGTCTTTTAATTGTCTAAATAGGTTCGCTAAATTACTTTTAGCGTAGGGGCCTGTTTGCAGCGATGTTGCAAAGTCTACTTCTTTATAAACAGAGTAAACAATATTGCCATTTGCTGGGTCGATAATGAAAATATCGTAGAACTTATTTATATTAGTCATATCGCGTAGATAAGGGTGATATTGGCGGTGCGCTTGCTCGTAACTGTCTGATTGCTCTGTGGTGGTTAGTTTTTGTTTTTCACCGATTGGGTTTGGGTTATTAGCTAGATAACGAGATTGCAGCTCAATACTTTTTGGATTCATTTGCTTTAATAGAGATGAAGAAACTGTATCAGTTGGGTTTAGCTGTTTAAATTTTGGAGCAAAAGACTCTTTATAAAAGCGATTTAGAGACTCTGATGAGGTTGAAGGGGAGGTATCATTAAATCCATCTATAAACTTTGTCGCAATATTGGCCATTTCTGGATTTGCTTGCAGCGCATTAAGCTTTTTTTCAATGTTGTTAAAATAGCGTTTAACAGCGCTTTGTTTTACTTTACTCACAGCGTCTAAACGCGAATAAACCTGTTCTGTCATCGAGTTTGAAGCTGTATTAATTGCGACAATAATAATTATTGTTATTGGCACTAGGGCAACAACTAAAAAGGCGGAGATAAGTTTTTTTGTTAAATTTAAAGAATTAAAAAAGTGATTAATTGTGAGCATTACTATGTCCCTGTAATAAGGTCTGAACCTCAAATGAGCATAGAACACAATTTGTGAAGATCTAGTTAATAATTAAAGTAATGAGTTTTTATTACAAAATAGCCAAAGCTGATACTAAGCACTTTTAATTTTAATGCAATTGCAGCATGCTTTTTTAGCGGTTTAAAAGCAATAAAGCGTAGAAGTACTTAAGTGCTCCTACGCTTTACTATTTAATTGATGTTCTAACGTTAAAAAAGCAAACGATGTTAGAGCGCGACTAAACTGCGCTCTAACATAGCTTGAATTTGCTTAACTATTTTAGCTTCGGTTTCGGGTTCAAACTGGGCAATTCGAGGAGTGTGAATATGCCCAGTCGGAATATCTGAATTTAGCTGATTACGCAGCCGAATACTGCGATACGAAATTTCGTTAGACAGGTAACCACCGCCACCGCCATGTACTGCAGTTGCCTCTTTTAATTCGTCAAAACTGCTAGGCTCAAAGTCTTTTTTGAGGGTAATAACATGATGATTATCATTAATCGCAAAAGGGCCTTTTGCCTTTAGCATAGCGCTAACAGGTAAGCTAAATTCTACAAACTCAGTACCGGGTAATGGGCGGTCGTTTAAACTTGGAATGAGCGGCGCTGTTTTGGTACCTCCATACACTATATTGGCGTTGTCGGGGGCTGTTACACTGCGGCGCTTACCTGGAAAGCGCTCAAGGTCAAAGTCTTTACTACCCATACTAACGGTAACCACCATATCAACATTATTAAGTGCGTAATAAGGGGCAAGTAAGGATTCTATAATACCGTGATCAAAGTCTTCATAACGCACAGGCACCATCACTGTGTTTATTTCAGCACTAATACCTTTATAGTTAATGACTTGGCCATCAAGAAGCAGTGCTGCAACACCCGATGGGTTGCTTTGGTTTATATTTCTATCAAGTAAAAACGGGTCAAATCCAGTCAATAATATTTTTTTAGAGGTGTTTTGTGAGTAGCTAAGATCGGTGCGACCCCGGCTGCCATTCTCTAAAAGTGTTAATAACACTGTTTGCTGCGCCGCGCTCAGCGAAAATGCAGGCTTTGTGGTGCGAATAATTTTGCTTGATTGTAAGCGAGCCCAGTAAAGTGCGCGATCATCTAAGTTTTGCGTTGTAGCGATGCGTTTTTTTGCACTAAACCATAATCGTTTTGAGTAGTCATTAACGGCATCTACGGCTTGTGCATAGCTTGAGAGTGACTTGAATTGCTGCTCAAATTGATTAACTTCGCTGGCAAAAGCGCTTAGCACGCTAGGTATCGCTTGGCTGGCTTTTTCAATTCGCAATTCTTCTGAAGTTAGCGGTGTGTTTAAATTAGCTAACGCATTAGAAGAAGAAAAAATTAAGCTTGCAGCAATCAGTGTTTTTATCATGATGGTCCTAAACTGAGTCGTATTTGTTGTCTACTATCCTATGCCTAATAAGTGGGTGCAAATAAAATCGTTGGTTGGTTTTATGTTGCAAGCAGTATAAAACCGGCGTTAAATCAAAAACTACGGGTATTTTATTAAAAAGAGTCGAAACTCTGTGGTGGGTTTAGCTACAATGGTGGCTGTGTATTTTTTAGTTTTTTAATTTTAGGCAACTATGCAACTTATTCAAATAGATAAAGCTCGTTATCGTAAACATTTAAACCGCGTTATAGTCGGTTGTGCCGCAAGCTTAGCGATTGGTAGTTTAGCTATTTCACAAACGCTTATTGCATTATTCCCCGATGAAAGTGGTAGTCATTTTCATTGGAACTTATTAGGCGTTATTGTTACTAGTATTGGTATTGGCTGGTTGTTAAATAAATACCGTACACATCCTTTTATGACCGAGGTGGTGTATGTATGGGAGCTTAAACAAGCGCTTAATAAAATTACCCGCAAGATGGCAAAGCTTAAAGCGGCGGGACGTGAAGGTAATCCTGATGCGCTATTAGCCATTCACTATAGTTATGCAGGTTCACGCTTGTTATGGCAGCTTGACGATAACACCATCACCATGGATGATTTAGCGATTAAACAAGCCGAGTTAGATAGCGTTGCGGCTAAATATAATTTAACTCTTAATGCCGATGACTACGATGACGCAATTTTAAAGCAGTTTTAAAGTGGTTTTAATTTATAGGAATAACAATGAGCATAATTCTTTATGGTGTCCCGCTTTCTCCCTATGTACGTAAAGTGCGTGTATGTTTAGCGCATAAACAACTAGACTATAAACTCGAAATAGTCTCGCCGTTTAATCAACCTGATTGGTTTTTAGAACTGAACCCTCTAGGGCGAATTCCGGCGCTAAAAGACGACGAGTTAAGTTTGGCGGATTCTAGCGTTATTTGCCAATATCTTGATGAAAAATACCCTAATTCAGCGTCTTTACTCGGTGATACTATAGAGCAACGTGCAGCCGTTCGCTGGTTAGAAAAATACGCAGATTACGAGCTGGCTCCTTTTGCAACATTTACGGTGTTTCAGCAACGTATTATTGCTCCCACAATGCAAAAGCCAACCGATGAAGCCTTAGTGCAAAGTGCATTAAATGAAAAACTACCGCCTTTATTTGATTATTTAGAAGGTTATTTAGGGGATAACGAGTTTTTTGTTGGCGAGAGCTTAACCCTTGCCGACATTGCTGTGAGCTGCCAGTTAATGAATATGGAGCATGGTGGTGAGCAACTTGATGAGTCGCGCTGGCCTAATCTTGCAGCATTGCATAGCCGTGTAAAACAGGGGACTGCTATGCAGAGCATGCTTGAAGGCGAGCAAAAAATATTAGCCTCGCTTAAGTAGCTTTTTAATGTTGGTGACTGGAATGTCGCTTATTTTACAAAATCTTAAACAATAAAGGAGCTATCATTGAAAAAAGTACTGATTGTTTGTTTGGGTAATATTTGTCGCTCACCGACGGCTGAGGCGGTATTAAAAGCTCGCGCTAAAGAGTTAGGCATTGATTTGCTAGTGGACTCGGCTGGGACTATTGGTCATCATGAAGGTAATCCGCCAGATAAACGCTCTATGCAAGCTGGCGAGAAACGTGGTTATAGTTTTAAAGGTATTTTTTCACGCAAGGTGCGCAGTAGTGATTTTAGCGAGTTTGATTTAATTTTAGCAGCCGATAAACAAAACCTGACGGATCTAACCGCACGCTGCCCCGAGCATTTGCAATATAAGTTGGCGTTATTTTTAGAGTATGGCGAGCAAACACAAAGCGCAATTCCCGATCCTTACTATGGCGGTGATGATGGCTTTGAAAAGGTACTTGATTTAATAGAGGCCGCCAGCGATAACATTTTAGCTAAGTTAAAGTAGAATAAACTAAAAAGGCGCTCAACGCGCCTTTGGTATGTTATTAACGGTTTACTTTAAAATCGAGCTGTACTTTGGAAGTTGCTGCAACCGCTTTTCCATGTTCAAACTTAGGTGCATAACGCCATTGCGCTAATGCTTCTACTGCCGATTTTTCAAAGGCCACGCCACCTTCAGAACTAATTACTTGCGGATTTTTTACAAAGCCAGACTCATCTACTTCAAACTCCATAACTACACTGCCATCTTTACTAAATCGCGCCTTGTTTTTAGGGTATTTAGGGTTAACGCGGTATAGCGGCGTTTGTTCTTGGCTTTCTTTCCACGGCACCATTTTAGCAATCGCGATGCAGTGTTTGGTGGCTTCATCACTTTTGCCTTGTTTTTCATACAAGCCAATTAACCTTGAGTGTGCGGTAAGCTCGGCGTTGTGATCGTAACTTAAGCTTTCATCAAACACATTTACTACACGGTTAAGTCGTTCTATTGCTTGATCGTATCTTTTTCGACCTTCCGCAAATGACGCCATTAAAAAATCAGCTTTTATTTGTTCAACTGAGTTTTTAGGTAAGTTAGCCAGATAATACTCATCGGCTTCTTCTAGGTAGTTTTTAGCTTCTCGGTATTTTTCATAGCTGAATTTATTAGCTAGTATGGTTGCCGCTTCTAGTTTCATATCAGCCACAAACTTAGGGTTGTTTTGTGTGTTTGCGATTGCTATCACTTGCTCTAAATAATAATCCGCTTTTTGAGCAGAAGGGGCAAAACTAGCCATACCGACTAAAGCATCAATGGTTTCAGGCGATTGCTTACCATGGTTATTAACTAAAATAGTATAGGCTTGTTGATAGAGCGAAAAACGCTTTTCAATCCACTGTTTACCGTATCGATTAATTGATTTTGCATAGTTAATCGCTAAGTTTGCGGTGTTATCAGCATTTTCACCGTAAACAGTTTTACCTAATGTGTAAGCCTGCTCCGCGGCTTGTTGCACATTTTCTTTGGTTTTAATCGCATTTAAGTAATTTTGATACGCGTCGTTGAAAACGGCTTGAGCGTTATTTGTTTGTTCGGCAAATGACGTGGTGCTCAATACAGATAAACCTAAGCCCATCAGTAATGCAAGTTTGTTTAATTTCATAATGATCCCTATTATTTGTCGATAACAAATTAGCAAATCCTTGTGTATATGTCATCACTTTAGGTAAATCAAGGTAAACGCTCGCTAGTAATATATTTGCGGTTAAAGATTGAAAATAGTCGCTACCGTCGCCATATATTTGCCATAAACAGTCTTGTACTACGGTGTATTTAACCTATTTTGTGATATTATCACTTTATCGTGTCGTAGTTTTTTTAATATTTGGATTGGTCGTGGCGCAAGTAAGAGCAAGAGTCCAGCTTAATGTTGGCAAAAATAGTGATATTCCTGCAGAAATTATTTCCTTTAGTGGCTTAAAAGATGGCCAAGAGCATGTTGCGTTAGTGTTTAAAAACGCCGATACCGAACAAGGTGTTCCGCTTATTCGTATGCATTCTGAATGCTTAACCGGTGATGTGTTTCACTCGTCACGTTGTGATTGCGGTGAGCAGTTAAATGAGTGTATTGAAATGATGCACGAACAAGGCGGTATTTTACTTTATTTACGCCAAGAAGGGCGTGGTATTGGTTTATACAATAAAATTGATGCGTATGTACTGCAGTCACAAGGTATGAACACTTACGAGGCCAACAATCATTTGGGCTTTGCTGATGATTTACGTGATTTTTCGGATGCTGTATTAATGCTCAATGCGCTCAATTTAAAGCATGTAAAATTAATGACTAACAATCCTAAAAAGCTTAACGCATTAAAAGATGCTGGCATAGAGGTGGACTCTGTTGTGGGCACTCATGCACACATTAAAGCTGGGCTTTCAGGTAACAAGGCGTATTTAGAGACTAAAATTAAGCATGGCTCTCATATGCTAGATATTAAGAAAATTAAAAAACCTTAGGGTCTGTTGACCTTTCAAGGTTAAATTTGCAGCAGTCTGTTTGGTATTTAGGCAAGGCAGAGCCTATGTGGTGTGGTTATTCCCCATAAATAGGCGATAACGCAGCATCAATGCCAAACAGGCGCTGCCCGAAGGGTTCTGCCTAGGGGCGATTTACTCTTTGTTGCTCGGTTTTGACTTAGCCCACTAGGTTACAAACCTCGCGCCGCGATTAAATCGCCCCTAGTTTGAACAAATTTTAATCCGTAAAGGGCAACAGACCCTAATATTAACGGCATTTATCGCCGCCACCTCTGTAATACCAACCAACGCCGAGTTATACTCGGCGTGTTTTGTTTTAATTAAGAGCAAGTATGTCTACACAATTACGAATTTTTAAAGCGGATGCGGCATTAAAATGGTTTAAAGCGGGTTGGCTAATTTTCAAAACTCAGCCATTAACCTTTATCTTTATGCACTTGTTTATTGGCATTGTTGGCTTGTTGTCTTTATTTTTGCCGTTATTACAAATAGTCGCAGCATTGGCTACACCATTTTTAACCGCTGGTTTTTATCAAGCCGTGCTTACCAAGCAGCAAGGCGGAAAAATTATGTTAGCCGACATTTTGAAACCCTTTTCAGCAAAAGGAAATCGCTTAGGCTTATTGCGCTTAGCGCTTTATCAAATGGGTGCCGGTATTTTAATTGCGCTGCTCGCCAATGGGTTATTTGCCGATGCGATGGCGGTTATGACGCAGCCTGACTTAGATCCTAATACAGCAATTAGCCAAATGCTTGAGAGTATTTCGTTTGCCAATGTGGCACTGTTTTTAATTGCGCTGTCGATATACTTTACTTCGTTTGCCTATGCGGTACCGCTGGTTTACTTTAATAAAGAACAACGTATTTTAAATGCCTTAAAAAGTTCGTTTATGGTGTTTTATTATAATATTTTACCACTGAGTGTTTATGGTATTATTTGCGCATTATTAATTGTGGTGTCGATGTTCTTATCGCTACTACCGCTGTTGATTTTAATGCCAATTTGCTACATTAGTTTCTTTGTTTCTTATCAGGCTATTTTTATGCCCGTTGTGCCACCAAGTGATGACAGTAACATTAAGCCTTTAAGTAGCGAGCAAAGCGGGCGCTTTGACGCTTAATGGATGATACGTTAAAACAAAAGTTAAAAAACTATGTGCTTTGGTTACTAGGAAGGCAAGAGTATTCGCGCCGAGAGTTAACCCAAAAGTTACAGCAAAGAGAAGCAACCGACGAGTTCATAGAAAACCTGCTTGATTGGTGCGAAAAGCACAATTTTATTAACGAGCAGCGTTATTGTGAAGGGTTTGTAAGAAAGCACATATTTAAATGCCATGGCTTAAAGCGAATTCAAAGTGAGGCCATGAGTAAAGGGATTGATAGAGCACTGCTTGAAACAGTGGTTGAAGAGCTGGAAATAGATTGGTTTGAGCTCGCGCAGGAAGCGTACAACAAAAAATATTCAACGACACCGGCAAACCTCGAGTACAAAGAAAAAGCTAAGCGCGTGCGCTACTTAATGTATCGAGGATTTAGCTATGATCAAATAAATTTTGCAATGCAAGCACAGTAAATACAGGTGAGACTTTCACATGCAGCACATGACTACCGCACAAATTAGGCAACAGTTTTTAGACTTTTTTGCCAGCAAGCAACACCAAGTTGTTCCTTCTAGTTCGCTTATACCGGGTAACGATGCCACGTTGTTATTTAATAATGCCGGTATGGTGCAATTTAAAGATGTATTTTTAGGCGCTGAAAGCCGCCCTTATACACGCGCAACCAGTTCGCAGCGTTGTGTGCGTGCTGGTGGTAAACATAACGATTTAGAAAACGTAGGTTACACAGCACGTCACCATACCTTTTTTGAAATGCTAGGTAATTTCAGCTTTGGTGATTACTTTAAGCAAGATGCAATTAAATTTGCGTGGGAGTTTTTAACTGAGGTTGTAAAACTACCAAAAGAAAAGCTGTTAGTAACCATTTACCATGATGACGAAGAAGCCTTTGGCTACTGGGCTAACGATATAGGCTTACCTGAAGATCGTATTATTCGTATTGCAACGAGCGATAACTTTTGGTCTATGGGTGATACGGGTCCTTGTGGTCCATGTTCTGAAATATTTTATGATCATGGCGAGCATATTTGGGGCGGTCCTCCGGGCACACCTGAAGAAGATGGTGACCGTTTCATTGAAATTTGGAACTTAGTATTTATGCAATACAACCGTCAAAGCGACGGGACTATGGAGCCACTTCCTAAGCAATCTGTTGATACAGGTATGGGCCTTGAGCGTATTTCAGCTATTTTACAAGGTGTGCATTCAAACTACGAAATCGACTTATTCCAAGGCTTAATTGCGGCCGCTGCAAGCGTTACCAATGCACAAGATATGGATGATAAATCACTTCGCGTGGTAGCCGATCATATTCGTTCGTGTGCATTTTTAATTTCAGATGGGGTTATGCCATCAAATGAAGGCCGTGGTTATGTATTGCGTCGTATTATTCGTCGTGCAGTACGTCACGGTAATAAGTTAGGTGCTAAAGGCGCGTTTTTCTATAAATTGGTTGCTGCACTTATTGAGCAAATGGGTCAAGCGTACCCAGAGCTTGCTAAGCAACAAGAAATTATTGAAAAAGTACTACGTATTGAAGAAGAGCAGTTTGGTAAAACGCTTGAGCGTGGTTTAGCTATTTTAGAAGAAAGCTTAAGTGATTTAACCGGGGATGTGATCCCGGGTGACTTAGTATTTAAGCTTTACGATACCTATGGTTTCCCTGCTGATTTAACAGCCGATGTTGCGCGTGAGCGCCAGATGACGATTGACCATCAAGGTTTTGAAGCATGCATGGCAGTACAACGTAAAACTGCGCAACAAGCGGGTAAGTTTGGGGCTGATTACAATGACCAATTAAAATCAGACAAGCACACTGACTTTAAAGGCTACGATAGCACTCATTACAGCGGCACAGTGGTAGAAATTTTTGCCGGTGGCGAAGCTGTATCATTACTTGAAGATGGTCAACAAGGTATTATTGTTTTAGACCGTACTCCGTTTTACGCTGAATCAGGCGGCCAAATTGGTGATAGCGGAACAATCACAGTAGCCGGCGGTGAGTTTGTGGTGACTAATACCACTAAACTGGGTAATGCTTTTGCTCACCATGGAACAGTTCAAGGGCGTATTGGCGTTAACGATAAAGTGGATGCGACTATTGACGATGCGCGCCGTGACAGTATTAAGAAAAACCACACCGCTACGCATATTTTGCATGAAGCACTGCGTCAGCTTTTAGGTGAGCACGTATCGCAAAAAGGCTCACTTGTGCAGCCAGATCGTCTGCGTTTTGACTTCTCACATTTTGAAGCGGTGACCAAACAAGAACTGCGCGAAATTGAGCGCGTAGTGAATGACGAAATTCGTCGTAACTTTGCTCTTAACACTGAGCTAATGGCAATTGATGATGCTAAAGCCAAAGGTGCAATGGCACTGTTTGGCGAAAAGTACGATGACGAAGTACGCGTTGTGACTATTGGTGATTACTCAATCGAGCTTTGTGGTGGTACACACGTAGAGCGTGCGGGTGACATTGGTTTATTCAAAATTGTATCTGAAAGCGGTATTGCTGCTGGTGTTCGTCGAATTGAAGCGGTAACAGGTGCAGAGGCAATTGCTTATGTAAGCGAGCAAGAGCAACAATTAGCTGATGTTGCAGCGCTTGTAAAAGGTGACAATGCGTCAGTGCTTGAAAAAGTAACTGCCTTACTTGAAAAGTCGAAAGGGCTTGAAAAACAAGTTGCCCAGCTTAACGATAAACTAGCCAGTGCGGCAGGTGCATCGTTACTTGATTCAGTGGTTGAAATTAACGGGGTTAAACTGTTAGTGGCCAACGTTGAGGGCACAGAATCAAAAGCGCTTCGCGGTATGGTTGATGACCTTAAAAATAAAATTGGCTCAGGTGTTATTGCCTTAGGTGTTGCCAGCGGCGACAAAGTAAGCTTAATTGCGGGTGTAACTAAAGACTTAACTGGCAAAGTAAAAGCGGGTGAGTTAGTTAATCACATGGCAGGCCAAGTAGGTGGTAAAGGCGGCGGTCGTCCAGATATGGCGCAAGCGGGTGGTTCTGAGCCACAAAATTTAACAGCAGCACTTGATAGCGTAACAGCTTGGTTAACTGAGCGTACTTAAGCTTAAGTGGCACTTATAGTTCAAAAATTTGGCGGCACTTCGGTAGGCTCAATAGAGCGTATTGAAGCGGTCGCCGACCTTGTTGTTAAAACTAAGCAACAAGGCCACCAAGTGGTCGTGGTGCTTTCGGCAATGTCGGGAGAAACCAATCGCTTAATTAATCTTGCCAAACAAATCGACTCTCGCCCGAGTAGTCGTGAACTCGATGTATTACTCAGTACCGGTGAACAAGTCTCTATTGCTTTATTAGCGATGGCCATTATTAAACGCGGCCATTCAGCGGTAAGCTTACTAGCCGATCAAGTGAATATATTAACCGATAACATGTTCGGTAAAGCCCGTGTAGAAGAAGTTGCGGCAACGCGTTTAAAACATGAACTTGAACATAACCGTATTGCTATTATTGCCGGCTTTCAGGGGCGCGATATTGAGGGCAACGTGACCACGCTTGGCCGTGGTGGCACCGATACCTCAGCGGTTGAAATTGCTGGTGCAATAAAAGCCGATGAGTGTCAGATCTATACCGATGTTGATGGCGTATATACTACAGACCCGCGTGTGGAACCTAACGCACGACGTTTAAGTCATGTCACCTTTGCTGAAATGCTTGAGCTGGCAAGTTTAGGCGCTAAAGTGTTACATATTCGCTCTGTAGAATCTGCTGGTAAACACAATGTTCCTCTGCGGGTGTTATCTAGCTTTAAACCCGATGAAGGCACGTTAATTAGTTTTGAGGAGAGCGACGTGACAAGCAATGTCGTATCGGGTATTGCATTTAATCGAGATGAGTGCTTAATTAAGGTGCATGGAATGCCGCAAGGCACCAAACATCTTGCAAAAGTTTTGAAACTTTTTGCTGATAATGGCATCGAAATAGATATGATTAATCAAATTAATCATAAAGTTGAAAAAGTCGACTATGCTTTTACTGTGCATTTAAATGATTACTTAAACGCACTTGATTTGTTAACGGCTGAGCAACAGCAATTTGACGCACAGGCAATTGACGGATTGACCAATGTGGCGAAAGTGTCAGCGGTGGGTATGGGGATGAAATCTCATTCCGGGGTAGCGAGTTTATTTTTTGATTCGCTAGCACAAGAAAACATTGATGTGATGTTTGTTGCCACCTCAGAGATCAAAATTTCAGTTTTAATAGATGAAAAATACCTAGAGCTGGCTGTTCGTGCATTACATAAGACATTTTTAACAGAAAATGAATAGATTGAGAGTTTTTACTTACTTTTTAGTCTAATTTTAATTAAAATGTTTGTGCGGAATCTTATAATTTTATTGGAACATGGGAGCAAGAGAATGCTAATACTAACTCGTAGAGTAGGCGAGACCCTTATGATTGGTGACGAAGTAACCGTTACTGTTCTAGGTGTTAAAGGAAATCAAGTTCGTATCGGTGTTAACGCACCTAAAGACGTATCAGTTCATCGTGAAGAAATTTACATGCGCATACAAGCTGAAAAGTCTAACCCTAATCCGGGCAATGCTTAATCAACATAGTATAAAATGTGCTAGTTAATATAACTATGACATTTGTAAAAGCCACTCATTGAGTGGCTTTTTTGTTTATAAAATCAATCGTTTCTTCGTCGAGTATTGCCTTAGAAATGTATTGCATACCGCTTTTACTTTTTAACAATAGTCCACAATCTGTAGTAATAATTTCGTTAATGTCGTGCCAAGCTAACTGGTAATTTTTGTAATGATTGGTTGATTTTATTCCGTCTTCGTCGAAGGTGAGAGTGACTTCAGAACCAGACGCTCTGCTTAGCATTTGCCTGGTAACCCACCATGGGCGGCGATAGTAAAAGGCGATGCATTCGAGTAGGGCTAGCATCAGCAAAAATGTACCTAGGTAATGATCTCCTAAACCATAAATACCAAATAATCCCAATACAACAAGCAGTGCTAATAAAAAATATTTAGGTTGCGCGCGTTTACTATAAGGCAGCGATTGGTCGAAGCATTCATAAAAGTAAGGTTTATCGAGTTTATAGGTTGTCGTAAATACCATGCATCTATACTTAAAAGCTATTTTTTATCATTTTAGCAAGCTATGTGGTAAATGCGCAGCTTAAAAAGAATTAATAGTTCAGAGTTTATAATTAATGGGTAGCAACTTGGCGACTAGTACTAAACACAAAAAAAAGCGACCAAATGGTCGCTCTTTAAAAAGGGGCTGAATTAGCAATTTGTTTCTTCAGCGTTGACACCTTCTTTTACTTCTTCACAGGCATCTTCTACTTTATTTTGAACATCTGTCACGGCTTCGTCGATGCGTTCACCGGCTTCTTCTGCATGATTGTCTTCACAACCCATAATAAATGCACTTGCGAATAGGCCAATAGCTGCTGCTTTAAGTGTTGATGATTTCATAATGTAATTCCTTGTATATAAATTTAAAAAAGTTCGTTGTTTCTTATCTACCTGGGGCTTTTACCACGTAAAGCGCCAGAGACAAGTGAAATAACCAGTAAAACTAAAAAGATAAAAAATATGATCTTAGCAATTCCTGCTGCGGCTCCTGCAATACCACCAAATCCTAAAACGGCTGCGATTAGTGCGATCACCAAAAATGTAATTGTCCAGCGTAACATTGTCATCTCCTTGATTTATCTAAGTGTTAAAGTGTTGTTTTTATATAAGCGAGTAATATGCCAGTATTTTATTTTGTTTTAAATCAACGGTTTAACTTATCTTTTTCAGTTTGGCTTTATATTAGGTTGGTAATTTTTACGGTTTTATCTGTAACTTATTCACAGTGGTGTCTGATGAGATAATAAATAGTTTTTACAGTCGTTATTTTGGTAAGACCAATTAACATTTGCTTTGGCAGTTTTTAGTGGATTAGCTCATTAGGTATATTTTTATGTGTTTTTACAGAATATTAGGGTTTTTATATATTCTTTGTTTATAACGAACATTTTTACCATCTATATATATAGGTTAAATAAGCTATTTTAGGTGGTGTTAACCTTATTGGTGATATGTTACTTTTAGATTAATTGGTTTTACCAATTTACAATGTGTAGACAAAAGAATAGTTTTTGTTACTATTGGTGAATATTTATTTAAATAAACTGACTTTTTATGTGTTCAGTTTTGAACAGGGGAGAATTATGGATATAGGGGCTTTGCTCACAACTGCAGGCAATTTAATGCTAACCGGTATGGTGGGGGTGTTTGTATTTCTTTCTTTATTGATTGGTGCAGTGACAGTTATGTCTAAGCTGGCTAGCAAATTTTCTCAGCCAGAACTTGAAGTATCACAGAGAACACCATCTTTTAAATCTCAAGGTGTGCCAAATGAGCACATCGCTGCAATTAGTGCTGCCATTGCTCAGTACAAAACAAATAATAATTAGAGGAGCATACCAATGGCTAAATTAAAAATAACAGAGCTCGTACTTCGAGACGCACATCAGTCGCTTTTAGCTACCCGCATGCGATTAGACGACATGTTACCTATTGCAAAAAAAATTGATGACGCAGGTTATTGGTCTATAGAGTCTTGGGGTGGGGCTACCTTTGACTCATGTATTCGTTATTTAGGCGAAGATCCTTGGGAACGTATTCGTGCGCTTAAAAAGGCGATGCCAAATACACCCCAGCAAATGTTACTTCGCGGTCAAAACTTATTGGGGTATCGCCATTATGCTGATGACGTTGTTGAAAAGTTTGTTGAGCGCGCACACAAAAATGGCGTAGACGTATTTCGTATTTTTGATGCCATGAATGATGTACGTAACTTAGAAACTGCCATAAAAGCGGCGGTTAAAGTAGGTGCGCATGCCCAAGGTACGATTTCTTACACGGTAAGCCCAGTACACACATTGGATATGTGGCTAACACTTGCTAAGCAGCTTGAAGAATTAGGTTGTCATTCAATTTGTATTAAAGATATGGCGGGATTGCTTAAGCCTTACGATGCAGAAAAACTGATTAAAGGCTTAAAAGAAACGGTTTCAATTCCTATTGCCATGCAATGTCATGCAACAACGGGTTTAAGTACCGCAACGTATCAAAAAGCGATTGATGCCGGTATTGATATGCTCGATACGGCTGTATCGTCTATGAGTATGACTTATGGTCATTCAGCAACTGAAACAATTGCTGCAATCGTGGAAGGTACTGAGCGTGATACTGGGCTTGATTTAAACCACCTTGAAGAAATTGCAGCTTACTTTAGAGACGTACGTAAAAAGTACGCTGCGTTTGAAGGCAGTTTAAAAGGTGTTGATGGCCGAATTTTATTAGCCCAAGTGCCAGGTGGTATGTTAACTAACATGGAAAATCAGCTTAAAGAGCAAGGCGCTGCTGATAAACTAAACGAAGTATTACTTGAAATTCCACGGGTGCGTGAGGATTTGGGCTTTATTCCACTCGTTACACCGACCTCGCAAATTGTTGGTACTCAGGCAGTACTTAATGTGCTTACTGGCGAGCGCTATAAAACCATCACCAAAGAAACCGCGGGCGTATTAAAAGGTGAGTATGGTTCAACACCTGCTCCTATGAATAAAGAGTTACAAGAGCGTGTACTTGATGGCAGCGAAGCAATTACCTGTCGCCCTGCAGATGTGATCAAACCTGAACTTGAAACGCTTGAGGCTGAATTAAGTAAACTTGCGCAAGAGCAAGGCTTAACGCTTGCTGATGAGCAAATTGATGATGTGCTCACGTATGCCTTATTCCCACAAATTGGTTTGAAGTTTATTAAAAACCGCAATAACCCTGACGCATTTGAACCTGTTCCTAGCGCTGATGATAGCTCCAATAAAGCACCTGAAAAATCAGCGGCAAACAATAAAGGCGTTAAGGCTGAGCAATACAGCGTTAAAGTAGATGGCAAAGTATACGATGTCGTGGTTGCTAAAGGCGGTGAGCTTAAAGAGGTGACGCTAAAAGACTCTGAGCATATTCCACAGTCGGCATCAGTTGCTTCAGGTGAAACTCTTAATGCGCCACTTGCCGGTAATATCTTTAAAATTAAAGTAAAGCCAGGTCAGGTAGTAAATGAAGGTGATGTGGTGATTATTATGGAAGCCATGAAAATGGAAACCGAAGTACGCGCCATGCATACCGGTAAAATTGCAGACGTGCTTGTCTCTGAAGGTGATTCAGTGTCAACCGGCGATGCAATGATTGCATTAGCTTAAGGAGTAAATAGAGGATGGATGGTATTTTAAACCTCTGGCATGCCACAGGCATTGCTAACTTTACATTTCCTGGGCTGATCATGATTGCCGTTGGTTGTTTGTTATTATTTTTAGCTATAGTTAAAAACTTTGAGCCGCTACTATTACTGCCCATTGGTTTTGGGGCTATTTTAACTAATATTCCTGTGGCGGGCTTATCTGACCCTGGTGGCTTACTTTATTATGTTTACTATGTAGGTATTGATACCGGAATTTTTCCGTTATTAATATTTATGGGAGTGGGCGCGCTCACTGACTTTAGTGCCTTAATTGCAAATCCGCGTATGTTGTTATTAGGTGCTGCGGCGCAGTTTGGTATTTTTGCTACCTTATTTGGGGCTATTTTACTTAACTTTATTCCAGGGTTTGAGTTTAGTTTACAAGATGCGTCAGCAATTGCCATTATTGGTGGCGCTGATGGGCCAACCGCTATCTTTTTAGCGTCAAAGCTGGCACCTGATTTATTAGGTGCTATAGCAGTGGCTGCGTACTCGTACATGGCGTTGGTTCCTATTATTCAGCCGCCTATCATGCGTGCGTTTACAACGCCTGAAGAACGTAAAATTCAAATGCCAGAACTGCGTAAAGTATCAAAAAAGGAAAAAATTATTTTTCCGCTGATGGTACTCACTTTAACTGCGCTCTTTTTACCAGCCGCCATTCCACTGGTTGGTATGTTTTGTTTAGGTAACTTAATGCGTGAGTCGGGTGTGGTCGATAGGCTAAGTAACAGTGCTCAAAACGAAATTATTAATATAACCACCATATTTCTAGGACTAGCGGTAGGCTCTAAGCTTGCTGCCGAGCAGTTCTTAACAGTGGAAACCATTGGTATTTTAGTGCTGGGCGCAATGGCGTTTGCTATTGGTACGGCCTCAGGTGTATTTATGGCAAAAGGCTTAAATAAAATATCAAAAACCCCAATTAATCCATTAATTGGTGCAGCGGGTGTATCGGCTGTTCCTATGGCGGCTCGTGTAGTTAATAAAGTCGGTCTTGAAAATAACCCGCACAACTTTTTACTGATGCATGCCATGGGGCCTAATGTAGCTGGCGTACTGGGAAGTGCTGTTGCTGCAGGTATTTTATTAGCACTTGTTGGCTAGTAATATTTAATCCAACCATTAGCGCAGTTTACTGCGCTTTTTTTTGCCTAAAATTTAATGTTTTAGATTAAGCGGTTTCTTGTATAGGGTTTTTTGTTTAAAGTAATCACTCTTCATTTTTTAAAAGGGCTGTCAAATGTTACACACTCCGCTGGCAAAATATTTACCCAAGGTTAGTAAGCTTGTATTTGGTTGTATGGGTTTAGGAGGTGCTTGGAATAAAGACGCCATCAACAGTGGGCACTTAAAGCAAGCTCATTCATGCATAGACGCAGCATTTGAAAGCGGGATTAACTTTTTTGATCACGCTGATATTTATACCTTAGGTAAAGCTGAGCACGTTTTTGGTAAAGCGTTGGCTGAGCGTCCTGAGCTCAGAGAACAAATGTATATTCAGTCTAAGTGCGGTATTCGCTTTGCTGATGAGAAAAACCCGCAGCGTTATGATTTTTCTGCTGATTGGATTGAGCATTCTGTTGAGGGCTCACTTAAACGATTAAATACCGACTACTTAGATGTGCTTATGTTGCATCGCCCCGATCCATTAATGGAGGTGGAGGAAGTTGCGCAAATATTTAGCTGTTTAAAAGAAAGTGGCAAAGTGCGTCATTTTGCAGTTTCTAATATGTCTCAACATCAAATAAGGTTTTTGCAGCGCGCTTTAGATATGCCAATTGTGGCAAATCAAATAGAGGCCAGTTTACAAAAACATCAGTGGGTTGATGAGGGCATTTATGTGGGTAATGCCGATGGCAAAGATATTAACTTTACCCCAGGGTGTGTTGAGTATTGTCGTGAGCATGACATTCAAATTCAGAGTTGGGGCAGTTTGTGCCAAGGTTTATACTCAGGCGGTGACCTATCAAAAGCGTCACAAGCGGATGTAAACACGAGTATTTTAGTTAGTAAGCTTGCCGTTTTATATGGCACAAGTGCAGAAGCTATTGTATTGGCATGGCTACTTCGCCATCCTGCATCGATTCAGCCAATTATAGGCACAACTAATGTAGATCGTATTAAGGCATCGAGTGATGCAATTAATATTAACTTAAGTCGAGAGCATTGGTATGAGTTATATATTAGCGCGAAAGGCTGCGCTTTGCCGTAAGTTAATACCCGTTTCAATATTATTTAAACGAATTGGTATAATACAAAGGTGTTGATATGAATATATTTGTCATTTTAATTAGCTTAGTGATTGCTTTGGTGATCATTATTCCTTTGCTAGAAAAGTACCAAAGTAAAATGGGGCTAGAGGGTGCTACCAAATACAGCAAGTATATTTGGCCATTAGTCATGATATCTTTGGTTGTGCAGCTAATTTATGTACTTGTAAATTAAGATTGAAACTTAAATATCACACACAAAAAAGCCTTTGCGGGTAACCCCAACAAAGGCTTTTTTATTTAATCAGTGAAGTGGTTATCTAAGTGCTAGTTGTAGCTCACGATTACGCTCTAGTTGTGCGATAAAGTTATCAGCAATAGGCTTAAATTTAGCAAGCTCTGAACGAGGTAATGGTTCAGACTTAGGTAGTTTTACGGTTTTAGGATTACGGTGAACGCCGTTAACCAAAAACTCATAATGTAAATGCGCACCGGTTACACGACCAGTTGAGCCAACAGTACCTATTTTTTCTCCCTGTTTTACCTTTTGCCCTGTTCTGACTAGGCGCTTGTTAAGGTGTAAGTACTTAGTAACATATTGAGTACCATGGCTAATAAATACGTAATTACCATTATATTTGCTATAGCCTGCTTTAATTACTTTACCATTACCCGATGATACAACTGGCGTGCCTGTGCGTGCAGCGTAATCAATGCCGCGATGTGCTTTCACTTGTCCTGTAACAGGGTGTAGGCGGCGAGGGTTAAAGCTTGAACTAATATATTTGAAATTAACAGGCGCACGCAAAAAGGCTTTTTTCATACTACGGCCTTCAGGGGTGTAAAAGTTACCGTCTGTGTGACGAATAGCGGTGTAACGCTCACCTTGGTTTATAAATTCAGCGGCTATAATTTTACCGGTGCCAATAAACTCACCGTCAACAAAATGAGACTCATAAATTAAGCCAAATTCATCACCCTTGCGAATGTCGTTAGCAAAATCGACGTCCCAACCAAATATATCGGCAAAGTTCATGATTTGGCGTTCACTTAAACCTGCTGCAATTGCAGAGGTCCAAAAGCTACTTGAAATTTCCCCACCGGCTGTTTTGCTCAGTGTTTCTATTTCTTTGCTGTCAATTGAGGTGTCGTATTGGCCTTCGTCATTAAGTGTGACGAATAGCGTATCCGTTTTAGAAATAACGTAGCGTAATTGAGCTAATGAACCGTCTTCGGCGGTAGCAAAGCTTAACGTTTCACCTGGGTGAATTTTAGTTAGCTTACGTGTTTCAGCGTTGGTGTTTACAAGTTTATGCAGCGTTTGCGCAGAAAAACCGGCACGCTTAAAAATAATCGCTAAGTTGTCACCATTTTTAACTTGGTGATCGACAAAATCATATTCTGGAAGTTTTTGTGCTGCCTGCTCTGAATTTAGGTCAGTGAGTTTTTCGTTCTCACCAACTTTAATTTGTAATTCATAGCGCTTACCAATTTCTAGTGTGTTTTCACTATTGTCTTTGGATGCAGTGGCTTTTTCAGAAGGAAGAAAGGCTAAGGCAACAATAGCAGAAACCAAACCTAGAATAAGCATTTTGTGTTTTTTGGGGAGCGTGTTAACCACGTGAACCATAACGTGCCTTTTTCTGCTGTCAAGATAATAAATAGGTTATATTGCAGGATATAACGAATAATCTGTGAATACTAGTATTTTGTAGATTTAAACTCGAGTTAAATTAGGCTAAAATCATAGGGTATTCAGGCTGTTTGTGTTTAAAGTTGAACTGTTACACTATTTTATATTCTTGGATACTTTGCTTTTTCATCATAATGTTAAATTAGCTTATAAAACGGTTTAATTACGAGAAGTGATTAATTTGTAAACTGTTTTTAGTTTGTGATAAACACTTTTGGCGTATTATTAATCGCTCGTTTATATCCCCTTTTAGAACGTACACCCTGCATTTTAGTTGGTGCTGCGATTAGTTAAAAAAGTTGTTCTAATTAGGTGGAAATTTGTTATGTTAGCTAAATAGTTTTATTTGCTTTGTGATAACGCGCTAGCAATAAACCGTGAGCATATTACACCCCTTCGTTGTCAGAATTTTTTGGAGTAACACACAGTGGATTTACAAACCGCTCTAGCAGAGATAAAACGCGGTGCAGAAGAGATATTAATTGAAGATGAGTTGGTTGAAAAATTAAAGTCGGGGAAAAAGCTAAAAATTAAAGCTGGTTTTGATCCTACGGCTCCAGATTTACACCTAGGTCACACTGTACTCATTAATAAAATGAAAACCTTTCAAGATTTAGGTCATGAGGTTATTTTTTTAATTGGTGATTTTACCGGTATGATTGGTGATCCAACGGGCAAAAATGTGACCCGTAAACCACTTACACGTGATGACGTGCTTGCCAACGCCGAAACCTATAAAGAGCAGGTGTTCAAAATTTTAGACCCGGCTAAAACAACCGTCGCTTTTAACTCTACATGGATGGAGAAATTAGGCGCTGCGGGGATGATAAAATTAGCCGCGCGTCAAACTGTGGCGCGTATGCTTGAGCGTGATGATTTTAAAAAGCGCTATGCTGGCGGTCAATCGATTGCGATTCATGAGTTTTTGTATCCACTGGTGCAAGGCTGGGATTCAGTCGCATTAGAGTCAGATGTTGAGCTAGGCGGCACCGATCAGCGTTTTAACCTATTAATGGGTCGTGAGCTGCAAAAAGATGAAGGTCAAAAACCACAAACAGTATTAATGATGCCTTTACTTGAGGGAACTGACGGCGTTCAGAAAATGTCGAAGTCACTCGGTAATTATATTGGTATTACTGATACGCCTTCAGATATGTTCGGTAAAATCATGTCAATTAGTGACGTACTCATGTGGCGTTACTACGATTTGCTAAGTAGCCTTTCTATTGAGCAAATTGCAGCGCAAAAACAGCGTGTAGAGCAGGGCACTAACCCGCGCGATATTAAAATTGAATTAGCTAAAGAGCTAATTGCGCGTTTTCACAGTGAAGCTGATGCGCAAGCTGCTCATGATGACTTCATCCAGCGTTTTCAGAAAAAAGCCTTGCCAGATGAAATCCCTGAGCTGACAGTTAATATTGATGAAGAGTCAATTTTAATCGCTAACTTACTTAAAGAAGCGGGCTTAGTGGCGAGTACCTCAGAGGCCATGCGGATGATCAAACAAGGTGCTGTAAAGCTTAACGGCGAAGACAAAATTACAGATACCAAATTGGAAATTGTAAAAGGCACAACGGCTATTTACCAAGTAGGTAAACGCAAATTTGCAAATATCACCGTAGCTTAAAACTGCGGACATTATAAAAACCAGCTACGGCTGGTTTTTTTATGCGAACTTAAAAACGAGAACAGCCTTAATAATTTCAACGCTAATAATAATCAGAAGCCAAAAAAAGCGAGTTTGGTTAAGTGTATTGAGTAGTTGTGGTATGTCATCGGCGTTGGGAAGACGCTCTACACCGACACGCATTTTATTAAAGCGCTGTGTATTATAAATAGCAGGCCCACCAAGTTGTACCCCCAAAGATGCAGAGCACACACTAAGTAACCAGCCTGTATTGGTTTGATAGAAGTGTCGGCCATAATGCTTAATATAATGCATGCTTTTTTTACTGGCCTTTAGTGAGGCAATTGTCAGCGCGAGTAAACGTATGGGAATGTACTCAACAATAAAAAGAACCAGTTTAAGCGGCATTAAAAAAGAGCTGTTTGGGGCTATATCACTTCGCCACGCTTGTTGAATTAAAGTGATTAAACGATAGGCGAGAGCGGCGACGGGGCCCAATACTAAAGATATGAAAATTACCACAAAGTAATGGCGCGCCGTTCTAAGTATGACACTTTCCATAATGGCTTTAATGATCCCGGGGCTTGAAAGTGCATTAACTTCACGGGCTACTAGTGGCTTTAATAATTCGCGTGCTGTCGATTTTTGATTTTTTTTGACTAGCCTAGCTATGCGTATCGCTTTTTTATTCAGGCTACTGTTTTCTAGGCATAAATATAAAATAAGACCTGATAACAGCTCGGGGTAAAAGGCAAACTGAAGCAGTAAAACTACAATAATAAGCACAGTACTAAGTATAAGCGTACTTGCCATTGAGGCTGCTAAATAATGATATTGCTTGGTGTCTGTTTTTTTATAAATACGCTGGCTTATAGCGCTAAAAATAGCAGAGAGTATGTGGTTAGGGTGATACCAACTTACTAAAGGTAAAAAGCGCTCAGCAAGGAGCGCACAAATAAATACAATAAAGTCCAAATGATTTTGAACAATATTATTGAGCATTTACAGCGTAACCGCCGTTAATTTCTCAAGTAAAGCTACGACCATTTTTGATGAATTTATAGAGGCTGTTTCTAAGTATTCTTCAAATGATTGCGGCGACTCTTTGCCTGCAATATCAGACATTGAGCGAATAACAACAAATGGTGTATTAAGTGCAAAACACGTTTGCGCAATTGATGCACCTTCCATCTCTACTGCTAGCATTGTAGGGAAGTCACTGCGTGCTTTTTCAATACGAACAGGGTCGCACATAAACGAGTCGCCAGTGCAAATTAAACCAACAAGGGTTTTTACTTCACTAATTTGTGCAATTGTTTGCTCGGCTGCTTCTACAAGTTTAGGGTGAGCAGTAAAACCTGCTGGCATTTGTGGGACTTGGCCAATTTCGTAACCAAACGCTGTTACATCAACATCGTGATGACGTACTTCAGATGAAATTACTACATCGCCAACGTTTAGTGATGGGTCGAATCCACCGGCAGAGCCAGTGTTAATAATACAATCTGGATTGAAGTTATCGATAAGTAATGTGGTTGCGATTGTCGAAGCGACTTTACCAATACCTGATTGCACTAAAGTGACGGTATTGCCTGCAAGCTCGCCTGTGTAAAAAGTAAAACCAGCCTTGGTTAAAACTTGTGGATTTTGCATCGCCTCGCGCAAAATTTTAACTTCTGGCTCCATTGCGCCAATAATACCAACATTCATAGTGTTAAATTCCTGAGTTTGAATACGGTGATTATACTGCAAAAAATAACGTGGGGTAAAACAAACAAAAATGCGAGCTTAAAAAGCCCGCACTTTATAAACTTATTGATTATATTTCAGCAAGGGCTGTTGATTGTGCCTTTGCTTGAGAAGGAGACAATACCGCAGGTTTATGAACTCTAGCACGCGTAGGTCGTGAAGGTTTAGATGCCGCTGGCTTACCTAATTTAAACATAATTGCATCGCGTACTTCGCTTGGGCGGTAGCCTGCCTTCACTTTCATACGAATATGTGGAATACCTGCGGCTTCCAATGCGCCATTAACAAACCAGTCGCGCTGTGCTTTGTGGCCATCTTTATTGGCGTTATTAACTAAGTCAACCGCAGCCACTATGGTCATTTTTTCTTTATCTACTAAAACAAAGTCGAGCTGCTTATTTTTTGCTTTAGCCATTGCCGCACGTTTAGATTTAACAGACAGGCCTTGTTTACAGTCAATCACATCGATTAGTTTAACGCGACTAACAATTTTATATTGATCGCCAACAGCGCGCTCTAATAAATTCAGAAACGCCCCTTCTACTTGGGTAAATACACTTTGCTTACGAGTAAAAGGATAAGGGTTTCCGCCGTCATCATTAAATTTTGACGCAACGACAGATGCCCCAACAACTAGCACTAATATTAATAATAAAGCGAATTCCATACGGTAACTCCATAACAACAAATTGACACTGCTTTTCTAAAGCAATTTATGTGCCCAAATAGTTGTTATGGTTGTTTTATTAACGAATGGGGATGAGCACTATTATGCTTTATAGCCGCCTTCAATACCTTTTACGGCAATCGCAACTGCATCATGAGCATGTAAAGACTCATAATGGTTAATTTGCAGGAAGTAATCGGTAAACTCTTTTGACTCTAACGTCGTTTTAATTTTTCGTGCTGCGTCTTCACAAAACATTAAATTTTGACCGTTTAAGCGAGCAAACTCTTGTTCGTCTTCACGTTTTACCGCAGCTTGTACTGGTGTTTTTAGCTCATCTTCTAGTAAGTTTATTAAGTTAACCACATCAAACTGTTCAATGTTATTTGCTAATTTAACTTTAACATTAGCAATTGAACGCTGTGAATGCGGGGTTGCTACAATCCCTTGAGTTGTTCCAAGCCACTCTAAAACTTCTGATTGAGTGAGTGTTTCTTGAGAAAACTTTTCGCTGAATGCGTTTTGAATTAATTGGCGAGCCAGTGCTGCAGAACAGGGGCAAGTTGATGAATAAGTCACATCAACGCTGAGCTCAAAACTAATAACGCCTTGATTTATAGTGCTGGTAAGTACAATGGGATAGCTTTTCCAACCTGCTTTACCACTAAGTAATGACTTACGGCGTAGCGGCAATTCAAATTTAAATTCAATGTGTGCTTTATCACTTAAGCCTTCATGACTGGTGATAAAGGTATCTAAGGCTTGTGCTAAGGTTTGTGGATTGACCTGTTGCTCAGTTGAGAGGTGATCCAACGCTAAAAATAGTCGCGACATATGAATGCCTTTAGCATCTTCTTTGTGTAAATTAACAAAGGCGCGTGCTTTTGCATTAACGGTAACTGGAGCTAAATCAAGAGATTCAAAAATAAAAGGCAGCTCTATATCGCCCATACCTACCCAGTCTAATTTACCTGTTCGTAATGCGGCAGCCGTGTTAGCAATATCTGGCATAGTTTTTTGCATGATACGTTACTCGTTATTTGCAATATTTAAAACGCCGCATTTTACACTAAATAAAGATTTGCTGAAATGCAGCAAATAACACCAAACATGAAATTTTATTGTTTTTGTCGCACAACATGAAAATAGCTGATAGAAAATGCTAAAATTAGCCTTTAACCTTGAAAGGTCAACAGACCCTAAGCATTTAGCTAAGAGAAAAACTGATATATGACTGATTCTTCTTTGAACCCGTGGGTTCGAGTTCTTTCCAGTTCAATAACTCGTTTTGGTGAGTTTAAAACTGCAGCTATTTGCTATGCATTATTACTGACAATATCGCTGGTTTTATCAAGTATGTTTTATTACGTTGCCATAGGCGAAGTAAACTTGGTTGATATACTGGCCGTAGTATTTTTTACCTCGGTTGTTTCTCCTTTAGTTATCAGCATATTATTAAACTCTATTCGGCAACTTGATGCCTCTTATGCTTATTTAGATAGTGCCACAAAACAAGAGAAGCTTTTAAATCAAACCCTCAAAGACAATATTAACCGCTTAAATATTGAAATTGACGAACGTAAAATGGCTTTTCATGCCAAACATCGAGCAATAGAAGAGCTCAGGCGTGAAATTGCAGAGCGTAAAAAAACACAACAAGAACTCGCACAGCAAGGCATGTTACTGCGCTCAATAGTAGACTCCTCGCCGGATTTATTTTATTACCGCGATAACAACGGGGTGTTTGCCGGTTGTAATAAAATGTTTGAAGAGGTAATGGGCAAAACCAGTGGCGAACTTATTGGTAAAGCCGCAGAAGAAATATTCCCAAGCCACTTTTTATCAGAAGTACTCAGAACCGATGAGCAGGTTGAGCGTACGCATCAAGGTTTAACTATAGATGTGGAGTACTCAGTAAACGGTGAAATTAGGTGGTTTGAATTGCGTAAACTTCCCTTTATTAATGAACAAGGGGATTACATTGGTTTACTTGCGTTTGGCCGTGATATTACCAGTCGTAAAGAAGCTGCGCAGGCACTGGAAACAGCTTATAAAGATAAAGGGAAATTTATTGCCACATTAAGCCATGAGTTACGCACACCGCTTAATGGTATTGTGGGCTTAACGCGCATGCTATTGGATACCGAATTAAACAAACAGCAACGCAGTTGGTGTAATACCGTGTTTTCAAGCGCCGAAACGCTAGGTAACATATTTAACGATATTATAGATTTAGATAAAATTGACCGTGAGCAGTTAGATATTGCCGCCAACGAAATTAATGTTTCGGACTTTATCAACGATGTAGTTAACTTTGCAGGCCTTATTGCTGAGCAAAAAGAGCTTTCGTTTGAAGTGAAGCGTTCTGGCATGCTTGACATATATGCTTTGCTTGACCCGACTCGTTTACGCCAAGTGGTGTGGAACTTAATTAATAACGCCGTTAAGTTTACTCAACAAGGGAGCGTAATCTTAGATTGTGCCAGAGAAAACCGTGAAGATGGCCCTTGGCTTATTATTAAAATACTCGATACCGGTGAAGGTATTCCACAAGAGCAACTAACACGCATTTTTGACATGTACTATAAAGCGCCAGATCTTAAAGGCACCAATGCCATTGGTTCAGGTATTGGCTTAGCTGTCACCAAAGCGTTAGTAAGCGCAATGAAAGGCACAATAACTGTTAATAGTACCCCAGGAGAGGGCAGCTGCTTTACGGTACAAATTCCGCTGAATTTATGTAGTGCTCCTACCGAACATAGTTATGTTGGGCGTAGCTTATATATTTTATTAGTGGAGGATGTGCCACTTAATGCTGAAATTGCTACTAACTTACTAGAGCAACGTGGACACGAAGTGCTGTGGGCTGAAACGGGTGAAGATGCTTTATCGTTTGTCGAAACTGAAGATGACTTAGATTTAGTATTACTTGATATGCAGTTGCCTGATATTAATGGTGACGAAGTGGCAAGACAAATTCGTGCTCAAAGTCATTTTGATCAGCTACCAATAGTGGCATTAACGGCCAATGTACGCAGTGCTGAAGAAGAGCTTGAGGGTATATCTATTCAAGGCGCACTAGCTAAACCAATAAACACAAGCAAGTTAGATAATATGCTCGCTGAACTCTTTGGCATTAAGCAAGCGCAAACCGAGGCTCCTCAACGAGTGGTCAATCAAGCGTTATTAAATCAAATTAATACTGACTTGTTGGATGTTGAAACCATTGAAGACTTTGTAAATTCGATGGGCGTTGAAGTATTTAAACGCAGTAGCCAGTTGTTCGCAAAGCTAAATCCGCAGTACCAACAAGAGCTATTAGCTTCGTTAAACGCTGCTGATAGAGAAGAGTACAAATCGGTTGCGCACAAATTAAAAGGTGCCGCTGGTTCGGTGGGTCTTAATGATGTTCAGTTGCATGCAAAGCAAATGGAGCATGGGGCGCTGGAGCAAAGTGATGAAGTGTTAGCTGTGTGGCTTGAGGAGTTAACAGATAAAATAAATGAAGGACAACAGGCCCTTCATTTATTTTTACAGCAATTAGAGTAATAACTAATTAGCTGTCGATTTTACCAATGAAACGGTAACCTTCACCATGGATGGTGCTGATTAACTCAGATGTTGAGTTGTCGCTTTCAAAGTGTTTGCGGATACGACGAATTGTTACGTCAACCGTACGGTCGTTAGCGCGAAGCTCTCGGCCAGTCATGTGTTTAATTAGTTGCTCACGGCTAAATATACGACCCGGAGAGTCAAGCATTAAACGCAGTGCTCTGTATTCGCCTTTAGGTAGACGTTTCGCGTCTCCGTTTGGAGAAGTAAGGCAACGACTGTTTTCGTCAAGTTCCCAACCGTTAAAGGTGATCACGCCATTTGTTTCAATAGCAGACTCTTCACCACCTAATGCAGTACGCGTAATTAAGTTACGAGCACGAATAGTTAATTCACGCGGGTTGAAAGGCTTAGTAATATAGTCATCAGCACCAATTTCAAGACCTAAAATACGGTCTACATCGTTGTCACGGCCTGTTAAGAAAATAAGACCAACTTTGCGTTTTTGGCGTAATTCGCGAGCTAAAATAAGCCCGTTTTTACCTGGCAGGTTGATGTCCATAACTACAAGATTGACGTCATCGTTATTTGTAAGCTTATCATGCATATCATCGCCATCAATGGCTTCAATAACTTTGTAACCTTCGGCTTCAAATAAACTAACGAGGTTTAGTCTAGTTACGTCTTCATCCTCTACGATCAGAATGACTGGCGTTTGCATTTTTAATTAACCTTTTTGGAGTGTGTTTTATTTTAAAATCGGTGTGATCATCAAAACCGACTACTAGAATTATAGGATTATATCTAAATGTTAACAAGTAAAAACAAATTAGATAAAAACAGCTGCGCGCCCAAACCTACTTTGACGTATTATTAAAAACCGCGGCTTAATTGATACTTAACGTTGGATGTATAATTTGAATTATAAAGTCGAAGCCATTTCCCTTTAATAATTGATACATCCATCAACCACCTAAAGATACTTAAAATAATCAGACTAATTCAAAACGAAATTATATCACTTTACAATTTTTCATCAATGTATGTGATATGTTAAACACAATTAAGTTCATTAATTGTGTGAAAATACAGCATTAATGGTACAACTGTTCAATGAGTGCTCTCTTAGTATGGTCATAAAGTCGTAATTCAAGAGCAGACAACGGATTTATTTCACTTTTTAAAATAGCGTAATAATAAATCGTGCTCCTGATTGATACTCAGTATCTAACACAATCTCTCCAGCCAAAGCCTGGGTCACTAAGTTGTAAACTAAATGCATGCCTAAACCACTGGCCCCTTGACCACGTTTTGAAGTAACAAAGGGGTCAAAAATTTTCGCTCTTATGTTGCTCTCTACACCTAGGCCGTTATCGGTGTAGGTAATTTGTGTTTTTGTGTTTGTTGCCACAATATCAATTTGCACTACATTGTCACCGCCAGCTACAAATCCGTGTAGTAGGGAGTTTAAAATTAGTTGATGGAAAACTTGCTGCAGTGGCCCTTTTTTACTTTCAACGGTTAAATCTGCTGGACAATTTATAAGAACTTTAGGATTTTTTATTCTTAATTCTTGCCCCATAGACAATAATGTATCGTTTATGAGCTGCTGTAAGTGAACGGTGCTAGTGATTTCATCATCTTTGATCACGGCCACTTTTTTAAAGTTAGAAATAAGCTCTGCGACACGGTTTAAACTACTGTAGATGAGGTCTAAGTTTTCAATGCCATCGTTAGTAAATTGCTCAAATTGACTAGCAGTCAATGACTTATTTTGAAAGTTAATTTGTAGCTCCGCGAGTTTATCCCTTAGTAAAGTAGAACCGGTGATCCCAAGCCCTATAGGGGTATTTACCTCATGAGCTACACCTGCCACCATTTGCCCTAATGAAGCCATTTTTTTGTTTTCGACAATTTGAGTTTGGTATTGGTGCATCTTTTCAAGTGTAGATAGCAACTCTTTATTTGCTTCTCTGAGCGCGATGGTTCGTTGGCTTACTTTTTCTTCAAGATTTGAGTTTAGTAGCTTAATTTCTTTTTTATCTTCTTCGTGGCGCTCTATTTGTCTTTGTGTTCGCGCCAGCATTACATTTAAGCTGTTAGAAAGCCGGGTTATTTCAGTTAAGTTTGTTAAAGGCGCCCGGGCGTAGTAGTTATGATTTTTAGCTATGTTTTGCAGTAACAAGCTTAAGTTTTCTATTGGGCTGGCTATCCTTTTTTGTAGTCTTAAAATAATCAAAGAGATGAAGATAAGTATTAAAGCGATAATGGCAATATCAATTATAATTTTTTTAGTGATAAGCTCATTTAAGTTATCCAAGCTGCCCCTAATATACACATAACCCAGTAACTGATCATTATTGAGTATTGGAGTAATGTACTCAATAAACTCATCACCTACTTGGGGTTCTATAAAGTCGTTAATACTGTCTGTTTTGATTGGAACAGGTGGCGATTTTCGGGCATTAAAACTGGTAAAAAATACTGGTTTATTTGTTTGCTCATCTAGCGCATAAATATGTAAGTTTGTAACCGATGATACTTGTTGAAGAAGCTTTAACCGCCTTTCTTCTGCAGGTCTATTTTTATTTAGTAATGACGGCATTGCATCAAAGGCAATGATCTCTGACACCAGCACAAGTTTACTAATGAGCTGCTTTTTTTGCTCTTGTGTACTTAAGTAAGTAGAAATAGAAAGAGATAATAGCAAACAGATGGCTGTTATAAGCATGATGGTTTTAAACAATATGCTACGAATGCTATTTTGCTCTACAGTTTTAGGCATTGCGAGAGGGTCATCCGTGTCAATTGTGAGTGTAATAAATACTAGTTTAGCAAAAACAGGAAAAAGTGAAGCAAAAAGATTAGCTTAATTACACTATTTATTCTTAGTTAATCTACGTAATAAAGTAAATATGCGGCTAATATACCGCATATTTATGTTTTGATAGGGGATTAATAATAAGTTTTAGCTACTGTATACAGCAAACTTATTATTCTTAAACACCGTTTGATAACTATCAAATTGGGCTTCTAAAATAGGTGGATATTTTAAAAAGCTATTAGCAACAATAGTGAGCTTACCTGTTTTAGTTAGGTGCTGTTTGGCATTATTTAAAAACGATTCGGCCACTGTGTAGTCGGTCGCAATACCGGTATGAAATGGTGGGTTACTAATAATTAAATCAAACTTACCTGCAATGCTGTTTAAACCATCGCTCAGTACGGCTTCACCATTAACGTAAGTTTAAGCGTTTGTGTTGTTGCATAGGCAGCCAGTGCGCTTACATCACTACATGTAAATGTAAGAGCCGGATTTTTTAGCCCTAAAAACGTAGCAATAACCCCCGCGCCACAACCAAAATCAAGAACGTTACCGTGTTTTATATTTGGTGCATTTTCTAATAGCATTTTAGTGCCTGCATCAAGGCCGCCATGGTTAAACACGCCAGGAATACTTACAGCAGTAAACTCAATATCACTTACGTTTACCACAAACTCTTTGTGGTAAGTACTAATATCAAATGTTGAATTCAGGGTTATTTCTGAAAATGAATATAAAACGCAGTGTTTTGCAGAGTCAATTTTATTACTAAACGCCGTTTTATTGGCGAGTTGCTTTTCAATTGATTTTACACCGCTTTTGTTTTCGCCAACGACTAGCAGCTCAGCTTCTTTACTTATCACTGCGCGTATGTTGTCTAATGCCATTAATAGCTCGGGCTTAGACTTGGGGTAATAAAGAATTACTAAATCATATTCACCGGCGTTAATCGTGTGATTAACTTCGACATTTATACCCGATATGTTTTTAGCAAATTCACCATTTGCATGGTTATAGCTAAAAGCCGTTATTTTACTTTGTGGGTTGAGCGTTTTTAGCTCATTTAAAAAGCCATCTTGAACAAAGTTGACCACCAATATTGATTTACCTTTTAGCTCCTCGCTGTTGCGAAGTAATAATAGGCTCGGATTGGTTAATACGCTCATAAATGGCTTTACCTTACTTGATTATTTAATTAACGGTTATTTAGTACGTTCGAACATTAAATCCCATACGCCATGGCCTAAACGATGGCCACGTTGTTCAAACTTAGTCAGCGGACGTAAATCAGGACGAGGTACATAGTCGTTAGTCTCTGATTGGTTTTTGTAACCAGGTGCTGCTTGCATTACTTCAAGCATATGCTCTGCATAGTTTTCCCAATCGGTTGCCATATGAAAAACGCCGCCAATTTTTAATCTAGAACGTAGTTTTTCTGCAAACTCAGTTTGTACAATACGGCGCTTATGGTGACGCTTTTTGTGCCATGGATCAGGGAAGAACAATTGTAAGGTCGATAAGCTTTCATCACTTATACAATCTGCAAGGACTTCAACGGCGTCGTGTTCAAATACACGAAGATTAGTAACGCCTGCTTCGTCGGCATCCATTAAGCACGCGCCAACGCCTGGGCGATGTACTTCTATACCGATAAAGTTAAGATGTGGTGCATTTTTTGCCATTTCAACCAATGACTTGCCCATACCAAAGCCAATTTCTAACACTACATCATTGTCATTGCCAAATACTGCGTTTAAATCAAGTAGGCCGTTTTTATGCTCAAGCCCCATTGTTGGCCAGCATTTTTCGATTGCAGCGGCTTGGCCTTTGGTTAATCGGCCTTCGCGTTTTACAAAACTACGAATAGTGCGGATATACTTACCTTCTTGCTTAGCTTGCTCAAGGTTGTTGTTACTTGATTCACTCATATTATTGGCCTGACAAAACAATGTGTTTAAAAATGGTTGCGTATTATCCCTGACCCGCGCAAGCTTGACAAGCTCTAGGGCGTTATAGCTTGATCTTTTCAACAACTACAATAGACTGAGCCGCCATTAAGCATTAGTAAAAAAGTAAATATGTTGGATTTAAAAAAGCAGCAGTCTGATTGGTTTTCTAACCAAGTAGTTGATTGGTATCATCTCCATGGGCGCAAAACATTGCCATGGCAATTAGCTAAAACACCTTATAAAGTATGGGTGTCTGAGGTGATGTTGCAGCAAACCCAAGTTGTGACTGTTATTCCCTATTTCGAAAAGTTTATGCAAAGCTTTCCCGATATTATTGCTTTAGCAAATGCTGATGAAGATCAGGTTCTGCATCACTGGACTGGTCTAGGTTACTATGCACGCGCGCGAAACTTGCATAAAACGGCCAAAATAGTGCGAGACAAATATCAAGGCCAGTTTCCCAGCACGATTGAAGAGGTAATGGATTTACCCGGAATAGGACGCTCCACTGCCGGTGCTGTTTTATCTTTATCTTTGGGGCAGCATCATCCTATTCTTGATGGTAATGTAAAAAGGGTGCTTGCACGATTTTTCATGGTTGAAGGTTGGTATGGCATCAAAAAGGTAGAAAATCAGCTGTGGCATTTAAGTGAACAACTCACCCCTAAAAATAATGTGACTGAGTTTAATCAAGCTATGATGGATTTAGGGGCAAGCCTTTGTTCACGAAGTCGTTTTGACTGTGAAGCATGCCCGTTAAAAACACAATGTGGTGCTTTTAATGCGGGTAAGGTTAAAGAGTTCCCACATTCTAAACCTAAAAAAGCAGTGCCTAAAAAAAGTTGTCATCAGTTAATTATTAAACATAACGACAAAGTACTCATGGAAAAACGCCCAAGTAGTGGCATTTGGGGGGGATTATTTGGATTTTTTGAATTTAATGAGCACAGTGAGCTCGATACTTTTTTAGCACAGCAAGGGCTAAAAAGTGAGCTTGAGATATTAGCGCCTTTTAGCCATGTGTTCTCACATTTTGAGCTAACCATAAACCCACATGTGCTCAATGTTCAGCAAATCCCTGATGTGGTGAACGACAAGCAATTAATATGGTATCCACTTGATCAATCAATAGAGGTGGGTTTAGCTGCACCGACTAAAAAGTTGGTTAAACAAATGAGCCCAATAGGTTAAACTAGCAGCATTTAGCGTTAGAGAGAATAAATCATGGCACGTACTGTATTTTGTCAAAAGTTACAAAAAGAAGCTGAAGGCCTTGGATTTCAACTTTATCCTGGGGAAATTGGCGAAAAGATTTTTAATAATATATCTAAAGAAGCATGGGGACAGTGGCAGCATAAACAAACGATGCTGATCAATGAAAAGCATTTAAATATGATGGACCCAGAACATCGTACCTTTTTAGAAGAGCAAATGGTTGGCTTTTTATTTGAAGGAAAAGAGGTTGAGATTGAAGGCTATAAGCCAGTAGAAAAATAATCGTTAAAAAAGGGCTATAAAAGCCCTTTTTTGTTGTGCATACCTATGAACAGTTTAGTTAAATCAAGTCATCTTGTTGATCGTGGTTTCTAATTTGTTCTTTTAAAAATTGTGCTGCTCTTGAATATTCAATTTCGAGCTCATCTCTCATCTCAATTAACTCATCGGCATTGACTTCATCAGCCTTACACTTATCCTCAAATGACTGCGCTAAATCAGCCACAATATTAGCCCCCACTGTTTTTGATATAGATTTCAATTGATGGCAGGCAGCTATAATTTCACTTTGACTCTTCTGTAGTACCGCAAAGTTGATTGATTTAATTTGTTCTTGGCTTTGCTCTAAATACATTTTAAAGAAGCGAATTTTTTTAGCATCATCGCCATTTATATATTTGTTGGCAGACTCCATGTTAATAGGCATGGCTGGCTTTTCAGCTGAGCTAATTTGTTTTGGCTGTTTATTATCTAAATCGCTCCATTGATTTAATATGTCCTCAAGCGCATTTAACTCAATCGGTTTAGTTATAAAGTCATTAATTCCCACAGCTAAACAGCGTTCTCTTTCGCCTTTTAAGGCATTGGCTGTTACAGCAATAATATAAGGTTGGGCGTCGATTGCTTCTAACAGTGCTGCTTCTTCTCTAATCTTTTCAACCATATCGTAGCCAGACATTTTCGGCATATGTAAATCGGTTAGGATGAGCGAATAGCTGTTTTTACGCCACATCTCTATGCCTTCCTCACCATTATTCGCTACTTCCACACTATACCCTAGTATGTGTAACTGCTCGGTAAGTACCTCTTGGTTTAGTAAGTTATCTTCTACCAATAAAACAAGCCTATTCGCAGCGAGTGCTTCTTCTGAATTTAAGTAATGATTCATGCTTTTAGCTTTTTTTATTTGCTTAGGTTTATGTAAGCCCGCCGCAACCAAAATTGAAAGCATAAAGTTAGATTTGCACAGTGGTGAAGCATTAATATAAAAAATATTTTTATGATTAATAACGGCTTCATCTAGCTTACTTAATACCACCATTTGCTGATTATTATCTTCTAGTGAGTAAAGTAAACTTCTTAGCAAAGTGCTAATGCTACTCATGTCGTCAATACCATCAACAACCCAAATAATATCCTTTGTGTCTTGATGATCTTCTATATCTTTTTGCTCATGGGCATAGGTTATTTTGGCACCCATGAATGACAAGTAACGATAAATTACCTTGCCGCGTTCAGCATTGTCACTAACAACAACAACATGTTTATTATTGAGTGTATTTTTATGAGCAAATTCAGTTTTACCTGCCGTTGAAAAAGGCAGTTCAACGGTAAACTCACTACCAATCCCCTCATGGCTTGTAACATGTATAGTACCAAGCATTAGCTCGGTTAAGCTTTTACAAATTGAAAGCCCAAGTCCTGTACCGCCAAATTCTCGGGTAATTGAGCTTTCAGCTTGAGTAAACGGGCTGAATATTTTCCTTAATTGAGACTGACTCATTCCTTTACCGTTATCAACTACACAAAAACGGAGTGTAAAATGATCGGCAGTGTTGTGTGCAACTTCAACCGATATTTTCACCCTACCTTGAGTAGAGCCGTTAGTGCTGGTAAATTTAATGGCATTGCTACATAAGTTATAAAGTACTTGGCGAACCCTGACTGAGTCGCCCATAAGGTTATTAGGAATATCCGGTGCAATTGATAAATCGAGTTCTAGGTGACGGTTTTTTGCAACAGACGATAACACCTTTGCGACTTCTTCTAGCGTATCTGCAACAGAGAAGGGAGTCGGGTCTATATTGAGCTTTCCTGCTTCAATTTTAGAAAAATCCAAAATATCATCTAAGATACTGAGTAACGAAAATGCAGATTCACGAATAATTGTACTTAAACGTTGCTGTGCACCATCAAGTTCTGTTTGACGAAGTAAATCAATGGTACCGATTACACCATTCATTGGTGTTCTTATTTCATGACTCATAGTGGCTAAAAAGGTGGTTTTAGTTTCACTGGCTTTTAGCGCTTTTTGCGTTTGTTTCTCTAACTCAAAGGTTCTGCTTTGTACTTCTGTTTCAAGGCTTGTTTGTAATTTTTTTAACTCTTTTTTTGCCGCTTGATCGTCAGCTTGAACCTTACTCACCTTTTTGAGTAATAAATTAACTTGTTGAGCTACCGTTTCTAAACCACCCTCTAGTTGCTCATTTAGGGTGCTTTGATAGTTATCATTTTGCGTAATTTCTTTTAGTTCTTGAGTAAGTGAATCTGTATTTTTATGTAATCGCTTGTTAATGTATTTATTCAACATGAATGCTAATAAAAACAGCACCACCAGTGCAGCAAAGGCTACAACATAGGCATTTAGTGGTGAGTGTTGATTTGATGGTGTAACTGAGGGCTGTGTTTGCTTAATAATAAGCTCTCCAATTATCTGCCCCTCTGATGAGATTAAATGATGAAGAGTATTTTGTTCTTTAATATGTTTATTAACAGCTAAAGGCGCAATTGCTTTACTGTTATTGCTATAAACTAACTCGGCTTGATTATTGGCATTAAAACGGTGGAGCGTATATTTATAATCATCATTGAGTAAGGTGGTCATATCGAGTAATTGCGTGACCTTGTCTTGCTCGTATATTGTTAATGCTTCTGCTAAAGGCTGATCAAGACGCTCAGCAAGTTTTGTTAACGATAAAGTAGAGGTTGGAGCAGATGCATTGTTATCAGCATTACTTTGTGAATAAAGCACAAAGGCGACTACAAATAATGCGGTTATTATAAGGTTACTAACTAAGAATAAAGGTAGTAGGCCTTTTATTGCTGAAGAGGGCTTGCTCTGCATGAGTTTTCCTGTGGTCTTATTATTAAAACGGTAAGCCTGTACCGAAAGTTATTATTCAATCGTAACACCTAAAAAAAATAATTCACTACGTTTTTTAAACTCTTTTGTTGGATAAATACACTGTATTAACGAAAATAGCCTCGAGTTGTTTGAAAACCGTTCAAACGATTATAAAGAATAAAAAAAAAGTTGACTTGTAGGGGCAAAACTCGTTTAATACGCCGCACGCCCAGATAGCCAGTCAGTAGAGCTAGCTGGGAATTGCATTAAAAATCCGTTAAGATTTTTAATTAGCACTGTTTAAGTGCCTCGATAGCTCAGTTGGTAGAGCAGAGGATTGAAAATCCTCGTGTCCCTGGTTCGATTCCGGGTCGAGGCACCATTATTAAAGTAATAGTGTTTAAAATCATAAGATTAAACGTTATTACACGTGCCTTAGCACACAGTTTAGTGTGCCGACTTAGCTCAGCTGGTAGAGCAACTGACTTGTAATCAGTAGGTCAACCGTTCGACTCGGTTAGTCGGCACCATTTATTTAAATAGTTAATTTAACTATTTGCACTGTTTAAGTGCCTCGATAGCTCAGTTGGTAGAGCAGAGGATTGAAAATCCTCGTGTCCCTGGTTCGATTCCGGGTCGAGGCACCATTTATACAAAGCCTCGCATATGCGGGGCTTTTTTGTTTCTAAGTTTTTTCTATCCTGCTCTATTTTTCCAGCACGTCATAAACAGTAAGTCCCTCTGTCCTTTTCGTACCTCTTTGAGAACTTTATTCAGCTTTTTTGGCTAAAAATTAGGTTGTTTATTAATTTGTGATCAATATGTTAATACTTGGCGTATCTACGGCACTTATAATTTCATCGCAAAGTATGTAATGTTATGTAAAGTCAATTGAGCAACGTTTGCTAAAGTGCTTGAATAACATTCATAAATAGCATTAATCAGGTTTAAACATAATGTGGCAATATAAGCCATCTTTATTGGCAATAAGTATTATGCTGCTAAGTGGTTGTGCGAGTAACTTAAACCCGCAACTACGTGAGCAAGCACCGAATACACTCCCAGATCAGTGGCAACAAACAGCTGTTGAATCAGTAGTTGCTGTCAACGACACATGGTTTAATAAACTTGCTTCACCAACAGTAAAGCAGCTAGTTACTCAAGCGCTAAAAAACAATCAGCAACTATTGCAAAACCGTTTTGATGTAGAAATACAAAAACAGCAATTAATTGTCACCGGTGCCGCTTTATGGCCCAGTTTAGATATTTCAACGCGAGTAGGACGGAGCAAAGATAATCGTCCGGTTAGTTATAATAACTCAAGCTCTGTATCGTTAGAGTTAGGCTATGAAATTGATTTATGGGGTAAACTCTCTGATGCAAAGCGCAGAGACAACCTCAACTACCTTGCTCAGCAAGCTCGCTATGAGCAAACTAAACAACAGCTTATTGCAGATGTTATAACAAATTGGTTTAACTTAATCAGTGCAGAGCAATTACTTGATTTGTTTAAGCGCAGAGAAGCTAACGCCCAGCAAAACCTTGAGATTATTGAGTCGGGTTATCGCCAAGGTTTAAATGAAGCGTTAGATGTTTATTTAGCTCGCAATGAGTTAAACAATGAACGCTCCCGTATAGCAACCCAAAAAGCAAATTTGACTCAAGCTGCACGTAGCCTTGAGCGTTTATTGGGGGAGTATCCAAAAGGATTGATAGCAGCGAATAACGACCTACCTGTAATTAATGACGACATTCCTCTTGGTTTACCGTCGGAGCTTATTACTCGCAAACCTGCGTTGCGTGCTAGTTGGTATCAGTTATTAGCCAGCGACGCTTCGCTTGCGTATGCGCATAAACAGCGTTTTCCGAGTTTAAATTTAGCGGCAGGTTTAAGCGATAGCACTAACAGGGTAAGCGACTTATTTTCTGCTTCAAGTCTTGCGTGGTCACTTATTGGTAGCATTTCAGCGCCTATTTTTGACGCTGGGCGACTCGCTGCGAACGAGGAAATAGCCAGTTTACAAACGCAAAAGCAAGAGCAAGCCTATCTGCAATCTTTATATGATGCATTTGGTGATGTTGAAAATGCTATTACCCAACAACAATCTTTAAAGGCACGCTACCAAAGCACCTTGCAGGCACAAAAAAATGCCTTAGCAGCAGAGCAATTATCGTTTGAACAATATCAAAGTGGTTTAGTGAGCTACACCACCGTATTAGATGCACAAGCACGCTCGTTTGATGCACAAAGTTCACTGATTGAAATTAAAAACCAATTACTCACAAATCGCATTAAATTACATGTTGCTCTTGGGGGCGACTTTGCAAAATCAAGATCCGCACAGGATGAGCAAGCACTATGAAACTAAACAAACAAAAAATAATTGTTCCCGCTGCTATCATTATAGCGACCATTTTTTTGGTGATGTTTATTAAGGGAAACCCGCCTAAAGCATCACGTTTTTCAGCACCGCCAAAAGCAAAAATTAATGTAGCGGTAAAACCATTGCAGTTAATTGACTACCCCGTTGAAATTGATAGCTTTGGTACGGTTAAACCACGGACTCAAAGTATGTTGGTGGCTCAGGTTTCTGGGCTGATTATTGATATAAATGAGCAGTTCCGCGAAGGCGGCTTTTTTGAAAAAGGCGATGTGTTACTTCAGCTAGATGATCGCGATTTAAAAGCGGAAGTTAAATCAGCACAAGCTAATTTGCTCAATGCCGAGCAAAACTTATTAGAAGAGCAAGCACGAGGCCGACAAGCGCTTACTGATTGGCAACGTTTAGGCAATGAGTCTGAACCGAGTATTTTAGTACTTAGAAAGCCACAGCTAGCTGCAGCGCAAGCACAGGTTTTGTCAGCACAAGCACAATTGGAAAAAGCGCAACTAAATCTTGAACGTACTAAAATTAAAGCCCCTTATGCTGGGCGAGTATTAAACCGCAGCGTTGACTTAGGTCAGGTGGTATCTAACAATATGCAGTTAGCGACAATTTATGCAACCGACAGTGTTGAAATACGCTTACCGATAAAGAATAAAGATCTGCCTTTTATTAATTTACCTGAGCAATATCGAGATGGTGCTAAAAATCAGCGTGGCTCAGCGGTTAATTTCACTTCAGATTTAATTGGCGAGCAACAATGGCAAGGCCAACTTATTCGTACTGAGGGCGCAATAGATGAAAGTGCTCAGCAATTGTATGTGGTGGCTAAAATTAATGACCCTTATAAATCAACCAGTGATAATCAATACCCAGTAAAAATAGGACAATACGTTAAAGCTAAAATTAATGGCAAAGTCGCCTCTCAGGTACTCGTTATTCCCAATAGTGCGATATATCAAGGCAGTTATGTTTATGTGGTTGAAAATGGCACACTACAGCGTAAAAATATTGCTTTAGCGTGGCAAAATGCGCTGCAAGGCATTGTGAGTAAAGGTCTTGAAGCGGGTAGTCAATTAGTACTGACGCCACTGGGGCAAGTGAGTTCAGGTACGCCAGTGCAGATAATGGATGCGACTCCTAAAGCACAAAAAACAGGAGAGCAGCCATGATCGCTTGGTTTACTCGTAACCATGTGGCTGCCAACTTATTGCTAATTAGTATTGTGTTGGGCGGCCTATTCAGCCTGTCTTCTAAGTTACCGTTAGAGGTGTTTCCCTCGTTTGTTTCTGATCGTATAAATATTAGTGTGAGTTTACGTGGTTCAACCCCAGAAGATGCTGAAAAAGGGGTCACCATACGAATAGAAGAAGCATTACAAGATCTCGAAGGTATTAAACAAATATCGAGCCGCTCTTCTGAGGGGTCATCACAAGTAAGCGTTGAGGTTGATACTGGCTATGACGAGCGTGAATTGTTAGCGGATATAAAGAGCCGTGTCGATGCCATTAATACCTTTCCAGCCGATGCAGAAAAACCAGTAATAGGGTTAATCCAGCGTAAGCGTGAAGTAATAGCAGTCACTGTTTCAAGTGACTACAACGAAAAAGAAACCCTAGAATATGCAGAGCAAGTCCGTGATGAATTGCTGCGTATTCCGGCGATTACCCAAGTTGAACTTAGTGGCGTACGTAATTATGAGCTGGCAATCGAAGTAAGCCAAGATACGCTGCGCCAATACGATTTAACCTTGGCGCAAATATCCAGTGCCATTGCCAATTCAAGTTCTGATATTTCAGCGGGAAACCTTAAAACAGAGGGCGGCGATGTACTTATTCGCTCTAAAGGGCAAGCTTACCGCAAAGATGAATTTGCAAGCATTGTGATAAAAAATCAAGCCGATGGCACTATTATTCGCTTAAGTGATATTGCAACCATTAACGATGATTTTGAAGAAACCCCCGTGCGCACCCGCTTTAATGGCAAACAAGCCGCATTTATCGATGTGTACCGCATTGGTCCGCAAAGTGCGATAGAAGTGGCCGATGCAGTTAAAAACTATATTACCAGTGAGCAAGCTAATTTACCGCAAGGGTTTTATTTAAGCTATTGGGATGATGACTCTGAGGTAGTAAAAAGCCGTATTGCTACCCTAACTAGCAATGCTTTACAGGGCGGTATTTTGGTACTGGGGTTACTGACTTTATTTTTAAGACCTGCCATCGCGTTTTGGGTATTTATTGGTATTCCGGTTTCATTTATGGGCGCGTTTATGGCAATGGCCGCCTTTGGCGTGACCATAAATGTGATCAGCTTATTTGGTTTTATATTGGTGCTAGGGATTGTGGTGGACGATGCTATTGTTACCGGTGAAAACGTGTATACCCATTTAAAAACCGCCAAATCGGGCGAAGAGGCTGCTATAAAAGGAACTCAAGAAGTAGCCACGCCAGTTACATTTGGCGTGTTAACCACCGTGGCCGCTTTTTTACCGTTAGGTTTTATAGAAGGCGCGCGAGGCGCTATTTTTGCGCAAATTCCGGTGGTGGTTATTCCGGTATTATTGTTTTCATTGATTGAATCTAAATTTGTGCTGCCAGCGCATTTAAAATATATCAAACTGCGCCAGCAAAAAGGCAAAGGTTCTAAATTAGAGCAACTCCAACAACGTTTTGCTGATGGTTTTGAGCATGCCATTTTAAAATATTACCAACCCGTATTAGGGCTAGCGCTACGCAACAAACTGGCCACAGTCAGTTTATTTATGGGCGTGTTTTTAATTATTTTAACCATGATCACCAGTGGTTGGACTAAGTTTATTTTCTTCCCACGTATTCCCAGTGAAACAGTTCGGGTTAATTTAACTTTTCCTGCGGGAACACCGTTTGAAGTCACGAATAAATACATTATTGATATGTCAGATAAAGCCAGAGAGCTTCAGCGTAAGTATCAAGATGAAGAAACAGGGCAAAGTATTATCCTTAATATTTTAGCCAGCACTGGCGGGCGAGGCGGTGCGGCTAATTCGGGTAGTGTGCGCTTTGAAATCACCCCAGCAGAACAACGAGAGTCTGATATTGGTTCGCGTGAGTTGGTAAAAGAGTGGCGGCAATTAATAGGGGTGATCCCAGGGGCTGAAAGTCTCACATTTAGAGCAGAAATAGGTAGAAGCTCAAACCCAATTGATATTCAATTATCGGGTAATTCCATAACCACACTGCAAACAGTGGCTGAGCAAATTAAACAACGATTGGCCACTTATCCAAGCGTGTTTGATATTGCCGATAGCATGTCTGATGGTAAAGAAGAGCTACAAATAGAGCTAACAGAGCAAGGGCTTGCACTTGGATTAAATAGAGTTGATGTATCAAGACAAGTGCGTAACTCGTTTTTTGGTGTACAAGTACAGCGCATTCAACGCGGGCGTGATGATGTGCGCGTTATGGTGCGCTTACCTATAGATGAAAGACGCTCAGTTGCTGATTTAAAAGATATATTAATACAAACACCTAATGGTGGGCGAGTGCCGCTGTCACACGTGGCCACTTTAGTACCGGGTCAAAGCCCATCAACCATTACCCGTATTGATCGTTACCGTACTCTTAATGTGTCGGCGGATGTAGAAAAAACCGATACCAATATGACCGTGCTTCAAGCTGATTTAAAAACCTACTTAGATGAACTTGTGCAACAATACCCAGGTGTAAGCCATTCATTAGAAGGTGAAGCCAAAGAGCAGCGCGAATCGTTTGGTTCATTATTGTGGGGAATGGTATTTGTATTTTTTGTAATTTATGGGTTGCTCGCAATTCCCTTTAAATCGTACTTACAGCCACTGGTGGTGATGAGCATTATTCCTTTTGGCATGATTGGCGCAGTAATTGGCCATTGGATCATGACTATGGAGCTTACCATTATGAGTTTGCTGGGAATGCTCGCGTTAATTGGGGTCGTGGTGAACGACTCGTTAGTATTGGTTGATTTTATTAATAAAAAACGCAGTGAAGGGCTCGATTTAATGGAAGCTGTTAAAACCGCCGGCGTAGCGCGTTTTCGCCCGGTTATGCTAACTAGTTTAACCACCTTTATAGGCTTAATGCCGCTGCTGTTTGAAAAGGCGACTCAGGCGCAGTTTTTAATTCCTATGGCAGTAAGCCTAGGTTTTGGGATTATATTTGCGACTTTTATAACCTTATTACTTGTTCCCGTTAACTATATGCTGATGGAGCGCTTTCAAGGTTGGTTTAAGTAGTGTTAGGCATTAAAAAGACAAAGGGATAGGTGTTAGAAACAAGTTTAATATCGGGCTGTGGAGGCGCAGTTCGATATATTTAAAGACGAAAGATAGGGAATGTTTAGTTAAAAAGAAATGCTTGAGAACCTAGAACCTAAGCTATAAAGGAAGGTGTTCCCCGAGAATGCGGTGCCCGGTGTCAGTCCTGAAACCTTGAGGTTTCAGGGCGGAAATCTGCGGTTTACCGTAGGCTTCTCGGTACATGCCGAGCTTGCACAATAGTAAACGAACAAAAATCCTGGTATAAAATTTATCGGCTCAGGGACTTAACCAAGCTCCTGCACCCCAGGGAACAAATTTAGTATATAAGACATATTCCAATCCTTAAACCCCAATCGTAAAAAATTAAACTGTTCGCTCAGTTTTCCTGCAAATTTAGGGTCTGTTGACCTTTGCGGATTAAAAATTTGTTCAAACTAGGGGCGGTTTAATCGCGGCGCGAGGTTTGTAACCTAGTGGGCTAAGTAAAAACCGAGCAACAAAGAGTTAATCGCCCCTAGGCAGAACCCTTCGGGCAGCGCCTGTTTGGGATTAATGCTACGTTATCGCCTATTTATGGGGAATAACCACACCACATAGGCTCTGCCTTGCCTAAATACCAAACAGAGAAGGGTCAACAGACCCTAATCTTGTATTTACTTTTAAGATTGCTTTTTGAACTTAATCAGCTTTTCAATCGCTTGCTTTTGACCTCAGTCATAGAATTCATTGGAGTTGCTTTTTATCGAGTGGTAGCATTGCTTTAATTAGCAAAGCGAAGACGTCATTATGAATAACTTACCAGATTACGAAAAAGCCCAACTTCTTTTAGAGAAAAATGAAATATTTGTATCACCCGCAGAAGCGCATGGCGTTATTAGCGGCTTACTTGCTTGTGGGCTAAGCATTGACGATAAAGAATACTTAGGCTTACTGAGCGATGTATTTAATGATGGCGAGTCGTTTAGCAACGATTTAAAACAGTTTTTTGGCCAAATTTATCAACAAGTGGTTGAAAGTTTTAATAACGAAGAGTTTCAATTTGACTTGTTTTTACCTAGTGATGACGAAACACTCATCGATCAGGCTAACGGGCTCGTATCATGGGTAGCTGGGTTTATGTTGGGTTTTGGCTTAAAGCAAAAAGATTATGGCAAGCTGTCGGCAGATGTAAAAGAAGTGATCAGCGACTTTAGCGAGATTACACGCCTAGATACAACCTTTGAAGAAACCGAAGAAGATAGCCAAGCACTCCATGAAGTGATTGAGTACGTCCGTGTATCGGCGCTATTGTGTTTTGCTGAGCTAGGCAAAGAGCAAAATCCACAAAGCAACAAAAAAACACTGCATTAATTGAGCAACACAATAAAAGTAATGGGTTAGTTATTAATGGTTGAAATACAAAAGTCAGAGTTTAAAGCGCGCCGCGAGCGTTTATTGGCGGCAATGGATAATAACAGTATTGCTATAATTCCCGCTGCAACGGAGCTCACGCGTAGCCGTGATACTCATTATCCGTTTCGACAAGACAGTGACTTTTTTTACTTAACTGGTTTTAACGAACCCGATGCCGTGTTGGTGCTTTGCAAAAACAGTGATACACCCTCACTATTATTTTGTTTAGATAAAGACAAACTTGCAGAGGTATGGCACGGCAGACGCATTGGTTTTGAAAAAGCACAAAGCGAATACTTATTCGACAAAACTTATGCACTTAGTGCGCTAAATGAACAATTATTGAATTTGGTGAACGGCCAACAGATTTTATTTTATGCACAAGGGACGTATCCTGCCTTTGATGGCAAAGTATTTTCAATGCTTAACACTTTGCGCAGTGCCCCTAAAAAAGGGGATACAGCACCGAGTACAATTAAAGATATTCGCCCTTTATTGCATGAAATGCGCTTATTTAAATCGCCAGGCGAAATTAACATTATGCGTGAGGGCTGTGAAATAAGCGCTCGAGCACACATGCGAGCCATGCGTTTTTCCCACGTTGGCGCAACCGAGTTTCAACTAGAGGCAGAGCTTCATCATCACTATGCAATGAACGGTGCGCCACATCCTGCTTATGGCACTATTGTCGGCAGTGGCGATAACGCCAATATTTTGCACTACACCCAAAATAGCGACGTATTAAACAATGGCGACTTAGTACTGATTGATTCAGGCTGTGAGCTACAAGGCTACGCCGCCGATATAACACGTACCTTCCCCGTTAACGGTAAATTTAGCACTGAGCAAGCTGCGCTTTATAATATTGTACTTAAAGCGCAAGAAATTGCATTTAGCGAAATAAAACCCGGTGGCCTTTTATCTCAGGCAAATAAACTCGCTATGCAAGTACTAACCCAAGGGTTACTTGATTTAGGTATTTTAACCGGCGATTTTGATGAGTTAATGGCACAAGGTGCCTGTAAAGAATACTACATGCATGGTCTTGGTCACTGGTTAGGACTTGATGTTCATGATGTGGGCGATTACAAGGTTAATAACCAAGAGCGTGTCTTAGAGCCGGGTATGGTGCTAACCATTGAGCCTGGGCTGTATATTAGTAAAGACTCAAATGCGCCTCAAAAATACCAAGGTATAGGTATTCGTATTGAAGATAACTTATTAGTAACTGATTCAGGTCACGACAACTTAACCATTAGCGTGCCTAAAACAATTAGTGAAATAGAAGCGTTAATGCAAAGCGCTAAAAACGCATAAGCTTGGAGATAAAAGTGGCTAAGCAGTTTGATATTGTAGTAATTGGTGGTGGTTTAGTCGGCGCAAGTTGTGCTCTAAGTATAAGTAAAAAAAATCCCAGCTTAAATATTGCTGTAATTGAAGCAAATCAAGTAACCACTGATTATCATCCAAGCTTTGATGACAGAAGTATCGCACTTGCCCAGCAGTCGGTAGAGTATTTACAAAGCCTCAATTTATTTGAAATGAACGCTCCCTATGCTGCCGCCATAAAAAAAGTGAGTGTGTCAGACAAAGGGCACTTTGGTAAAACCCATATACAGTGTGATGAGTTTGCAAAACCCTCATTAGGTTATGTGGTAGAGGTAAACCCATTTGGCAGAGCGCTGCATCAGCGTTTAATGCAATCAAACATATCGCTTTTTTGCCCAGATAGCGTAACAGCGATAAAACAAAATGCCGATAGTAATGAACTTACATTACAAAGTAGCGAAAAACTCAGTGCTAAGCTGTTGGTGATTGCCGACGGTGCACAGTCGCCAACTCGTAATTTATTGGGGCTCGGCTTCAATACCCAGCCTTATGAACAAGGTGCGATTATTGCCAATATAGAAGTCGCTGGTGGACACCATCATCAGGCGTTTGAGCGGTTTACCCAAAATGGCCCAATGGCTTTATTACCCATGAGTAATAACCGCTATTCGTTAGTATGGTGTATGCGCCAAGAACATATTGAGCAGTATATGTCGCTAAGTGAACCAGACTTTATAAGTGCGCTGCAAACTGCCTTTGGTTATCGTGCAGGACAGTTTATAAAAGTCGGTATGCGCGCTAGCTACCCTCTAGTTTATGGGCAAATAGAATCGTTAACGACGCACCGCACAGTGGTGATAGGCAACGCGGCACACGCAATTCATCCTATTGCAGGACAAGGCTTTAATTTAGGGCTGCGCGACGTACAAGTGCTGAGTAACTTAATGGCAAACAGTGAACATGATTTAGGTAGCTATGCTTTTACTCGTCAATATTCAATCAAGCGCCGTGATGATATAAACACCGTAATGACATTGACCGATGCTCTGGTCAGACTTTTTTCAAACTCATCACGGGTGTTAGCGCTTGGTCGAAGTATTGGGCTATTTTCAATGGATTTATTCCCTGCATTAAAAGCCCCATTAGCAAAACAATTAATGGGTCAAGTTAAACAAGGTACACGTTTATGAAACAAGTACAGGTTTGTATAGTGGGTGGTGGCTGCGTTGGGTTAACGCTGGCGCTCGGGCTTGCTAAAGCGAATATTAGCGTGGCTGTGTTAGATGCTGCGCCAACTCAAGCTCCACCGAGTGATGATTATGGCTTACGAGTTAGTGCACTAAGTATTGCCAGCCAGACCTTACTGGAGCAATTAAATGTATGGCCACACATAATAGCTGAGCGTGCTTGTGCTTATACGCACATGGATGTTCGTGATGCCGACAGCTTTGGAAAAATAGCCTTTAATAACGAGCAACTTGAGCTTGAGCATTTAGGGCACATAGTTGAAAACGATATTATTCGCTTTGCGCTAATAAAAGAGCTTGAGCAACAAAGTAATGCCGCACTCATGTTTGATACCGAGTATCAGCAAATACATCAAAGTGAGTCTGATGTATTTATTAATTTAAAAACTGGCGAACCTATTATTGCTAAGTTGCTGGTGGCGGCTGATGGCGCAAATTCAGCGATTCGTAAACAGTTTAATATGGCGCTGAGCTTTAAAGATTACGATCACCATGCGTTAGTAGCGACAGTTAAAACCAAAGAGTCACATGCAAATACCGCACGCCAAGTGTTTTTACCAACCGGGCCACTAGCGTTTTTACCACTAAGCGATGAGCATACTCATTCAATTGTGTGGTCAACCAGCCCCAATCATTGCGATGAATTGTTAGCAATGGACGACACCGCCTTTAATAAAGCAGTTATGGCTGCCATAGATGGCCAATGTGGTTTATGTGAAGTGCAAAGTAAGCGCGTCGCATTCCCACTTAAAATGCGTTACGCCCAACAATGGGTTAATGGCAAGGTGGTGTTAATGGGCGATGCAGCGCATACCATTCATCCATTAGCAGGGCTCGGTATGAACCTAGGCCTAAAAGATGCCGCTTATTTAATTGAGCTACTAAGTAAAGACGCCAAAGAATTTGCCAGTACACGAACACTGCGTGATTACGAACGTACTCGCAAGCTCGACGCACAAAAACACATCGCCATGATGCAAGGGCTAAAAGAGCTATTTGAAGGTGCAAACCCAGTTAAAAAGCTGATTCGTGGTTTAGGGCTTTCACTCGTTGATAACTTAGGCCCAATCAAACATCTATTCGCTAAAGAAGCGATAGGCTAGTAATAAAGACAAGCGGTCAGTTTTTAGCTATCAGCTTTAAGCTAAAGAAAAGCCGATGTTTTAGTTTAAACATCGGTTTTTTTGTTTATAGGCTAATGCTATCTTTTGTGTAGGCGTACAGCTTGCTGACGCGACAAGCGAAGCTCGTAATGCTTTAAGTTAATGAGCTACAAATTTTCTTGTGCTTCATTCACCATATCTTGCAGTGCATCGATTAACAATGGGTCACGCGAGTTCTGTTTAGCAAGTTCTAGTGCGTGTGTCATGCTGGTAACGGCTTCTTTAAACTGTTTGTCAGCAGTGTAGCCTTGCGATAATCGCATGTGGGAGTAAGCTGCATTTGGGTAATCGCGAGTAAAGTGTTTAAGCGTCGTTATCGCTTTTTTAGTGTTGCCAAACTTTTGCTGGCGGTGGGCAAATTCTACGTACACATCTTGTGGAATTTTAAGCTCAAATCCGTACTTATCACTAAGTGCTTGGTAATAACCGGTAATAAGCGATACATCCGCAAATTTTCCGTGCTCGTCAGTCACTTTAAATATTAGGTCGCTAAATAAGTGAATTAAGCTATCGCTAAGTGCTGGAAGTATGGTGCCCATATGAGTAAAAGAGGGGTAATGCTTATATTCCCATTTCAGCTGCGTGGGCATTTGTTGCTCTAAATTTACTAAAGTATTTAATGCACCTGTATAAAAGCGTGCGCCTTCGCTTGCTACACTAATAAATAGCGCTTGAGCGCCTTTAGGGTTTTTAGTGTATTTAGTGATATTACTTTTTAACTCTTCATCACTCCACCAACTATTTGGGCTTATGGCTATATAGTTGTTAAATAATTCCGGCTGATTAACTAAAGTATAAAGCGCTAATGTACCAGCATTAGAATGACCAATTAAGGTGTTGTAACCATTAGTGGAGTAGTTGCTATTTATATAGGGCATGAGCTCATCAGACACAAACTTTAAAAAATTATCGGTTTGCCCTGCGTCAGGCCATTTACTTTTAACAAAGGTTTGAAACTCAGTTTTAGGCTCCCCTTGTACTTTGGGTAAGTAATCACGAACGCGGTTGGTTGTATCGATAGCAACAAGCATTGCATTAGGTATCTGCTCGTAATCAACAAGGGATTTGATTACGCCAGACGCCGTATGAAAGTGCTCAACACCATCAAGTAAATAAATAACATAAAGGGGCTGATCATCTTTTACGGTTTCAGGTATGAAGATTCTGAGAGGTCTGTCTTCATTAAGTATTTTTGATTGTAGAATGACCTTTTTACCCACGGTTATGTCGATTGTAGCGGTGTCTGCATAGCTTAAAAAAGGCGTACTAAAAGTAAGTATTAACACAAGCGATAGTAAAAGCTTCATAAATATCCTTATTAAATAATGTGTTGCTTAATAATTGCACGACTTTAGATTTGAGTAAATGTTTATATTTTAGGGGCAAATGTAAGGCTTAAGTAATTAAGGCTACGCTTTTCACGCGAGCAAGCTCGCGCCTACCTAGTAAATATTAAACACTTATCTTTATTTTACTTATTGATATAAAGGGAGCATCCAATAATATCTTCCCGAAACCCGAAACCCGAAACCCGAAACCCGATTCACTTATCTATCAAAGCTTAAAAAACCTGCTTGCTTAATTATCCTACTAAGCGTAAAATGCGCGCTCATTTCGGCTTTTAAACTATTAATTCCTTGCCTTAAACCGACCGGCCGAAACGGTAGAAGGCTCTATTAACCGTAAGGAATATCCATGCGTCATTACGAAATCGTATTCATGGTTCACCCTGATCAGAGTGAGCAAGTATCTGGTATGATCGAACGTTATACTGGTTCTATCACTGAAGCAGGTGGTACTATCCACCGTCTTGAAGACTGGGGCCGTCGTCAACTGGCTTACCCAATCAACAAGCTTCATAAAGCTCATTATGTTCTTATGAACGTTGAAGCACCAACTGAAGTAATCAGCGAGCTAGAAACTACTTTCCGCTACAACGATGCAGTGCTTCGTAACTTAGTTATGCGTACTAAAAACGCTGTAACTGAAGCGTCTCCTCTTGTAAGAGAAGAGAAGAAAGAAGCACCAGCTGCTTAATTGTTTTGAGTCCTAGCATGGCACGTAGTCAGCAGTTACTATAATGGTTAGCCCATATACGAATCAGCTGGTTATATCGGGGGTTGTTTGTAAAACACCCAAGTTTAGCCAAAGCCCCGCGGGCATACCGCATTGTATTTTTGTTGTAGAACATAAATCAATGCAAGTTGAAGCAGATCTTAACCGTAATAGTTATGTTAGGCTTCAGGTGGTTGCCAGTGGTAAGCAAATGCAACAACAGACTCAACATTTGCACGTTGGGCAGGCATTGCAAGTGAGTGGTTTTTTAAATCGCCACGAAGGTCGTAACGGCCTTAGCCAATTGGTTTTGCATGCTCAGCATATAGAAAGAATTATTTGAGGAATTAATCTCATGGCACGTTATTTCAGACGTCGTAAGTTCTGCCGCTTTAAAGCGGAAGGCGTACAACAAATCGATTACAAAGATCTAGCTACTCTTAGAAACTATGTTACAGAAAGTGGCAAAATCGTACCTAGCCGTATCACAGGTACTAGCGCTAAATACCAGCGCCAGCTAGCAACTGCTATTAAGCGTGCTCGCTACTTAGCCCTTCTTCCATACACTGACTTACATAAGTAAGCAGCGGATTAACACGTTTTTAAAAGGTGTAGAAACATGCAAGTTATTCTACTAGATAAGATCGCTAACCTAGGTGGCCTAGGTGACCAGGTTGTAGTTAAATCTGGCTTCGCACGTAACTTCCTTTTCCCACAAGGTAAGGCAGTTCCTGCAACTAAAGCAAACATTGAAACGTTTGACGCACGTCGCGCAGAACTAGAAGCAAAAATCGCTGAACAGTTAACTGCAGCACAAGCACGCGCTGACAAACTTGAAGCATTAGCTGAAGTTACATTAGTATCTAAAGCTGGTGACGAAGGTAAATTATTCGGTTCAATCGGTACTCGTGACATCGCTGACGCTATCTCAGCTGTTGGTGTTGAAGTTGCTAAATCAGAAGTTCGTTTACCTCTAGGTACTATCCGTGAGACTGGCGAATTTGACGTTGCAATCGCAGTACACTCAGACGTAACAGCTACTATTAAAGTAATCGTTATTGCTGAAGCTTAATTTTTAGAATTAAGTTAAAAAAAAACCGTGCTTTGCACGGTTTTTTTGTGTCTAAAATTTATAACCCAAAGCAATAAATTGTTTGTTGTGGGTAAAATTAAGCATGTTTCTAAAATAAAGCTTCATTTTCTACAAATATTCTCTATTTCATTTAAACCTTTCTATTCTTCTGCGCGTCTAATAAGTTAAATTGCAATTACATAATTATAAACAGGAAAAATTTGCGATGTTAATGGACGCTAATCAGCCAATAACTGATCAAGTGCAGCAAATGCTTATTGATCAAGTTAAAAACGGCGACCAGTTAGCCTATAAAGCGCTCTATGACATGCATAAAGCAAAAATTTATGGCTTATGCCTGAGGCTTATAGCCGATGAGGAGTATGCACAAGATGCTACCCAAGAAGTGTTTGTGCAAGTATGGAACAAAATAGCGCAATTTGACGGGCGTTCGCAGTTTTCCACTTGGCTTTATAGTGTCGCCAGTAATATTGCTATTAGTTATGTGCGCAGACAAAAACATTGGCTTAATAAAGTAATTAGCTTTGAGCAAAGCGGAATGGATGAACAAGCTGCACATGACTGTAACGGATTAAATGGGCTAGATAAATTAATTGTTAGACTGCCTGAGCGCGCAAGAATGGTATTTGTGCTTTATGCAGTAGAAGGTTACAGGCATGAGGAAATTGCAACCCTGTTAGGTATGGCGGTAGGCTCTAGTAAGGCGCAATATCATCGTGCAAGGCAATTATTAAAGCAGTGGTATGAAAATGAATAAAACAAATTTTGATGACTACTTAAATGAGTCTTTAACCCAGTTAGATAAAAATATTCCACCAAAAAAAGAACTGTGGAATGGGATTGAGCGCGCAATAATAGCTAATAATCAGCCCACTATTAATACTAACCAATATTGGCCAAAGCTCACCGCCATTGCTGCATGTTTTACCGCGGTTTTGGTCAGCACAGTATTGTTATTTAAAGTACCAGAGGCAAATACTGCAGTGGCAATGAGTGAGTTTTTTACTAAACAAAAACAAAGTTTACTAGTGCAATATCAAAGCCAAGCAGCATTGACCGACAATTGGCAAGTACAGTTACAAGAACTTGAAGATGCAGAGCAAGCAATAAAGCAAACTCTTGAAAATGAACCGAAAAACAAGGCGCTATTGTCTATGTTAGCGCAAGTTTATCAACAACAACTCGACTTAATTAACAAGGTGCATGCACCGCGTTGGCAACACATCTAGGAGAAATAAATGAAAGCAATAATATTAGGGATCGCTTTATTACCCATGGCCGTATTTGCTGGTGAAAAAATAGATCAGCAAATTGAGGTACCCAATGCTGGGGTGATCCACATTGAAAACCAGCGTGGTGATATTAAAGTGACAGGTTGGGATAAAAATCAATTTAAAGTAACCGGTGAACTTGATGATAAGGCACAAGGCTACACACTTAAAACACAGGGTAATAAAACCCAGTTTATTGTGAAAATGCCTGAACTTTCTAATTGGGATAATAACAACAATGGCTCAACGCTCGCTATTTTTATGCCAAAAAGTAGTGCGCTAGAATTTGTGGGTGTTAATGCATCTATAACGGCCAAAGAGTTACAAAAAGGTACTGAAATTGATGTAGTTAATGGGGCTATTACAGTAAACGATCTTAATGGCGATATTAAGCTGACTACTGTAAATGGTGACATCAAGGCAAAAGCACTTAATGGTAAAGTTCAATTTGAAACTGTTAATGGTTCGATTGATGATCAGCAATCTAGCGGTGAAGTTCGTTTTAGTGCGGTTAATGGCGATATTACATCAAACTCGACGGCCAATGATATTCGCTTAGAAAACGTAAATGGCGATATTAACTTTAATTTAGATACAATTAAAGAGTTACAAATAAGCACCGTTAATGGCGAAGTTAAGGTACAAATTAACCGCCTTCTGAGTGATGCTGATGTGAGTTTTGAATCTGTTAGTGGTAACGCTGCGTTTTATTTCCCTGCTGATTTATCAGCACAATTTGAGGTGGAAGCACACGCTGGCGGTAAAATTGACAACCAGTTAACTAACGATCAAGTACAAAAAGCCAAATATGGCCCAGCAAGTGGAATTAAGTTTAATACTAATGGCACTGATGCTAGTGTAGAGATGAATACTATTAGCGGTGTTATCGAACTTAAACGTCAATAATTAGCTATTTTATTTTAAGTAACAAAAAGCAGGAAAAGATTTCCTGCTTTGCTATTTGCACAGCCCCGCCAAGTCGATAGAATAGAGCTATTCAATTTTAGTACTGTGAAGTTATGGCCAAACCAGATAAGCAAGTCGACACTCTTAAAGTTCCTCCCCATTCAATAGAAGCTGAACAATCTGTTTTAGGTGGTTTAATGCTTGATAACCAAGCATTTGATCGCGTAGCTGAACTTGTTGTGGCGCAGGATTTTTATACCCGTACCCATAAGCTTATTTTTGAGGCGATGACAGCTCTAGCTGAAATTGGCGATCCGATTGATTTAATCACAATTTCTGAGAGTTTAGAAAAAAATAACCAGTTGTCAGGTATTGGTGGATTCGCGTATTTAGCCGAAATAGCAAAAAACACCCCAAGTGCTGCTAATATTGATGCTTACGCTAGCATTGTACGCGAACGTGCAGTTGTGCGTGAAATGATTGGTGTCGCCAATGAAATTGCTGAGGCAGGCTTTAACCCAGAAGGGCGCACAAGTCACGATTTACTCGACTTTGCTGAGAGCAAAGTATTTAAAATTGCTGAGCAACGTACAAAAAGTAGTGATGGCCCGCAAAGCATTCACAACATACTTGAAAAAACCGTTGATAAAATAGAAGAGCTTTATCAGTCACCACAAGATGGTGTTACCGGTGTAAGCACAGGTTACGCTGATTTAGATAAAATGACGACTGGTCTGCAGCCCTCAGATTTAATTATTGTAGCAGCACGTCCATCGATGGGTAAAACTACCTTTGCGATGAACCTTGCTGAGCATGCAGCAATGACCCAAGACAAGCCTGTACTTATCTACTCACTAGAGATGCCCTCTGAACAAATTATGATGAGGATGCTGGCGTCCCTTGGCCGAATTAACCAAACCAAAGTACGTACTGGTCAGCTAGATGACGATGACTGGGCGCGCCTTTCATCAACCATGGGGTTACTCATGGAAAAAGGCAAAATGTATGTTGATGACGCCTCAGGCTTAACACCCACTGATGTACGTTCACGTGCACGTCGTATTGCCCGCGATCATGGTGGTATTAGTATGATCATGGTCGATTACCTACAATTAATGCGCGTACCTAGCTTGTCAGATAATCGTACCTTAGAAATTGCCGAAATTTCACGTTCACTTAAAGCATTAGCAAAAGAATTACAGTGTCCGGTTGTTGCACTATCGCAGCTTAACCGTACCCTAGAGCAACGTGCTGATAAACGCCCAATTAACTCAGATTTGCGTGAGTCGGGCTCTATTGAGCAAGATGCCGATTTAATCATGTTTATTTATCGTGACGAAGTATACAACGAAGACAGTACTGATAAAGGTGTTGCAGAAATTATCATCGGTAAACAGCGTAACGGTCCGATTGGTAAAGTGCGCCTAACCTTCCAAGGTCAATTCTCTCGCTTTGATAATTACGCGGGGCCTGCTGTAGATGATGATTACTAATGCGCTTAGCTATTGCCGAAATTAACTTACAAGCACTTGCTCATAATTTAGCGCAAGTGCGACAGTTTGCGCCTAACAGTAAAGTTATGGCGGTATTAAAAGCCAATGCTTATGGCCATGGTTTAGTAAAAATAGCGCAGCACCTTAATGATGCCGACGCATTTGCAGTGGCACGAATAGATGAAGCGCTCGCACTGCGAGCAGGCGGGCTGACCAAGCCTATTGTGTTGTTGGAAGGTTTTTTCCATCAAGATGACTTGCCGATTTTATTAGCCAATAATTTTCAAACCATAATCCATGATGAAAACCAGCTCAGAGCACTTGAAAATGCAAAGCTCGATGCACCAATCAGTTGCTGGTTAAAAATCAATACGGGTATGCATCGTTTAGGGGTTGCACCAACGCAATTGAATGATTTTTATCAGCGCTTGCAAGCGACTGATAACGCTAAAGATACAATCAATTTAATGACGCACTTTTCCAGTGCCGATGATGTTAATGATCCCAAAACAGCTGAGCAAATTGCTTTGTTTGATTCATTAGTGCAAGGCAAACAACAAGCACATTGTTTAGCAAATTCGGCCGGTATTATTGCTTGGCCTGCCGGTCATGGCGAGTGGGTGCGTCCAGGCTTGATGATGTATGGTGTATCACCAATGCTTAACACTTCAGGCAAAGATCATCAGCTTAAGCCGGTGATGCGTTTAACCACTAAGGTCATTGCAATTCGCGATGTTGATGCTGCGCAAGGTGTTGGTTATGGTGGTAGTTGGCAAAGTGCTCAGCCAACTAAGCTTGCAGTGGTTGCTATGGGCTATGGTGATGGTTATCCGCGTCATGCTAAACATGGTACCCCAGTAGTGATTGCTGGCAAACGTTATGGTATTGCTGGCAACATCTCTATGGATATGATCAGTGTTGATATTGGTGAAAATGCTGATGGCATCAAAGTCGGCGATGAGGTAGTAATGTGGGGCCCTGAGTTGCCGGTAGAAGAAATTGCACAATGTGCTGATACTATATCTTACGAGTTATTGTGTAATATTACACCGCGCGTAAGTTATGAGTACCAGCGCTAATATTTATTTTAAAAATACCCATTAAGTTTGCATTGCTAGAATGATCGTGATGCTCACTTAATCGGTATCGTTACTCTTTTATAAAGTAAATATCGCTAAAGCCCATGCGAGCAAATTCTTGATCACGAAAGTTACGCACAGCCGATGACCCTTTAGAGGTCATTTCAATTTGGCGTACCATGTTTAAGTAGTTAGTTAAATCGATACCTTCGGCAGCCGCAATAGCCTGATACATATCGTGGTATTTATCTTTGGCGAAGTTAATTTCGCGCGGTTGATTTTTAAAAGTGTAGGTAATTCTGCGTGCCATAATGAGCTCATTTAAGTTGAGTGTTAGTGTAATTTTACACTGTATTTAAGTTGCGTTGAATGATTAGTTGAAATCAAATAATTAAAAAGGTGAGTTTGAAATGAAGTTATCAGTAGAGATCAGTAAATACCCGCTCCACCAAGATTACATTCCTTTTATTAAAGGCTTTATCGACAGAGTTAATGCCTACGAAGAACTCAAAGTGATCACTAATACGATGTCGACCCAAATATTTGGTGATTATGATCTAGTTATGCAAGTGATCAGCACAGAAATTAAACATTCATATGAGCAATTTGGTAAAGCTATATTTGTGTGTAAATTTATTTCGGGCGATTTATCTCCCGAATAACCTCTTAACAAACACGGTCGTTTTATAATGATGGATTTTGTAACGCAAATACTCAGTGGTTTTACTGCTATGTCGCATTGGGAATATATTGCGGTTGCTTTGTCGATGGCGTATTTATTACTGGCCATTAAAGAGAACTTATGGTGCTGGCCTGCGGCTTTTTTTAGTACGCTTATTTATACCATTATGTATTGGAATGGCGCGCTGCTAATGGAGTCGTTACTAAACTTTTATTATATGTATATGGCGGTGTTTGGTTGGGTCGTGTGGCGCAAAGGCAAGGCTAATCAAGCGCAGCGACTAATTACATCCTGGCCGGTAAACCGACATATTATTTTAATTGTACTGACTACATTAGTGTCATTAGCAATTGGCTATGTAATGCAAAACTATACGCATGCAGATTTTGCGTATCTTGATAGTTTCACAACTTGCTTTGCTGTGGTTACTACGTATCTGGTAGCTAAAAAAGTACTAGAAAATTGGCTCTATTGGATAGTCATTGATGCGGCCTCTATGTATTTGTACTATGAAAAAGGCTATTACCCAACCCTTGTTTTATTTGTATTTTATACCGTTATGGCAGCATGGGGATTTAAAACGTGGTACGAAGAATATGAGCAAAGCCAAGCCAAGCCCATGGCGCAACTTTAATCTATGAACCCGCATTCTCAGTTAGTTAATATTTGTGGCGCGTTTTTAGTACCGAGCACAATAACCTCAACAGAGTATTTGGTTAACGGTTTAAGCAACGATAACTTTTTGATCCGTACTGACAGCCAAGCTTATTTATTAAAGTGTTATAAAGCGTATTGGCCACAAGTAGGGTTACATGCCCAGTATGAGCTCAGTAAACAACAAGTTTGCTCTGCTCCCATCTGGCTTGATAAGCAAAATAAGCGCGCAGCTTTTAACTATATTGATGGCGACGTCGCGCAGTCTTATTTGGCGATGCCGCTACTGACTAAACTTGTTAAGCTACATGCGTATACAACTAATAATGAGGCAATGAATATAGCTTTGGAATTGCAAGCCTATCAGCATTTATTAGTGTTTAAACAGTATGAAAAGCTCATAAGCAAAACATTAAAAAGCATAGCCAACATGCCCGTAGATAGCGGCTTTTGCCATAACGACTTAGTCAAAGAAAATATCGTGGTAAACCCGCAAGGCGTTTATTTAATCGATTTTGAGTATGCTCAAACAAATGATGTGTATTTTGATCTTGCTGCGTTAGCGGTTAGTTTTAAATTAGATGCTTCAGGCAAGCAGGCTCTGCTTAACAATTACAAAATGCACACCCTATCAGAACAATTTTATTTATCTATGCATAAACTCAATTGCTATCAGTTAGTTTACTTACTGTTATGTATAGGTTGGTATGAGCAACGCGCTATAAACAATCAGGTTGTTGTATTGCGCGCGCAACTGGATGAGCTTATTGCTTTAATGGAGGGTTAAAGTCCGCCAAAGCGTTCCGCAAGCTCTTTGTATTTTGCTACTTCATCAGCGTCAAATTGCATTTCGCCGTTATCATCTTCTGATTTAGCGATTAATAGGCTTTCTCGAGCAAGGCGTTTAACGCGCTCTGCTTTTACACCTAAAAATTCAGCAACTTGCTCTGTTGACATTAACTTCATAATTACTTCCTCGTGTTTAATCTTTCCGTTCAGTGACAATAATAGATAATATGTGTCTAAAGCGTTACTGTTTTTTTATAGAATATAAACAAATAGCGCTTTTTTTACCTTTTGTGAAGTGATTAGTTTAAATTATAGACATGTAAACGAATCATGCTGGCATTTATACAAAGATGCCTTTATTATTGCGCATGCTAAAGCATTGATATCGCGAGTTGATGTGGCGGCAACAAATGTGCTCTCGTGGTGAAATGGATATCACGTGGCCCTCCGGAGGCTAAGTTGTAGGTTCGATCCCTACCGAGAGCGCCATTTGCGTTTAAAGTATCATTTCCTGTTTCTTCCTCAAAATACCTACAATTATTTAAATCAGTCCGCTGCCTTACCTTATTTAATTTTCGATAATAAAATATGTAGCAATCTATTTTATACCTTTAGGCGTATATTCATTGCTGAGCTTATGATTTATTCTTGGTGGTGCGTATAATTATTGATGTTAATCATTTATTATTACCCTGAACTCAAAAGCTAGACTTTTATAGCTAAATAATGCTATTTAAAGTATATATTCATTAATTATAGAAACCCTCATTTTTATGCTAATCACCTTACCTATATCAGAACTCGTTCCAGGCATGTACGTAAATAGCGTTACTAAGCAGCAGGAGAGTGTGGATGGCATAAAAATTAAAACCAGTGGTTTGGTTCGTGATAAATCAATCATTCAGCGTTTAATTACCGAAGGGGTGCTTGAGCTTCTCATCGACTTTACAAAAAGTGATGTCGCCGTACCAGCTAAATACAAAGAAAAACAAAAACCACAAGCTCCTGTAGCTAAGCAAGATAAGCCAGTTAAGGCAAAGGTTGCTATAAGCTTAGAGCAAGAGTTTGCAAAAGCCAGTGTGAGTTATGATGCGCACAACAGAAAACTACAAAGTATTTTTGGTGATTTAACATCAGGTTTGTCACTTAATATTGAAGCGCTCAATGAAATAAGTAATGAAATAGTGAGCTCTGTATTTCGTAATGAACACGCTATGACTATTTTAACTCGGATCAAAGATAAGCACAGTTACAACTGGCGTCATATGATCAACTGCACCATTTTTACAGCGGTGTTTGCTAAATACTTAGGTTATAAACGCGCTGTTGTGCAAGAGCTTGCAATGGGGGCTTTAATGCATGACTTAGGTCAGGCTAAGTTACCGCAAGGGATATTTTCCAAACCAGGAAAAGTCACAGGTAACGAAATGACGGCAATAAAAAAGCATGTCGCACAAAGCTTAGGATTGTTAAAAGGCGGAAAAGGTATTACGCCTTTAATGCTTGATATGATTGTAAATCATCATGAGCGTCTTGATGGTTCAGGCTATCCAAGAGGTGTAGATGGAAGCAAATTAAGCCGCCCAGCTCGGATCATTGCTATTGTAGACGTATACGATGCATTGACAGCAGATAGACCGCATCAAGAGGGTGATGAGCCAATTAATGCGCTTCGCTATTTGTTAGCTAACAAACAGCTGTTTGATGCAGAGTTAGTACAGTTATTTATTAAGTGTTTAGGTGTACACCCAGTAGGGACTATTGTTAAGTTAACCAATGAGCGATTAGCGTTGGTGCTAGAGGGCAATCATTCAAACCCTATCAAACCTAAAGTGAAGCTTTTTTACAACGCTAAGCATAACCATCATGTTACCGCAAAAGATATAGATTTAAGCTTAAATAATAACGAGATAAAAATACAGGCAAGTGTTAAACCCGCTGATTATAAGATTAATTTGCCTCGGCTTTTAAAAGAGCATTTACTGCTTTAGCGTTGCATCTTCTTTTTTCGTTTGTTTTAACAGAAATATACCCACCCAAAAAGCAACTCCCCATCAGCGTTAACCACAATAGTGTGCCTAATTCTACATGTAATGCTAAGCAGCAAAAACCTAAAGCAATAAGCGCCATGGCAATGGCTGCGAGCCAATATTGATTGACTGGATTGTCACATTTTCCAGCACGCGTACACGCGCAATAATTTGCCTTATAAAAGAAATAGACACTAATGCCGCAAAAAATAAGCCCAGCAAGAATAAGCAAAATGATCACAGTTTTCTCCCTTTGTGATTTTATTTGCAGTGTAAATTGCAAACTATTTCAAGTCAATGCAAATAAGAATTAATATCATTAGAGTATATACTCTAATACCACACTTCTTGTCCGATGAGTTTTAAATAGTTGTTAAATTGTCGTTAAAAAACGTGTTTTTTGGCCTTTTTTAACGTTTTAGTAAGGTTTTTTATAAAAAATTAAGGTAGGGTACGCAGGTTTGAAACTCTAATAACAACACACATAGCTATCCAAACAGTAAGTTTGGCTAAGGACACAACAATGAAATTTACTAAAACTCTTATTGCGGCATCGCTGGCATTTGTTTCAGCTGATACTTTTGCAGCGGCTTTTCAGCTTGCTGAGCAAAACGTATCTGGTTTAGGTCGTGCATACGCAGGTGAAGCGTCTGTAGCAGACGATGCGTCTGTGGTTTCACGTAACCCAGCATTAATGACGTTGTTTAAAGAGAAGCAACTTAGTGTTGCAGCTATGGCTGTCATTCCTGATGTTAGCCTTAAAGGCACAGGTAATGCCTACGGTTTAGATAACAGCGCACTAGATGATGACAGCATTGCACCAAGTGCGATTATTCCAGCGGGTTATTTCACTATGCCAGTAAACGATAAGGTATCGGTTGGTTTTGGTGCTTTTTCTAACTTTGGCCTAGCGACTGAATTTAACGATGATTACGCAGCTGGCCAAATTGCCGGTGAAACTGAAATTGTTACTGTAAACATGAACGCAAGTGTTGCTTATAAAGTATCAGAGCAGTTTAGCTTTGGTATTGGTTTGAATGCAATTTATGCAGAAGCGAAGATTATCCGTAAGTTTGGTTTCGTACCTCCTGTAAACCCTGTTATTGCATCTATTCCTGCAAGTGCTGATGCGGTTAACCTTGAAGGTGATGATATGGGTTACGGCTTAAACGTTGGCTTAATGTATCAGCTAGATGAAAATAGCCGCTTTGGTTTTAATTACCGCACAGAAACAGACATCACTTTTGAAGGCGAGTACTTTACACAGCTTCCAGTATCACCACTTCAAAATCAAGTTTTACCAGGCTCTGTTGAAATCACATTGCCAGCAATTGCTGAGTTCTCTGGTTCTCACCAGTTAGATGAAAAGCTAGGCGTTCACTACAGCGTATTATGGACAGGTTGGAGCAGCTTTGATTCATTAGAAGCACAAGTTACTGCGCCTACAGGCGATAAGTTCAGTGCCTTCGAAAAAACAGAAGATTTCTCTGATGCAATGCGCTACTCAATTGGTACTGATTACCAGTACAGCGAAAACTTAATGCTTCGCGCTGGTTTTGCGTTTGATGAGTCGCCAGTGTCACAACAGCATTTATCAATTTCTATCCCTGATACAGACCGTTTCTGGTTCTCGTTCGGTGGTAACTACGCGATTGATCAAAACTCAAATGTTGATTTAGGTGTGAGTGTATTACGTGGTAAAACGCAAAAGTTCACTGAAAAAGTAGAAAGCGAAACGCTACCTCAGCAATGGTCTTTTGAATCAAAAGGTCATGCAGTACTTATTGGTGCTCAGTATAACTACACGTTCTAATGCTGCCTAGAGCCTAGAGCCTAGAGCCTAGAGCCTAGACACAAAAAAGCCGCTTACTTCAAATGAAGTAAGCGGCTTTTTTTATACTTATAAATTAACTGTTTACGAATAGCATAAGCCATCCGTAACGGTTTAATTATAAGCTTTCAATCTTCGTTTTTTGCTCAAGTAGCTTAGTTTTAGCATCTGTAAATTCAGCTAGCTTAGCGTTTTCTTTAGCCAGTACGGCTTCAGGTGCGTTGTTAACAAACTTTTCGTTAGCGAGTTTATTTTGCACTTGGGCTAGCCCTTTTTCTGCTTTTTCAAGTTGCTTGTTAATTCGTGCAAGCTCGGCTTCAACGTCAATTAAGCCCGCCATTGGGATCATAATCTCAAGATTGCCAACATAAGAGGTCGCACACGCTGGAGCATCGTCTTTGTTTTCAAGCAGGGTAAACGCTTCAAGCTTAGCTAATGACGCTAGGAATGATTCATTCTCGTTTATACGGCGCACATCATCGCTTGATGCGTTAGCCAGTAAAACGCTAAGTGGTTTACTTGGGCTGATATCCATTTCACCACGGATATTACGAATTGCTAAAATGAATTGCTTAACCCACTCTAAATCGTCCATTGCTTGTGCATCAACATTGGCTTGATTATAAACAGGGAAGCCCTGAACCATAATACTGGTACCCGCTGTTTCAAGGCCAGCAAGTGGAGCAACACGTTGCCAAATCGTTTCAGTGATGTAAGGCATCATTGGGTGCATTAAGCGTAATAAGCTTTCAAGTACGGTAATAAGGGTATGACGTGTACCGCGTTGCTGTGCTTCATTGCCTTTAAATAATACCGGCTTCGTCAGCTCTAAGTACCAATCACAGAACTGGTTCCAGGTGAATTCATAAAGCGTGTTCGCCGCTAAATCAAAACGGTAGTTATCAAGATGCTCGGTGTAGGTTTTAACCGTTGCTTCATATTGGCCTAAAATCCAACGATCAGCTAACGAGTACTGTTTTTCACTGTCGTTAAAGCCACAGTCTTGCTCTTCTGTGTTCATTAATACGTAACGGCTTGCGTTCCATAATTTATTACAGAAGTTACGGTAACCTTCAAGACGGTTCATATCCCAGTTGATATCACGACCGGTTGATGCCATGGCAGCTAAAGTAAAGCGTAGTGCGTCGGTACCGTGTGCTTCAATACCGTTTGCAAATACTTTGCGGGTATCTTTTTCAATTTTAGCGGCAAGTTTAGGCTGCATCATATTGCCAGTACGCTTTTGTACTAAGTCTTCAAGGCCAATGCCATCAATCATGTCTAGTGGGTCAAGTACGTTACCTTTTGACTTCGACATTTTATCGCCGTTATCGTCACGTATTAGGCCAGTTACATAAACTGTTTTAAAGGGAACTTGTGATTTACCATTTTCATCTTTTATAAAATGCAGCGTCATCATGATCATACGCGCGACCCAGAAGAAAATAATATCAAAACCGGTTACCAACACGTCAGACGGGTGGAAGGTTTTTAAGTCATCAGTATTCTCTGGCCAACCTTGAGTTGAGAATGTCCAAAGTGCAGATGAAAACCACGTATCAAGAACGTCTTCGTCTTGGCTAAGTGCTACGCTATCTGCAATGTTGTTATCGCGGCGAACTTCTGCTTCATCACGACCAACGTATACGTTGCCTTCGCTGTCGTACCAAGCTGGAATACGGTGACCCCACCAAAGTTGGCGTGAAATACACCAATCTTGTACGTCGTTCATCCATGAGAAGTACATGTTTTCATATTGCTTAGGTACAAATTGAATGTCGCCATTTTTAACAGCCTCTTTTGCAGGCTCTGCAAGAGGTGCAACACGCACATACCATTGGTCAGTAAGCAGTGGTTCAATAACCACACCAGAGCGGTCACCGTAAGGAACGGTTAAGTCGTGGTCTTCAATTTTTTCAAGTAGGCCTAGCTCTTCAAATTCAGTAACAATAGCTTTTCGTGCGTCAAAACGGTCAAGGCCATGCAGGCGCTCAGGAATAGGCGCGTCAAATTCAAGTTCTTTACCGTCAAAGGTGTATGTTTCACCTTTTGTTAAAATAGCCGCGTCTTTATCAAAGATATTAATCATCGGCATTTGATGACGTTTACCTACTTCGTTATCGTTAAAGTCGTGCGCAGGGGTTATTTTTACACAACCCGTGCCTTTGTCTTTATCGGCATGCTCATCGGCAACAATTTTAATACGACGATTAACAATCGGTAGTAAAATCTCTTTACCGATTAGGTCTTGATAGCGCTCGTCATCGGGGTTTACTGCCACACCTGAGTCACCTAACATGGTTTCTGGGCGCGTGGTTGCAACAACAATGTAGTCTTTACCGTCTTGTGTAGTTACGCCATCAGCAAGTGGGTAACGTAGGTTCCACATGTGGCCTTGTTTGTCTTTGTTTTCAACTTCAAGATCAGAAATCGCAGTGTGTAATTTTGGATCCCAGTTTACTAGGCGTTTACCACGGTAAATTAGGTTTTCTTTATGAAGGCGTACAAATACTTCTTTAACAGCTTCTGATAGGCCATCGTCCATAGTAAAACGTTCACGGTCCCAATCAACAGAAGCACCAAGGCGACGTAATTGTTTGGTTATCGTGCCACCAGACTCGTTTTTCCATTCCCAAATTTTATCGATGAATGCATCACGGCCTAAATCGTGGCGTGTTTTACCTTCTTCTGCCGCAAGTTTACGCTCTACTAGCATTTGTGTGGCAATACCTGCGTGGTCAGTACCTACTTGCCACAACGTATTGTTACCTTGCATACGTTTAAAGCGCGTTAAGGTATCCATGATAGTATCTTGGAAAGCGTGGCCCATGTGTAAGCTACCCGTGACATTTGGCGGCGGGATCATAATTGAATATGGGGTGCCTTGGCCAGATGGCTTAAAGTAGCCTTTTTGTTCCCAGTCTTGATAGAGAGACTGTTCAATATCTTGCGGATTGTAGGTTTTATCCATTACACAGAACCTTAAATAAGTACTTAAATGAGTTAGTTAGCTTTGTACGCAGTGAGCGTTAGCGATTAATATCTTGCGTGGTGATATTGGCACCGAGTTGGCGTAGTTTTTTAAAGCGCTCACGAGCGGCTTGTTTGGCTACGGGCTCTACGGGTACAAAATCAAAAACTTGGTTAAACCGACGAATAAAATCCGGTAAGTGATTGGCCAAGTTAATTAATACTTTACGATTACCAACGGGTGGTGTTGTGCCTATTTCTACAGGTGCGCCGCCTTTTGGGCCTTCGCCTTGTAAATTGTGAGGTACAAAACTGTCGGCATCAAATGTCCAAATAGTTTCGTCAATGCTGTTGGCGGTTTCTTCGCTATCTACAAAAATAAATACGCGTTGACCAAGCCGATACTGTTGCCCAGCTATTTGAGCTGCTAAAGCAAAGTGATCATCGGCTTTAGCTAATGACTCATCTTGTTGCTTTAAAATGAAAAACTGGGCATTCATGTTCATTGTATCGGGATTTCCCATGACATTGATTGTGCTGTTATTAAATACACACAAATTAAGAAGGGGATTTTGCCATATAACGGGGTTTGCTTCAATTAATACCCAATAAATAAGGCGCTTTAAAAGCGCCTTATTTTATACTCTACATTGAGCTGTGAAGCCCTGTGTTAGTTTGTTAGTCGTGAGTTGCTTCGCTAATACCAGCTCGGTTTAATAAATACTGAGTCAGCATAGGAACAGGACGACCTGTTGCGCCTTTTTTAGCGCCGCTGCGCCATGCAGTACCGGCAATATCTAAATGAGCCCAATTATACTTTTTAGTAAATTTAGATAAGAAACAGGCCGCGGTAATAGTACCTGCTGCGCGCCCACCTAAATTAGTAAAGTCGGCAAACGGGCTTTCAAGTTGATCTTGATAATCATCCCATAATGGCAGTTGCCATGCACGATCGCCACTTTGCTCAGACGCTTTTAATAAATCATGCGCCAGTGGATTATGATTAGCTAATAAACCCGTAGCATGGGCACCTAAAGCAACAATACATGCACCGGTTAAGGTTGCAACATCAATCACGGTTTCTGGTTCAAAACGTTCAACATAGGTCAGCGCATCACATAATACTAAACGGCCTTCGGCATCGGTGTTAAGTACTTCAACCGTTTGCCCAGACATAGTTGTTAGTATGTCTCCTGGGCGATAGGCGTTTGAGCTTGGCATGTTTTCACAGCCGGCTAAAACTCCAATTACGTTTATAGGTAGCTGCATTTGTGCAAGCGAGCGCATAGCGCCAATAACACCAGCTGCGCCCCCCATGTCGTATTTCATTTCATCCATGCCTTCGCCTGGTTTTAATGAAATACCGCCTGAGTCAAAGGTTAAGCCTTTACCAACGAGAACGATAGGCGCTTGGTCATCGCTTGCGCCTTTGTAGTTAATTACCGACATAACTGATTCGTTATCACTGCCACGACCTACTGCTAGGTATGAGTTCATTCCTAGTTCGGCCATTTTATCTTCGCCAATTAGCTCAACAGTGATGTTATCAAAATTAGCTTCCAGTTCTTTGGCTTGCTCGCCAAGGTACGCTGGATTACAAATATTAGGCGGCATATTAGCAACGTCTTTACACAGCTTACTACCTGCTGCAATCGCTAAACCATGCTCAATAGCACTTTCGCCTATAGTAAGTTCACGGCGCGTAGGCACATTAAACACCATTTTACGTAGTGGGCGGCGAGGGTCTACTTTTTTACTTTTCAGCTGATTAAAGGTGTAAAGGCAATCTTGTGTTGTTTCAACAGCTTGACGTACTTTCCAATAGGTATCACGCCCTTTAACATGTTGTTCAGTTAAAAAGCACACGGCCTCCATTGAACCCGTTTCGTTTAGCGTGTTGATAGTTTTAGAAATAATTTGCTTATATTGTTTATCGTCAAGTTCGCGTTCTTTACCGCAGCCAACAAGTAAAATACGTTCGCTTAAAATATTGGGCACATGATGCAATAGTAGTACTTGTCCTGGCTTACCTTCTAAGTCGCCACGGCGTAATAAATTAGAGATATAACCATCGCTAATTTTATCAAGTTGTTCACCAATGGGGGATAACCTGCGTGGTTCATACACACCCACAACAATACACGCACTGCGTTGTTTTTCTGGGCTACCACTTTTTACGTTGAATTCCATTGTCACTCCTGATTTTGAGTCATCTATAGAAGCTAAATTGGGACTAAAAATGTGTTTTCTAGTCTTTTTACCTAAATTTTTAGGTCTAGCGCTAATATTAGTAGATTTTACTCGACTCTTACTGTGTATTTGAACTTTATATGCTTAAGGGTAACTAATGCAACATTATATCGTGATGTTAGGTAGGATAATTAATATTGATGGCTTATAATATGTGCTTAATACTCATTTAAAATGAGTGAATTAACTAGTTCACTCATCGTTTTTTATTATTATATTGAAATTCCATGTTTAACAGGGGCGAATGTTGCTAATTTTCCGTTATTTGACCACTGAGGTTTTAAAATCGCAGGTCGCCGTATTTTTAACTTTAATGACCATATTTTTGTCGCAAAAGTTTGTTGTTATTCTTGGTGATGCCTCAGAGGGGAGCATCCCAGCAAAACTCGTGTTCGCAATGATTGCGCTTAAGTTGCCACAGTTAGCATCATTAATTTTACCTCTGAGTTTATTTTTAGGAATTATTTTAGCTTATAGCCGTATTTACGCTGACAGTGAAATGACGGTACTTAAAGCTTGTGGCGTGAGTGAGTGGTATGTGGTGCGCATTACGCTTATTTCTAGTGTCATCTTAGCGTTACTCGCCGCGGTACTTACCTTGTATGTTGCACCTTGGGCTAGCGAGCAAGAATATCAATTAAAAGAGCAAGCAAAGGCGGATGCTGGATTATCGGCGCTTAGAGCTGGGCGTTTTCAACAAACCGGTAACGAAAAAGCCGTGGTATTTATTCATAATATTGAAAATGGCGGCAAAGAACTTAATAAAGTATTTGTTGCGCAGTTGCCAGATAGTGAAAAAGGCGATTTAGCGCGTTTAGTATACGCTGAGCAAGGCGTTGTAATTGAAGCACAAAGTGGTGAGCAGCAGTTAGTACTTACTGATGGTAAACGCTATGAAACTGATGGCGAAGCGCCTTCGCTTAACTTAACTGAGTTTGATGGTTACAGCGTACAAATTCGCGAACAAGAAATAGAGCATCAACGTCGTAAATTAGAAGCTGTGCCGACCCGTGAACTTATGTCAATTAATACTCCCGAAGCAATTGCACAGTGGCAGTGGCGTTTAGCGATCCCACTTTCCATTCCGTTATTAACTTTGCTGGCCGTGCCTTTGAGTGTAGTAAACCCTCGCCAAGGTAAATTTGCAAAATTGGTACCCGCTATCAGCTTGTATTTAGGTTATTTTATTTTACTTAATGCGGCCAAATTTGCAGTAGAGGATGGCAAAATTCCGCCATCAATTGGACTGTGGTGGATTCATTTAAGTGCATTATTTATTGGTAGCTTATTAATTATTAGAGGTCGTCCATTGGGTGCTTGGCTTAAAGCTGTCGTCACTAAGCGGGAGCAAAACCTATGATGAAAACACTTGATTGGTACTTAGGTCGTAGCATTTTGCAAACCACAGGGTTTGCGTTAATGGTGCTAGTGGGTATTAGTACATTAATAAAGTTTATTGAGCAGCTTAAATCTGTAGGGCGCGGGAGCTACGATATAATGACTGCCATGCTGTACACTATTTACAGTATTCCAGATGATTTAGTGGTGTTTTTTCCTATGGCTGCACTTATTGGTGGCTTAACTGGATTAGGAGCGCTTGCCTCAAATAGTGAGTTGGTAGTAATGCAAGCGGCGGGGATGTCGCGTTTACAAATTATTGGCTCAGTAATGAAAACAGCTATTTTTATGGCATTGTGCGTAATGGCTTTAGGCGAGTGGGGCGCTCCTGCTGCACAGCTTCACGCTAAGGAAATGCGTAATCAGGCGATTCATGGTGGGGATGTGTTTAATGCGCAAAAAGGAGTGTGGGCTAAAGACGCTAATAACTTCATTAACATTGAAGATGTTGACCAAAATGGCATGCTGCGCGGCGTTAACATGTATCATTTTGATAAATCGTTATCACTAACACAAATCACCAAAGCAAAAGAAGCCGTAGGGCGAGATAGTGGTTGGCTATTGCGCGATGTAAATAAAGTGATGATCAGCGAAGAGTTAATTACCACTGAACAAGTTTCTGAAGAGTTTTACCCGTCGCAGCTTACCGCCGAAAAGCTAGGCGTGGTATCGGTAAAACCAGAATCACTGTCGTTTTCAGGGCTATGGTCATATTTAGCTTACTTACAACAAAATGAGCAAGACACCAGCACCTATGATTTAGCGCTCTGGCGTAAATTAATGCAGCCCGTCTCTATTGCCGTAATGTTGTTGGTTGCTTTATCGTTTATATTTGGTCCGCTGCGAACTGTAACTATGGGGGCACGAATTATTATGGGGGTGGTAACCGGTATTGTGTTCCACCTAACCAACGAGATATTTGGCCCTGTGGTAATGGTATATCAAATTCCAGCGATTATAGGCGCTGTTCTACCGAGCATTTTATTTACTGGGTTTGCAGCTTATTTAATGAATAAGCGGGTGTAGCTAGACTTAAAGCTTAAATAAAAAACGCGGCCTTTGTAAAAAGCGCCGCGTTTTTTTATGCTTTAACTTGAGGTTATACCAATTCGCTTAATTAAGTATTATTGCGGATTGATATCAATCTAGTTCGCGATAAACGCGTTTATTTTCTTCTTTGGTGAGCGTAACCACTTCGGTTTTTGATAAGTAATCTTGCAGTGCTTTTTTATTTTTAAAGTCGACTAATACCACTAAATTTCCTAAACCAAGTAATGCGCTGATACTGCGGATAATAGCTTGTGGCCAGCTAATTAAACTTCCTTGGTTGGTTTGTACTTTTAAGCGCCATGCGCGCATACCAATTGTTTGCCCGCTTTTAGTCCAAAAATAACCAAAAAACACCAAACCAACCAGAACTAACAGTGAGCTGCGAACCCCTGAAAGTAACAGTGAGTCCTGAATACGTGCTGAGACATCTTCAGCGCCATTAAGAGCAATAACATCAAGGGAAATAAGCCCTTGAATAGCAAATAAATACAATACCACCGTTAGCATCGCAAAAGCGATAATAGCTAATGTATCGTACACCAATGACGCAAAACGGCGCCAAAACCCTGCCCGTGGAAACTCAGCCAACATAAATATACTCTCACTGTTAATGTGCGCGATAGTTTAGCAAATAAGCCGTCAAATACTACCTATTACGCTACGTGCTTAACTCGATATTGGCTCAAATGTTAATGGGTGCCTAAATGTTAAGCGGTTGATCATGCTTAATACATAAAACGCTTGCCGCTTTGCTTATTGTTTGTATAATGCTTAACAATGAGATGGAAGAGGATACATAATCTTTCACTCTAAAGTGGTTTTTCTTTATCTTCTCATGTTTAGAAGGTTAAAGAAAAATGATGCCAGCGTGATGAAATTGGTATACATGGGGGATTCAAAATCCCCTGCCGCAAGGCGTGCCGGTTCAAGTCCGGCCGCTGGTACCACTTTTTATAGCCCCTGCTAGATTTAGCAGGGGTTTTTTTATGCCTTAAATTTGAGTGGCTGAACTTGAGCGGCACGTGAGGTGCCGCTGTTATAAGTAAAAGTCCGGCCGCTGGTACCACTTTTATAGCCCCGACCAAATTGGTTGGGGTTTTTTTATGCCTTAAATTTTAATAGCCTAAAGCCGCCAGAAATGAGAACACTTATTCCTTATGCTGTTCTTTGCTTCCATTAAGAATGTAATTAACCTAAGCTCAACTATAAAGTTTATTAAGAAGTGCCATTGTTAATGTTTGCAAGTTACCGTAGTCCAAACAGTTTATCTAAAAAAATGATGCGCGTTATTTTCTCTATCTACTTGTTTGTAACCTGCCTCATAACAAGCATGCAGTTTTTAACTGAATACTTAAAAACACAAGACTCAATCTCCTATGAATTAAAACAGTTGCAAGAAACTGTTCAGGGTCCTGTTTCGACGAGTTTGTGGCAATATGACCAAACTCAGTTAGGTGTACTCGTTGATGGGCTTGTTAAAATGCCGGTTATTGAGGGGGTTGATGTTTTTGACAAACATGGCAACAGCATGATTTCTAAACGTTCTTACACTCAAGCCTCACTTCCTCTCTCAATTTTTGAAACTAAATCTGAGTTGTATTGGACGCTTAATGGTACACGGGTTTTTCTTGGCACATTGGTGCTCTATTCATCGTCTGAGGTGGTTTTAGATCGTGTTTTATTTGGTTTTTTCTTAATTGCTATTACGGCAATGATAAAATTATCAATTTTGTTTGGGTTATTTATTTGGGCTTTCGATCGTTACCTAGCCAGGCCTTTAAAAGAATTGATGCAACAAGTTAATGAGGTCCAATCAAGTAAAAATACACGTAAACGGATCAATCTTTCACATATTGAAAACAACGAGCTCAGCCAGCTCCAAGATCATATGAATACGATGCTCTTTAGTATGGAAAGGGATCGGGAGCGATTACTCGAGGATGAAAAATCTAAACGAGATTGGCTGGAAGAGGCCGTTACAAAACGTACAAAAGATCTACAAGTATTAAATGAAAAACTTAAAACGCTTGCAACAAGAGACTCTCTAACGGGTACTTTAAATCGGGGGAGCTTTTTTGATACAGCAAATCATTTGCTAGAACTTTCTCAGCGACAGAAATTACCCGCATCTTTTATTTTAATTGACTTAGACTACTTTAAAAACATTAACGATACGTATGGACATTTTGTTGGTGATAAGGTGCTTATTCATTTTACCGACACAGTTCAGAGCATGATAAGAGAGTCTGACCTTATTGGTAGAGTGGGTGGAGAGGAGTTTGCACTATTTCTTCCAAATACAGGGCTTGATAACTCGTTCAAACTCGCTAATAAAATAAGAAAGGCTGTGGTTGATTCAACCTTAGAAGTTGATGGTGAAACTGTAATCTATACTGTAAGCATAGGCGTTGCCTCATCCGAGCTAAAAGACTGCTCAGTTACTGAGTTATTCAAAGTCGCTGACTTGAAGCTTTACTGCGCTAAAGACAAAGGACGTGATCGTGTTGAAAAATAAAATGTTTAAAGGTAAAAAAAAGATCTCTCAAGTGCTGCTTATATCCTTATTGTTAGCATTGAGTATAGGTAATTTTAGTCATGCCAATACATTAAAAGTTTGCTACGACCAATGGCCTCCTATGACCATATTTCCGTCAGAGGGTTTTCCTGCCCGCGGCTTTGTGATTGATATGCTAGAGCAAATATATACATCAAAAGGCTATCAATTAGAATATTACGAAGTGCCTTTGGCAAGGGGGCTCGATATGGTTGCGGATGGTCTTTGCGATATGTTGCCAGAATATTTATTTTCGCAAGACATCGAAGTGGGTTTCGAGTACGCCTCAGAGGCAACATTTGCATATCCAACTGCTTTTGTTGTTAGGCAGGATGAATCCTGGCGCTATGATGGGATTCAATCCATACAAGGAAAGCGTGTTGCAACAGGGCCTGGGTGGGATTACAGCTCGGTAAGTGTTGATTATCAAAATTATATTGATGATCCAAATAATTCTGATTTAGTGGAAGTAATCGCGGGCTCTAGCGATGTGGTAGAACGGATTTTTCAGATGATTAAAGCGGGAAGAATCGATCTATATGCAGATAATATGCTGGTTTTACAGTACATGTTGAATCGATTTGATTGGAACAATGGATTAAAAATAGTGCGTCCAGGCTTAGAAAATAAATTGGTTGAAATACCTATTTTTTCAAATAAAATGCCCGCAGAAAGAAGGCAAACGCTAATAAATATATGGAACAGTGGTCGTTTATCTATCAAAGGAGATAAACAAAAAATGCTTCTTAAAAAGTATAATGTGGCTTTATAAGTGCTTTAAAATGCCCCAATAGCACGCGCTAAGAAAGTGAGATATTTAATTTGATTATGATCTTATACTTTTTTTCCCCGTAAATTAATTAGTATTAAATTACTTTGTACTGAGTTTTTTACTCGGATATTATATACCTCAACCTCTTGTTGCGAATAAAACATCATGACTCAATTGACCGCAAAACAGAATATTCAAGCCATTGTTAAAGCGATTAAGGCGGAAGAAGCGCTGCTTCGTCAAAAACATCCATTGTTAATGCATCAAAACACCTTGGGAATGGCTATCTTATTGCTCTCGCTAAGTGCGTTAATTGGGGTTGGTACTTTGTATTACTTTGCCATTATCCCTGCTTGGCTTTGTATTGTATTGGCCGCTATAGCCACCTCTATTTCGCACGAGCTTGAGCACGATCTTATTCATAAGCAGTACTTTAGCAACCAGCCTTTTTTACACAATTTTATGATGTTTACTGTGTGGTTGATGCGCCCTAATACGATTAGCCCGTGGTATCGTCGCAAGATGCATTTGCATCACCACAAAACGTCGGGCACTGAGCAAGACCTAGAAGAACGTTTGGTAGGTAATGGTATTAAAAACCCGTTTTTACGTGCATTGGTGATTGTTGATGGATTGCTTGGTTTATTAATTAACGCAAAACGTTTTAGTAAAGAAATTAAAGGGTTTAGCTTTTTTAAAGTGTTTAACGCAGGTTTTCCAATTACTACTGCTTATTTTGCTATTTTATACAGTGTGATAGGGTTTCATTTAATTAATTTATTTACCCCAATTGCGGCTAACTCACCGGCATTATTGCTCGATGTAATGAATGTGTTCGAGTTTTTAATGGTGGTGCTGATAGTGCCTAACATTGTACGTTCGAGCTCACTTAATTTTGTTACCTCCAGTATGCATTATTACGGCGGTGTTAATAATATGCTTGAGCAAACTCACGTAATTACTAGCCGTTTGTTTATGCCGTTTAATTTGTTTTGCTTTAACTTTGGCCACACCCACACAATTCATCATTTTGTGCCGAATCAGCCGTTTTATTTACGTCAAATGATTAGCAAAAAAATTCTTGAAGTGATGCGCCAGCACGGTGTGCGTTTTAACGATTTTGCTAGTATAAAAAAAGCTAATTTGTATCAATCATAAAGCTTGTTTTTACTCAATCTTCGAGGTTGCTGCTTTATTAACCTTGCCTAGCCTAAGGCTAGGCAATACCCCTAGTAAAATCAGATAAAGCTTATAAAACTTCCCTTTAGTACCTACTTAATCTATTACTCAGAGCTTTTTAAATTTAGTCCTTAATTGATGCCACTTAGCGCTTTGTTATGTAATTGAATACTAAGTTTAATTTTTTGATTTTAATTGATTTTTTTTAGAGTTATGGCTTGCCTTATACTCAATTTTTCACCCTTATGTTTTTATGTTATGAATAAAAAAGCACGTTAATCGAATTGAAATATTTCTGTAATATTTAGGTGTTCTAATGCGCTCTGAAACAAAAACGTCATCAAAATGCCATAATCGGTAAGACAAAACTGAGATTTAAACATGAGTGAATCAAAGCGCAATACGCTATTAATAAAAACGCTTAACTGGGCTGCTATCGCCTTTTTAGTTTATTTAGTCCTTGTAGCCGTTGGCACTGTCAGTGGTGGTTTTAAATTAGCGTCGGGCGGTACTGAGGGAGCGAAAGAGATTTTTGCATTCGCAACCAACCCGTTTATCGCATTATTATTAGGTGCTTTAGCAACCGCTTTAGTGCAATCATCATCAACGGTTACCTCAGTTATAGTGGGACTAGTTGCTGGCGGTTTACCGTTAAGTATTGCTATTCCAATGGTGATGGGTGCAAATATTGGTACCACTATTACTAACACCTTAGTGTCTATTGGCCATATTCGCTCTAAAGAAGAGTTCCAACGTGCATTTGCGGCATCAACTGTTCATGATTTCTTTAATTTATTTGCCGTTATTATATTTTTACCGCTAGAAATAATGTTTGGTTTGCTGCAAAAAATGTCTGCTGCTTTATCGCACTTATTTATTGGTGATGCCGACTTATCATTAAAGAGCTACAACTTTATTAAACCACTCGTAAAACCAGCTGTGGGCGTAATAAAAGATGCATTTAGTTTTTTAGATACAAAAATGCTAGGTGCAGCGATGGTTATTGCAGGTATTTGTTTGATTTTATTTGCCGTAACTACATTAGGTAAATTACTTAAAAAAGCGCTGGTTGGCACTGCAAAAGATATACTGCATGGAGCCATTGGGCGCGGGCCTATCGCGGGTATCACATCAGGTGCGGCAGTAACAATTATGGTTCAGTCATCATCAACGACAACCAGTTTGATGATCCCACTTGCTGGAAGTGGTGTGTTTACTACGCGTCAAATTTACCCATTCACACTGGGAGCTAACATCGGTACAACCATTACTGCTTTATTAGCGGCCACATCAATTACAGGGCCTATGGCTGAGGTTGCGCTAACAATTGCATTGGTACACGTTATGTTTAATGTATTTGCAGTTGCACTTATTTACGGCGTTCCTGTGCTGCGTGAAATACCGCTAAAACTTGCTGAAAAGCTAGCCGAAATTGGTACAAATAATAAATCAGCAGCATTAGGCTATATACTAGGATCGTTCTTTGTGGTGCCTGGTTTAATTGTACTGGCCGTTCGATAAGTAGAAATAAACGTATAAAAGGAATGCGCTATATAATTTATATAGCGCATTTTTTGTTTTACCACTGGTAACTTACAGACAACATGGCATTACGTGGTTTACCTGGGAAGTAACGATCCCCAGTAAAGCTGGTGTAATCGGCGCGCTCAGCGTAGGCTGTGTTAGTTAAGTTTATAATTCGGGCACTCAGTAATAGCTGTGGACTAATTTGCCACTGGCCGCGCAAGCTTAAAATATCGTGGCCTTGATATTCATGTAAGTTTTCAGGGTCGGAAAAGTAGCGGCTCACATAGTGCCATTGCAGCGCAAGGCTAATACTCTCGTTGGCTTGCCAGTTAAAATCGATATTAGCAACCTTTCGAGGTGCGGTATCAATATCGTTACCTTTAATATTAATGCTGCCAATAACTTGCTCATTCGAGTACGTATGCTTGGCATAGGTGCCTGCAAAATTAACAGATAAGTGCTGATTAAAGCTATGCGCTAATTCAAGCTCAATACCGCGATGCCGAGTTTGGCCGTCATTAACAGTAAAAAAGTCACTGTCGCGGTAGATGGTATTGTGCTTGCTCATCGCATACATCGATAAGCCATAGCGAGTATTGTTGTACACCCCTTTAATACCCATCTCAGCATTATTAGCTATTTCTGCGTCTAAGTCGGCAGTACTTTGCTCGCGTTGTAATTGATAGAGCTCAGCCGCTTGGGGGGCTCGATAGCCTCTTGAAAAATTAGCGTATAATGTATTGTTAGTATTAAGCTGATAGCTCACCCCGAGTTTTGGCGAAAGATTACTAAAGCTGTTTTTAGTGCTTTCGGGGCGGCTATAACGACAGCCACCAAAACCACATTCGTTGCCATCCTCTTTTGTACGCCCTGCAAGCATATTATTTTGATAGTCATATTGCATGTGCTCATAACGCAGTCCTGCGGTTATAAGCCAATTATTTAGTTGCCAATCAATAGCGGCAAATGGAGCATATAAGGTGGCGTCAACTTGGTAATCGTAATGTTTACCTTGCGGCACTGTGGCTACTAAAAACGCAGAACCTTGAGTCGGTTTATCTTGGGTTTGTAAAAAATCGGCTTGAGTAAACTCACCATCAAAACCAAGTTTTAGGTTGGTATTGTCGTTCACATAATGTTGATAAAGCGATTGTAGGCCAAACCCTGTTTGACTGTTTTTTTCGAGCGGAGTACCGGGTAAAAAGTGTTTGAAAAAGTCCATGCTTTGGTCACGAAGATAAGGAGTAACAACAAGCGTGTTCTCACCTAATTGCCAGCTTACTTTACTCCAAGCCTTAAGCGAGCGAGCTTTTCTAAAGGCGTCAGGATCAAAATTTTGCTGTGCAATATCTTCATCTTTATAGCTTTGAAAGCCACTAATATATCCTGCGGTTTGTTGGTCTAAGTCGGTATAGGTCAACCCCGATATTAAACTTAAGTTGTTGTTAGCGTATCGATGTCGCACATTTATTTTTTGTTGTTTAACGCTTTCATCATCTCGGTAACCGCCATCATCGGTAAAGCTGGCATTAATACCGAACCCTGAATTATCCATAGCATGGCCTGCACGCAATTTATAGCGAGCATAACCGTAAGAGCCATAATCAACACCCAGTAAACCACCACCTTGGGTCGTGTCTGGTGTAATGACGTTAATTACGCCATGCACTGCATTTGAGCCATACAGTGCAGAGCCTGGGCCTTTTAATACTTCAATACGCTGTGCCATCTCACTATGTGCTTCAAATAGCTCATTAATATTACAAAACCCAGCTGCACGAAGTGCAATACCATCTTCAGCAGTTAAAATCCCTCCACAAGCCCCCGTACCAGAAAGCACCTGCGAGCGCAGGGCGGGTAAATACTCTTGACCATTACCACGTTGTACATTGGCACCTGCAACGCGTTGCAGTGCTTCTTCTACATGGGTAGGGGCAATAAGCTCAAGCTGTGATTCGCTTAATACACTGATCACCAAAGGTAATGGGGTGGAAAGCGCTTCACTACGTGATGCTGTGGTTGTGATACGTTCAATTGATTGCGCGGTATCTTCAGCACACGCACTATTAATTAAACTTAACTGACTGCATAACAATAAAGGGGGTAAATAGTAGTATTTCATAAATTCCAGCACATCGGCAATTTGATAAGTTTAGGGTAGGGGATTTTGTGAATTGGTTAAAGCACACTCAACCTATAAACCCGATAAGTAATCGATAAAACAATACAAAAAATGCCGGGCACAACTAAAGTCAGCACTGAGTAATGTTTAAATAGCAATACGCCTACCACTCCGCCGGTTAAAAAACCGGCAATAATTAATACAAAAACAATGCACTTTCTAGTATCGAATGTTTGTCCTTTTAGGGCTTTTCCAAACATTAACCCTAGGTCGGTAAATATACCGGTTAAATGAGTGGTACGCACTACAGCGCCGCTGTAGTTAGTGGCCAAAGCATTTTGTAAGCCGCAGGCAGCAGAGGCAAGTGTAAGTGCGTAAGGGTAAGAATATTGAAGTAGCTGTGCGCTTAACAGCAGTAAAATACCCTCAATAAATAAGAGCGTATCGTAATGGCGGCCTAGCTTAAGTGAACCGCCTGAAAGCATTAAGCCTGTTAATGCCGAGCCGAGTATAAAACTCAGTACAATCGCAACTAAAAATAACGCCGCCTTGATGTTGGTAGTAAGTTCAATAGCTAATGAAGTCACCGACCCTGAAACGTGAGAAATTGCTTGCTGTTCAAACCCTAATAAACCTACTGCGTTTACCATACCGGCAATAAAAGCGAGGGTAAACGCACCATATTCGACCCACTTAGGTAGTTTTGTAAACATCCTTTTAGCTCCGGTTTCAGTGTGTAGATTAATCATACACTTAATTAAAGTTAATAAATGAAAAGAGATTATATTTTTAACATCACAACCAAGTGATGATCGCTAAATTTAACTTTTGCGTATTAACCAAATTTGGAATTAATATGTTTAACCAAGAACAGCAATCACGCATTATAGAAATGGCATGGGAAGACAGAACGCCATTTGAAGCCATTGAAAATCTGTATGGGCTAAATTACTCTCAGTTAGTTAATTTTATGCGTGACCACATATCTAGCGGCTCATTTAAAGTATGGCGTAAGCGCCATGCTGGGCGTAAAACTAAACACCTAAAGTTACGCGACCCCGCGATTATGCGCAGTCATTGTAAAACACAGTACAAGCAGCGTTAATTTTTCTCATTTCATGTAATGTTCAGGCTTAACCGTTAATACTCTTCAGTAATGATCACACTGGAGAATCGCCATGAAATCACTAATCAGTATTTTAGTAATGGTTTTTGCGCTAATGGCAACAAACGCATTTGCTGTACCACACAAAGACAAACATGCGAATAAACACGCAAACAAGCATCACTGGAAAAAGCATAAATATAACCAATACCATGACAAAAAACGAATCTCTAAAAAACAAGCAAGGCATTTAATTCGCCAAGGGTGGACTCCACCAGGATGGCACACCCGTTATCATCAAGGCGATATCCTCGAGCATGATATTTATAAGCGTGCTAGAGTAATAGACCGAGAAAGAGACACAGTGCGAATAGAAGTTGATCGCACTATTATTCATCTAGTGCACGACACTCGTGAAATTCTCTCTATTTTACAGCGCCATTAGGCACCATATAAGGACTTATAAATGCTCATAGTGTTGGTGGTAATTACTGGCTTTTTGTTGTTAATAACCTTATTGCCGCTGTCATACAGTCAGCACTATTTAGTCCGTAGCTGCGATTTTGTGCGCTTGCAGGTGTGTTACCTAGCAAGCGCTGTAATTATCGTTGCACTAATAGGTATGTGGCAAATCGACTTTATTGCATACTCATTAATAGCGGCTGTTGCTTTAATTATTTGTGCGCTTCAAGCTAAGTGGATTTATCCTTATACATGGCTTGCTAAAAAAGAGGTGCAAAGCGCACCGGAAAATATCAACCACAGCATTCGTATTATGTCGGCTAATGTACTTATGTCGAACCACAATAGTGAGCAGCTCATTAGCCTTGTTAATACCTATGAACCCGACCTACTCATCACTCTAGAAAGCGATAGCTGGTGGCAAGATAAGTTATCTGTGCTTAAAAAAAACTACCCTTATCAAGTACAGTGCCCAAAAGATAACCGCTACGGCATGCATGTCTTTAGTAAATTTAACATACTCGATGCACAAATTTGTGAACTCATAGAAGATAATATTCCCTCTATTCATATTTTGTTTGAAAATCATCAAGGGCTAAAAATGCAAGGCCACTTTATTCATCCTGCCCCACCGAGCCCAACCGAAGAAGATTCATCGCGTCCGCGCGATAGCGAACTAATAATGGTGGCTAAAGCGCTTAAAAATCCAAGCCGCCCGACGATAGTCGCCGGCGATTTAAATGATGTAGCTTGGTCACGCAGCACCCGTTTATTTATGCAAATCAGTGGCTTTTTAGACCCACGTAAAGGACGGGGCTTTTATAACACTTTTCATGCTGGTTACTTTTTTATGCGCTGGCCGCTCGATCACTTATTTCACTCTACAGGTTTTACTGTAAAGCGTATCAAACGTCTTGCTAAATATGGCTCCGATCACTTTGCTCTGCTTACCGAACTTGTTTATGAAGATGCTAATCAGCAATCACTCGAAACAAAGCCCAGCGAGCTTAAACAGCAGGACATACAAGAGCTTGCTATGAGCAAAGCCGATAAACGTAAAGTGCCTAGGTTTGAAAAAGGCTAGATGAAGTACAGGTATTAGGTTAAAGGCTTTAGGCGAAAGGCAAAATTAATACATTAGGGGCGTGCTTTTAAATTTGCGGGATTTTATATAGCGAGCTATTTAGTTGAGTGTTAATTAGCAAAGAGATTCATTATGTTTAATAAAATTATCTACTTTTGGTTTACAGAGCTTGAGCCTAAGCAGTGGTGGCAAAAAGATGAGGCGTTTGATTTGATGATTCAGGCTCGTTTTGGCCAATTACACCAGCAAGCGAGTGCGAGTGAGTTATTTCAATGGCGTGAGAGTGCATTAGGCAGCCTAGCTGAAATTATCGTGCTTGATCAGTTCTCGCGCAATATTTATCGTGACAAGCCAGCATCATTCGCCTGTGATTCAATGGCTTTAGCGTTAGCACAATCGGCCATTACAAAAGGGTTTGATAAGAAGTTGACGGATGAGCAGCGAGTATTTTTGTATATGCCTTTTATGCACAGCGAATCGAAGTTAATTCATAAGGAAGCGGTTAAGTTATATAAGGGATTAGGTATTCAAAATAACTTAGACTTTGAGTATCAACATAAAGCGATTATCGATAAATTTAATCGTTACCCGCATCGTAATAAAATACTGGGGCGGGAGTCTACAGAAGAAGAACGCGAGTTTTTAAAACAGCCCAATTCAGGTTTTTAGATTCATCAGACAAAAAAACACCGCGCTTATTACAAGCGCGGTGTTTAGTTTTATTAACCAGATACCTGATATTAGCTATTAATCATGATGCTTTTAACATTCACAAACTCGCGAATACCAAAGCCGCCATGTTCTCTGCCATAGCCACTGTCTTTAACACCGCCAAATGGTAAGTTCGGTTGTGCCAGTCCGTAACCGTTTATGTTGATCATACCGGTATCAAAATGCTTTTTAGCCAGCTCAATGGCTTTTTTCTCATCTTTTGAAAAGATACCACCGCCTAGTCCATAACGGGAGTCGTTGGCAATACGCATAGCGTCATCATTATCTTTGGCTTTAATCAAAGATGCCACAGGGCCAAATAATTCGTCATCGTATGCAGGCATCCCTGGTGATAAATTTTCTAGTACTGTAGGCGGGTAGTAATAGCCTGTTTGCTGCGGAATTTCGCCGCCTACAATTACTTTTGCGCCTGCATTTACCGAGTCTTGCACTTGCTGATGAATTTTGTCGCGTAAATCTTCGCGTGCCATAGGACCCAGTTCCGTATCTTTATCCATAGGGTCGCCCATTTTAATTGCTTTAAATTGCTGGCTCAGCGCTTCTTTAAAGTCATTGTAGAGTGAATCGACCACCACAAAGCGCTTGGCAGCCACACAGGTTTGCCCATTGTTAATAATGCGGCCCTGCAAACAGGTTTTAACTGCTAGTGCGAGGTCGGCATCATCAAGTACAACATAAGCATCGTTACTGCCAAGCTCCAATACCGTTTTTTTAACGTGCTTACCGGCTTGCTCAGCTACTTTTTTACCTGTGCCATCACTTCCTGTGAAGGTAACGCCACTAATGTGTTCATGAGAAATAAGTGCGCTGGCTGTTTTTCCGTCAATTAGTAAGTTACTAAAGCAATGCTCAGGGAACCCAGCTTGTTTAAATAAGGTATCTATTTTTTCAGCCATACCAAATACATTGCCCGCGTGTTTTAATACCGTGGTATTACCCGCCATAATATTTGCGGCACTGTATCTAATAACTTGATAAAGTGGGAAGTTCCATGGCTGAATACCTAGCAACACGCCAGTAGGGCGATAACTTATAATTGCACGACCGCCTTGCATATCGCGTTCTTCGTCGCTCAGCATATCGGCGCCATGTTCTGCGGTATAACGGCAAATGTCAGCACAAAGCTGCACTTCTTGAAAGCCTTGTTCGTACACTTTACCCATTTCTTCGGTCATCAGTTTAGCAAGCGCTTCTTTTTGCTCTTCAAATAAAGAGGCTAGCTTATTCAAGTATTTAGCGCGCTCAGTAAACGAGGTTAATCGCCATGTTAAGTATGTTTCATGAGACTTTTCGATCACTTGTTCTGCTTGAGCTTGAGAAAGCAGCGTATAGCTATTGATGACTTGCTCGGTTGCGGGATTGATCGTATCTACTGTGTTACTCATTTTACCTCCTAACAAATTATGTAATAGGGTAGGTGCAAAACCAAAGCCAGTTGGGCGATAGTTTATAAAAATTCATAACTTTTTGTTAATAATGGTTTTTATATTACTTTATACAAAAATCTAGATTTTGTTTGTTCGTTGTTTTTGCTATGGTTCTGTAAATACTGCAAGTTGTTGAAAAAGTTACAGGGAGTAGTTAGATGGTACAGTCATTGTTTAATATCGATTTACCTCTTATTCAAGCGCCTATGGCGGGCGTACAAAACGTTGAATTGGCTGCAAGCGTTTGTGAAGCTGGCGGGCTAGGGTCGTTGCCTTGTGCTATGTTATCGCCAGCACAGTTAGTTGAACAGCTCGACTTACTTACTCAAAAAACAGATAAACCATTTAATCTAAACTTTTTTTGTCACTCGGTTACTGATTACACCAGCCAACAAAAGCAGCAATGGCATAATATGCTGAGCCCTTATTTTGCAGAGTATGAAATTGACCCGCAAAGTTTAACCGCAGGGGCATCCCGTCAGCCTATAAACCAAGCCGTTGTTGATATTATTGCACCCTATAAACCGGCAGTTGTGAGTTTTCATTTTGGTTTACCTAAGCACGCTATTGTGGCGCAAATAAAAAGCTGGGGCACTAAAGTAATTTCAACGGCGACCACTTTAGATGAAGCTATTTGGCTCAGTGAAAATGGCGCTGATGCTGTTATTGCTCAGGGTTTAGAAGCTGGAGGGCATCGAGGGCATTTTTTATCAATGGATTTAAGCTTGCAACAAACCACTGAGCAGTTAGTTAAGCGTTGTGTTGAGTATTTATCATTACCGATTATTGCTGCAGGAGGTATTGCAACGGCAGATGATGTAAAGCATATGAAAGCGCTGGGAGCCAGTGGAGTTCAAGTTGGTAGCGCTTATTTATTATGTAAAGAGGCAAAAACATCTGCTTTACATCAGCAAGCTATTTTAGAGCAGGCTCAAGATAGCACCGCACTAACTACTTTGTTTTCAGGTCGGGCTGCGCGGGGGATTCAAAACCGCGTCATGCTCGAGTTAGGTACTATGCCTGAGGGCGTGCCTTCGTTTCCTCACGCTAGTAGCGCAATAACTGCATTAAGAACATGCGCTGAAAAAGCAGGCCAAAGTGATTTTTCGCCTTTATGGTGTGGTCAAAAGTATGTGCCTCGGGTGGGGGTATCAGCTGCGGATATTACGCATATTTTAATGGGAAAATGGTAGAGTTTAATGTCTGATAACCCACTTTTATCGCTTGGCGATAGTTACGAAGTGCTTATAAATACGCTTAAAACACAATTGGCAGGTATTTACCCTCAACAGCTTGTCGCGCGCAATACCGTGTTATTGCCCCAAGGCGATGTACAGCGTTATGGCTATTTAATTGTGGAGGGGGTTTTAGGTGCTATTCATGATGATATTGATGGCGGGCAAAAATGCAAAGAGTTTTATTTTAAAAATGAGTTTGCATTGCTGTTTGCCAATTGGATGACCTCAAGCCCCGCTTTTTATCAATTAAAAGTAATTAATGAGGCAAGTGTAATTAAAGTACCGCTAACACTATTTGAGCAAGCACAGTACCAACTCATTAAGCAGAAGCTAATTGCGCAGCAACTAATATTTAAAGAAGCCAAAGAAGCATTTTTATTACTCAACAGCCCCGAGCAGCGCTACTGTTACTTGCTTAAACATAAACCGCATTGGTTGGCGCAGTTAAGTTTAAGCCAAGTGGCTATGTATATAGGTATTTCGGCCATTTCGTTATCACGAATTCGTAAGCGACTTAACTTAAGTTAAGTGCTGTTTATATAAAGCACTATACACTCCTCATTTTTATGCCTTAAGTGCCTTGGAGTGTTATGTTTTTAATTGCCCAATCATTGGTTGCCGTCGCGACTTTACTCGACTTAGCTTCATTTCAGTTTAAGTCCCGACGCATTATCTTATGTTGTTTATTTACCTCTGTGTTATTAACCTCAGTCCACTTTTTTATTTTGGGTTATAACAGTGCCGGCTGCTTAATGCTTATTGCCGCGTTACGTTATTTTTACTGCATATACTTTAAGCATACTTGGGCCATGTTTGGATTTATGGCAGTGAGTTGTTTAGCCGTTTATTTAACATGGCAAGATTGGTTTAGTGGCTTTGCGCTGGTGGCGACATTAATACAAACCATTGCTTCATTTCAAAATAGAGACTTGCACTTGAGGTTATGTATGGTGGTGGGAACCTCTTTTTGGATAACGCATAATATTTTTGCTGGCTCCCCTGTGGCAATAATTATGGAAAGCCTATTTTTAAGTAGTAACTTATTTGGTTTATATCGATTTTATATTAGTAAAAAAGTCTTGCCGAACCTCAAGTAGGAACGTAAAATGCAGCAATGTAAACTTATTAAAAGAACTGTTTGGCAATTTCTTTTAATAAAAAGGTTTCTCGAATAATCGACAATCCTTGTTTATCGCTATTAGCTAATGTGCGTTCGTTGTGAGCTATCGCCTCAAAAATATTTACCCATTTAGCTTGCATACCATTTTGTTGCTCATAGTGCTCAAGCTGTGCTTGACCGAGTTGTTCGTTAATTTCGCATACATAACAGTATGACTTTATATGAATAATATCAAAGTCATCTTTGTACCAAGGACGATATTCTTCATAGAGGCCAAACTCACTGCAGATTTTTATATTTTGCGCGCCAGTTTCTTCATTAAGTTCTCTGATAAGTCCTTGTTCAATGCTTTCGTGTAAGTCTACGCCACCACCGGGTAAACTAAAATCGTCATAGCGCTGAGTGTACATTAATAAAATGTACTGCTGTTTAAATACAATTGCGCGAGCAGTAGGGCGAGTAAACTGACGACCTTGAGTAATATTAATAGTGGGGTGAATAGTGGTTTTTAATAGGCGCATAACGACTCCAGCAATAAAGGTAAATTATATCAGTTGGTTGTATTAATTACTTCATTGTTAAAAAGTAATTAACTGAAAAGATTGTTAATTTAAGCGTTTATACATATATCTGTAGTTATAATGGCGAACTATTAAAAAATAAAATGTCATTGTTTTAGTCCTGCTCTGAATACCTTTCATTTGTTTAAAGGGGTGAGTAGAATAATAAAAAAGCATAGGGATTAATCATGTTAAATATACTTTTAGTTGATGACGACATCGAATTTAGTGATGTTATTTGTCATATTGTTGAGTTTCTTGGGCATAATATTCAAACTGCAACCAGTTTAGAAGAAGCGCATCAGTGGTTTGAGAATAATTCCTTTGATCATGTATTACTGGATTTCATGTTACCCGATGGTAGCGGCTTGCATTTATTAGATCATTTAAAAATGATTGGTCAATCTCCTAAAGTCACTCTTATTTCAGGGCACCCATCGGTTAAGGGGATTTTAGCCGATATGTGTGAGCCCAATGTAACGCATTTATTAAAGCCGCTGCAGCGAGAAGATTTAGAACTGGTTTTAAATGGTCCTAAAAAAACTGTTAAAAAAGCTAAGAAAAACGCTATCACCCATCATTTTGATACCTTAATTGGTGAATCTGAGGCAATGCAAAAGCTCTATACTATGATAGAGCGCGTAGCTAAAACCAATGCTAACGTTATGCTTATGGGTGAAAGCGGAGCAGGTAAAGAGGTGGTAGCGCAAGCTATTCATAATGCCAGTCAATGCGAAGGACCTTTAGTTGCTAGCAACTGTGGCGCCCTTTCAAAAGAGCTTATTGGCAGTGAATTATTTGGCCATGAAAAAGGCGCATTTACTGGTGCCATTGCCCGTAAAGACGGCGTGTTTGAACAAGCCGACGGTGGCACGTTATTTCTTGATGAAGTCACCGAAATGCCGATTGATATGCAGCCTAATTTACTGCGTGTACTCGAAACTAAAAAAGTAACCCGAGTTGGTGGAAATCGTGAGTTACCAGTAAATTGCCGTGTTATTTCAGCCACTAACCGCTCACTCACCGATTTAGCGCAGAACAATATATTACGTGAAGATATTTACTTTAGGCTCGCTGTTTTTCCTATTGATATACCGCCACTACGAGATCGAAAAGAAGATATTGCGTTACTTGCTAAATCGTTTTTAGGGCAGTTAAACGATGAAAACGGTACAGCGTTTGCTTGGGCTAATGAGCAGCTTAAAGAGCTTGAAACCTACGACTGGCCGGGCAACGTACGTGAACTTCGCCATGCCATTCACCGCGCTTTTATTATGAGCGACCCGCAAACCAGCACAATTAGTTTACCTGATAACTTAGAGTCGCCTTTTTCAAGGGTTAATACTCAACCTGAGGACAAGCAGGTATCAGCAGGGCAAACTATTGAAGAAGTTGAAAAAGAACTTATTCATGCCACGCTCGATAAAGTACAAGGGAATAAAACATTAGCAGCACAAATGCTGGGTATTAGCACTAAAACCTTATATAACCGTTTAAATGCTTATGGTGGTATTGGCGAGTATAAATAACCAGCATGTAAATTTAATCACAACAAAACGAGGACTTTAATGGCATCACCACAACAGGCAAAACCTTTGAATGAGCTGGTACACGACGCGCGTGCGCCGCTAAATCGTATTTCGATGAATGCCGAGCTGATTAAGCTAGTACTTGAAAACGATATGCCAAAAGATAAAGCGCTCGCCGCACTGGATAAAATAATTGCTAATTGCCAAGCGTGCAGTGACAGTTTGCAGCTTATTTCAGAGTCGAAGTGACCCTAAATAATTCAGGATGATAAATGATTAAACGCAAACAGCAAGGCAAAGCAAATGTAGTATGGGCGTTATTTATCTCCATAATACTATGCATTATTGTAGGTAATGCATTTTTAGCGGTTAATACCATACAAGGCTTAACGCGTACTCAGCAAAGTTTAGATAACACTAATATGTTAAGCACGGCGATAGAGCAATTGCACCTTTCGGTAGTGCAAGCTGAGTCGGGGCAGCGTGGGTATTTATTAACTCAAACGGATGATTATTTAGTGCCTTACTACGATGCTATCGCACAAATAAAGTCTCAAACGAACCATGTGAGCGCCTTACATTCTGAAATTGACGGGCAGGCTGAGCGTATTGCACAGCTGTTACTCTTGGTTGAAGCTAAAATAGCTGAGCTTAAAAAAACGGTTAAATTAGCATTACATGATAAAGAGCAGCGCGCCTTACTAATACTTAATTCACATGAAGGACGCGACTTATATAGAGAAATTCGTGAGCGAGTTAATGATATTCAAGAGCGCGAACTACTGTTTAAAGTCAGTCACTTTTCGAAATTAGCGCAAATTAAAAAAGAAGCAAAGATCACTTTTGGTATTACTGCAGTTACCAGCGCATTATTGATTTTGGGTATGTTTTTATTGGCTAGACTTAATTTAAAAAATGCGGCCGTGTATCGCGCCGAGCTGGAAATGCAAAACGAAACCTTAGCGAGTAAAGTAACCGAACGTACCCAAGAACTTACGTTATATTCTGATGAGTTAAGTCGCAGTAACCGAGAGTTAGAAGAGTTTGCTTTTGTTGCCAGTCATGACTTGCAAGAGCCGCTAAGAAAAATCCAAGCATTTAGTGATCGGCTTGAAAGCATGTTTAAAGACGAGTTGGGCGAAAAAGGCGCAGATTACATTGCTCGCATGAAAAATGCCGCACAAAGGATGTCTAATTTAATTAATGATTTATTAGAGTTCTCTCGAGTAACAACTCGAGGTAAAGATTTTACCGACACCAATCTAAATAGCATACTTAATGATATTTTAAGCGATTTAGAAATAGCCATTAATGAGTCTAATGCGCAAGTGATAACGGTTGATATGCCAATCATTCAGGCTGATCCGAGTCAAATGCATCAGCTGTTTTTAAACTTAATTTCAAATGCAGTGAAGTTTAGAGCGCCTAACGTAAACCCTGTTATTGATATTAGCTTTGAACGAATTAGCGAGTTTAGTGAAGACCATAATAGTAAAGTAAGTTGGCATGTCATTACCGTAAAAGATAATGGTATCGGCTTCTCTGATGAGTACGCGGATAAAATATTTGTGCCATTTCAGCGTTTACATGGCCGTTCAGAATATAAAGGAACCGGCATTGGATTATCTGTGTGTCGCAGAATTGTAGAGCGACATGGCGGAACTATTACAGCAATAAGCACCCCTAACGAAGGCGCAACCTTCATTATTAAACTACCTGTGGATGCAGAGTTATTCACATTACAAGGAGAGGCATAATATGCCATTAACAAACGTAAAACCCATTACCATTTTAATGGCAGACGATGATGAAGATGATCGTTTATTAACCCAAGATGCGCTTGCTGAAAGCCGCGTTTTAAATGAATTACATTTTGTTGAAGACGGTGTTGAACTTTTAGAGTACCTAGAGCGCAAAGGCAAGTTTGTAGATAAAAGCATCTCGCCAAGACCAGGCTTAATTTTACTTGATTTAAACATGCCGAGAATGGATGGTCGTGAAGCGCTTGAAGCTATTAAGGCAAATCCAAACCTAAAGGGCATCCCAGTGGTTATTTTAACTACTTCTAAGCAAGAAGAAGACATGGTTAAAGGTTATAACCTAGGCGCTGCGTCTTACATAACTAAGCCGGTTACGTTTGACGGGTTAGTTGAGTTGATGAAAACGCTGGGTAAATACTGGGTTGAGTTTGTAGAGCTACCAAGCACGTTTAACGATTAAGCATATTATTAAAACAGGAGACGCTATGTTAGCAAAGGCAACGAAACTGCTATTAGTTGAAGACGATGAAGATGATTATATTTTAACTCGTGACTATTTAGAGCAGCTCAGTTCCCATGTGTTTGACATAGACTGGATAAGCTCTCCTGAGCAGGCAATACATGTACTAAGTAAAAATGAGCATGATATTTGCCTGCTTGACTATCGCTTAGGTGCCTCAGATGGCTTAAGTGTTTTAAAGCAAGCGATTAAGAATGGCTTTTGTGGGCCTATTATCATGTTAACGGGGCAATCTAACGATGCGCTAGATTCGGCTGCGCTTGATGCTGGTGCGGTTGATTACTTAGTTAAAAGTGAAATGAGTGGTAGCCGGTTTGCCCGTTCTATTCGTTATGCATTAGCGCGCCGCGATGTAGAAGATGAGCGGGTGGAGCGTTTAAAAGCGGAGGCTGAAAACCGTTCAAAAGACCGCTTTTTAGCGCATTTAAGCCACGAACTGCGAACTCCCTTGTCGTCTATTTTAGGCTATACCGAACTACTTATGCTCAGTGATTTTAGCAAGCAAGCTGAAAATGAGTTGGGCGTTATTTATCGTAATGGCAAACACTTATTGAGCTTACTGAATGATGTTTTAGATTTATCTAAAATTGCAGTCGATAAGCTTGAGCTAAGCTTGGGGGATGTTAATCTTGATAGCCTAATGGCCGACGTGTTTACGTTAATGCGTGTATCAGCCCTTGATAAAGGCTTATCATTAAAATTTGAATCACTGGAGCCTTTGCCATTAGTTATTCGTGTAGACGCTACTCGGGTACGACAAATTCTCATTAACCTGATAAATAATGCGATAAAATTTACCGAGCAAGGCGAAATTATCGTTAACGCATGGACAGAGACGGTGGCTGAACGTGAAATGCTCTTTTTTAGCATTAAAGATTCAGGCTTGGGTATTGCTCCAGAAAAACAAGCACTCATCTTTAAGCCTTTTGAGCAAATTGCCGATGTAGAGTCGCGCTCAGTAGGTGGTGCGGGCTTGGGATTAGCTATTTGTTCTGAGCTACTTAGTCGAATGCAGGGTACTATTTCATTAGATTCTTATGTAGGTGAGGGCTCAACGTTTACCATTTCCTTATACCCTGGTGATATCAGACAGGTAGAGCGCAATTTATTAAAACTTGATTTAACCCCCAACATGCAGCAAAAAGTAGCGCCATGCGAAGTAAGTGGCAAAGTGTTGGTGGTGGATGACTTACGCGATTTACGCGTGTTAGTTGGCCATTTAATTGGCTCAGCGGGTGCAGATGTAGATTATGCTGATAATGGCAAACAAGCGCTTGATAAGGTTAAAAAGCAACTCGTAGAGGGGCGCGCCGCTTACGATATTATATTTTTAGATATTCATATGCCGGTGATGGGCGGAAAAGAAGCAGCCATTGAACTTAGAAAGTTAGGATTTAAAGGGGCGATTATTGCTTTAACCGCGGCCACCATGAAAGGTATTCATAACGAACTAACCGCGCTAGGGTTTGACGATATGATTGCCAAACCTGTGGATTCAAACTTACTGTACCAATGCTTAGAGTCAGTGCTGGGGAAAAAAACACAACGTGTTTCATCGATACAGCCAACGCCAAAACATAATACTAATATAAAGCGTTTTTTATTAGTGGAAGACGATGCTGATGCTGGACAAATTACTCAGTTATTATTAGAAAGTTTGGATGTAGACACGGATATAGCAACAAGTGTCAAAGACTGTAAGGCGACGCTTGAGCATAACAGTAATTACGACAAAGTATTACTCGATATGCATTTACCCGATGGTTCAGGTTTAGAGCTTGCTGGCTTTATTAAAGAACACTATCCTGATATTCAACGAGTTATTATTAGTGGAATGGAGCCTGATGCCGTACACATTAGGCAGCTAGAAATAGAGCAAGTTTTGCTTAAACCAATAAACTTGGCGTTATTAAGTAAACTTGTTTAACGCCACTATTTGCCAATTTATATAATAATTAGCTAGGTAATATTAACGACTGATTGGCGTATGACTAATTCGGGCTGAAATAAAGTTTGAATAGGCTGTACGCTTTTTTGATATACATGGCTCAGTACCCACTGTGCAGCTACTTTTCCCATTTCATCTATTGGGTAATTAATAGTGCTTAAAGGGGGGTATACATGGCGGGTAAAGAACACGTTATCGTAGCCTATTGTTGAAAGTTGTGCGGGTAGTTCAATGCCATGCTCTCTGGCACTGACCATTGCACCCGTTGCCATTTCGTCATTGGCGCACACTAAGGCGGTAATGGCGGGATTTTTTTTATAAAGAGCAGTAAATCCTTCGTAGCCGCTGTCCTCTATAAAGTCACCTTCATACAAACTGTTTTCATCAAACTCAATGGCATGTTCAGCAAGTGCTTGTTTATGTCCGTTTAAACGCTCTTGAGCGTCTTTTTTCCATAAAGGACCGCTAATGTAAGCAATGTTTTTGTGACCAGACTCAAGAATGTATTTAGTCGCTAAATAGCCCCCTTTAATATTATCAAGAATAATACAGCGATCGGCGAGCTCAGGAATATGGCGATTGAGTAAAACAAATGGTGTTTTACCTTTGCTCAGCTTTATTAAATATTCATCGCTAACCGCTTCAACATGCAAAATAAGTGCATCACAATTACGGCTAATTAAAAACTCTATGCCTTGTTGTTCTCGCTCTGCGTCACTGTGCCCTGCGGTAATAATAACGTGTTTACCTTGTTTTCTGAGGGTGTTTTCTATGCCGCTCATCATAGGGCCATAAAAAGGACCTTTTAACTCAGAAACCAATAAGCCAGCACTATTAGAGCAATTAGAGGCCAGTGATTGCGCAATAGAATTTGGGCGGTAGCCTAATTCTTCCATCGCTAAAGTCACTTTTTTTCTGGTTGCATCACTTACGTTTGCATTGTTGTTCATTACTCTTGAAACAGTGGCAAGTGATACCCCTGCAAGCTTTGACACCTCATAAATGGTGGCCATACTATTCCTTGTTACAAATTACTTTTTTGTGTTAAATCGGCGGTGATTTTTTTTATGGTTTTGTTATCTAAGTTGTATTTAGTCATTATTAAAGCCACAAGTATACTGCCAATAGCAGGATAGAGTGTAAATGAGGTTAAAATACCGCTTTTAGTTGCTTCGCTTAATTCTACATTGGCTTGATACTGATAATACGCAAGTAACCAACCCGCTATAGCGCCGCCTAATGCGAGCCCCAATTTGATAAAAAATACCACGCTTGCATAAACCAAACCTGTGAGTCGTTGACCATTTTGCCAAACTCCGTAGTCAATAGCATCTGCCATTTTTGCCCACAATAAAGGTGTCGCCATTTGAGTGAAAAAGCACCATAAAAAATACATTAAAAAGGCGAGTAAAACTTGCTCATTAGGGACAAAAAAAGCAAAACAGCTCAATATGGCAGAAATATATTGCAGATAAATATAAGCCGTTTTTTTATCTAAGCGTTTACTTAAAGGTTGCGCACACGCACAGCCTATAATATTACCGACCATACCTAAAGTCACAAATTCGGTGATTAAATCTTCTTTTCCAAGAACATACTTTACATAGTAAATAGCTAATGTCGTGCGCAGCACCATACTGGTCAATAATATCAGTGCTGCCATACACAATATTTTAAACGGCTGATTTTGCCATAAAACGTGAAGTTGTGTTTTTAAAGATAATTTATGTGGTGGATTGATCACCCGCTCTTTGGTGTAACGAAAACAAATTAGAAATAACACTACACCAAGGCAACTCATAACCAGCATGGTGAGTTGATAGCCCAACTCGTTATTACCCTCCCCAAACCACTTTACTAAAGGTAAAGTGCAGCTCGTAACCAATAACCCCCCCAGCATGCCAAACACAAATCGATATGATTGAATAGAAACCCGTTCGTTAGGATTGCTACTGAGTACGCCGCCAAGTGCCGAATAAGGAATGTTAATTGCGGTATAAACCAACATTAGCAAGGTGTAGGTAACGAACGCGTAAATAATTTTTTTGCCGTCATCCATCGCGGGGGTAGTAAAGGTAATCACGCTTATAACAGCAAAGGGGATGGCAAGCCAAAGTAGGTACGGTCGGTAGCTACCGTATTTTGTATGAGTGGCATCGGTCAGGGCGCCCATTATTGGGTCTGTAACTGCATCAATGACTCTGACGACTAAAAAAAGGGTACCAACAACAGCAGGCGAAATACCAAAAATGTCGGTGTAAAAAAAGGTTAAAAATAGCATTACGGTTTGAAAAATAATATTACTTGCCGTGTCACCTAGGCCATAAGCTATTTTTTCTTTTTTACTCAGCATAAAAGCCACTCATTATTATTTTTGGCGCTGTTTAAGAAAATCACGATACGCAATTGCGCTTTGTTTTAAGGTGCGTTGTTGAGTTTGGTAATCAACATAGACTAGCCCAAAGCGTTTTTCATAGCCATAGGCCCATTCAAAATTATCCATTAAACTCCATGCAAAGTAGCCTTGCACATTAACGCCTTGCTCAACGGCATTATGAACGGCATTAAGGTGTGTATGGTAGTAATTGATACGATGTATGTCATCTACTTTTCCATCTATTAATACATCGGCCATCGCTGCACCGTTCTCAGTTATATATACTTTGGGTAGCGTGTAACGATCATTTAATGCAAGTAGGAGTTCACACAATCCCTGTGGGTATATTTCCCAGCCCATATCAGTGGTGGCAATATTTTCTAAAGGAGCTTCGCTAAACCAATGAACTGGCGTATTTTTGTAATGGATACGAGTATAGTAATTAACCCCTAAAAAATCGATTTTTTGGCTAATAATTGCCATGTCGCCATTTGCAACATCAGGTTTTGCATCATTTGCAAGCTCCTTAATCACTTCAGGGTAGCGGCCTTCCAGCACTGCTTGAATATACCATTGGTTATGATAGTCATCAGCTAATTTAGCAGCGCGTTCATCGTCAGGAGTAAATGGATAGGCAGGGCTAAAATTAAGCACAATACCGGCCTCTATCTTAGGGCAGTTTTTGCGTATCACTTGCATCGCAAGTCCATGGGCGAGTAATAAGTGGTGCGCCGCTTGGCGTCCTGCTTTTTGACTTTTTATGCCTGGTGCATGTACCCCTATTTCATAGCCTAGGTAGGCACTACAAAACGGTTCGTTTAAGGTCGCATAAGAATCCACTAAGCCCTCTAGTTGCTGAGTTACTATATGAGCGTAATGAGCAAATTGATACGCGGTATCGCGATTTAGCCAACCACCGTTGTCTTCTAAATGTTGTGGCAAATCCCAGTGATATAAAGTGACATAAGTTTTAATATTGCGTGCTTTAAGAGCTTGTAGTAATGACTTATAGAACGCCATGCCCTGAATGTTTAAACTTCCATCTTGGTGTAAAACGCGGGGCCAAGAAATAGAAAGTCGATAGGCATCAACGGCTAAATCGGCAATCATTTGAACGTCTTGTTGCCAATATTTTACATGCTCACAGGCGTGATTGCCGTTACTGTTATCTGCAATGGTGTTTGGTTTGCTACAAAAAGTATCCCAAATACATGGTAGGCGCGTGTTGTGGCTTCCCTCTATTTGAAAAGAGGCCGTGGCAACACCAAAAATAAACGGCGATTTTAAAAGGGCTGACGTGCCTGGCAAAGAAATTGTTTTAAACACAATGAGATACGTCCTTAAGCTTGCAATAATAATGCGCTTTACCGTAATTAGCTAAGCAATAGAAATTGTATAATACAGCAATGTAAGCGCTTACAATATTATTTGTAAATAAATTGATAAATTTTCTCTGTATGCTATAAATGTAAGCGCTTACATTTGGTGTTGCAACTATTATCTGCTTTTTAAGTTTTACTAAACGCAATTAAATAGAGGTAACAATCTGATAATTATAAATAATTAGAGATTATACTATGGCACATATCACACAGCCACTACCGGCAGCAGAAAACAGCCAAAAACCAGGGTCTACACACACCTTTGCGTTAACATCGCTTACGACCTTGTTTTTTATGTGGGGTTTTCTTACCTGCCTGAACGATATTTTAATTCCGTATTTAAAGGGAATGTTCTCCCTTAATTACACCCAAGCAATGTTGGTACAATTTTGTTTTTTTGGTGCCTACTTTGTTATGTCAATTCCTGCAGGAAAACTCGTTAGTAAAATAGGTTACCAATTTGGTATTGTTGTTGGTTTGGTTGTTGCTTCGATAGGGTGTGCATTATTTTACCCCGCTGCAGAGGCACATGTTTACGAACTATTTTTACTTGCTTTATTTGTGCTTGCTTCAGGGATCACTATTTTACAAGTCTCTGCTAACCCTTATGTAAGCGTATTAGGGCCTGCAAAAACAGCGTCTTCGCGTTTAACCATGACCCAAGCTTTTAACTCTTTAGGAACAACGGTTGCGCCATTATTTGGTAGTTGGTTGATTTTGTCTGAAATTAGTCAAGCTACAGCCGAAGAAGTTAAGTTCCCTTACTTAATGCTCAGTGCAAGTTTACTAACACTGGCTATTATTTTTGCTTTTTTGAAGTTACCTAAACTCGGTAAAGCGATTGATAGTGAAGCTGAAAATCAAGGTGACACTGAGTTTGTTGACTTAGGCAGTGTTTGGAAATATCGCCATCTTATTTTGGGCGCTATTGGTATTTTTGTTTATGTAGGTGCTGAAGTTGCGATTGGTAGCTTTTTAGTCGGCTTTTTAACCCTTGACCATATTGCAGGTTTACCAGAGCAACAAGCTGCACATTATATTAGCTATTATTTTGCAGGTGCAATGATAGGGCGATTTGCTGGCGCTGCGATTATGCAAAAATTAAATGCAGCCAAGGTGTTAGCTTGTCATGGTATTTTGGCCGGTGTGTTAGTGTTAATTGCAATGACAGGTCAAGGGTCACTCGCTATGTGGGCTATTTTATTGGTTGGTCTGTGTAACTCTATTATGTTCCCTACTATTTTTAGTTTAGCGCTTCAAGGCTTGGGTAAATACACCTCACAGGGGTCGGGTATTTTATGCTTAGCGATTGTAGGTGGAGCTATTATTCCATTACTACAAGGTATGCTGGCTGACAATATCGGTGTGCAACTAGCGCTTATACTGCCTATTGGCTGCTATTTATATATTACTTACTTCGCGCTGTTTGGTGCAAAAAAAACAACGTCAACTCGTCTTTGAGTTTTAGGTGAATGCTATGATTATTAAACGAACTTTTTCAGTCACTGCACTGATGCTAGCAGCAATAGCCAGCAGCGGTTGTTCGCAACCCTCTAACAGTGCTAGCGATGCGACAAATCAAAAAGAAATTTGGCCAACAATAGAAACCGGTATTAAAAGCGATGCTCAAATGGAGCAAAAAATCGCAGATATGCTAAAGACCATGACACTAGAGCAAAAAATAGCGCAAATGATCCAACCTGAAATTCGTCATATTACGGTTGAAGATATGCGTAAATATGGCTTTGGCTCCTATTTAAACGGCGGTGGCTCGTTTCCAAATAACAATAAACATGCAACCCCCGAAGACTGGGTTGATTTAGCTGAAAAGATGTATCAAGCGTCTATTGATGATTCCCTCGATGGCAGCACGATTCCTACAATGTGGGGCACTGATGCGGTACATGGACACAACAATGTGATTGGTGCGACTTTATTTCCGCATAATATTGGTTTAGGGGCGGCGAACAACCCTGAACTTATTGAAAAAATTGCCGCAGCAACGGCGCGTGAAGTTATGGTTACCGGTATTGACTGGGTATTTGCACCTACGGTTGCCGTAGTGCGAGATGATCGTTGGGGTCGTACTTACGAGGGGTATTCTGAAGACCCTGAAATAGTAAAAGCATATTCAGCCTCAATTGTTAAAGGCTTACAAGGCGCTGTTGATGAAGACTTTTTATCAGATACGCGGGTAGTCAGTACGGTTAAGCATTTTTTAGGTGATGGCGGTACTGTGAATGGCGATGATCAAGGTAATAATATCGCCTCTGAAGAAGAATTATATGCGCTTCATGCTCAAGGTTATGTTGGTGGTTTGGGTGCAGGTGCACAAACGGTAATGGCCTCGTTTAATAGCTGGCATGGTGAAAAAATTCACGGCAGTAAATATTTACTGACCGATGTGCTTAAAGATAAAATGGGTTTTGATGGCTTTGTTGTCGGTGACTGGAATGGCCACGGGCAGGTTAAAGGCTGTTCTAATAGTAACTGTGCTCAAGCGGCTAATGCGGGCTTAGACGTATACATGGCACCGGATGAGTGGAAACCATTATTTAGCAACTTGGTTAACCAAGCTAATAGCGGTGAAATCCCACTCAGTAGAATTAATGATGCAGTAACGCGTATTTTACGCGTTAAAATGCGTGCAGGGTTATTTGATAAACCAAGCCCTGCGAAGCGTCCCCTGTCTGGAAAAACTGAAATTATTGGTAGTAGCGATCACCGTGCAGTGGCTAAACAGGCTGTACGCGAGTCTTTAGTATTACTTAAAAATAAGCAGCAGTTACTGCCATTATCACCTAAAACCAACGTATTAGTCGCAGGCATAGGGGCTGATAACATAGGTATGCAGTCGGGTGGTTGGAGCGTTACGTGGCAAGGTACAGGTAATAAAAACAGTGATTTTCCTGGTGGCAGTTCTATTTATGCAGGTATTAAAGATACTGTAGAGCAAGCTGGTGGCAGTGCAGCGCTGAGCGTTGAAGGGGAATATACTGCACGCCCTGATGTTGCCATTGTGGTGTTTGGTGAGCAACCATACGCAGAGGGTAATGGTGATGTTGATAACCTCGAATACCAGCGCGGTAATAAAAGCGACTTAGCGTTACTGCGTAAGTTTAAAGATGAGGGAATCCCTGTTGTTTCATTATTTATAAGCGGTCGCCCTATGTGGGTTAATGCTGAGCTTAACGCCAGTGATGCGTTCGTTGCTATTTGGCTTCCAGGTAGTGAAGGCGATGCTATTAGCGATGTCTTGTTTAAAAATGCAGACGGCTCTATTAATCATGACTTTAAAGGCAAGCTATCTTTTTCATGGCCTAATAATCCAATCGATAATGAAAACCGTAACGACGAAGCTTACAGCCCATTACTTCCTTATGGTTTTGGTTTAACTTACAACGATAGTAATGTCTTAAAAGATGACTTGGTGGAGCAAACTCAACAGACTGAAAAATTGGATGATTTAGTATTGTTTGAGCGTGCAATTAAAGCACCGTGGTCACTGGTTTTAAAAAGTGGCGAGCAACAAAAAACGGTGGCGAGCAGTCGCGAGTCATTAGGTGCGGTGAGCATCCAAACATTTGATAAAGAGGTGCAAGAAGATGCACGCGCTATTCGTTTTAATGGCCAAGCAATGGCTGGCGTTAATTTAGCGGCTGCGTTTCCATCTGACTTACGTTCATACGTTGAAAACAATGGTCAGCTGCAAATACAAATTAAAGTAGATAAAGCCGCGGCTAGTCCGTTATGGGTTGGTATGGGGTGTGGTGAGAGTTGTCAGGGTAAGTTTGATATTACTGATAACCTTGAGCAATCAGGTCAATGGCAAACATTAAACATCAACTTAAGTTGTTTTGCAGAGCAAGGTGTTGACTTAGCACAAGTGTTCACCCCTTGGCAGTTAAGCACGCAAGGTGATTGGCATGTATCTATTGCTAAGCTGGCTATTACAGCAAATGCTGTCGAGCAAAGTAGTGTTACTTGTAAGTAGTCAATAACCTATTAACAAACATCAATAAGCAGGTACTAAATGTACCTGCTTATTGCTTTAAAACCGCGTATACAAAAACCTGCCAAATTAGTCCCTTCTTACTTTTATTCCATTCTATGTGATTGATTATATTCAGCTCAATAGTTATCATAAAAACATAATAAAACTGCATTCGCTTTTGCGTTAATTATTTGAGAGTATGCCGAAATATTAAACGCGTTATGTAATTAACAGGTGAGAGAATGAATCAAATAAAGCTGGCTTCGCAGAGCATACAGCCTTCAAAAATAGTCTGTGTGGGGCGCAATTACAGTGCGCATATTGCTGAATTAAACAACGAACACCCTGAGCAAATGGTAATTTTTAATAAGCCTAATAGCGCGATCACTAATACCTTACTCTCTTCCCATAACGGTGATATGCTACATTATGAAACTGAATTATGCTTTGTGGTTAAAAATAAACAACTTGTGGGCGTAGGGATTGGACTTGATTTGACTAAGCGAGCTTTGCAAAGCAGTTTAAAAGAAAAGGGCTTGCCGTGGGAACGTGCTAAAGCATTCGATGGCTCAGCATTATTTAGTGAGTTTATTGAATTAACGCCAGAAATGACATCGTTTATATTTGAATTACATATTGATGGCAAGCCGGTTCAACATGGTGATAGCCAACTTATGTTGCACCAACCTGCACAAATATTGGCTGAGGTTAGTCAGTTTATGAGCCTCGAAGAAGGCGACATTATTATGACTGGCACTCCTGCTGGCGTAGGGATGGTTAGTACTGGACGAGAGTTCAACGTTGCTCTTTATTCTGGTCAGCAGTGTTTATTGGAGCATCATTGGTCTGTGAGTCAAAGTTAAGGACATGCTGAGAATATGTTTTATTAAAGTCTTCAAAGTGTTCATTTAACCAGTATTCTTGGTTTTTTTTGTATTGCTCAGAGACTAAAATGCTATTTTTTAGTGCGTGGTTGATTTTTTTAATTGCTTGTGATGCAAAGTCATTAGGCGCATTGGTGGCACAGCCAACCGCTATGGGGACTAATTTATTTTTATTTTGTGCAATTGCTAGGTTTACGATATTTGATTGATTACCTTTATTGAAGTAACTAGTTATAAATGGGTAATCAAGCGAATAATCTAAAGACCCATGCTTTAAGCGCTCCATTACAACACCGCTTTCATTATCACTACTCCAACTCATAGAAACATTGGAGTGAGTTAGTGAATTTTCAATAATATTGTTAATCTGCACAGAAAATCTGCGAGCATCAGCTTGACCGTAAGTAAAGTTCTCATCAGTAAGCAAACTAACTAAGTTTATAGGGATTCCATGTTTTGTGGTTAATTCAGGTGCTTTTGCTGCGGTAGTAATGATATTAAATGGGGGGTAAATAGACGTAGGTATTGAATATATAAACTGTTTATTTGCACTGTGCTTATAAATAGCGCATGGGAAACAGACGTTTTTACCTTCATTTATATATTTGTTAATACGCTTTTGCGGTAAAACTAAGCGAGTATGTTTAACGCCTTTAATGGTTGAGATGAGTTGCTCAGTTAAATTATCACATAAGCCGGATTGGGAATCATCAGCATCTAAATGAAATGGAGGGGTTTTACTTTGTAGCCATAAAATTTCCTCTACCGGTTTTGCTATTAGAGTGTGACTATAAAGAGAAAAAATAACTAAAGTGCTCAGGCATAAAAAACGAAGAGGCAACATAACAAATAGATCGTCCTTGAAAATTTGCTGCGCATTATACCGATAATGTTTAGAAAATAAACATAAAGAATAGCAAAGAATCAACATTATTGAATAACATTTACCCTTTGCTTAATTTCATTAGTAAGGCATTGGATTATTTCTAAATATGATATCAATCGCTGATAACACGTCATCGCTCAGTGTTAGGTCAAACGCATCAATGTCTTCCTTTAATTGCGCCATAGTAGTGGCACCAATGATAGATGATGTCACTCCATCAACTTGATTACACCAAGCCAGCGCTAATTGAGCTGGGGTGATAGCGTGTGCATGGGCAAGTTCAACATACTCTTTGGTCGCCTGTTGTGATTGTGGCGTATCACGAAAAATACCGTTACGCTGCATAAATGTCCAGCGGGAGCCTTCAGGGCGTGCTCCATTTAGGTATTTACCGGTTAATAGCCCTGCGGCCAATGGTGACCAAGGTAAATAAGCAATATCTTCATGTACACATTGTTCTATTAAATAAGGCCAATCTTTGGCATGTGCTAGGCTAAACTCGTTTTGGATAGACACCATTTTTGGCAAGTTATGCTCTTTTGCTAAATTTAAAAATTGGCTAATTCCCCAAGGCGTATCATCAGAAAGCCCACAATGCTTAATTTTTCCTGCTTTAACACACGCATCTAACCCCTCTAAAATATCAAGCATATCAGCGGTGTGTTGTTTTGCATCTACCTCGGTAAATTTAAGCATACCAGGCCATTGCCTAGCAAAGTGAGGGGTACGGCGATTTGGCCAGTGTAGCTGGTATAAATCAATATAGTCGGTTTGAAGGCGTTTTAGAGAATGATCAACCGCATCAATAACAGCTTGGCGAGTAATATTGCCGCCATCACGTACCCAAGAAAGTCCATTCCCTGCAATTTTAGTTGCAATAACAATGTCTTTTCGTTTTTGTGAATTACGTGCTATCCAATTGCCTATAATTTCTTCTGTTTTACCGTAGGTATCGGGAGAGGGAGGAACAGCATACATTTCTGCTGTATCAATAAAGTTCACACCCTGCTCAAGCGCATAGGCTATCTGTTGGTCGGCATCATGTTGGGTGTTTTGTACTCCCCAGGTCATGCTACCTAAACACACTCTTGAAACGCTAACACCACTACTGCCTAATTGACTATATTGCATTGCTAATCCTAATTATTCGGTTTGAGAGTTTGCTTTTAAAGCCGATAACAATGGCTCTGTGATCGTGGCTTTTTGGCCTGTTTTAAAGTCAAACATGACCACTTTTGACATGCCGGTGGTTGTTATCGCGTTTTGTGCATGACTAAACACACTGTAGTTCATTACAAAGCGGTCAGATTTTATATCACTAATGGTAATACCTACGCTTAATGTGTCAGGAAACGTTACAGGGCGTTTGTAGCGAATATTATTTTCACTGATCACAGGGCCAGTGGCTTTCGCATTAATAGTCTCAAATAAATTTAATTTATTTAAAAAATCGATTCTGGCTATTTCAAAATAACGCAGGTAAACACAGTTATTAACATGCTGTAGGGCATCCATATCGCCCCATGCCACAGTAATATCGGTATGAATAGGGTGTTGTTGTTTAAACGTTTCCATGTATTTATTGCTCTTAGTTTTAAAGCATTTAGATTAGCAATATGGTCGGATGAGCTCAAGGGAATTATAACTAGGGGTGGAGCTACTCTGTATTGCCCTCATGGATGTAAATAAGGGACGTAAGCAGGACATGGAAGCTTTGCGCCTTTTTTATTTAAACAATTAGGCTATAAACCTCGTGCCGTGAGTAAACTGCCTCAGATTGAACAAACCTTAACCTTAACCTTAACCTTAAAAGAACGACAGTGCTAAATAAAAACCCTTGAGTAAAAATTGTACCTCTTTAAATTCATGGCTATAGTAACTATTAACACACAAGGAGATAACTATGCAGAATATAATTAATTGGTTATTGGCATGCACCGTTTTTATAGCGTCGTTTACTTGTTACGCTATGGGTAATGAGGCTGGGGCAATTGTTTTGATTTTATTAGGCTTTTCTTTAGAAATTTTATTTTGGATGTATTGTTTTAATAAGCCAAAGAAAAGTAAACGCTCTTTTTAAGCAATAACATGCTTGCTAATTAAAAGTGATTCCACAATAATGGCTGTATAAATAAACAGTTGTTATTGTGTGATGAAAAAGTTTATTCATATAGACATCTTATCTAACTTGTCAACACCTTGACAAAATTAGATGACAGCCTGTTTATCGAAGGGAAATAAAGGGCTTGTATATGATCGAAACTGATACTCCAAATAATACATTGTCAATATTGACAGTTTTTGCATAGTACTAATGAGAAAAATCGCTCACATTGATATGGATGCATACTATGTCTCAATTGAAATCAGAGACAATCCATCATTAGCTAATAAGCCAGTTGCTGTTGGAGGTAAATCTGATCGTCGAGGGGTTCTTTCTACCTGTAATTATATTGCAAGGCAGTATGGTATTAGTTCGGCAATGCCAACTGGGTTAGCTCTTAAAAAGTGTCCCGGTCTGGTTGTAGTTCCCGGAAGAATGGAAGTGTACAAAGAGACCAGCCAAATCATTCATGGCATCTTTGAAAAGTACACAGATAAAATAGAGCCATTGTCACTCGATGAAGCCTACTTAGATTTATCCGACTCCTCACTTCACCAAGGTTCTGCTACCTTGATTGCTCAAGAGATTAGGGATGAGATACTAAAAGCTACAGGCTTAACTGCTTCCGCAGGGATTGCACCGCTTAAATTCGTCGCTAAAGTAGCTTCTGACCTAAACAAGCCAAACGGCCAATGTACAATAACACCAGATCAGGTATGGGAGTTTCTAGAGACACTACCATTAAAAAAGATTCCCGGTGTTGGCAAAGTAACTTTTGAAAAGCTTAAGGCTCTTGGATTTGAAACCTGTGGTGATATAAGGCGCTCTGATGAAAGCTTCTTAGCGAGTAATTTTGGGAAATATGGTCACGTATTATGGAATCGTAGTCATGGGAAAGATGATAGAGAAGTCGAAGTAACCCGTATAAGGAAGTCTGTTGGGGTTGAGAGAACTTTTGAGTTCGATATTAGTTCACAAAGTGAACTTGAAGCGATAATAGTTGATAAGTTATTACCTGAGTTAAAGCGTCGTTCATCAAAGTACCTTGAGACTCGTTTTATGAATAAGCTTGGGGTAAAGGTTAAATTTAGCGACTTCCAACAAACTACAAAAGAGCAGAAAGCTAGTGAAATTAGCTTAGAATTATTGAACGTACTGTTATCGGAAGCAATAGTCAGGGGGAAGGGAAAGCCTGTGAGATTGCTTGGTATTCATATCGGGTTACAAGAAGCCGAAGAGCGTAGCTTGCAGCTTGGACTGGGGTTTGAGTAATACTAAACCTTATATTTTTCATTATTTGATTAGGGAGTAATATGAAGCGTTATTTGTTGTTTTTTTTCGCTTTTCTGTTTTCAAATGACATTGATGCATCAATAGTCAAAAAATCAAAGAGTGGTATCTGTCACGACGAAAATACTCCTTATTATGCTCGTACTAAAAATTTTCATTCATTTAATTCGATAAAGTCCTGCCTTGAATCAGGCGGTAGGCTACCTAAAAGGCAAGGAAAACCTTCTGGGAATAAACAAGCGATTCCTGACAAGATACCTCAGCAATTAGCAGATAGATCCGAATATTCAAGAAGCAAGTTTGGTAATGGCTGGGCTGATGAAGATGGTGATTGTCAAAACTCTAGAATGGAAGCTTTAATTTCTCAATCATTAGTAGAGGTTAGGTTTAAATCGAACAGAATGTGCAAAGTTGAATCAGGTAAATGGATATCCCCCTTTTCAGGGAATACAATTTTTAAAGCCTCAGAAATAGATATCGATCATGTTGTTCCCTTATCTTGGGCGTGGAAACATGGTGCTAATAAATGGACAAATGAAAAACGTGTAAAGTTTGCTAATGATCCTGCTAACTTATTAAGTGTTGAGTCTAGTTTAAATAGAAGCAAAGGTGATAAGGGACCTGACGAGTGGTTACCGCCTAAAAATCAATGTCAGTATATTTTAAGATTTCAACGAGTTTATAAAACTTACGAATTAAATTTATCCAAACTCGAAGCAGACAAAATATCAAGCCTTAAGAAAAGCTATTGTGGATAAGTATAATGGGTATAAAAAATTTAATTATACATGCGATTTTTTGGACTAATACAGATATAAGTATTCTCATACAGCCATTAAAAGTCGAACTTGTTACTAATTTTAATGAGTATCACTATCGACTAGTACAATAACTCTAAGAAGCTTTTGCCCCTTTTCTGCTTAGGATTAATACTCACTCACAACCTATTCATGCGCCTCTCCATATCAAAACCAATGAATTAGTATTGATATTGATATTGATAACTTCTAAGTATTTGAATCAAGACTAGCTACCAAAATTGAATTATCAGCGTAACTCGTAGTAGACTGCTGAAAAGCATATTTTGCAAAAGTATTAGAAGGTTTGGTTGAATGTCTATTTTAGTTAATTCGGTAAGAATTTCTGGCTTCAGAGGGATCTCTAATTTAGAGTTAAGCTTACCTAAAGTTGTAGTTCTTATTGGTCAAAATAATGCTGGTAAAACCTCTATCATCAAAGCGTTACAGCTTGCTATTGGTGATTATTCAAGACATTTAACAGATGAAGATTTTTACATTGATTGTTATGATAATGTTCGTTCAGAAATTATTGTTGATATTTCTATTGTCCCTGTAGATGGGAGTAGTCAAAGAGCAAACATTTTCGCAGACGAATGGGTTGAAGTTTTTGGCGATTGGATTCAAGCAGATCTAGAAGAAAATGACTTTGTCGCAATACGGACGATTTGTGAAAAGGATAGTATTAAGGGTGGTTTTAAAGTTAGTCGCTACCCTTTGTCTCGATGGCCGGGATTTGAGAACTGGACTGATGAATCAGCGAAGATAAATAATAAAATTTCAAAACGTATAGATGCGATACCATTTGTGGCAATTGATGCCCAAAGAGATATTCATCAGGAGTTACGTGAAAAAACTTCTTACATTGGGAAAGTTTTATCTGACATTAGCTTTGAAAGTGATGATAAAGATGCTCTTGAAGAGCTGATAGCGGAACTCAATGAAAGTGCAGTAGAGAAAAGCTCAGTCTTAAGTGAATTGAAAACACACCTTGATTCTCTAAGTCAGTCATTTGAGGGGCAAGGTCAAGCTGATATCACCCCGTTTCCCAAAAAGATAAGAGATTTATCAAAGCGATTTTCTATTCACTTTGGTGAAGACGATTCTAACTCGTTTTCTATGGAATATCATGGAATGGGAACAAGAAGCTGGGCTTCAATGCTCACAGTTAAAGCGTTTATTGATATTTTGGAGAAAAAACATGTAGAAGAGGAAGAGTGTTTTTTTCCTCTTATTGCAGCAGAAGAACCTGAAGCACACTTACACCCAAATGCACAACGAACGCTTTATAAGCAACTCACTGACATTAAGGGGCAAACGATAATAAGCTCTCATTCTCCGTACTTGGCAGCATTAGCAAATCAGCAAGATTTGAGGGTAATAACTAAAAATATTGATCAAGGTACTCGTGTTTTTTCTTTGAACGAAGCTCTAGAACCAGAAGATCTTAGAAAAATTCATCGTGAGGTTATTCATTCTAAAGGAGAATTGCTGTTCTCTACTGCAATAATCTTATCAGAAGGAGAAACTGAAGCACAGGCTCTTCCTTTATTGTTCGAAAGGTACTTTTCTCAAGCACCTTTCAACTTAGGAATAAATTTCATTGGTGTTGGTGGTTCAGGTTCAAAATACAAGCCATATTTAACGTTTGCTAGAGATTTCAATATACCTGTTTTTATATTTTCAGATGGGGAAGAAAAACCAATAAAGGGTTTACAAAAACAATTTAACTCCTTGTTTGGTGGAGTCGATGTAACGACAGCCACCAATGTAACAATACTGGAAGGAACTGATTTTGAGGGATATTTGCTAAATAGTGGTTTTCAAGGAGAGATAGAGGCGGCCATAAAAGCACATGACGGTGATAACAGAATTACTAAGTATATTTCAAATAAACAAGGCAAGCAGACTAAAGCTGTAATTTCGGATAAACCACCATGTGAGACTTGTAATCAGCCAATTTATGAACCCGGTTTATACGATTATTCTGGTGATGAGGGCTATAAAAAAGCAATTTTGGAAATTTTAGATTCTGACAAAACTAAATATGCCAAAGTCGTTGCTGATCACTTGAGCACCCTAGAACCTGAAGATTTGCCACCTAAAATTATAGCATTGTTTGAGCAAATTAAAGCAGGAGTAAAACTATGATTTCTTTATCCCCTTCTCAGCAAGAGATTGTAGAATTTGATATTAAATCAGCAATCCAAATCCTTGCTTCTGCTGGTTCGGGTAAAACGAGGGTCTTGACCGAAAGAATTAGATATATTCTGAATAATACTAAAAAAGATAAGGTGTTAGCACTTACCTTTACCAACAAAGCAGCTCAAGAAATGCAAGAACGTTTGGCAGATTTTGTTGGAGTGGAAGAACGTACATGGGTATCTACGATTCATTCAGTTGCTCAGAGTATTATAGAAAGTTATGGTCATACTATAGGTTTATCCAGTGACTTGCATATCTATGAGCGAGATCAAGATCGTATGGAGCTGTTTTTACAGTCATTGCGAGATAGTAACATCAATATAGATGAGTATCTAAACATCAATGATCCTGCTGAAAAACGTAAGCGAAATCAGGTCATGCAAGACTATATGGATGCTTTTGCTGAAATCAAGAGAGAGTTGCTTACAGAGCGTGATGAAATTGAAGTTAGATTCCCGAATGAGCCGCGATTTTATGATATTTATCAAGACTATCAAGAAGCATTATTAAACAGTGGTGGGATAGACTTTAATGATATTTTGTTCTTAGCTTATAAAATCCTCAATAAACATTCTAATATAGCTAGAACATATCAGGTTATGTACAAACATGTTTGTGTGGATGAAGCTCAGGACTTAAATAAAGCTCAATATGAACTGATAAAGGTTTTTTGTGGAGAGCGGATTAAAAGTATCTTGATGGTAGGTGATCCTAATCAAATGATTTATGGGTTTAATGGTTCAAAAGATTACTTTGAAAAAGATTTCTTAAATGATTTTAAACCAAAAACATTCACTTTGAGAGAAAATTACCGCAGTAGCAAAGAAGTAATCAAGTTGGCAAATGTGATTAAGCCTAATTCTCAGATTAATCATGAGGCGGCATTCAATGGGTATGCAATTATACAACCGTGTTTCAATGAAGAAGTTGAGGCTAATTGGCTGATTAGAGGTATTAAAAGTCTTTTAGAAGCAAAAGAACATTATGAGATTGAGGGTGAAATTTCTTTAGAAAAGATGGTTGTAATTGGAAGAAATAAATTTGTTTTTAACAAGTTAAAAGAAAAGCTTGATGAAAATAACATTACATATCACTTTAATAAGGGCGAACGACAAACTGAGCCAGATTCTTTATTTGGTAAAATTCTAGATTATGCAATTCGCTTAAAGTTAAACCCCAAAGATTGGATAGATGGAAAGAAGCTGTGTTCGTTATTGAAAGTTCAACAACCTAACGAGTGGAATGACAATAATCTTCTGCTTACATGGTCACAGGCGGTTGAATCATCAGCTCTACCATTAGCACAAGTTCAAGCTTTCCTCTTACAAGAGATCCATAAGATAGATGATGAACAGCCAAATATCCGAAAATTTTATATGGCCCTTAAAGATAAGCTAGGTGAATATAGTTCAGCAGAACTTACAGAGAAAGAGCAGATTGAATTGGTTATTAGTGTTCAAGAGCTTGATGAATTTCAAAAAAGATGGACCACTTTCAAACGTAGAAGTTTAGGTGTAAGCCTAAAGTCATTTAGAAATGCAATGACATTAGGAAAACTTGACTCTGCAACACAAGGAAAAGGTTTAACACTAAGTACAGTCCATACAATGAAAGGTTTAGAGAAAGATATCGTCTTTCTAATTGGTATGTGTGATGGAGTTTTCCCCGATTACCGAGCAACAAGCCCAAAAGATTTAAATGAAGAAAAAAACAATGCTTTTGTTGCAGTAACACGAGCCAAAAGGTGGTTATACATCAGTTACCCACAATACCGAATGATGCCTTGGGGAAGTGAAAAGCATCATAATGCATCAAGGTTTATAAATAAATTGGCTGCGAATCCTATGATTAACGAATAGTAGTAAATATAAAATAAACTCATGTGTCTAGATTCTTTCGTCGTTATAAGTTTTAACATATTTTTTCAAGTCTAAACTGACCGAGTTAGCTCTTAGGAGCTGACTCATTTATGTCCAGAAAGAGATTATAAATATAACTCGCCTTTGCCCCAAAACAAGCTAAAAACTTTGCTCAACGGGGTATCAACGGTTCTGAGCAAATATTGCTTAGTCAGCATAAATTCGACGATATGGTTTAAAAATGGTGAACGAGTTCTCATTGAGTTAGCTCTAAAAAGAAACTGTGTTTATATACAGTGACACAGTATTTCTCCTATAGTCAAGAAAACGACCCTCTGGGTCGTTTTTATCCTTTTCATAATGATGAAAAATATATCTGTAGCAACAAGTTAGATATTGTGATAAGACTGGTGCAATGAGAATAATAACACATGATTCGATAGAGTCACGACCCATTGGGTCGATATGAAATTGTTAGGGCTATTGGCAGTCGGTAGTGTATATATCAAGGATGTTAATGAAAATATTAATGGTGTTATCACCTACATTTGCAGCAGCTCGACTGTTAAAGAAAAGATATGACCGAACTAAAGTCATAAGAGCGCTGAACTCTATTTATTTGTGGGTCGCAATTGTAAGTTCTATTAGCTTAATTATTTATCAAGAATACACAAAACCAATCGGCGATATTGTGCTTAATTCAGACCTAAGCTATATCGTTATATTTCTTTGGTCTTATTTTTTAATTTCTAGGTGTAATGAAATTTTTTGGGCATTCCTTAAAGACGCATTCGATAAAATGGATAAAGGTGATAACTCAGAAAGTGATCTAACTCCAAGTGAAAGAATAAAACTATCCCTTAAAAGTTACCTAGAGTTAATTGTTAATTTTGCAATGTTATACCTATTACTGCCGCAAACTGAATATGTGTGGAAAGATGGTAATGCTCCAAGTAATGTAGCAGAGGCTCTCTATTTTAGCGGTGTAACAATTACAACTCTAGGTTATGGCGATATAAGCCCTAGTCACTGGTGGCCTCAGTTTTTGACGGTTTATGAGGTGTTTTGTGGTTTCATTTTATTAATTGTTTGCTTTGCTATTTATGCGGGGCGATTGAGTAAACAGCCCTAACAAGCTGTTAACAGGGCGTTAGCACTTCTATTTAAGGATTGAGTCAGTGGTACAACCCAAAAAAGTTTTTTTATCAGAGTTTGCTGTAAATATATGCTCAGGCAGGTGGTTATTAACCTCTGCTAGTCAGTTAATGACTGGTGGTAGAATGGGACCAGAAGAAACGGAAATATCAAATAATTCACATATTTATTTAATTTCAAAGTCTCCTATAATTTCCTACTCAAAGGAGTATTTCCGGTACGAAAATGGAAAGATTAGCGGTAGGATTAATTATCGAGTAGATGGTGAGTTACGCGAAAAAGATTTTTCAATTGATTTTCCACTACTGGATGGCGCAGTTGAAGTGAGGTTATCAAAATACCCTCACCGTGAAATATTAACTCTAGATGCTGATGGTAATGAAATTAGATATCTCCCTGCCAGCATAATTTGTATGGGTATGGGCTGGCATCTAACTAATAGAGAGTTAAGTGACTTAGAAGTGTTGTATGTCGGTCAAGCATATGGAGATGGCACTCGAACCGCTTTTGAACGTTTAAAAAGTCATTCTACCCTACAAAAAATACTTGCTCAGGCGCAGTATGAATCACCAGATTCAGAAATTCAGATTCTTACATTTGAATACGCACCATATAGATTTATCCATCTAATGGACAGTAGAGCAAGTAATGTGATCTCTGACTATAGAGATATGGATAGATTCAGAAACATTGTTGATAATCATCTTTCAGAGTATGAGCAAATTTGTCTGGTAGAAGCCGGTCTAATCAGATATTTCCAACCACGATATAATGCTATTTACAAAGATAATTTTCCAAGTGATAAGCACAAAATTTTAGAAAGTTGTTATAACTTGGACTTTTCTGGTCTTATTGTGGAAATCAATACCGATGAACTAAGGTTTCGCCTGTTTTCTGATGAAGTGAAAGCTAGTGATCACCATATCTGTAAAATTGATTTGCTAGATCCTGAAAAGCGCTGGGGCTTTTTTCATAGCGGTAGAGGAGATGGATCTTTTTTTAAACTGCCAAACGTGATTGAGCGTAAAAAGAAGTGCTAACGTCATTAGTTTCGCCTATATCTAGAAAGTTAGAGGTATGTCAGATTTATTTAGCAACTAAATCTTAAAAAACTTATTAGTAGGCGAAAGCTCAAGAACTGTATTCTTCTGCAATGTCTTTTTATCAAGTAGATGCAACTTATCATTCAATACTGAAATAACGGTCTGTGTTTTAAATTTATTTGCAACTTGAATCAATTCAAATAGTTTATCTTCATCTGTGGGTTCAAGATAATCTTGAATAGTGAATTCAGGTAATTTAGCTTTGCTTTCCTTTACATATTCAACCATAGCTAAATCAAAAGCCATAGAAGCTGCTCTTGGTGCACCATCTCCCGCTACTTTATCTTCATTTACGACAGAAAATTTTAAACAGCCATTACTATCAATTCTTGAAGATAGTTGAAGACTAAAGGTTTTGAACACTTTTTTAGAGATTGATTTACAAAATGAATTAAATATAAATAAGTTTTTCTCAAGCTCTTCAGAGAACTCTTCTATCTTTACCTTTAACCCTTTTATTTTACTATTGTTAGCTTTTATTTGTTCTCTAATATCGGCAATTTCTTCTATAACAAAGGAGGCTTTTCCCCGTTCTTCTTTTTTATCTTGTATTGCTTTTTCAATTAATATGAAGCCACTAAGGTGACTTTCGTTTGAAATTGACTTTATTAATTCCTTTTCCTTTATAAGCTCCTGATTAAGAATCTTTTGTTTTAATTTTAACTCCTCATCTAAAGTAACCACTTGTTTGGAAACATACTCAGCTTTTTTCTTGAATACTGAGTTGTGAAAATCTATTGTTTCTTCAAGAGATTTAGTGACATTAGAAATTAGTGTAAGTGCTTCTTCATAAATTGATTTAATAGTATCAACATCTACATTTTCAATTTTTGCATTGTAATTATCTATAGTTCTGGTGTTGTAGAGTATTTTAGTTTCAATGTTGGATATTTCAGAAGAATAGCGAGCTATATTGGTTCGGTGTCGCCTTAATTTCTCAATAGTTTGATTTTGAATTCCAGTAATATCATACGACTCCTCCTTAAGCCTAAGTATTTCAATTTCATCATCAATTGACTTAAGTTTATCTAAATAATATTGTTCACTTCTATCACTTAAAAGTGAAGTGATTCTTGCTTGTGATATTTTATTTTCTTGTTCTAACTCGATTTCTTTTGTTAACTCTTTATGTCCCTCAAAGCCAAATAAGTGGGAATAAATTAAAATATAATCATCATCTTTTGTATAGATATTTTGAAAGCGATATGTCTTATTTGCTGTGGTTTTATCTAATCTAACAAACCGGTTTTTAATTGAATTATATTTAGGCTTTTCTACGACATAGCCAAAAACATCAGCAATACCCTTCCTAAAACTATCTATTCCTGTAAACGGTTTATCATTTATCCAGCTATAACGTATTAAATTAACGCCTCTTTTAGTTAGCTTTTTCTCAATCGTTCTCTTTATTTTATAATCAATACCATTAACTTTTAAGATTAATTCAAAAACCATACCTCCATTAGTTACCAAATTATAAATATGGTCATTAATGTTTTTACTATCTGGATCCCTCCAGATACTTTCACCGTCAGAACCTAAGCAAAAATTCAACGATCTTAAAGCTGTACTTTTTCCTATTTGATTACCGTCAACACCTTCATTTGTTATTATATTAATACCATCTTTGAAGGTGATTGTTCGTATCAACTCAATTCCGTTCGATACAGAAAACTTTATTAATTGCATAACGCTATGTCGCCAGATTCAGTTAAAGTAATAACACCGGCTATAAACAACCAGTCAAGTCCAAACATCAAGTACGAAAATGATATTTCCTTGTAACTATCATTATATTTTCGAAAAAGAATCTTTGGGTTTATGGTATCAAATTGATATTCACCAATAGTTTTAAGGATATTCCCACCAATGACAAATAAGCTTTTATTCGGTGATTGGAAGCTTGAAACTATCACTCTGGCTTCTCCAATATTTTACAATTTATAAAACCGTAACAAATTATAAGTTCTTTTGCCGCTTCAATTAGTTCAACTGAGAAATTAAGGTTCCCATTTGCTGTGGTTATAATACTTTTAGCTACCTGAGCAATAATTTTATCTGCATTGGCACTAATAATTTGTCTTACACTTTCTTTATCAGTTGGGTCTATTTGATGTTCTATAAAAAGCTCTTTTTTACAAGCGATATATTTTTTATGAACAGCCCATAAAAAAGTTTTCTTTGCATTTGGATTTTCATCATCGATATCATCAAGAACTTGCTCGATCAATGCCATATATCCACAGTTTTCTCTAATTTCATCTGCGTGTATTTTGACAGAGTTAAATATTATTTTTTCTTCAACTTCTGGACTTGCAAGCAGTTCCTCAGAGTCTAAAAATTGTGGTTGGTATACCGCTATGATCTTCTCTAATAAAGGGTTCAAAATAGAAGGTAGGTGAGATATTTGCTGGATAATAGTTACTGGACTATTTTGACCATTACTCAATACAGAAATTGAACTGTTACTGGCCTTTACAGAAGTTTCATTAATTGGCATTGCTATCCCTTGCTAATTGTTACATTACTATTTTTTCCTGAACTATCTACAGCGATCGAGTTGTGATCAGCCGAAACTTTTGCTCTTGACTTATTGCCTTGAGCTATATGAGCAATAACTAATACCACTAAAGTAACTAACGAAAATGCTAAGCTATATATAAAAGCTTTATATGTTTGTTCTGGTGTCAAAGTGGAAAAAATCCCCAACTGAAACCACTCTTTATACAAAAAGTAAAAAGGCCAGCCCCAAGTGCAGCCAACCCACAACCAGCTTGAAAAGCAAGTTTCAATACATTCAACATAATAAGTTATCCCTTCATATACTATACCACTGGTTATTTGCACAGATTACATCAATTCATTCTGTATGAAAAGATTAACAAAAATACCAACGTTAACTAATAAAAGTAGGAGGGGGTAATTGTAATCTTCGCTGAAAAAAAAACTCATGTCAGAAAGACCCACCAAGCTGTACTGCTGTTACGTAAAAATTACCTAAATTGTTTTTGTCCAAAAATTAGTTAGCTTGACCGTCTCTTGAAAATTCATAGCTGCTTGTCAGGTGAGTCTAAACTAATTCTCCTAAGCTGTAAGATCAAATATAAGCTACTACATGTTGCTGAAAGTAGCAGAGATCAGACAACATTCAATTGCCTCATTTGTTCAGAGGACAATACAGTTAAATTATATTGATAACCTTCTTCCAAATTTACTTTTTGCCACAATGCGAAATTCGCTCGTTGCATAACTTGATCATGAGAGAGAAACCAACCTGCACGAAATGAATTTGGATTTTGCTTGTCTAATGAAATGACTATTTTGTCGCAAAGATGAGCCACTAAACTTACTCGTTCTTTTACTTGTTCTGCATGACTTCCCGTGGCGAAAAAAACAACGCACTCATCAGGCATAGCATTGATAAGCATCAACAGTATTTTGAGACTCGAAGGTACTGTCCAATCCAAATTAATAATGCCACCTGTTACCTGAGTCATTTCGTCTAAAGTAATAACTCGTTCAATAGGGCTACTAAAATGCTCTACAATAAATTCAGGGGAAGCTTGAAGTGGCAGCTCGTTGACAATGAAAACCTTTTTAAAAGGTGGGATCTTATTTATTATTTCATTTATTAAACGCTGTTCTCTAGCTCTATTGCAGTTGCCAATTACGGCATAACCTTTTGCATTTTTGGGCATTTGTAGTGAGTAGTCCGGCTCTGGAAAAGATCTGAGTTCTCTATTCAGCTCTTCAAAGGATTCAACATGTAATTGGTCTTCTTTCATCTTTCAACCTTATTATTCTTACAATTATGCTATTATATAAACTATTGATTTATAAAGTAAATAATACACAATGAGCACTGCGTAATGATAAAGATGAACGTGATTGGGTTAAGTGTATATTTTTTTTGGATTTATCAGACTGGTTGTTACATTTGCGTTTACGAAAATAATCATAAAAAATTAAATAATTTCACACTACTAATTACCGTTAGGAAGTAACGGTAATTTCCTATCCTTTAAAATACTTGCCATGATGAAAAGCTAGTTTGCAAAGTGAAGGTTATAATTAAGAACAATCGACTAGGTATGGATAAATTTATTGAGCAATATCTTATTATTGCTAATTGAAGGTTTTGTAAAATTTGTTGATTAAGCAATGTTATCACTTACATACTCTTCTCTGGCTTTTTAAATATCATTTTATGGTGGACAGTTATTAATTTGGGGCTAATATTTTTAGCTGGCCTTTGAGTTCACCGTTTTCGTGGACTAATTTGGTATAATCGGTCTCTTTTAATTCGAGCTGCTTTATGCGTTCTTTTAGTGACTCTAACTGGCCTGCCAAATTAGAGTTTTTTGCAACAAGCTGATTATTATGCTGTTTTAATGTGGCTATTTGAGATTCTAGTGATTGTATTTCATTGTCGCTTTGATTGAGTGCTTGAAAGGCTTCTTTTTCCGATAGCTCATATTCAGCAATTTTACCTTCATGTTTTTCAATCACAGATTTAACCCGGCTCTCGGCTACCTCCATAGCCACTTTAAAGCTCTCTTTGGCTATGCTCTCTATTTGCTTGGCTGAAGTTTTTAGATTCTTGTCTAAGCTGTCTTGTATTTCAGCAGGAAGTTCTATTTTGTCTTCTTCATAATTTGTTGCAGACTCATTTTGTAGTTTTTGAATGTGTTGCTCCCAAACCCCTTTTATTCGTTCAGGACTGCCTCCGCCTAGCTTTTCACGAATTGAAAATGCAGTTACATGTTTACCGATAGATTCAATATAATTGCCAGCAGTTATGATTTGCTCTTCTGAATATTCAGCAACTCTACCCATAAACGACTCCAAATTAGTTATTTAACTTAATTAAGTTAAATAACTTTAGTAAAGAAATCGAATTTGACAAATAAAAGGGTGAATAAAATTTAACTAGGTTTGTTTTATATTGTAGATTTGGGAGCGATTATCTAGGTTCTGAAAAATTTGAACAACTTTGGTCATATTACAATTGGAAGCAAAAACTTAAATGGGAACCAGTGTGTGTTGGTTCTCTTTTATCTAGCATTTGGGTTTGGCGCTTCGCTTTCTTTGATTTATGGCAAAGCAGGGAGACGCTACTATATCTATTCACAGTCTAATTGATTAAAAAATGTTTCTACATCAACAAGGTCGTTTTCATCTAGATTTTGAAAACGCTTTTTGACTAGCACAAGCTTTTCAATTTCATCAACATCGCAATCGATGTGATCTTCGCATCGAAAAATAATTTTCTTGCGAATAGCGTTTGGCCTATCTAGTGACGGTGCAACTATCTCCGTTTTAATATCGATATGCTTTTTATGGCAGGCCGAGCATTCAGCATTATGAAAATCAATATTGTTTGTCGGCATTATTAGCTCCAACTTAGTTGTGGTTGATTGATGAAATTCCGCTTGGTGCCAAAGCTAATGGGCCAAAAGAGACGAACGCCCGTATCTGTTCTGGCGAAAAGCCGATGCGAAGAAGTTCAAAGTCTTTTAATTGCATATGAGTTTTTTGACCCTCACCAAGAACTTGATAAAGGTTACCACTAGCCGTTTTGATTAGCTGGTTCTGAGGCAAAATTTCAACTATTTTGGATGTGCTAATGTAATCGTCAGTTGCGAATCGGTATGTCATGTCATCAACACAGATCCCCCATAAAACTTTTCCTATCAATGCATCACCATCGAATACAGAAACAATGTGCCAGTTTTTAACTATTGTATTCATAAGCCGACCCTCGCGTTTTGTTTGATGACTTATGATAGAAAAATTTGAATTAAAAACATATCAAAAGGGTGGATCTAATCTTGAGTTTTTACTTCAGCATGATCCGTTCCCAAAAGAAACATGATGTCTAGATTAATCGAAATAAACAACTGCGATTTTTAGCTGAGGTCGTACGCTGTTAGCACCGGAGTATGTAGGGATGAATAATCTCCATTCATAAAATACGTGGTATGATCTTACTCTGGTCTTGCTTGATAGTTTTTAGTTAGTCGTAAGCTCCAAAAGTTTTCTCTGTTGCACCAGTGGTGAGTGTTTTGCAGATACCATCAATATAGTTAAGTTCATCTTCACTTCGTAAGTTTTCTTCTGGAAAATAACCAAACAGCTTTACACTTTCTCCACGATTATTTTTAGCCATTATTTTGGCGACATGGGCATTGCCAAATGGCAATAAAGCAATGCAATCATCGTTAATAATCACACTTAACTCTTCTTTTAAAAACTCATTAAAACAGTTGATCTTAACTTGATGCCGACCATCATCTAAAACATTAATAAGTTCATGAGAAAACTCACAATCTGTAATAATTTTGCTATTAAGCGCCTTTTTTATTTGATCTAGCATAGTGGTTGTATCAACTGTCATTATTTACCTCGGTAATAAGCTGCACGTAAAAACGTAAAAGATAACACTTATGCATTATAGGACAATAATTTGAATTTTATAATTTTACGAAAAAATCATTAATTATCAGCATCAGATCTTTTATTAAGTTGTTGAAAAAGAAGGCTAACTTGATTTCTTAAGTTTTTTATTACTTCTTCATCATTAGCTTGGTCAATGAGAAGTTTTTCATTTTGTAATGCCAGATCTTTTTGTTTTTGTAGTGTTTTATTTGCAATTAGCTGCTTGAAAAAATTACAGTATTTATCTTGTTCCAATTGTTTGAGCTTTGCTTTCAATATATGATTTTCTTTTTCTAAATCTGCTTTATTTTTTCGTTTTTTCTTCTTTTTAGGCTGCTCTACTTTTTTAATTATTTTTAACAGTTCGGTATTTTTATCATTTAAATAGGTAAATAACTTTTCTTGTCTGTCTACTCGAATGTTTGAGGGTGAAACATTGGCTGTTTCAGCAATGTGTGATTTAACAATTGGACCGTTATAAAAGTCTAATCCTTTTATGTCTTTAGATTGGATTTTTATTAAAAGCTCATGATAAATTTTATTAGTAGCGTCATACAATTTTTTTGTTACTGGTGGCCCATCCAAAACCCAATTTGGGTAACTCTCCAAATTTTCTGACTGATGTATCTTTTTTAGTTTGTTAAGCATGTTACTAGTCATTTAGTTTTCCATCTCTGCTAAAATTTTATTGCCATTTTGGACTACTTTTTTACTAACTTCAGATTGAGGCGTGTTTTTTATTGGGAATTTTTCTAGAAAACTCTCATGGCTGATGACATTTCTAATAATATTTTCTTTATGACTAGCTTTGTTATGAAGTGAATTAGGGCAGCCAGAACAAAGTTCAAAACATCCGTTAAGTACTTTTGCAATCCCTGTTTTTTTATCTAAGCACTTTGCAAGATGTTGTCGGCTTTTTAATACTAGGCAGTAGCCATACTCATGAGGAACTACGTGTAGTAAATCTGTCTTAAGTTCGTTTATATATGCTCCTATATCCTCTTCGGTTACAAACTCAAATTTAGAGACTTCTCTTTGAATAAATAATGCTATCGGCCCTGTAAAATCTTGAGAGTGCTCTCCTACCATTTCGAATACTAATTCTGCCATGTACTTCTGTTGTGCAGCAAATTCAATCTGATCTTGAGCTTTTGAGTCAGTATAAGTATTTGTAAATTCACCATTGACACAATGTCGGAAGTGATTTCTGATCGCTTCATGAATGTTTCCATCAAAACGCCTTAGCACAAAATCAACGAACGAATGACGAAATGCATGTGGATATATTCCACGGTATTCATCCAAGACTGTGTCTCCAAATTTATCCACGACTTTGTTGAAAAATATAATTAATCTATCTCTAAAGTTTTCTCTAGAGACTCCTGCTCCATCATGAACGACTCTTTTTTCATCAGCTCCAAAATGTGTTTTCATTGCAGTGTAATATCCAAAAAGGTAGGTGCTCTGACCATCTTTTCGATCATGTTTCGTTATATAGCTAACATCACATAAAATATCCGCAGCTTCGGCTGCAAGTCCGCCTATTGCTCTTAATTGTTTGGTTCCCTGTTGAGTTTTATCTTCTTTAGTTTTAAACCGCCATACGCCATCATCATCCTTATAATAGTCCTGTGAATCTGTTTGTTTCATTTCGTGGACTCGGATACCAGTAAGACAGAAGAATATAATCTTACAAGCGTCATAAATTTCTTTAACTTTGTTATTTAGCTGTTTGTGGCCTCCTAGGTTGATTACGAAATCTACTGGATCAAAATCTTTACTTCCTTTTAGGGATTTAAATTGAGCTTGTACCGCTTCAAGGAAGTTCTCAATCCTCTTAGCTGCTTGAATGAATTGTTTATTGATCGCCTCACCAGACACAACTTGATTAAAAATGGTGTTGCCTTTTTTAAATACTGATTCAGGAAAAAGTTTTAGGGCCGATCTTTGGACGCTAAAGTATGCTCTGACTGCTTTTGCTTCATCAGAGTGAATAGTATTCATTGCCTCTAGTAAAAGAAGTGAAGCTACCTCAAGTGGAACTGAGTCATAACTGCCGCCTTTTATCCATTCTTTGAAGTCACATTCTAATAATGTCAGATCATGTTCAAATTCAGACAAAATGCTTTCAAAATTTGAAGGCCCTAGGTATCCGTCAGAAAGAAGTCCCTTGCGATATAGATTGCCAGAATTAGTGATGTGCCATGCTGCTTTAAGCACAGTATCTTTTCCTACAAATTGTAAAGATGAATCTGAAAGCTTTCGTTCAGGTGTTTGGATATTATTAAAAACAATATCTTTTAGTAGATTGAAAACGTCTTCTTCTGTCCATGACGCTAATGATGCATCGGGCTTATTAATGGTTGCCCAAGTTATGAGTTTTGCTATTTGGTTGCGCTTCATTTCAATCGAAGATTTTCTCGCGCTTAACGTTTGAAGTTTGCTGTCGGTATAACCGTTAGCCCACTGTATAAGGTATTCTCTGCCCCAGTTTCTCCACCTTGAATTTGCTCCTTTGAACGAAACATTAAGCGAAAAGGTTTCTCCGCTGTTGCTATCTGAGATAGAAAACGTTTTATCAGTTATGCAATTGATAAGATGGTTTTGTTCCAACTTTGATTTAACAGGTTGTTTAGTTTGTAAAATAGCCATATTAATTACCTCACATTAGCGAAGGAAAAGGGATATCAAATTCTTCCAATAGTTTTTTACCTTCTCGCTGTATGTCAGGTGGAAAACTGTTAAAGATTGTAGAAAGATAAGCTAGCTTTTTTTGAGCATATTGACCTTTAAGCTGGCTGTCTAAGAACAGTCGAGGTATTTCATCATGTAAGTGGTTTATATACCCTGTTAATAACATGGCTGTAACATCACTAATTACGATAATCACCTGACCATTATGTTGAAAGCCTCCCCACAGCTCGGCATCCACATTTTCTAGTAACTGCTCTATATCTTCATACCCTGAGGTGAGACCCAAAAGGTCTTTGATTTCACTTAGGTTTATTTGTTTCACATCTTTTAGATATTCGCCTACCTTGAGTGCATCTTCAACCATTAGGTCTCCAACTTGTGCACCAAAATTCCTTTCGGATTCAATAGCTTCTTTTGAGTTACTTCTGTTGCCATAAACATTATGTTTTGTTGCAAGTGAATGAGAGGTAAGTTCTGCTTGAACCGCAGGTTCGCTTTGGCTACGTGCAGTTTCAGGTCCTTCCTTTTTTGAAATTGTAACGGTGTCGTCCATGCGTTTTCTTGACATAGTTATGGCATCAGGTGTTAAGCCTATAACTCTACTTTCTCTTTTGGATGCACCAGTTAACTCATTCAATTTCTTTTTATTTCGGCTGTTTGTTAATGTTTCGTTGTAGGCTATTTGATTGTGCTGCCACATACGTTTGATAAGCCACAAAAAAGCATCTCCTTCTGAGCCAAGCTCATCTTTATACTGACGGGTTACCTCTGACTCATTTGATAGGAGTAATTCAAACAGATGTAGACTTTTAGCTGTAAATCCGATATGCCCTTTAGCAGTTGTAACAGTACTATAATCAAGCGTTTTATTGCTATCTGCGAAGCTATATTCTTTGGCTACTTTCCGTTGTTCTATATATCGTGTGTAACATTGGTAAGGTAAGTTCTGCCTAGTATATATGGGGGTTGCTGATGATTTATCTCGTCTCCCTTTGTTATATTGAATTTGCGTAGATTCAAAATTTATTGAAAAGTCTGACAGCAAATGAATATTTAGCCCTTCTCGCTGAATAGATTCAGATGCTAACAAGCATTGGATTAAATATATTTCAAAATCTGATGGACATATTAGAAATTTAGGTGTGATGTTATCCAATCTTCGTAATAAGTAACTATTTTTTCCATAAGTTCTTTTCTTGTAAATTGACGCTGTAGTTTGCAAATTGTTCTTAAATTCTTGCACCCACTGCAAGGTTGTTAGTTTTGCTTCAAGTGAATTTAATTTCGCTTTAGGAAATGATCTAAATGTAAAAATTTCAAGAGTAAGTGGATCTGCATTGTTAACAATAGTCTCATAAATTTGGAGGTTAGCTTTTTTAATGATTTCCCAACTTAAGTTATCTATTTGCTTAGGAGGTGCGTAATCCACAGTAAAGTTGTTTGATTGAGAGTTCAAAATTAACGGTTTATTGTCATACTCAGCCGTTTTTAAAGCGTTTATTTGTTTTAAAACGTGCTTATTCGACATTAGCTTCTCTCTGATTTCAGAAAGCTTATTTAGTAGAAAGCAGCAACCTAGGCGCAAACTTTGCATCAATTCTGTATCTGAGTATGGTGTGTTTTTTTGACCAAAAAGTTCAGCCATTGATTTTTTTGGAAGCGAATGTGGTGGAGGAAAGTTCGGAAAAAATACTAAGTAATTTGCTAGGGATACATGAGCAAATTTATCTTTATCGAAACCGTCCACTATTGTCTTATTAAAGAGTTTTAATGGCACCCTTAAAATAATTTCTTCGTTGTAAAAACTTGTTCTTTCTGACGTTCCCTTTAACTTGATAAAGTACAGATTAACAATATTGTAAGGTAAACCAGATGATTCATATTGTTTGTTTTCCGCAATATATTTATAAAAATTTCTAAACTCAATTGCTTTGGTGTATCTAGTACTTGGGCGTAACCCCAAAAACAATGGTGACTGAAGGTAGCCGATATATAATTTTAGAAGAGGATTAGATATATGTGCAGGAGGTATGGTTACCTGAACAATAGCGTTGTTACCATTACCATCTTTACCGTAAACAGTTGCCTCAGAGTCAGAATAATTAATTGGAACGACTTCAGCGGGTGCTAGACTAGCTAATTCTGACTTGGTATTTTTGTGGGTACTTTCCATTAGGCTTTCTCGGACTTTCTTTTAAAGTCTTTACCATACTTAGTTTCTTCTAAGGACAGTGCATGTAGAACGTCTTCACGCTTATTTAATAGTGCTTCAAAATAGATATAGCCAAATGTGGTTGATTTTCGTTTGTGACCTAGCCACTGTGGAACATAGATCCAAGGATCATCTCCGTTGTCACGGCAGGCAGTAACTGAGTTTGTAGCAAAACATTTTCTTAGCTTATGGAATCCTCTGTGCTTCCATAACTGAGCCTCCTCTAAAGTTAGCGAAGTATTTTCACAATATTTATCAGCACATTTTCTAAAAAGTTTAGAAGCAAAAGTCTTATCCTTTAAAAGTTTTCCATTCTCTTGACAAATCATGTTGCCTGAATTTATATGTTTAGCTTCCCCCCAAATAAATTCATAGATTGATTTGACTAGGCTAGGTTCAAAAGGGGTTGTTCTGATGGAATTTCCTTTACCATAAATGTTTATGTGAATTGCTTTCGGGATAAAAAAATCAACTTTAGGCAATAATTGTCTGAAAGTTTCGATATTTAAGTTTTCCGCTAGAACAACTTCAAAAGCTCTAAATCCAGCGTAGTAACCTAATTGCAAAACTAGTTCATTTCTTTTTTTTATGAATGATGACTGAGAGTCTACATAGCATAATAAACACTCCTGAAACTTCTTCTTATGAAAATACGCTTCATGCATATCTGTTTTAACACCTGAAAGAAAGCTTTGTTCGTATTCGTTATTTTCATAGGCGTAACTAAAGAGCATCTCTTTTGTGGTAAAGCCCGATTGATATAAATATTTAAAGAACTCTTTTAATACGGCAATATGATTTTCAATTGAGCTGTGCTTCAGCTTTCTTTGTCGTTGTAATACTCCGACTAAATATCCACTCATTTCTTGATCAGTTAATCTTTCGATATTCTCGATAGATAAATTAGTTTTACTTATAATTTCTTTATAAAAAGATTTTAAAGCCTTCATGTAGGTAGTGACCGTGCCAAATAAATTATTGACTGCGGTATGCAATAGAAATGCTGAAGGATGAACTAAAGGGATGTCATTATTAACTAAAGCATAAGTTGAAATCTTTCTTCCACCATAAGGAATGCTTTCTACTAATTTACTTTCAATCATATAAATCTCATTTGTTTTATAATTAACTTAGAACTTTAATGGCTTTTGTCAAGGTGGAGTTATATTGGATGTAACCTATGATAAGATATGGACTGCTTTTATGCGGCCGTAGAAATGCGCGACAATCCTAAGCTTGCAAGCGTACCGCTGGCAATTGGCGGAAATAGTCGCCGTGGAGTGCTCTCTACCGCTAACTATATTGCTAGAGAGTATGGGGTGCGCTCTGCTATGTCTAACTATCATGCCAAACAGCTTTGCCCTGACTTAGTTATTGTGCCTGGCAGAATGGCTGTTTATAAACAAGTATCAACACAGATCCGCGCCATTTTTAACCGCTATACTGACCTTGTAGAACCTCTTTCGCTTGATGAAGCATATTTAGATGTAACTCACAGTACTGCTTTTAAGGGCAGTGCAACGTTAATTGCAGAGCAAATTCGTACCGATATTTTTAATACCACAGGACTGACTGCATCTGCAGGTATTGCCCCAATAAAGTTTATTGCCAAAATAGCCAGTGATGAAAATAAGCCTAATGGGCAATTTGTGGTATTGCCTGAGCAGGTTGACTCGTTTTTAGCCCAATTGCCATTAGGTAAAATTCCAGGGGTGGGTAAAGTAACTCTAGAAAAGCTTAATTTAAAAGGGTTATACACGGGGCAAGATGTGCGCGAAAAAGGGGCTAATTGGATGCAACAGCATGTGGGTAATTTTGGTGTGTCGTTATATCAAAAGTGCATGGGTGAGCATATAGGGCGCGTTTCCACCGAGCGGGTACGTAAGTCATTGAGTGTGGAACATACTTATGAATACAACAAAAACAGCCTAGATGAATGCCTTGAACAATTACCGCAACTGTTAGATGAACTCGTGGTTCGATTAAATAAACAGCAACTACAACATAAAATTAATAAATTAAGTGTTAAAGTTAAATTTGCTAATTTTGTAGTGACCTCAGCAGATCAGGCTGCGCATCAATTAAACAAGGCTATTTTTAAAGAGTTACTCGCCAAAGCCTATCAACGTGGATTACAACAACCGGTGCGCTTATTAGGAATTGGCGTGGGTATTAAAAATCAACCAGAGCATAATTTTCAGCTCAGTATTTTAGATGTGTAAAACGTGTAACTCCAAGTTGCCAGTAAATATGCAGGTTATCGCAGTTCACTGGTTATAAATTGCTAAATAAATAATAATAGGGACTACGTTTTCTAACAGGATCCTTTTTTATGGCATATCCAAAAGCAGTACTGGCTAAGCCGGTAAGTGCAAGCCTAGATTGTATATCGCATGATGCACTTATTATTATCAGCAACGACTTTTCTCATTTACCAAATACGCCACTGCGTGATACAATTTTAGACCAAGCCCAAGTAGACTCTCGCATAGGCAATCAAGTCACCTTGTTAGTGATTGCCGGTAAACGTGTCGTGTTAGCGCCAACAGGCCCTTTAAACAGAGATTATGACGACGTTCGTCGTTATTTTGATGCAGCCAAATTAGCCATTAATGAGGCAAAAGCATCAGGTAGTGTTAACCCTGCTATTTATTTACCCGCTTTAAATACGGATAGCCGTTATCAACATGCTCTTGAAGTGGCTTACTTAGGCGCATGCCAAGCATTATGGCAACCCCTAGAAGCGCGTGAGTTTCATGGTCAAGGTATTGAGCCTATTACTCAAATAGGCTTAATTGATGCCAATGAGCAAACAATTAAAGCAGTCAATGCGTTAGCTGCCGGGCAATATGCTGCACGTGATTTATGTGGCACCGAGCCTGAGCGTATGGCCCCCCCACGTTTTGCTGATTATTGTACTGAGTTATTTGAAAACAGTGCGGTGAGCGTTGATGTGATTGATGATTTAGCTGCCATTGATAAGCATTACCCCATGCTAAGTACCGTTGCTCGCGCATCGTATGCGGTAGAGCGTCATCATCCACGCGTTGTTAAACTTGAATACGTGCCTGAGGGCGAAGTAACCCGAACACTGATGTTTGTTGGTAAAGGTTTAGTCTATGATACGGGCGGTGCAGATTTAAAAGTCGGTGGTTTTATGGCGGGCATGAGCCGCGATAAAGGCGGTGCGGCCTCGGTTGCTGGATTTATGAAAGCAGTAGCCGATTATCAGCCTAAAGGGGTTAAAGTGATTGCCTTTTTAGCGGTTGTACGCAACTCCATTGGTTCAGATTGTTTTGTCCCTGATGAAATAATTACTAGCCGAGAAGGTGTCCGTGTTCGTATTGGTAATACCGATGCCGAAGGGCGTTTAGCTATGGGTGATTTACTTAGCGAAATGAAAGATTTAGCTAAAAACGAAATAAATCCAACGTTGTTTACAGTGGCTACTTTAACAGGGCATGCTGCACGCGCGATGGGACCATATGGTGCTTATGTAGAAAATGGGCCCGCGCGTAGTGCTAATATTTCACGCCAATTAGCTGATTGTGGTGATTTATGGGCTGACGGTGCTGAAGTGTCGCGTTCACGCCGTGAAGATTATGATTTTATAAAACCACGCACTTTAGCTGACGATGTGCTTTCTAGTAATAATGCGGCTTCTGCTGTTACAGCGCGCGGCCATCAATTTCCTATGGCATTTTTAGCTGTGGTAGGTGGATTAGATAAGCATGGCAGTGAATCTACTTTACCACTTCCTTATGTACATATGGATATTGCTGGTAGTGGCGTTGAAGGCGGCGACTGGCAACATGGTAAACCAACTGCAGCGTCAGTAAGCAGTTTATTTGCCCGCTATTGTTTATAACTCCCTATAAATAATCCTAAAAAGCCCTGAAAATCAGGGCTTTTTAATTGGTGGAAGATATTTATTATCCGGAGTTCAGGTTAACTAAGCTTAAAGCGCGATACCACGCTTGATAACTCAACACTGCTTTGTTTGAGTTTGTCGCTAGCGCGAGTTAAATCTTTGGTGTTACCCAATGATTGCTCTGTAGATTGTGATAAATCGTTAATTCTTAAATTCACCTCGTCTGCGGCTGATGTTTGCTGCTCTGTGGCACGGGCAATTTGGCCGTTCATATCGGTGATCACCGATACTAATCTGTCTATTTCATCAAGTGATGTATTTGCCGAGGAGGCTTGTTCAACCGTAGAAATAGAAATCTCTTGGCTAGATTTTACCGCTTCAACTGCGGCTTTTGCCCCTTCTTGCAGCTTAGCTATCATCGCTTGAATTTCATCAGTGCTTTTACCTGTCCGGCTGGCAAGTGTTCTTACTTCATCGGCTACAACCGCAAAGCCTCTTCCATGTTCACCTGCTCTTGCAGCTTCAATAGCAGCGTTTAGCGCTAAGAGGTTGGTTTGTTCAGCAATGCTTCTAATAACATCAAGTACCGAGCCAATATTATTACTTTCGTTGGCAAGATCGGCGGTTACTTTGCTCACGGTCTCTATATTACTAGAGAGGGTTTCAATGGCGGTAATGGTTTTAGACACCACATTTTTACCCGTTGATGCATTACTAGCAGCATCATTTGCGGCTTGCTCAGCAGCTTCGGCATTACGGCTAACATCATGAATTTGATGAGTCATTTGCTCCATTGCAGCGGCTACTTGGGTTGAGCTGTCGTTTTGAAGTTCAATGAATGATTGGCTGGTTTTGCTAGAATCATCGACTGCATGGGCATGCTCGTTGACATCGTTTGCGCTTTTGGCAACCAGCACCAAAGACTCTCTAATTTTGGATACAAATAAGTTAAATGACCGCGACAGCTGAGATATTTCATCATTACCACTATCATTTAGACTGCGGGTCAAATCTCCTTCACCTTGAGATATATCTTTCATCATTTCTGCTGCTAATCGAGTTGGCGTTAAAATACTGCGACCAATAAAGTAGCTAAAAAGTACGACAACGACGATCATAATCACAACATTGATAACGATAATGGTACGTTGCTGCGAAAAGGTGTTGTCTATGGTATCAAGGTAAACGCCCGAGCCGATGATCCATTGCCATTGATCAAAACCTTTCACAAACGCAATTTTATCTACGGGTTCGTCGCTGCCGGGTTTTGGCCACTTGTAAGGCACATAGCCTTCGCCGGATTTTTTAACAACATCAACCATTTCAACAAACAAAGGGGTGCCATCAGGGTCTTTATTATTCGTTAAATCTTTCCCTTCAAGGGCTGGTTTAATTGGGTGCATCACCATGGCTGGCTGGTAATTGTTGATCCAAAAATAGTTAGTATCATCGTAACGCAATGAGCGTATTGAGGCCATCGCTTGAGATTGTGCTTGGGCGCGGGTGAGTGTTTGGTTTTGTTCAAGCGCTGCGTAGTGTGTAATGATGCTATATGCAGTTTCCACCACATTTTTAGTTTTTAGATATTGCTCATTTTTAAGCGATTTATATTGATTACTCAAACTCGAAATACTCAATACAATTAAACCAAAAATCACAATCCCTACCAAAATGGCTAGACGTTGAAATATAGTAAAACGACGAAGGTTTGGCATAAATTTATTCCCGTATCAGAGCATTATTTCTCTTAAATAAGCATAGTTAAAATATAGGCTAATACGGTTTTATTTTCCTTATATTGTATTTTTAATACTGACTTTGTTAGCTAGTTTGCGTGAATACAATAAAGAGAAAAGGCCGGACTTTTATTTAACAGACGCTTAAAGTGAATTTTATTATTGTTTGTTGACGTTTCAATATATCTTATTTGCATAAAAAAAGGCTGATACTTGCATCAGCCTTTAGTCTAATAATTAACCCAGTTTTAGTTACTTTGTATTAAAATTACGGTTAAAGAAGTTTGTAATAGTTTGATGTAAATGAGTTTGAACTTGTTTACCGCGAAGGCTATGTTTTGAGCCCGGGTAAGTCATCATTTCAAACTGTTGATTGTTATCTTGCAGCTGTTTAAACAATTTAGTGGCATGGGTAAATAATACGTTGTCATCGGCCATACCATGGTAAATCATTAATGGGCCTTTTAAGCCTTCAGCGTATGGGAACACAGCACTGTCGATATAGCCTTGGGCATTAGTATCTGGGTGACCCAAATAGCGCTCGGTGTAATGGGTGTCGTATAGAGCCCAGTCGGTAACCGGAGCACCAGATACACCCGCGCTAAAGTAATCGCCTGCTTTAAACATAGTCATCAGCGCCATATAACCACCGTAGCTGTGGCCATAAATACCAATGCGAGCAGGGTCTACGTAATCAAGGGTACGTAAAAACTCAACGCCTTTGATTTGATCCGCCACTTCTACAACGCCTAAGTGCTTATAAATCGCATCTTCAAACTTTTTACCGCGATTGTAAGAGCCTCGGTTATCAAGTTGAAAAATTACATAACCTTGTTGCGCCATGTATTGAAAATATAAATTTTTAATGCGCCAGCTATTGGTTACTCGCTGAGCATGAGGACCACCGTAAACGTTGACAATAACCGGATGCTTTTTACCCTTTGCCATATTTGCTGGTTTAAATAAACGGTAATGCATAATTTGGCCGTCTTCAGCGGTAATTGTTCCGTATTCGGGCTGGGCTAAATCAGTTAGATACGGGGTAAGTGGGTGAGAGTCATCAAGCTTATTCTCTTCAAGCCACGTAATAAACTCACCATTAATTTTGCGCAGTGCAGCTGAATTTGGCTTATTAACCGATGAGCTATTATCAATGAAAGTTTTATTATCTTTCGCTAGAACGACATTATGGTATTGGCCTTTTTCAGTAATGCGCTTCATAGCCCCTTTTTTAAATAAAGGCGCACTGTATAAATGGCTCTCTAGCGGGGTATCTTTACGTGCAGCAAAGTAAACAACGCCATTTTTTTCATCTATCCCTTTTAGGCTATCTACGACCCAATCACCTGCGGTAATCTGGCGGATAAGTTGGCCGTTATTACGATATAAATAAAGGTGCTTAAATCCATCTCGCTCTGAGGCCCATACAAAATGCTTTTTATCTTTTAAAAATTCAAGGTCAAAATGCAAGTTGATCCAGGTATCACTTTTTTCAGTTAAAGCAACGGTTTGCTGTTTTGTTTTAGTGTTGTAAAAACGTAGTTCTAAGTTATGTTGCGAGCGGTTTTGCCATTGATAAGAGAGCGTATTGCTGTCGTTTAGCCACTTAGCGCGGGCAATATAAATATCTTTATCGTCGCCTAAGTCAATCCAGTCAACTGCTTGATCATTAAGCTTTACCACCCCAAGTTGAATGTCAACATTATTGGTGCCAGTAAATGGATAACGCTGGTTAAATAGTTTTACTTCATCAGCATAAATTTCGTTACGAATCGCTTCTTGAACAGGGCTTTCATCAACGCGAGTAAAGGCGATTTTAGATTCATCATTTGCCCACCAATAACCGGTCATACGGCTCATTTCTTCTTGCGCCACAAATTCGGCCATGCCGTTTTTAATTACGCCACCGCCATCTTTACTTAACTGAATTTCTTTACCTGAAGCCAGCTCTAGTGCATATAGGTTTTGCTCTCGGATAAAGGATACGAAATTTCCTTTTGGAGAGAAACGCGCATCGGTTTCAAATGCGTCTGTGTTAGTCAGCTTTTTACTATTTTTAGCATCTAAGTCATAGTAATAAAGATCGCCATTAAGAGGGAATAACAGTGCTTTCCCATCTTTTGACCATTTATATTCAAGGATACCTTTTCCAAAAATACGTTGGCGTTCGCGGCGTGCTTTTTCTTCATCGGAGAGATTTTCTGGGCCTGAAAATAACTGCGCCGAATCAACTAACAACCTGTTGGTATTATCTTTTAAATTATATTCCCATAAATCGTAGCGGTTATAGTCATCGGTTTTACCTTGTAAGTAGGTAACCCGGCTACCATCAGGCGAAAACTTAAGTTGTACCGGAGATTTGCCTGCTAAGCTCGGATCATCAAATATACGCTCAAGCGTTAGCGGCTCAGCTTCTGCGCTTAATGCGCCCGCGAGTAGGGGAATTGCCAGTGAGAGATGTTTTAGTTTTTTTAACACAGGATTGCCTTTACTTACATAAAATTATCTCGATGGTAAAGCACAAGCGTGTTCAACTGCAACTAAATGCTATAAAGTGTGCGGTAAAATAATCTAAGGACTTTAACATGAGCAAAACATCATTTACCTTAGCACCTGAACTGAAAAGAGATTGTATTGAACTGGCTGATTGGCCACTTTGTAAGGTGTTGCTATTAAACGACAGCCAATATCCTTGGTTTGTATTGGTCCCCAGAATAGCGGGTTTAAAAGAGATTATTGATTTAACCGAGCAGCAACAAATTACTTATTTACACGAGTCAGCGAAACTCAGTCATTTGTTAATGGAGGTGTTTAATCCTGATAAGTTAAATGTAGCCGCATTGGGTAATATGGTGCCACAACTACATATTCATCATATCGCGCGTTTTAAAACAGATATTGCGTGGCCTGCGCCGGTATGGGGCAAGTTTCCGAGTGTGCCTTATACTAATGAGCAGATAGAGCAATTAAAAGCGCATTTTTAAAAATCAAAATGAGTTACTTTGAGGGGATAGTATGAAATTAATCAAACAACTCTGTACAAGTGTATTTATTGCAGCCATTGCAGTGTCAGCAGTGATAGCGGGCGAGCAGCCAGTAGCTATAGATGTGGTAAATAACGCTAATATTAAAAACTTTGCAGCACATAACAACTTAGTTTTTTCAGCAGCGCAACCGACTGATGAGCAGTTTAAGCAACTGTCACAAGCTAATGTTAAGCATGTTATTAATTTACGTGCAGCAGATGAGCAAGACTGGGATGAAGGCGCGTTAGTCAATTCTTTAGGAATGAGCTATCACGCAATTCCTATTGCAGGTGCACAAGATGTAAACATCGACAATGCAAAACGATTAGCTAGCCTTTTAGAAGAACTTAAAGGTGAGTCAGTGGTTGTTCATTGTGCGAGCAGTAATCGTGTTGGTGCGCTAATGGCTATTTCAGCTCATCAACAAGGTGCAGATATAGAGTCTGCAATTGAAACTGGCAAGCAGTGGGGAATGGCAAGCCTTGAGCCGGTTGTTCGTAAAGTGATGAGTGATAAATAATTAGACTGATAAGTAATTATGGTCTGTTGACCTTTCAAGGTTGAATTTGCAGCAGTCTGTTTGGTATTTAGGCAAGGCAGAGCCTATGTGGTGTTATTCCCCATAAATAGGCGATAACGCAGCATCAATGCCAAACAGGCGCTGCCCGAAGGGTTCTGCCTAGGGGCGATTTACTCTTTGTTGCCTACATGGATGTAGGTAAGGGGCGTGAGCAGGACGCGGAAGCTTTGCTCGGTTTTTACTTAGCCCACTAGGTTACAAACCTCGCGCCGCGATTAAACCGCCCCTAGTTTGAACAAATTTTAATCCGCAAAGGTCAACAGACCCTAGATAAAAAAAGCGTTACAGTGTAACGCTTTTTTTATGTGAGCTAATTTAGCGCATATTAATTAAGGCCAAGTACATCTTTACCTTGTTTGAAGGTTACATCTACAGGGATGTTCGCTTTGCTTAACTTTTCTAAATCTTTAGCTAGTTCCGCTTTAATATCGCCATGAGTTGCAATCAGTTGATCAACTTTTTCGTAATCACCGTCACCTTGCAGGGTTAAAATAAGGCGCGATAATTTAGCCATAGCGTCGCCCATTTTATCCATGTTGATGCTATACAAGCCGTCTTCATTTTTAGAGAAGGCACCTTCTTGAGCAAAAAAGTTAAAGCGGATCATGTTTGCTTTACCATGTGCACTTGATGCACCGAAACGCACAGAGCGGAAAATACCCGCCATAAAGGTGGTGTAGTAATCTTCTAACGTTCCTTCAGTGATTTCCCCTTTTTTAAGTAACTGTTCAACCATGTACAGACCAAGAATATCTGCTTTACCTTCTTCCAAGGCGCTAGCATGCTCTTGTAGAGATTGGCGAACGGTACCTTTGCCGGTAATAGTATTTTTAATACCTAAACCGTGAGCTACTTCATGGAACATAGTGTTAGCAAAAAATGCATCAAAGGTAATGTGTTTACGTTGCTCTGGCACAATTAACTGCTCTGCGATAGGGACTAAAATTTTATCAAACTTCGCTCGCATTGCATTTTTAAGCTGTAAGCGACGTGTGCCTTTTTCTAGCTGTACTTGCTCATCATTTGGTAAGTTAATTGCAATGGTTTTACTGCCGGCATTTGAGTGCCCAGCATAATAAACAACATCGTAGGCATTTAAGTCAGCATCTGAGCCTGGTACTTCTTGCTTGTACTTGCTATCAACAGGTAAGCCTTTTTGCAGCTCAGGTAAAAAGGCAGCAAATTTAGCCAGGCGTTCGCTCCATTTTAAATCTTTAATTAGTACATACGATTCATAGGCAGCACGGTAACCAAATAATTGGTCTTCGTAGTTTTCAATTGGGCCAATAACAACATCGATAGGATTATTTTTCATATCCATCCAAGCAAAGTCAGAGGCTTGGAAATCATCGCTTTGTATTGCGTCAGCTCGTAAGTTTAGGTAGTTGGCAAATTCTTTGTCGTCAGCTAATTTGCTAGCGTCTCTAAGTAACTTAGCTGCTTGGGCAAGTTCTACAGCATATTCTTCTGAATAAGGCGTGCTGTATAAATTACCTAGTTCATCGCGTTTAATAAGTGAGTAAAGCCCTGTTTTATCTTTTACATCAGCGTTATTAAGCTCTTCTTTGGTGATGTCGGCCGGATAAAAACCTGCCCCAAGCGGCTTTTCTTTGTAGCCAGATAAAAATACTTCATCGCCATTTAAGCGATCCCATGGGCCGTAGTTTATATCTGCAAACTGACGTACTTTTTCATCATCTAATTGTGCTAAAAAGCTTTGTTTATCTTCACCAAATGCTTGTTTCCAAAATAAATCGTCCATAATTTTTGAAGCATCAATAAGCTTGGCAACCATGGCTTTTTGGTTCTCAGATAAGTGTGACAAATCGCTTTGTAAGCTGAAGTCTGTGTATATGTCTAAGCGTTGACGGTCAATATTAACGAGTGTTGGCCCTGAAGGCGCTTGAGAAGCCGTTGGCGCTGAGCTTTGCGGCGTATTGTTTGAAGACGGTGCTTGCTCAGAACAGGCACTAAGAAAAACGATGCCAGAGAGCAGTATTGCTTGGCTAATTTTATTTAAGATCATTATATTGCCTTTAAAAAGTCTATTTTATAACTTGTATACTGTAAGTTAAGGTACTGAATGAGTATTAGTGTGCCTTAGCATGCTTGCATTAAAGCAAAACATACTAGCAAATAGCAAGTATTAGACGTTAGAGTGCACTAATGAGGGGCCGCTGGTAAATAATCAATAATTATCTACAATTCTTTCTATTTTAGGTATATGTTTAATACTACTAAGCTTTGAAATAATTAATAATATAAGACTTGCTGTAAAGTGTAGGTCATTAAGCAAAGGGATATTTTATGTCTACAGAAAATGCCTTACTCACTATTTTAGTCGACAGAATTAACAACGACACACTGGTGTTGCCTACGTTACCTGAGGTAGCGATTAAGGTTCGCCAAGCCGCAGATAACCCCGATGTTAATTTGATGCAAATGTCAGATGTGATAGCACATGATCCTGCATTGTCGGCGCGGATGATCAAAGTCGCAAATAGTGCAATTATGGGCCGAGCTGTAAAGGTGTCTAACTTGCACCAAGCCGTTACACGTATTGGGCTTAGGCAAATAAAAAATATTGCCACAGCCATGGCGATGGAGCAGTTATTTGTATCTAACAACGAGTTAATAAAAGGCTACATGGGAAAGGCGTGGCATAAAACGCTGCATGTGGCCTCGCACTCTATTTCATTAATGGAGTTTTACTTAAAAAGAAATACCCATACATCGCTAAATCGCGATGCCATTACATTAGCTTCATTAGTTTATAATATTGGGGTGTTACCCATTTTAACTGAAGCAGAGCGTCACCCTGAAGTGTTTGCAAGCCCCAGCTTTTTAGCCCATGCGATTCAACGTTTAAGTGGTAAAATTGGTGGTTCAATCATGAAAGCGTGGGAATTTCCTGATGTGTTTGTTGAGGTCGCGCAGCACTGGGCAGATGTGAATCATCGTACTGCTGAGGTGAGTTATATCGACTTCATTCGTGTTGGTGCAATCCTTGAGGGAACCTTACAAGTATCTGATAAGTCAGCAGCGCTGCAAACGTATATTGATAAAGGCATATTTCCTTCATTAGAAATGTTAGAGAGTGAAGAGTATTTGCATATGGTTGAAGACGTAAAAGAAATGTTTAGTTAATACCAATTTTATTAAAAACATGATTATTCTAGCGTATTAAATAATCCGCTACCTGCGTTAAAAATTATTTATATAGAACAACTATGTATCATAATTTTTGCCTTGTTATCGACTTATTTCTTTGTCGCTATAATAAATCACTAATTTAATGCAATTGGTATAACTTGTTTTTGAACAATAAAAAGCACGATTAATATCGTGCTTATATTTTTAATACTATTTAATAAAGCTTTTACGCTAAATCGTCAGCATCACCTAAGCCCTGTGTAAGCTCTTCTAGCAATTGCTTAATTTCTTCAGATGCAAGAATAAAATCAGCATCTAGTTTAACCGCCATATCTTCTTTAGGAATATCGGCATTTTCTTCTTTAAGTGTTTCTGAATAGCTTAAACGTTTAATTGAGCCATCGTTTTGTAGCATAAATTTAACGCGCTCTTGCCAATCAAGGGCAAGCTTAGTAACGCGCTTACCACTTTCAAGGTGCGACTTCACTTCGTCACACGATAGGTCATGGCCTTTAAGTTTTACCTGGGCGCCACTGTCATCAGCTTCTTCAAGTTCAGCGTCTGATCCAATTGCAAAGCCCTCTGGAGTACTAAAGTTAGTAAGCCAGTCAGTTAAAAATACGTCTAAATCATAATTAGCAAACGCAGGAACAACGGGTAATGTCCCTAATGATTTACGTAATAGAGCAAGTAGTTCCTCTGCTTTATTAAAGCTTGCACTATTAACTACCACCCACCCATTTTCTTGGTCTATAAAAGCAAACTGCAAGCTCGATTTTTTAAATGCTTGTGGCAATAAGGTGTGTAAGATGTTTTCTTTTAATTCATCTTTTTCTTTTTTCTTTACTGGGCGATTTTCTTCGGCTTCAATCTGATCAACTTTTTCTGCTACCAGCTCATTTATTACCGAGGCTGGTAATACTTTTTCTTCACGTTTAGCGCACACTAAAATACTTTTTTGCGAGAAATGAGAAAGAGTTTCACCATGTTTACCAAATGCTTTTGTCCAACCAAATGTTGCCAACTCTTGGCCAGTACAAGGACGAAATAGATCTTGCTCTAATGCCTTATCAAAGTCTTCTTGTGTGTATGAAACGTCTTGTTTAAAGCGATAGCATATAAGGTTACTAAACCACATAGGGGAATGATCCATTTAAAAAATTTGTGCAATCATAGCAATAAAAGCCGCTTCTAGAAACGGCTGATTTAGCTTAATCGAGTTTAAAAAGTGGCAGGGGAGATGACATGTTTTTAGGGAACGAAATACGGTAGTGTAACCCTTGCCCAGGCTCACTACTTACTTCAATTTTACCATTAAGCGTTTGTTTTACTAGATTAAAAATAATATGGGCACCTAAGCCGCTGCCACCCTCATCACGCTTGGTGGTAAAAAAAGGGTCAAATAAACGCTTTAGTTGAGCCGGTTTTAAACCTAAACCGTTATCTTGATAATTAATGATGAGGTCGTTTTCATCAGTATTCACATCTATGGTGATTTGGCCGCTGTTTATATTTTCAAAACCATGCACTAATGAGTTCATAATTAGGTTCGTAAATATTTGGCTAATGACTCCCGCAGGTAAGTTAATAATTAAATCATCTGGGCAATGTAGGCGAATGCTGTGAGATGTTTTTTTAATTTGTGGGTGCAAAGAGCGTATAACTTCGTTGATGTAGTCTTTAAAGTTAATTGTTCTTAGGGCTTCACTGGCCTGATCTACCGCAATTTGTTTAAAGCTGGTTATTAAATCTGAGGCACGTTCTAAGTTGTGAGAGAGCAGTTGAGCGCTTTGTGCTGCATCATTAATAAAGCCTTCTAACGCCGCAGACGATAATGATTTATTTTTATACGCAGTTTCTATTTCGGTTAATCGCTCTTGTAAAAAAGAGGTGGCAGTAACGCCAATACCAATAGGGGTATTAATTTCATGAGTGATCCCCGCCACTAAGCCGCCTAATACCGCCATTTTTTCTGAGCCAACCAGTTGCTCTTGCGCAAAGCTTAATTCATCGAGCGAGCTTTGCAGCTGAGTTTGTTTGCTTAACAGTTCTTGTTCGGTTTGCTTTCGTAAATCGACTTCCTCTGTTAAAACTGCTTTTTGTCGCTCTAGTTCATATTTTTGTTGCTGTAGATCGATCATTGCTTGGCTTAAATTTGATGTTTTACGCGCAACATCCTGTTCAAGTTGTAAGTTTTGTTGATCCAGTTTTTGATTGCTTTCAATTAGGTCATGCTGAGTTTGTTTTAACTCTTTTTTATACTCAACAACCTTCGAAATCAGATTGTTAAAAGAGCGTTCCATTACTTTAAGCTCGTTATTTTCATCGGTGACTATTTTAACCTGTTGACCATCAAGCTCTTCTAACTCAAGGTATTCAATTTGCTCGGTTAATTGAGTAAGGGGCTCAGTGAGTAACTTTCTAAATGCAATTAAAAATAAGATGATTAAAAAGGTTGTTTTAATCATGGCATTACCAATCAAAAAGTAGATAGAGAGCATAATGCGACTAAAAATTACATCGCGACTAGAAAATAAAGTAACATCGCCTACTTGCGTTGCTCGTCCTGAAAACTCAAAAATAAGTGGGAATGTATAGCCAAATAAACCGGCTTTGGTGTCCTCTACCATGACATCTTCTTGCACAAGTTGCTGGCTGTAAAGATTGTGAATATTTAGCGCGCGGCCTAATTGAGAAATAATAGCGCCATTATCGTCACGAATAATAACCCCCTCAACCATAGGTATATCGAGTAATCCTTCGGCGGTTGTGGTGGTTTGCTTTATATTTAGCTCCCAAATTGCTCTGGTTAAACTTCTACCAAAGGTCTTTTGTAATGTGCCAAGTTCATCGCGTATGTAATCTTTAGTATTGACGTACTCTGCGAAAATTTGCCCGCAGGTCACCACAAAGGTCAGTATAAAATAAACTGATAAAACCCGAGTGAGTAACTTTGTTGAAAGACTTTTTTGCGGCATGGGAGGCTTATATTTCCTTAAATTATTCAACTGTTAATGTACGCTTATAAACATTAGTTAATAAATGATTAAAAATAAACATATATTTTATAATATTGCTATTTAGCGTTGTTAAATAAGCAATCATTCTGTTCTATATCCATGGGGTTTCTATTTGAAAACTGTTGGTTTGGATAGGCTGTTTTTTACTTGAAAATAGTTAATTTACTAATTTGTATTGTGCAATTAAGCATTTTATTGATAACGTTAATAAAAGTTACAATAAATAATCTGCTCGTTGCTAATTTGGTTATAACTTTGACTGTTGCGGATTGGGCAACCAACTAATTTTACAGTGGGTTTTGGTGTTTTGTATGAGTTTAATTAATGAGTCATTATGATGCGTTTTTCTATTTTAGTCTGTGATGATTCCACCGTTGCTCGCAAACAGGTAATGCGCTGTTTAAAAGAATGTATTGATGCCGATATTCAGCAAGCAACTAACGGTAAAGAGGCGTTGGAGCAATTGCGTCAAAGGCATTTCGATCTCCTGTGTCTTGATTTAACCATGCCTGAAGTGGATGGGATTGCAGTGCTTGAGCAGGTCAAAGCAAATAAAATAGAAACTTATGTATTGGTAATTTCTGCAGATATTCAACAAAAAATGCGAGATCGCGTAGCGCAACTCGGCGCAATCGATTTTATTCACAAACCGATTAATAAAGCACAACTTAACGACGTTTTGCATAAGTTTGGCATTTATTAATAAATTTCATGATGAAAAAGACTGTTTTATCTTCTAATTTAGGGTTGACAGAATAGCCTGTGTTAAGGCAGTCTTAAGCTTATGAAAACATTTAGTCTTGTAACGACCATTATTATTACAACCACCATTCTTACTGGATAGTGGCATAGGTCGGTGCAACAAATTTAAAGGCCTGTGTTCACTTAGAACACAGGCCTTTTTTCGTTTTATGGAATGAGGAAACATAAAAAATGCGCGTATTAAAATTTGGCGGCTCATCGCTCGCTGATTTTGCCTGTTTAGAGCAAGTTGCTGCACTCGCTAAGGCACAATTAAAAGATGAAATGTTACTAGTACTGTCAGCCCCAGGTGGCATGACTGACTCGTTAGTTAATTTAGCTAGTACTGCAGAGCAGGGGCATGACTTTAGCGAACAATGGCATTCACTGGCTAGCCGATGCAACATGCTTAAAGCAGCGGTAGAGGAAAAGCAAGGAGCAGTTCAAAACTGGCCTGACTTTAACGAACTTAAAAATAAGCTTGATGGTATTGCACTGATAAAGTGCTGCCCTGATCAGGTCAGAGCATTCATTATTAGTTTTGGTGAGCGTGTTAGCGTATCGCTAATGCAAAGTCTATTAGCCGATCATAACGCGCATTATTTACAAGCAACAGATTGTATTGTTTCAACCGGCGGATACATAGACGCAGAAGCGGATTTAGTGGCCAGTAAGGCACGTTTTCAAGCTGTGTTAAAAGAATCCCCTGCGACGGTTTACATTATGCCTGGTTTTACTGCAAGTAATGATGAAGGGGAGCTCACAACGCTTGGTCGTAATGGGTCTGACTACTCGGCGGCGATTGCTGCGGCGTGTTTAGAGGCGCAAGTGTGCCAAATATGGACTGACGTTGATGGTGTATACAGCGCCGATCCGCGTTATATCAAAAAAGCCACTAAGGTTGATTTCCTATCTTACAAAGAGGCGATGGAGCTTTCTTATTTTGGCGCTAAAGTGTTGCACCCTAAAACTATCCTACCGTGTGCAAAAGCTGGAGTGCCATGCGAAATTAAAAACACTCATAACCCAGATGCGCAAGGCTCACTAATTAGTAACGATACGGTATCTGATGAACCAGTAAAAGCACTCTCAAGCCTACAAAACTTAGCTATGTTGACCGTTTCAGGCCCTGGTATGAAGGGCAAAGTGGGCATGGCATCGAAAGTATTTAATGCATTAGCGCATGATAACGTGTCAATTGTACTCATTACCCAGTCATCATGTGAATTTAGCATTAGCTTTTGTGTGCATGAAAGCGATTTAAATCTAGCGTTAAGTGCGTTGCAAGTAGCCTTTGACTTAGAGTCAAAAGCGGGGCTCATTGAGCCGGTAAATGTGCAACGTAATTTAGCAATAGTAACGTTAGTTGGTGATAACATGCGTGCCCATAAGGGGTTAGCGGCTAAGTTTTTTGCATCGCTTGCACAAGCGCAAGTAAACATTGTTGCCATAGCGCAAGATTCAACAGAAAGTGCTATTTCAGCCGTTATTGACGGTGAATTATGTAATGACGCGGTTAAAATTTGCCATGAAAACTTCTTTACTCATGTGCCTTCAATTGATGTGTTTTTATTGGGCTGTGGCTTAGTCGGCCAAGAGCTAATTAACCAACTTGAGCGTCAACAAGCATGGCTTGAAAAGCGTAATATTAAATTAAACCTATATGGTGTTGCCAACTCTCGTCAATTACACCTTGATGGTGAGGGGATTGCGTTTGATGATTGGCAGCAAAAACTGGCGCAGTCAGAGCAAGCGTTTGATTTAAAACTGGTCGAGCAGTTTGTTAAGCAAAATCATTTAGTTAATCCAGTGCTAGTTGACTGTACTTCATCAGATGCCTTAGCTGCACAATATGTAGATTTTTTAAATGCAGGTTTTCATGTTGTGGCTGCCAATAAAAAAGCCACCACGAGCTCATATACGTATTACCAAGATTTAATTGCAGCAACACATAAAAATAATCGAAAGTTTTTATACGAAACTAACGTAGGTGCAGGTTTACCTGTAATCGATAACTTGCAATCGTTGTTTGGTGCAGGTGATGAGTTACTTGAGTTTAGTGGTATTTTATCAGGCTCGCTTTCATACATGTTTGGAGCACTAGAAGATGGTTTATCACTTTCTGAAGCAACAATTAAAGCCAAAGAAAGCGGGTTTACAGAGCCCGATCCGCGCGATGACTTATCGGGAACTGACGTAGCACGTAAATTACTGATCATTGCACGCGAAGCCGGTATGAAATTAGAGCTTAGCGATATTGAAGTGGAGTCGGTTTTACCGCCAGGTTTTGCCCAAGGTGACAATGTGGAGCAGTTTATGGCGAAATTACCTAGCTTAGATGCTGGTTTTAACGACCGTGTTCAAAGTGCAGCAAGTGAAGGTAAAGTACTTCGCTATGTAGGCACAATTAAAAATGGTCACTGTAAGGTCGGAATCGAAGCGGTGGATTCATCACATGCATTGAATGTTATTCGTGATGGTGAAAATGCGCTGGCTATTTTAAGCCAATACTACCAACCGCGTCCGTTTGTAATTCGTGGTTATGGGGCTGGCTCTGCAGTAACGGCTGCGGGTGTATTTGCAGACATATTAAAAACATTATCTCGCTAGGAGTCAGTCATGATTGAAGTATATGCTCCGGCGTCTATTGGTAATTTTGCCGTTGGCTTTGATGCGCTGGGCGCCGCACTTGCGCCCATTGATGGCGGTTTATTAGGTGATGTGGCGGTTGTTAGTGCCGCATCGAGTGATGAATTTATTTGTACAGGCGACTATGCACATAAGCTACCTAGTGATGCGCAAGAAAATTTAGCGTATCAGTGTTTAGTGCACTTTAGAGCGCATGTTGCGCCTGATATGCCTGCGGTAAAGCTCGAACTTAGGAAAAATTTGCCGATTGGTTCGGGATTAGGCTCAAGTGCCTGCTCTGTGGTGGCGACATTTGCAGCACTGGATAAATTTGCCAAAACTAATTTAAGCCAAGTAGAGCTCATTGAGCTTATGGCAGATTTTGAAGCAGTTGTAAGTGGGGGGCGCCATTACGATAACATCACACCGTGTTATTTAGGTGGCTTACAGTTAACCGGTGATTTAATTCCTGATAAATCTATTGCTTTACCTGTTGATGAAAGCTGGTATTACGTTGCCGCATTTCCGGGTTTTTCGCTCAATACCGCAAAAGCGCGCTCTGTTTTACCAAAAGAGCTAAGTATGCATGCCGGGGTTGAGTTTGCTCAGCGTTTATCGGCGTTTAGTAGCTTACTGTTAACAGGGCGTTTTGATGATGCATTAAGCATTATGAAAGACGAAATAGCAGAGCCATACCGTGCGCCACTTATAAGCGGCTTTAGTGATGCCAAAGCAAGCTTACCAGCACTGGGTGCTGAAGTTGTGAGTATTTCAGGCGCAGGGCCGACCTTGTTTAGTGTATGTAAAACGCTTGAAGCGGCAGAGCAATGCGCGCAGTGGCTAGAGGAAAATTACATCAACGAACAAGGCTTTTGCCATATTTGTAAATTAGATAACGACGGCACGCGTCAATTAAATGTTTTATAGGATAAAGAGTCATGCAATTACATAATTTAAAAGAATATTCACAAAAAGTGTCGTTTGTTGAAGCTGTAAAAACAGGACTAGGGCGTAATCAAGGTGTGTTTTTTCCAGAGTCGTTAGCGCCATTAAGTGATGTTGATGCATTACTAGATATGGACTTTGTTACTCGCAGCGGCAAAATTTTATCGCACCTTATTGGTGACGAGCTACCAAGTGATACTGTTGCCCAGATGGTTAAGAATGCGTTTAACTTTCCGGTTAAGCTGGTGGAAGTTGAAGATAATACCTATTGCTTAGAGTTATTTCACGGGCCAACACTGGCATTTAAAGATTTTGGTGGCCGTTTTATGGCCGAGTGCTTGGCGCAATTTAATCAAGGTGAAAAAGTCACTATTTTAACTGCAACATCGGGTGATACCGGGGCTGCCGTAGCGCATGCTTTTTATAACAAACCAAATATTGATGTCGTTATTTTATACCCTAAAGGTAAAATTTCATTAGCGCAGCAAAAGTTATTTACAACGCTTGGTGACAACATTCACTGTTATGCGATTGAGGGTAGTTTTGATGATTGCCAAGAATTGGTTAAAAAATCATTTTTAGATGAAGAGCTAAAATCGAAGTTAGGTTTAAACTCAGCAAATTCAATTAACATTAGCCGTTTAGTCGCGCAGGTGTGTTATTACTTTGAAGCCATTGCACAGCTGCCAAAAGAAAAGCGTGCTACAGCGCATATTTCAGTACCGAGTGGTAACTTTGGTAATGTGTGTGCGGCTATGATTGGCGCGGTTATTGGTATGCCAGTTGGTAAACTAAGTGCGACTACAAACCAAAACGACACAGTACCGCGCTTTATGCTTGATAAAAATTGGACGCCTAATGCGACAATTGAATCGCTTTCAAATGCAATGGATGTGAGTAAACCTAATAACTGGCCACGTGTGCAATCAATGTTAGATAATAACTGGTTTAGTTATGATAACTTTTATTCGGTGAGTGTTGATGAGCAGCAAACACAAACAGTGATGAAAAAAATTCAACAGCTTGGCTATATTGCAGAGCCTCACACCGCAATTGCTTACCAAGGTCTTGTAGAAAATAAGGCAGCAGATGCTGTGGGGATTTTTTTAGCGACTGCGCATCCGGCCAAATTTAAAGACAGCGTTGAGGATATCCTTAATGTTGAATTAGATATGCCAAAGCCGTTAGCTGATGCATTAGCAAAACCGTGTTTAGCCACTGATATGCACAACGATTATGATATTTTGCGTACAGAGTTGTTTAAAAAGCTTGCCTAAAAAAGGCAGATAATAAAAGCGGCTTAGGCCGCTTTTTTGTTTGTTTATGCATCGCTTTAAACATAACGCATAAGCTATATAAATGTAGTAAATAGAATTCATTTAAAATTGTTATTAGTTTATAAAAAAATATCATCATCAAAATGCTGTGAAATAGTTTCAATCCCTGTTTAAATATCCTCAACTTAAGAGCGTAGGCAAAACGTCGTTTTAAGCGTACAATAAAGCCTCTAAAAAATACCCATACACGTTGCCCAGGAGACCCCAATGTTAGAACGTAGCATGAATATTTCGGACTTTGATCCAGAGTTATTTGACGCGATGAGCAAAGAAACATCACGTCAGGAAGAGCATATTGAGTTAATTGCATCTGAAAACTACTGTAGCCCACGCGTACTTGAAGCGCAGGGTTCTCAGCTGACTAACAAATACGCTGAAGGTTACCCGGGCAAACGTTACTACGGTGGCTGTGAGCACGTAGACGTGGTTGAGCAACTTGCTATTGACCGCGCAAATGAATTATTTGGTACAGATTACGCAAACGTACAGCCTCATGCCGGTTCACAAGCGAATGCTGCTGTTTTCCAAGCTCTTTTAAGCCCACTTGATACTGTATTAGGCATGAGCCTAGCGCACGGTGGTCATTTAACGCACGGCTCACACGTTAACTTCTCTGGTAAAACATACAACGCAATTCAGTATGGCCTTAACGAAGAAACTGGCGAAATTGATTACGCACAAGTTGAAGCGTTAGCACTTGAGCACAAACCAAAAATGATCATTGCTGGTTTTTCTGCATACTCAGGTATTGTTGATTGGGCTAAGTTCCGTGAAATTGCAGACAAAGTAGGTGCTTACTTATTTGTTGATATGGCGCACGTTGCAGGTTTAATTGCTGCGGGTGTTTACCCAAGCCCAGTGCCATTTGCTCACGTTGTAACAACCACAACACACAAAACATTAGCGGGTCCTCGCGGTGGTTTAATCATCTCTGCGTGTGGCGATGAAGAAATTTACAAAAAGCTAAACAGCGCTGTTTTCCCAGGTGGCCAAGGTGGTCCTTTATGTCATGTTATTGCTGCTAAAGCGGTTGCATTTAAAGAAGCACTTCAACCTGAGTTTAAAACATACCAAGCACAAGTTGTTAAAAATGCACAAGCAATGGTTGCCGTATTACAAGAGCGCGGCTACAAAGTAGTATCGGGTAAAACTGACAACCACTTATTCTTACTTGATTTAATCGACAAAGATATCACAGGTAAAGATGCAGATGCTGCCCTAGGTAACGCGAATATCACGGTTAACAAAAACTCAGTACCGAACGATCCTCGTTCACCATTTGTTACTTCTGGTTTGCGTATTGGTTCACCAGCAATCACTCGTCGTGGCTTTAAAGAAGCTGAATCAAAAGAGTTAGCGGGCTGGATCTGTGACGTACTAGACAACATCGAAGATGAGTCAGTACAAGCGCAAGTAAAAGAAAAAGTGAAAGCAATTTGTGCAAAATTACCTGTTTACGCTTAATCCAAGAGTAAAATAGTAATTTAGATCACAACTGCACACATTTTTGTTATGATAATGGCCGCTATAATAGCGGCCATTTTTTGTTTTTAAAACGGAAACACACAGTTATGCATTGCCCATTTTGCACCGCCAAAGATACTAAAGTTATTGATTCTCGCCTTGTAGGTGGGGGACACCAAGTACGTAGACGTCGTGAATGTAATGAATGCCACGAACGATTTACCACCTTTGAAGGGGCTGAATTAGTGATGCCACGGGTCATCAAGCAAGATGGCAGCCGCGAACCGTTTAATGAAGATAAGTTACTAAATGGCTTAACTCGCGCCCTCGAAAAACGCCCCGTAAGCACTGAACAAGTTGACGAAGTGGTTAATATTATTAAATCGCAGCTGCGAGCCACTGGCGAACGCGAAGTGTCTAGCCATTTGGTGGGTGAGTGCATTATGGAAGCACTTAAAAAGTTAGATAAAGTGGCCTATGTAAGATTTGCCTCTGTATATCGCTCGTTTGAAGATATACGCGAATTTGGTGAAGAAATAGCCCGCTTAGGGGAATAGTAATGACCAAGCAAAGTTCGTTTTCAGAGGATGATAAACGCTACATGGCTCGCGCTATTGAACTGGCAAAAAAAGGGCGCTTTACCACCACTCCTAATCCTAATGTTGGCTGCGTACTCGTAAAAAATAATAAAATAATAGGTGAAGGATTTCATCGGTTAGCGGGTCAAGGTCATGCAGAGGTAAACGCACTGACTATGGCTGGTGAAAATGCCAAAGGTGCAACCGCTTATGTAACACTTGAGCCTTGCAGTCATTATGGTCGAACACCGCCATGTGCTGAAGGGCTAAAAGCAGCCGGTGTTAAAAAAGTGATTGCCGCAATGGTTGACAGCAACCCGCAAGTTGCAGGCAAAGGTCTGAAAATTTTAGCGGATGCTGGTATAGAAGTCGCTTACGGGTTACTTGAAGCGCAAGCTCGCGCATTAAACTTTGGGTTTTTTAAGCGCATGGAGCAGGGATTACCCTTTGTGACTTGCAAAATGGCCGCAAGTATAGATGGTAAAACGGCGCTTAAAAACGGGCAAAGTAAATGGATAACTGGCCCCGCAGCGCGCCAAGATGTGCAACTATACCGAGCACAAAGCTGTGCAATTTTAACCGGTGCCGATACGGTATTAATGGATGATGCAAAATTAAATGTGCGCCCAGAAGAGTTACCGTATTCTTTACCAACTGATTTACCACTGCGCCAACCGGTTCGCGTTGTTATTGACTCACAAAACAGACTTACCCCTGATCTTGCCTTATTTTCAATTCAAAGTGAGGTGATAATATTTACCACCAAGGTTGATAAATCGCATCAGTGGCCTCATTTTGTTAAACAGATTGAAGTACCTGAAAATAATAATAAAGTAGATTTACTGGCCGTGTTACACACGCTTGCCCAATTGCAGTTTAATAATGTGTGGCTAGAGGCCGGAGCGACACTGGCCGGTAAAATGACAGAACTTGATTTAATTGATGAGTTTGTTTTTTACATTGCTCCTAAATTAATGGGCAGCGATGCTAAAAGTTTACTAAATTTCCCAGAGTTAATGAGTATGCAAAATACCATTAATTTAACTTTTAATGAGTGTGTGCCAATCGGTGATGATTTACGTATCACAGCACTAAAAAAAGCTCATTAATCATTTTATATAAAGAGTAGCACTATGTTTACTGGAATAGTTGAAGCGACAGGTAAAATTGCGTTATTACAAAAAAAACAAGGTGATTTAGCTATTCGTATCCAAAGTAAAAACCTTGATATGAGTGATGTTAAGTTAGGTGACAGTATTGCAACCAATGGTGTCTGCCTGACGGTTGTTGATAAGCATATTGACGGCTTTAGTGCTGACTTATCAAATGAAACGATTAGCTTAACAGGGTTTGCACATTACGCATTAGGGCAAACCGTTAATCTAGAAAAGGCGATGCAACCTGTTTCGCGCCTCGGTGGTCATTTAGTGTCTGGCCATGTAGATGGCATTGCCACTATCACAGCAATTAATGCCAATGCGCGAGCAACAGAATATTGGTTAGCCACCGATGAAAATTTAATGAAATACATTCCTTACAAAGGGTCGGTTTGTATTGATGGTATTAGCCTGACGGTTAATGCAGTTGAAGGTAATAAATTTAAACTGACGATTGTGCCCCACACCAGCGGGCAAACGACCATAGCTGATTTTCAAGTCGGTACCCAAGTTAATTTAGAGGTCGACCAAATAGCACGTTATTTAGAGCGCCTAGTCAGAGGGGCTGAGCAACCTACGGGTTCAGATATTTCGATGAGCTTACTCGCTAAAGCGGGCTTTATAAAATAACGACATTGACAACTTATACGAGCAACTTATGAATTTAAACAGCGCACAAGAAATAATTGATGACATTAAAGCCGGTAAAATGGTTATTTTAATGGATGATGAAGACAGAGAAAATGAAGGCGATTTAATTATTGCTGCTGAACACATTAGTGCAGAAGCGATTAACTTTATGGCGACTCATGGCCGTGGACTAATTTGTTTAACGATGACTCAAGAGCGTTGCTCGCAGCTTGATTTACCATTAATGGTAAAAAATAATGGTGCCGCATTCTCAACTAATTTCACTATGTCGATTGAAGCATCAAAAGGGGTTACCACAGGTATTTCTGCAGCGGATCGTGCCCGCACTGTTCAAGCTGCCATCGCGAAAGGCGCTGTGCCAAGCGATATTGTACAACCAGGTCATATTTTTCCTATTATGGCGCAACCAGGCGGCGTGTTAACACGTGCCGGGCATACAGAAGCAGGGTGTGACTTAGCGCGTTTAGCAGGGCTTGAGCCATCATCAGTGATTGTAGAAATCCTAAATGAAGATGGCACCATGGCGCGTCGTCCTGATTTAGAAGTATTTGCTAAGCAACATGATATTAAAATTGGCACCATTGCTGATTTAATCGAGTACCGCAACCTAAACGAAACCACAATTGAGCAAGTTGCAAAATGTAAATTGCCAACTGAACATGGTGAGTTTGACTTAGTGACATACAAAGACACCATTGATGGGCAGTTACACTATGCATTGCTTAAAGGTGAAATAAAACAACAAGAACCGACCTTAGTACGTGTGCATTTACAAAGTACCTTTAACGATATTTTACTCTCTGATCGCAATGCTGACCGTAGTTGGGGTTTATCGCAAGCAATGGCTTATATTGCTGAGCATAATGGCGCCTTAGTTATTTTAGGTAAGCAAGAAAGCACTGAAGAGTTAGAAGCCACAGTAAAAGCGTTTGCCGCAGCTGATGCGGGTGAAAATGTGACGCCACGTAAATTTCAAGGTACTTCGCGCACCGTAGGTGTGGGTTCGCAAATTCTGGCTGATTTAGGTATTCAAAAAATGCGTTTGATGAGTTTACCTAAAAAATACCATGCATTATCAGGGTTCCATTTAGAAGTGGTTGACTACGTAGAGCCACAATAATTACGCGCTAGGTTATTATTTTATTTATGTGGTATAATGCGCATCAATTTTTGCGCAACCGAAATCGCTTAAACTTATTTTTAGGGTTATCAAATGAAAATTATTGAAGGTAATAAATACGCTCCAGGCAAAAAGTTTGCCATTGTCATTTCTCGTTTTAATGACTTTATTGGTAGTAGCTTGCTTGCAGGTGCTGTTGATGAGCTAAAACGTACTGGTGGAGTATCAGAAGACGATATTACCGTGATTTACGTACCCGGTGCGGTTGAATTACCTTTAGCAGCGAAACGCGTTGCAGCAAAAAAAGAATATGATGCAATTATCGCCTTAGGTGTAGTGATCAGAGGGGGCACGCCTCACTTTGATCTCGTCGCTGGCGAGTCAAATAAAGGGCTTGCACAAGTATCGCTTGAGTATGATATCCCGGTTGCATTTGGCGTATTAACCACTGAAAGCATTGAGCAAGCAATTGAGCGCGCAGGTACCAAAATGGGTAACAAAGGCGGCGAAGCTGCTTTAGGTGCGCTTGAAATGGTTAATGTGTTAGATAAAATTTAAGTTTAAGGAATTTTTGTGAAACCAGCAGCAAGACGTAAAGCACGTATCTTAGCACTTCAAGCCGTGTATTCATGGCAATTAAGCGGCAATGCAATTGCCGATATCGAACAACAAATGTTGATCGAAAACGATGTGACTAAAATTGATGTTGAATATTTTAAAGATTTAGCGCGTGGAGTTGCCGTAAATCATAAGCAACTAGACGAAGCTGTATCGCCTCATTTAACTCGTCCATTTGATGAATTAGACGAAGTTGAACGTGCAATCTTACGTTTAAGCAGCTACGAGCTTAAATTTCGTGAAGATGTTCCTTACAAAGTGGCTATCAATGAAAGCATTGAATTAGCGAAAATGTTTGGCGCTGAAGATAGCCATAAATTTGTAAACGGTGTACTTGATAAAGCTGTAAAACAGTTACGCAAGTCATAACAACTTAAGCTGCATATTAATTCAGTGAGTTGTTATAAATAACCGTTAAAAAGGAGAGCCGGCATAGGCCGGCTTTTTTGTGTATGAAGGAATTTGAATTAATTAATCACTACTTTAAAGGTCGCGGTATCACTCGTCGCGATGTTAATTTAGGGATTGGAGACGACTGTGCGCTTGTCACAGTACCAGCAAACTGTCAGCTTGCTGTAACAACAGATACCTTAGTTGCTGGGGTGCATTTTTTTCATGATATCTCTCCTCGCGCATTAGGGCATCGAGCTCTGGCAGTAAATTTAAGTGATTTAGCTGCCATGGGTGCAGAGCCTACATGGGTATCGGTTGCACTCACGTTGCCAAGTATCGATCCACAATGGATTGCAGAGCTGACTGACGGCATGCATGAAATTGCTGAGTACTTTAATGTACAAATTATTGGTGGCGATACGACTCAAGGTCCACTCAGTATTACTATTTGTGCAAAAGGCACGGTTCCTGAAGGTAAAGCACTGCGTCGAAGTGGCGCAAAAGTGGGCGACTGGATTTTTGTAACCGGACCGCTAGGTGATGCTGGTTTGGCAATTGAGTCAAAAAAACAAGGTTTGCCAGTTGCACCTGAACATTTAAAGCATATTAATAAATGTTTAAACTTTCCAACGCCACGCGTGGCCGCCGGACAAGCTTTGCGTGGCTTAGCGTCATCAGCTATTGATATTTCAGACGGTTTACTTGCTGATTTAGGTCACATTTTGGATTTGTCACAGGTCAGTGCAACAATCAATATTGAAAATGTACCTACTTCTGATGCGATGCAAGCGAGTCTTGATTTTGAGCAACAGCTTCCTTTTATACTCAACTATGGCGATGACTATGAACTACTTTATACCGTCCCAGACAGTAATAAGAGTATGCTCGATATTAAGTTGCGCCAATACGGTGTAGAAGCAACCTGTATCGGCCAAATCAAAAGTGGTGACGGGAATATAGAATTATTACACCAAGGTGAAAAGTTTGTTTTTGAGCACAAAGGCTTTGAGCACTTTTCCAAGGAGCAGGTTTGAATAAAAACCGATTATTTAATTTAAAACGCCCACATCAATTTTTTGGTTTGGGTTTTGGTACAGGGCTTGCGCCTAAAGCCCCAGGTACATTTGGTACTTTAGCGGCGTTACCGTTTATTTTTATTACCATGCATTTTCCGTTATGGTTACAAATTGTATTTGCGGTGGTGATCAGTATATTTGGTATTTGGGCATGTGGAAAAACAGCTGATGACCTCCAAGTTCATGACCACCCCGCTATTGTTTGGGATGAAGTCGCTGGTTACTATATAACGATGATTGGTGCAGCACTGAATTGGCAAACATTATTAGTGGGCTTTTTACTATTTCGCTTTTTTGATATAGCAAAGCCAGGGCCGATTCGTATACTTGATAAACGTGCTCATGGTGGGTTTGGTATTATGGCCGATGATGTACTTGCAGGTATTTTTTCGCTTATTTGTTTGCAAGCATTGATAAAAGTAGGTTTACTACCCTTTTAATTTATTATTTGTTTAACTAGGTGGCAGCACTATGATGCGATTTTTATTGGTTTGTGTACTCTTGATGTGTGCCATGCCAAGTACGGCTTCAATTACTGATTACGTAGTTAAACAATGGAACATTAAAGACGGACTTCCCTCACAATCCCTCAAAAGTGTGGTGCAAGATAACCAAGGCTACATGTGGCTTGGTACGCAATTCGGATTAAGCCGATTTGATGGTAACACTTTTACTAATTACAACACTCAAAATAGTCTGTTTTTACCGAGCAATGGCATCAATAAATTACTGATTGATGGCCAAGGACTATTATGGATAGGCACGAAAAACGGCCTAGTTGTTATAGACCCAGAAAAGCTAACCGCACAAGAGTTTAATATTAAAGGCCCTGTTAGAGATATTCTTGAAGACTCTAAAGGCAGTATTTGGATAGCAGCTAATGGGCTTTATTACATAGACAGAGGCCAGATAGAGCTGCGCGACCAGCTAAACAATCCGAGCCCTATCGTAAATGCCACTGCGATCACCCAAATAGTAGGGTCAGTCAGTAAAATGGCGCTCTCACCAGAGGGAATTTGGCTGGTTAACGACCGTAATTTATTACGCCTGACGCAAAGCGCGTCTGATTTTTCTAAATTGCGCTTAGAGCTTACCGCTAAAGTGGCCTTGCCTGATCGTTTAGCACAAACAATTGTTCACGACTTATCCTTTTTAAATGGCAATTTATATCTTGCTTCTGAGCTAGGCGCTTACTTTTTAGATTTAGATGATGAGCTACGCCCATTTCCGCTGCCTAACGCTAACAACTCAGCCGTTTATAAGTTTATGAGTGATGGCAATGGTGGCTTGTGGGTATCGACTTATGGGCGCTTATTGTTCAGAGGGAAGTCGGATGATTGGCAATGGGTTGAGCCCAGTCAATTAGATCAAAGTATTTGGTTTGCCGATATATTTAGAGATGATGAAAATAATATATGGTTAGCGAGTTTTAGTGAGGGACTTTGGCTTGCTCACGAAGGGCGAATAGAGCGCCATTCAGCCATTTCTAAAATGACCGAAGCGGTTATGGCCATTAGTAAATCACCAGATGGTAAGTTATGGATTGCCAACAAAAGCGGCGTAGGCTATTTCGATGCCGATAAAACGTTTATCAATGTCATCAACAGTACCAAGTATGGTAACGCCTCAGTACATGACTTACAGTTTGACGGCAATCGTCTTTATGTTGCCACTGGTAGAGGTTTGTTTTTCTACGAGTCGAATACCTTATATAGTTTCCCTGCCCGTGCGCTAAGTGATAATCCTGTATTTGCTATTAGTACGTCGACTAAAGGCGGCTTTTGGGTGGGCACTGGGCGAGGCTTATATCGTTTAAATTACAACGGGTTAAACCCTTTTGCGTACAATGCTTTTTTAGGCAGTAAGTTTGTAACCTATGTTTTAGATAAACCAAATTTTGGGGTGATTGGTACCAGTAAAGGGGCGTATTACTTTACTGAACGCGGGATAGAAAAAATAGGCGACCAAACCACTTTGGAAAGTGCGTACGTTACTAGCATTTTACACATTAAAGGCGTGGGGATTTTAATTGGCTCGCTTAACGATGGTTTGTTTTATCGCAGTGGACAAGGGCAGTGGCAGCAATTAGATGCCGCCAATGGGCTGCCATATGGTTCTATATTTAGTCTTGAGTACGATGATACTACAAAACGCATTTGGGTAAGCACCATGAAAGGGGTTTATCGCATGCCAGTTGAGCAATTCAAAGCCAACATTGAAAGCCTAAAAGTGGAGGAAGTGATCTCTTCATTTGATCGACAGCTCGATGGTAAAGCAAGTCAATGCTGTAATGGTTTAGGCCATGATGCGGTGGTTGATATGGATAATTCAATTTGGTATCCCAGCTTGCAAGGCGTTGTAGAAATTCCTAAAGACGTAGAATTATTTGGACTGCGTTCACTTAAACCAACTATAGAAACTTTAACCACGCCATCACGAAAACTTGCTGCGGCTGCGTTAGGTAAAAAGCCAGTACTTAAAACTGACGAGCGTGATGTAACGCTTACCTATACCGCTATCGATTATTATGCACCTGCAAGTATAGAGTTTAGGTATAAACTCAATGGACTTGATAATGATTGGCGCTATGCAAATACCCGCCGAGAAGCAATTTACACTAACTTACCAGCAGGTATGTTTTTATTTGAATTAGAGACAAAACGTCAAGGTGAAGATTGGGGCAAAGCGCAATCGGCCGAATACGCTTTTGTGGTGCCTGAACGATTTGGTGAAACTATATATTTTAGATTACTGATCACCAGTGGTTTTGTGTTGCTCTTTTATTTGGTGTTTTGGGTATTTAAAATTCAAGAGCGACGTAAGCAGCAGGTTCTTGAGGGGCTTATTACTGAGCGAACCCTTGAGCTTCGCCAAGCAAACGATAAATTAAACCAAGTAAACTCTCAGCTTAAACTTGTTAGTCACTCTGATGAGCTAACAGGGCTGAGAAGTCGCCGTTTTTTGTTTGATCAACTACCAAAAGATATCGAGCATTTTCAGCGTAACTCGCAGTCATTGCAGGCTCAAGGTAAATCGTTGGTGTTGTTAATTATTAATTTAGATAACTTTAGCCGCATTAACGATGCCTATGGCCCTATTGCTGGAGATAGCTGTTTACAACAAGTAGCGGCATTACTTAACTCGCGTACACAAGGTTCTGATTATGTTGCCCGTTGGAGTGGTGATGAGTTTTTACTGTTATTGCGCGATTTTAAATGTAATTTAATCGACAGCTATGTATATGAATTATGCCAAGCAATTACAGATTATTCGTTTCAGCTTCCTAACGGTGAAACAACCAATATAACAGCGTCAGTCGGGTGGTCGTTCTATCCGTTACCTCTCTTAGGTGGGCAAGTTATTAGCTGGGAAACATCAATTAATCTAGCTGACATAGCATTACATCAAGTTAAAAAACGCGGCGGCGATGGCGTCGCTAATATTACCTTTGACGAGCAATTAGATGCATTTGAGTTTGAGCAAAACCCCAATGTTGAACAGCAAATTGGTTTGTTACAAAGCAATGGTCTAGCCGATATTAAGGTATGGATGCGCTAGAGGTTATAGATGAGCAATAAAAAAGGAGCCAATGGCTCCTTTTTTATTAAACACGATAAGTGTTAGCTCATAAATGATTTAATTGAAGTTAAAATACCGTGTTCACCTAACCCCATTTCATCGTGCATTTGCTGTTGTGTGCCATGTTTAATGAATTCATCAGGAATACCTAAGTTAAGCACTTTTACATCGGCTTTAATGCTCGCTAAATATTCATTAACTGCAGAGCCTGCACCGCCCGCAATCGCGTTATCTTCTAGGGTTACAATAATATCGTGATCATTAATCAGCTCATCAATTAATGCCGTATCAAGTGGCTTAATAAATCGCATGTTTACTAGAGTGGCATTGAGCTCATCAGTGGCAAGTTGTGCGTTTTCAAGCAAGGTACCAAATGACAATATAGCCACTTTAGTACCTTTTTTAATTACATTCGCTTTACCCATTTCAAGTTGTTGCATAGTGCTTTGAATGTCTGCTGAGCCTGCACTACCACGCGGGTAACGAACAGCAACAGGACAATTAGCTTGATAGCCTGTATAAAGCATATGACGGCATTCGTTAGTATCACTTGGGGCCATAATGACCATATTAGGTATACAGCGCATAAAGCTTAAGTCGTAGGCGCCTTGATGGGTTTCACCATCGGCTCCAACAATACCGGCGCGGTCTATAGCAAATAATACCGGTAGGTTTTGCAGTGCAACGTCGTGAATTAGTTGATCGTACGCGCGCTGTAAAAAGCTAGAATAGATAGCCACAACGGGCTTTAAGCCCTCACAAGCAAAACCTGCAGCAAGAGTAACAGCGTGTTGTTCTGCTATTGCTACGTCAAAGTATTGTTCTGGATACTCTTTAGAAAAACGTACCATGCCTGAACCTTCACGCATAGCTGGCGTGATTGCCATGAGCTTACTGTCTTGCTTGGCCATGTCACAAAGCCAATCACCAAACACATTTGAGAAAGTCGCCGCACCTGGCTTAGATTTTGGTAAGCTTGATGTTGCAGGATCAAATTTTGGTACGCCATGATAACCAATCGGATCGGCTTCGGCAGGCTTGTAACCTTTGCCTTTCTGGGTTTTTATATGTAAAAGCTGTGGGCCTTTTAAGTTACGCATATTGCGCAGCGTATCAACCAACATATTCACATCATGTCCATCAATTGGGCCAATGTAATTTAGACCTAATTCTTCAAAAAAAGTACCCGGGATCATCATCCCTTTAATGTGTTCTTCCATACGGCTGGCAAGCTCTTTTACCGGCGGTACACCAGAGAGCAGCTTTTTACTGCCTTCGCGGATGTTGGTATAAAAGCTACCTGATAAAATACGCGCAAAATGATTGGTTAACGCACCGACATTTTCAGATATCGACATTTCGTTATCGTTCAAAATGATCAGCATGTCTGATTTAACATCGCCAAGGTGGTTCATTGCTTCAAAGGCCATACCAGCAGTAATTGCGCCATCGCCTATTACCGCGACTGTTTTACGCCCTTTGCCTTCTTTTTGTGCAGCAATAGACATACCTAACGCCGCAGAAATTGAGGTACTTGAATGGCCAACACTAAAGGTGTCGTATTCACTTTCATCTCTAAAAGGGAAAGGATGTAATCCGTCTTTTTGGCGAATGGTATGCATTTGATCACGACGGCCAGTCAGTATTTTATGCGGATAAGCTTGATGACCCACATCCCAGACCAAGCGGTCTTCGGGTGTGTTGTATACATAATGTAGTGCAACGGTAAGTTCTACGGTTCCTAAACCAGACGCTAAATGACCGCTACTTTGCGATACCGAATTGAGTAAATAGTCACGCAATTCATGGCTAAATGCAGGAAGCTTATCTTGTGCTAAGTCTCGCAAGTGGGCTGGTTCGTTCACCAAATCAAGTAATGGATACTTGCTGCTATCAAGTGTCATGGTTTTTTATATATCCTTCGCTAATATTAACCCTCCTCAAAACAAACGAGGTTTAAAAGGCGACTTAATATTCAGTAATAATTTTATACTAAGAGTTAATACGTTTTAGCTGTATTTAATGGTCACGTTCAATTAAATAGTTAGCCAATGCCGCTAAATCTGTTGTGTCTGCGTCAATGTTAGCTAATGCCTCATGGGCTTGTTGTATTAAATTTTGTGCTTTTTGCTTAGCGCCTAGCATACCTAATAAAGCGGGGTATGTCGCTTTATTCGCTGCAATATCTGACCCTTGTGGCTTGCCTAAAGTAAGCGTATCGCCCTCAACATCTAAAATATCGTCATGAACTTGAAATGCAAGCCCTATAGCGTATCCAAAAGTTGATAAGTTATCTAAAGTTTGTTGGCTTGTATTAGGAGCGCACAGTGCGCCAAGAGTGATCGCACAATTTATTAGCGCACCGGTTTTAAGTTTATGAATGCGTTCTAACTCATCAACAGTAATAACCTTATCGGTTGCTGCAATATCGCGGCCTTGTCCGGCAACCATACCTTGTAACCCCGATGCATGCGCTAGTGCTGCGATCATTTTTAATTGTGCTTCAGTCGAACATTTAAATGTGTGCTTAGCAATAAGTTCAAATGCTAAAGTTTGCAGTGCATCTCCAGCTAAAATCGCTTGTGCTTCACCGTATACAATATGACATGTAGGGCGACCACGGCGTAAATCATCATCATCCATAGCAGGTAAGTCGTCATGCACTAATGAATAACTATGAATACATTCAATGGCTGCGGCAAGTACATCTAAATCACGCTTGTCAGCACCGAGTATTTTACCTGTGGTGTACACTAAAAACGGGCGCAGTCTTTTACCACCATTCATTACACTGTAATGTGTGGCTTCTTTTATAGTATTGTCGCTTTCAAGAGGTTGTTCAAAATAAAGGTTGAGCGTATTAGCTACATCATCTTGAGCGAGTTTTATTTGTTCTTTTATGCTCACGATTATTCCATATCGTTATCAAACTGAGTAAGCGGTGCTTTTTCGTCATTACCCATTAATATCGACACCTTTTGCTCAGCTTGTTGAAGTTTGCCTGAAGATGCGCTCGCAAGTGCAATACCGCGCTCAAATTGCTTTAAAGACTGTTCAAGCGATAAATCACCTTGTTCCATTTCACTGACAATTGTTGTTAACTCTTCTAGTGCTTGTTCGAAACTTAAATTTTCAGGTTTTTTAGTCGCCATCTTTATTTTCAACTTACATAATAAATTTAGACGCCAATTTTAGGGGGAATGCTAAACTAGGTCAAAGAATGATATTGTTTTTTGATAGATAAATGCTGTTGATTGGGTTTTATTGCGTTTCAACGTTATTTTTTAAAATTATTAATTTTGATTAATTAGATTGATTACCTATGTTGATCTAAAATATAACTAATCTTAATTTTACCGTTTATCATAAAAATCACTTAAGTATTTCAGTATCTTGCCGATAAACAATTAATAACAACGCTTGCGAAGAAAAAATATAAAACCTTTGGAGGGAATGTGGATTTAGCAACCATTATTGGGATCCTTGGCGCAATTGGCTTAATTGTCATGTCCATGTTTATGAGTAGTAGCGGTGAAGTCGCTATGTTTTACAATACCCCTTCTGTGGTTATTGTATTTGGTGGTTCCCTTTTTATCGTTTTATCTAATTTTACCATGTCGCAATTTCTTGGCATTGGTAAAGTATGTGCAAAAGCGTTCATGTTTAAAATTGAGCCTCCTGAAGCATTAATCGAAAAAGCGGTAGAATTAGCTGACTCTGCTCGAAAAGGCGGGTTTTTAGCCTTAGAAGAAGCCGAAATCCCAAATCCTTTTATGCGCAAAGGCGTTGATATGCTAGTAGATGGACATGATGCTGATGTGGTACGTGCAACATTACAAAAAGATATTTCGTTAACCACCACTCGCCATGAAATGGGGGCAACCTTATTTAAATCATTAGGTGATATTGCACCTGCAATGGGGATGATCGGTACGTTGATAGGCTTAGTGGCTATGCTCTCGAACATGGATGACCCCAAAGCTATCGGACCGGCAATGGCGGTTGCGTTGTTAACCACATTATACGGTGCGTTTTTAGCAAACGTTGTAGCCATTCCTATTCAGGTAAAACTTGAACTGCGTAAAGACGAAGAGGCCATGAATCAGCGCTTAATTTTAGATGCAGTATTAGGTATTCAAGACGGGCAAAATCCTAAAGTAATTGAAGGGATCTTGAAAAATTATCTAGCTGAATCAAAACGCGCAGTCAATACTGAGGAATAATTATGTCAGATGAAGAGTGCAAATGCCCACCTCCAGGACTTCCTGCGTGGATGGGAACGTTTGCCGATTTAATGTCATTATTAATGTGCTTTTTCGTACTTTTACTCGCATTTTCTGAAATGGATGTACTTAAATTTAAACAAATTGCAGGCTCAATGAAGTTTGCTTTTGGTGTACAAAATAAAATAGAAGTAAAAGACATTCCAAAAGGGACATCTGTTATTGCTATGGAGTTTACGCCGGGTAAACCTGAGCCAACTCCTATAGAAACCATTCAGCAACAAACGGTTGAAATGACCCAACAAATGCTTGAGTTTCAGGCGGGAGATGAAAGCTCCGCAGGTGGACGTCAAGAGCAACGTGGTGAAAAGCGAGGTGGTGAATCAAGCAGTACCTCAGAGGAAGTTGCTGCAGCTACGGCAGTGTCTGCTGCTGATCAAGAGCAAATAAATGACTTAGTTAAAAAAATTGCGCAACAGCTTGAAAAGCAAATTATTGATGGGGCTATTGAGCTTGAATCTTTAGGGCAGCAAATCATAATTCGTATTAGAGAAAATGGCTCGTTTCCATCGGGGAGTGCATTTTTACAACCACAATTTAAACCTATCATTCAAGATATTGGCCGATTACTTAAAGATGTACCCGGTGAAATTACGGTGTCTGGTCATACGGATGATTTTCAGGTTTCCAACGAGCTTTACATTAATAACTGGGATTTATCATCTAAACGCGCAGTTGCGGTAGCGAGTGAATTACAAAAAGTTCCAGGTTTTGATAAAACCAGAATGATGGTGGTAGGACGTGCAGAAACTAGGCCCTTAGTGCCGAACGATTCCCGCGAAGATCGAAGACGTAACCGCCGTGTAGAAATATCAATTTTACAAGGCAAGGCAAAAGAGTCAGCGCCAATTGATGTAAAATAGAATGACTTGGCTATGTACCTTTTTTAGCATAGAATGCAACATTCTTAACAAATGTAATGGGGCGAATATGTTAACTAAGTATTGTAGTATGCCTGGTAACGGCGATGGAACTGATGAAGATACAAAAGTTAAGTAAGGTTATTTAGTTTGCCTGAATGGTTTTTGTATTTTGTAAGTATATTAAGCAAAAGCTGGGTTCTTATTTTGAGTCCGGCTATTTTTATATTCTTTATCCTCAAAGATTATTTAGCTCTTAGGTTCGTTGTTATTACTGCCGCTTTTTTCTTATTTGGCACTGTGACCTACTCAAGTTTAATGGCGTTTGATGATGGTATTTATATATACCGTTACCTTGTATGGGCATTAACAGATATTACTTGGATGGCACTTATTGCTTATTGGGGTCTTAAAGATAAAGTGCATTTGTGGCAATGTGTACTTGGGCAGCTTATTGTTATTGGTGCACCCATTCTTCAATTATTTCGCTTAGTTGACCGACACCTTTGGGATTTATCTTATAGCACTGTGATGTATCAAACATTTATGCCTTTAATAAATATTGCCACTGTTGTTGTCTGCTACCTGCCTCTTTTATATCTTTTTGTTAATAAGCGAAATAAAGCTTTAAGTTAGAAACTATAAAAATATCCCCAGTTTTAAACTGATATGCTAAACTACTGTTTATATGAACAGTGTTAGGGTGTGGTTATGAAACTTTATATTGCTGAAAAACCTTCATTAGGACGCGCTATTGCAGATGCGCTTCCAAAACCTCATAAAAAACACGATGGTTATATTGAAGTGGCGAATGGTGATTGTGTGTCTTGGTGCATAGGTCATTTGCTCGAGCAAGCAGAACCCGATGACTATGATGAGCGTTTTAAAAAATGGCAATTTGAGCATTTACCTATTGTGCCTGAACACTGGCAATTAAAAGCTAAAACAAAAACCCGTAAGCAGCTTACCATTTTAAAAAAATTAATTAAGCAGGCTACAACACTCGTGCATGCTGGCGATCCTGATCGTGAGGGTCAGCTACTGGTTGATGAAGTAATCGAGCAAACAAAAATTAGTCAAACCAAAAAGCAAAGTATTCAACGCTTATTGATCAGTGATTTAAACTTAACTGCGGTAAAAAAATCACTCAACGCTATGCGGGCTAACCGTGATTTTATCCCTTTAAGTGTATCTGCTTTAGCGCGGTCTCGTGCTGATTGGTTGTTTGGTATGAATTTAACGCGAGCTTATACGCTAGCTGGGCAAAAAGCGGGCTTTGGTAATGTGTTGTCGGTTGGGCGAGTACAAACACCTATTTTAGGTTTAGTTGTAAATCGTGATAATGAAATCGCAAATTTTGTATCCAAACCATTTTATGAAGTACTTGCTCATCTTGTTACACCTGAGCAGCAATCATTTACTGCTAAGTGGATACCGAGTAAAGCGTGCGAACCATATCAAGATGAAGAGGGCAGAGTACTTAATAAAGCCTTAGCCGAAAATGTGACTTCACGCATTGCTAATCAGCCCGCAAATGTAACAGCGCTTGAGCAAAAGCAAAAAAAACAAACCGCGCCGCTTCCTTATAACTTATCTGCTTTACAAATAGATGCTGCTAAAGCTTTTGGGATGCCAGCACAAAAAGTACTCGATATTTGCCAAGTTTTATATGAACGTCATAAATTAATTACCTACCCACGCTCAGATAACCGTTACTTACCGAGAGAGCATCACCAAGATGCACCTGCTATTTTAAAAGCGATAGCCGTAAATGGTGGGCAGTCAGTAGAGCTGGTAAATGAGGCAAATGCAAAACAACGTAGTAAATGTTTTAATGATGCAAAAGTGGCCGCTCATCACGCCATTGTGCCGACAGCTAAACAGTTAAAAAGTGTGAGTTTAGCCAATGATGAAGCAAAAATTTATCAGTTAATAAGTCGACACTATTTAATTCAGTTTTATCCCGACTACATTTACAACGAAAGCAAAGTAGAGGTAACCATAGCCGGAGGTTTATTTAAAGCAAGTGCAAAGCAAGATGTAAGCTTAGGTTTTAAATTGCTCATGGGTAAGTCGGAACTCAAAGAAGAAGCTACATTGCCTTATTTAGAAAAAGGTATGGCACTTACTTGTACTAAAGGTGAAGTGGTGCAAAAGCATACATCTCCTCCGGCTCATTTTACCGATGCAACCTTACTTGCTGCTATGACGGGAATTAGCCGTTATGTAAAAGACCTGCAAATCAAAAAAATATTAAAAGAAACAGATGGCCTCGGTACAGAAGCAACGCGTGCAGGTATTATTGAGCTGTTATTTAAACGTCGCTTTTTAAAACGTGAGGGAAAAGCAATTAAAGCAACTGAAACAGGTCTGGCATTAATTAGTGTATTACCAGAGGGATTATCAAGCCCCGACTTAACTGCAAAATGGGAGTCGAGTTTAGGTGATATTGCACAGCAAGCAATGAGTTATCAGCAGTTTATACAACCTTTATTAGCCGATTTAACTAATTTTGTAAGTCAAGCGGCGAACTGCAATAGTCAGGCATTTGCACTGTTACCTAAAACGTCACCTAAAAAGCGCTTTGCCAAACGTACAAAAAAAGCGCCGTATAAAAAGTCGAGTTATAAAAAAAGCCCTGCGGTAAATTAATCGCAGGGCTTACATATAGCGTTGAAGGTTACTGATTGAATAGTGCCACAGCGGCGTTACTCATTGCCTTTATTCCTGTAGGCAGTGCTACTTTATAATCAGGCGCAAATTTACTTGAATGTAACGAGGGCAGTGTTTCGTTATTTTTTATTGCCTTGGCGTACTGCTGTTGGTTAACGCCACCTAGCCAAAATAAGGTGATAGGAATATTTTCGTCGGTGCGCCCGTATAATCCAAAGTCTTCACCGGCCATTACCGCTTCTGTTTCGAGCACGTTTGCATCACCTATCGCACTTTTTATAGCGTTTCGAACAAGGTTAGTTTGTACTGGGTTATTGTAAGTTGATGGAATTGATTCATCTTCATGAACTTTCACTACAGGGTAGAGAGATTCCTCGAGGCCTGCACTTTGTGCTATACCTGCAGTAATACGTTTAATTGCCACTATTTGTGCGTTACGTATATCTGGATTGTAGCTGCGTAGCGTAAGTTGCAACTTAACTTCATCAGAAATAACATTGTGTTTAGAGCCACCATGAATGGAACCCACCGTTATCACTGAAGGCTCAAGTGGAGAAAGCTCACGACTAGTAATTGTTTGTAGTGCAAGTATCGTTCGAGCTGCGATGATCACAGGGTCGATAGTTGTATGCGGGTAAGCACCATGGCCACCTTTGCCTTTTATACTAATATCAACAGAATCAACACTGGCCATAGTGTATTCATTTTTCATTGCCACTTTACCCGCAGCAACGCTAGCGCTTACATGCAAAGCAATAATATGATCTGGTTTAGCGTATTTGTTAAATAATCCTTCCTTGAGCATTGCTTTTGCACCACCGCCTACTTCTTCAGCGGGTTGAGCAACCATCATTAAAGTACCTTGCCACTTATTTTTATGCGTAATTAATTGCTCAGCAGTACCAATAAAAGAGCTCATATGAATATCATGACCACAGCCATGCATAACGCCAACTTCACTACCTTGATCATTAATTGTGGTAATAGTTGATGCGTAAGTTTTGCCTGTTTGCTCTGTTATAGGCAGGCCATCAGTATCAGTTCTGATCATGACGGTAGGGCCTTGACCATTTTTGTAAATTCCGACTACACCATAGCCACCTACATTATCGGTTACGTCAAACCCTAATTTCTGAAGTCGTTCAGCGATTTTTTTACCTGTTTGCTTTTCCTTATATGACAATTCAGGTGATTGATGTAGGTCTAAGTAAAGTTTTTCTATTGCCGGCATGCTGGTATCAAGATCCAACTTAAGTGCTTGCGCATTCAATAATGGGCTGACTAATAAACACAATGCACTTACATACGCTAATTTCATATTTCCCTCACTACCTTCTATTGTATTTAAATGATTTAAACAGATGACTTGTAATTATTATCTTCATCACCATATAAAAACCTAAATAGATGAACATGGCAATAATTCAATGAGCAATATAGTTAGTCTTAACGCACAAAACCTTCAGCAAGTATTGGGTGAAACATCACAACAAAAGTTAGTACTACTTAACTTTTTTTCTCCACAAAGCCCAGAGTGTATTAGCCAAGCAGCTATTTTAGATAAGTTAGCTGCTGAATACAGCAACTATATAGTAGTCGCAAACTTAGACTGCGATGCAGAGCAGGCACTTGCCTCTCAACTTGCCCAACAAGTTGGATTGCAAACCTTACCTACTTTAGTGTTATTAAAAGACTCAGCTCCAGTTGATGTATTAGCGGGTGCACAAACAGAAAGCCAAGTTCGTGATGCATTATCTAAACATTTACCAGCTCAACAAGACTTATTATTAGAGCAGGCTAAGCAAGCACTGATTAATAGCGACTTAAATGCCGCGTTTACTTATGCCAAACAAGCGTATGAACTTGATAGTCGAAATGCGAGGATTAAATTAGTACTGGCAGATATATGTATACAAATCCACAAACTCGATGAAGCCGCTGCGTTAATAGAAACAATAGATGTAAAAGAGCAAGATGCATACTTTAATAATATTAAGGCAAAATGTGAGGCCGCATTAGAGGCAACCGATTCACCGCAGATAAAAGAACTTCAAGAAAAAGTCGCTAAACATCCAAATGAACTTGATTTGCAAATGCAGCTAAGTAACCTTTTAAATGAAGCGGGAAGGAAAGAAGAGGCATTAGAAGCACTCTTTACTATCCTTAAAAAGGATCTTAACTATGATGAAGCCAAACCAAACTTCTTAGCAATAATCGCCTCTTTACCTGACGGCGATGCATTAGCCGCTAAATATCGCCGCAAGCTCTATAGTATTTTATATTAACGGCTAATTAGAACCTTTATAAAAGCATCTAACTAAAGATGCTTTTTTGTTTTCTACATTTAAAAAGAGGATAAATGCAGGGTTATCCACAGGGTTTTGTGGGTAACGTGTGTGTCTAGGTGGGGTATCTTTGGGGTAAAAATTAAATGCAAAAAAGCCTTTAAAAACGCTTGCGTTAAAATCGATTCTCCCTATAATGCGACCCCACTGAGACGGGGAACGCCAACGCATAGCGAGGCACGAGCTACTCAGTGAGTCGAGTAAAACTTAGTTTCGAAAACTTTCAAGTTTAACAAAATTAAGTGTTGACAAAAAAATAGGAAAGCGTAATATGCGCAGCCCTAGCGAGATAAAGTTAAGCGCTTTAATCGCAACGTTCTTTAACAATATAAAGCAATCATCTGTGTGGGCACTCGTACAGATTGAGTTCTAACAGCCAAGCTACTTAGGTAGTGAGGCAAACAAATTTAGAGTCTCAATTGAACTGAGTGACCAACAGAATAGTTACTTCGGTAATTATTCAGCACAGTCAATTCAATATCGAAAGATATTAAATAAATTCAGAATTCATTGAGCTGTCGAAAGACATAAAACTTTTTAATTGAAGAGTTTGATCATGGCTCAGATTGAACGCTGGCGGCAGGCCTAACACATGCAAGTCGAGCGGTAACAGAAAGTAGCTTGCTACTTTGCTGACGAGCGGCGGACGGGTGAGTAATGCTTGGGAACATGCCTTGAGGTGGGGGACAACAGTTGGAAACGACTGCTAATACCGCATAATGTCTACGGACCAAAGGGGGCTTCGGCTCTCGCCTTTAGATTGGCCCAAGTGGGATTAGCTAGTTGGTGAGGTAATGGCTCACCAAGGCGACGATCCCTAGCTGGTTTGAGAGGATGATCAGCCACACTGGGACTGAGACACGGCCCAGACTCCTACGGGAGGCAGCAGTGGGGAATATTGCACAATGGGCGCAAGCCTGATGCAGCCATGCCGCGTGTGTGAAGAAGGCCTTCGGGTTGTAAAGCACTTTCAGTCAGGAGGAAAGGTTAGTAGTTAATACCTGCTAGCTGTGACGTTACTGACAGAAGAAGCACCGGCTAACTCCGTGCCAGCAGCCGCGGTAATACGGAGGGTGCGAGCGTTAATCGGAATTACTGGGCGTAAAGCGTACGCAGGCGGTTTGTTAAGCGAGATGTGAAAGCCCCGGGCTCAACCTGGGAACTGCATTTCGAACTGGCAAACTAGAGTGTGATAGAGGGTGGTAGAATTTCAGGTGTAGCGGTGAAATGCGTAGAGATCTGAAGGAATACCGATGGCGAAGGCAGCCACCTGGGTCAACACTGACGCTCATGTACGAAAGCGTGGGGAGCAAACAGGATTAGATACCCTGGTAGTCCACGCCGTAAACGATGTCTACTAGAAGCTCGGAACCTCGGTTCTGTTTTTCAAAGCTAACGCATTAAGTAGACCGCCTGGGGAGTACGGCCGCAAGGTTAAAACTCAAATGAATTGACGGGGGCCCGCACAAGCGGTGGAGCATGTGGTTTAATTCGATGCAACGCGAAGAACCTTACCTACACTTGACATACAGAGAACTTACCAGAGATGGTTTGGTGCCTTCGGGAGCTCTGATACAGGTGCTGCATGGCTGTCGTCAGCTCGTGGTTGTGAGATGTTGGGTTAAGTCCCGCAACGAGCGCAACCCCTATCCTTAGTTGCTAGCAGGTAATGCTGAGAACTCTAAGGAGACTGCCGGTGATAAACCGGAGGAAGGTGGGGACGACGTCAAGTCATCATGGCCCTTACGTGTAGGGCTACACACGTGCTACAATGGCGCATACAGAGTGCTGCGAACTCGCGAGAGTAAGCGAATCACTTAAAGTGCGTCGTAGTCCGGATTGGAGTCTGCAACTCGACTCCATGAAGTCGGAATCGCTAGTAATCGCGTATCAGAATGACGCGGTGAATACGTTCCCGGGCCTTGTACACACCGCCCGTCACACCATGGGAGTGGGTTGCTCCAGAAGTAGATAGTCTAACCCTCGGGAGGACGTTTACCACGGAGTGATTCATGACTGGGGTGAAGTCGTAACAAGGTAGCCCTAGGGGAACCTGGGGCTGGATCACCTCCTTATACGATTTAGAACTTATTTGTTCGTAGTGTCCACACAGATGATTGTTAGTTAGTTTGCTCTTTGAGTTGACTAATTAATATGCTCTTTAAAAATTTGGAAAAGCTGATAATAAAATTCGTATGAATAACACTGTTATTTGTACAGAGTTTTCAAAAGTAAAAAAGAATGATAGCAGTATCATTCAGTGCCAATTTAATCTTCGGATTAATTGGTATCTACTTTAGTATTCAATATTAACTTCTGGCGAAGTTAAACTGTCACAAAACAAAGACCCGTTTGGGTTGTATGGTTAAGTGACTAAGCGTACACGGTGGATGCCTTGGCAGTTGGAGGCGATGAAGGACGTATTAACTTGCGATAAGCCTAGTCAAGCTAGTAAAAAGCACTTGAGACTAGGATTTCCGAATGGGGAAACCCACCTGCTTGCAGGTATCGTTAACTGAATACATAGGTTAACGAGGCGAACGCGGAGAACTGAAACATCTAAGTACCCGTAGGAAAAGAAATCAACCGAGATTCCGATAGTAGCGGCGAGCGAAATCGGAACAGCCCTTAAGCTTATTATGTGTTAATGGAAGGCTCTGGAAAGTGCCACGATACAGGGTGATAGTCCCGTACATGAAAACGCATTTTAAGTGAAATCGAGTAGGTCGGAGCACGTGAAACTTTGACTGAATATAGGTGGACCATCATCTAAGGCTAAATACTCCCAACTGACCGATAGTGAACCAGTACCGTGAGGGAAAGGCGAAAAGAACCCCTGTGAGGGGAGTGAAATAGAACCTGAAACCGTGTACGTACAAGCAGTAGGAGCCCACTTGTTGGGTGACTGCGTACCTTTTGTATAATGGGTCAGCGACTTATATTTTGTAGCGAGGTTAACCGATTAGGGTAGCCGTAGGGAAACCGAGTCTTAACTGGGCGAATAGTTGCAAGGTATAGACCCGAAACCCGGTGATCTAGCCATGGGCAGGTTGAAGGTTGAGTAACATCAACTGGAGGACCGAACCCACTAACGTTGAAAAGTTAGGGGATGACCTGTGGTTAGGAGTGAAAGGCTAATCAAACCGGGAGATAGCTGGTTCTCCCCGAAATCTATTTAGGTAGAGCCTCGGACGAATACTTACGGGGGTAGAGCACTGTTAAGGCTAGGGGGTCATCCCGACTTACCAACCCTTTGCAAACTCCGAATACCGTAAAGTAATATCCGGGAGACACACGGCGGGTGCTAACGTCCGTCGTGAAGAGGGAAACAACCCAGACCGCCAGCTAAGGTCCCAAAGTCATAGTTAAGTGGGAAACGATGTGGAAAGGCCCAGACAGCCAGGAGGTTGGCTTAGAAGCAGCCATCCTTTAAAGAAAGCGTAATAGCTCACTGGTCGAGTCGGTCTGCGCGGAAGATGTAACGGGGCTAAACTATGCACCGAAGCTGCGGATTCAAAATTTATTTTGAGTGGTAGGGGAGCGTTCTGTAAGCGGTTGAAGGTGTACCGGGAGGTATGCTGGACGTATCAGAAGTGCGAATGCTGACATGAGTAACGATAATGCGGGTGAAAAACCCGCACGCCGGAAGACCAAGGGTTCCTATCCCATGTTAATCAGGGTAGGGTAAGTCGACCCCTAAGGCGAGGCCGAAAGGCGTAGTCGATGGGAAACGGATTAATATTTCCGTACTTGGTATAATTGCGATGGGGGGACGGAGCAGGCTAAGCAAGCATGGCGATGGTAGTCCATGTGAAAGTGTGTAGGCTAGTGACTTAGGTAAATCCGGGTTGCTGTTAGGCTGAGACACGAGACGAGTCACCAAGGTGATGAAGTTGCTGATGCCATACTTCCAGGAAAAGCCTCTAAGCTTCAGATTATACCGAATCGTACCCCAAACCGACACAGGTGGTCAGGTAGAGAATACTAAGGCGCTTGAGAGAACTCGGGTGAAGGAACTAGGCAAAATCGTACCGTAACTTCGGGAGAAGGTACGCTCCGATTGGTGATGAGACTTGCTCTTTAAGCTGATTGGAGCCGCAGTGACCAGGTGGCTGGGACTGTTTATTAAAAACACAGCACTGTGCAAAATCGCAAGATGACGTATACGGTGTGACACCTGCCCGGTGCCGGAAGGTTAATTGATGGGGTTATCTTCGGAGAAGCTCTTGATCGAAGCCCCGGTAAACGGCGGCCGTAACTATAACGGTCCTAAGGTAGCGAAATTCCTTGTCGGGTAAGTTCCGACCTGCACGAATGGTGTAACCATGGCCACGCTGTCTCCACCCGAGACTCAGTGAAATTGAAATCGCAGTGAAGATGCTGTGTACCCGCGGCTAGACGGAAAGACCCCGTGAACCTTTACTACAGCTTGGCACTGAACATTGAACCTACATGTGTAGGATAGGTGGGAGACTTAGAAGCAGAGACGCTAGTTTTTGTGGAGTCGTCCTTGAAATACCACCCTTGTAGTTTTGATGTTCTAACGTTGGCCCCTGAATCGGGGTTACGGACAGTGCCTGGTGGGTAGTTTGACTGGGGCGGTCTCCTCCCAAAGAGTAACGGAGGAGCACGAAGGTTGGCTAAGTACGGTCGGACATCGTACGGTTAGTGTAATGGTAGAAGCCAGCTTAACTGCGAGACAGACACGTCGAGCAGGTACGAAAGTAGGTCATAGTGATCCGGTGGTTCTGAATGGAAGGGCCATCGCTCAACGGATAAAAGGTACTCCGGGGATAACAGGCTGATACCGCCCAAGAGTTCATATCGACGGCGGTGTTTGGCACCTCGATGTCGGCTCATCACATCCTGGGGCTGAAGTCGGTCCCAAGGGTATGGCTGTTCGCCATTTAAAGTGGTACGCGAGCTGGGTTTAGAACGTCGTGAGACAGTTCGGTCCCTATCTGCCGTGGGCGTTTGAGAATTGAGAGGGGTTGCTCCTAGTACGAGAGGACCGGAGTGAACGAACCGCTGGTGTTCGGGTTGTCATGCCAATGGCATTGCCCGGTAGCTACGTTCGGAACTGATAAGCGCTGAAAGCATCTAAGCGCGAAGCAGGCCTCGAGATGAGTTCTCACTAGACTTTTAAAGTCTCTGAAGGGCCGTTGAAGACTACAACGTTGATAGGCAAGATGTGGAAGTGGTGTGAGCCATTAAGCTAACTTGTACTAATTACCCGTGAGGCTTAACCATACAACGCCAAACGCGTTTTATGTGATAGTTTAAGCGAAGAAGTTAATAGAACTAAAGTAGATTACTTGATTACTCTTTATTATCAGAAATTCCAAATTTTAGTAAGCTCGATTAAATCGAACTTACACCAAATTTGCTTGGTGACAATAGCGTTTTGGACCCACCTGACCCCATGCTGAACTCAGCAGTGAAACGAAACAGCGCCGATGATAGTGTAGCATTTGCTATGTGAAAGTAGGACATTACCAGGCTCCAAATTAAAGAAAGCCCGACTAGAAATAGTCGGGCTTTTTTACGTCTGTAGGAAAGTTAAAATATTAGCTATCAGCCGTCAGCTATCAGTTGCACAGTGTCAACCTGTACTTTGTAGCGTGGGTTGAGTCTACGACATTACCATTGCTCCAAACTGAGAAAGCCCGATTAGCAATCGTCGGGCTTTTTACGTACGCAGGAATGACACACTAAAGGCCTGTGGTGAGTATAATGCTAAGGGAGTTCAGCGATTAAGCCCAACGTGATTACTTAGGACTGTGTACAATACTAATCTACTTTGTTGGTGAAGTCATAGTCGTGTGTGATCTTGAATATAGAAGGGGAAGCGTGTATTTCACATCGCTATCAAGTCTAATGTACGCATATATTGCTAGCCTAAATATATAATGTTTAAACGAATCAGCTACGGTTTTTTTAAGGCCTTATAAGATCGCTGTATGCATATAGAAAAACTCATTTAAGTTGGGCTGAAAAGTGACTATGGTCTTTATTTTAGCTATTAGATGATTTTGCAGAATATATTAAAGAAATGATATTTGTGGAATAAACCAAGTAGGATCAAAAACGCCAACTCAAGGCTGGCGTTTCAATTATGAGGTTAAAGGTGATTATTAAACCTTAGGGCCTGCATTTTTAATTTCTTCAGATACGTCGTATTTTGCGAAGTTTTCTGTGAAATCAGCGGCTAGTTTAGCTGCATATTCAGCATACTTTGCTTTGTCTTCCCATGTGTTAATTGGGTTAAGCAGCTTGCTATCAACGCCTGGTACTGCAACTGGTACGTCTAGATTTAGCACGTCAATGTGTTGAGTTTCAACACCAGCTAATTTTCCAGATACGATTGCGTCAACAACAGCACGTGTTGTTGGAATATCGAAACGCTTACCAATACCGTACGGACCCCCTGTCCAGCCTGTATTAACTAGGTAAACTTTAGCGCCGAACTCGCGTACACGCTTCATTAGAAGTTCTGCGTAGACACCTGCAGGACGTGGGAAGAAAGGTGCGCCAAAACAGGTTGAAAATGTAGATTCGATATCACTGGTAGAGCCAATTTCTGTAGAGCCTACTTTTGCAGTGTAACCACTTAAGAAGTGGAAAGCTGCAGCTTCTTCGGTTAGTACAGATACTGGAGGAAGGACACCACTTACATCACATGTTAAGAATACAACCGCTTTAGGCTCGCCTGCACGGTTTTCAACTTTGCGTTTTTCAACATGCTCCAGTGGATAAGCTGCACGGCTATTTTGAGTTAGGCTGGTATCATTAAAATCAGGAACGCGATTTTCATCAAGTACGACATTTTCTAAAATTGTACCGAATCGAATAGCGTCCCAGATAACAGGTTCGTTTTTCTGAGAAAGGTCAATACATTTAGCGTAACAACCACCTTCGATATTAAATACACTACCTGGTGCCCAGCCGTGCTCGTCATCACCGATTAAGAAGCGAGTTGGATCGGCTGATAACGTTGTTTTACCTGTACCAGATAAACCAAAGAATAACGCAGTATCGCCTGCTTCGCCTACGTTAGCAGAACAGTGCATTGGTAATACACCTTTCGCTGGTAGTAGGAAGTTTTGCACAGAGAACATCGATTTTTTCATTTCACCCGCGTAGCGCATGCCAGCAAGTAACACCTTACGTTGTGCAAAGTTAATAATAACTGTGCCATCGCTATTGGTACCATCGCGTTCTGGATCACATACAAACGAAGGTACATTCATTACTTGCCACTGAGGGAAGTCTGCTTTGTTGTATGATTCTGGTTGGATGAACATGTTTTTAGCGAAGATATGGTGCCAAGCAGTTTCTGTTGTTACAACCACTGGAAGATAGTGCTCTGGATCAGCGCCAACTTCAAGGTGAGAGATAAAGTGGTCATTGCTTTGCACATGTGCTTCTACACGTGCCCATAACGCGTCAAACTTATCTGCATCGAATGGGCGATTTACATTACCCCATTGGATTTCATTTTCAGTACTTGATTCTTGAACAATAAAACGATCTTTTGGAGAACGACCGGTACGACGACCAGTGTTAGCTACAAAAGCACCATTGGCGGCTAAAGTCCCTTCGCCACGGCTGATAGCGTGTTCGACAAGTTCAGCTGCAGTTAGATCGACAAAACGGGTAGCGCTTGAAGTCATGTTTATACCTAAATTGTGTGAGATTGAACGGGATAGCTCTGGGTCTTAGTAACCTTTAAGCTGCAATTATAGTAACAGATGGATTAAGGATATTCGAGCTTATAAACGCCGTAAAAACATATAAATTAAGGAAAAAACATGAATAATTTCAATGATACCGGTGTCATGAAAAATGCTCAGCTTGTGATACCGGTGTCATTTTTTAGGCACAAAAAAGCCATAAAAAATTATGGCTATTTTGTGCTGTGTTTTATAAAAGTAGATTAGTTAAATATACTTTTTATATCTTGCTCGTTAAACACATAATCTTTTAAACAGTAATGGCAGCTAATTTTAATCTCACCATTTTTTTCAACATCGTCCAAAAGCGCTTGTTGGCCAACATTAACTAAAGCCGTCATCGTTTTTTCGCGGTTACAGCCACATTTAAATTGAATTGGTTGAGGATCAAATACTCGCGGATTATCTTCATGATAAAGACGCGTTAAAATAGTATTGGCATCGAGCTCTAATAGCTCTTCATCTTTAATGGTATTGCTGAGTGCTTCTAAGTGAGCAAAATCTTCAATCGACTTTTGTTTATCAACAGGTAGCACTTGTAAAAATAGCCCACATGCTTTGGCGCTTCCCTCTGTGGTGTCGGTTGCAAACCAAAGGCGCGTTTTTAATTGTTCAGATTGCTCAAAATAGCTTTCTATACATTCACTTAAGGTATCATGCTCTAAAGGCACTATACCTTGGTAACGCTCCCCTTGCGTCGGAGTAATAGTGATAACCATGTAACCTTGGCCTATAAGCTCTCTAACTGTTGACCCTGTCACTTCACTTTGAAGTCGTGCTATGCCACGCATATTTTGTTGGTCGTCACCGTTAATAACGGCATATTTTACCGGCCCATCACCTTGTAGTTGAACGGCAATTTCGCCTTCAAACTTTAATGTTGCTGTTAATAAACAGGTTGCAACAAGCAGCTCACCTAGTAATGCTTTAACGGGCTCTGGGTAATTGTGTTTAGCAATCATTTCATTGTAAGCGTTGTCTATTTGTACGAGTTCGCCACGAACATCGAGATTGTCGAATAAATAGCGATGAAGTAAATCTTGTTGCATGAGCGGCTATACCTAACTTGATTTCATTTTTAAAAGTTCGCGTCTTTGCTTTTTATCAGGCTTTTTAACCGGATGAGGTGCAAAGAAGCTGTTATTTTTGCGTGCGATAGTATTTTCTTCACGCTTAGCGATACTTGCATCAGATTCTTGATACAAGGTCTGTGCAATGGGGGCGCTTTGGCGCTTTTCAAGTATATTTAATACTGTGACAGTTTTTTCATCAACGCCTTGGGCTAGCTTTATAACTGCGCCAATTTCTACAATTTTGCTGGCCTTACTACGTTGACCATTATAATGTACTTTGCCGCCTTGTACCATTTCGCGTGCTATTGCTCGCGTCTTATAAAATCGAGCAGCCCATAACCATTTATCTAACCTGACTTTAAGTTCGCTCGAGTTTTCTGAGTTGTCGTTGAGTTTAGCTTTCTTTGTCATGGAACATCTCTAGTAAATTCGGTTATTAGCTAAATTACCATGAAATAGGTATGCCATGAAGTTATAGCTTGATTCTGTAACTAATGAGGAAGATAAATTAATCTGTTTACAAAGTTTAATATTAGCGTGCTTGTTGAATGAAAAATGAAAAGGTACTATGGCTGGGTGATTTCGCTATAAATTAAAATAAGAACACTACTTATGGAACAGCACGTTCAACAATTTAAACTGCTATTAAACCGTTTGCCACACGCTAAATTAAGCGTGTTAGTTATGGTTTTAGTTATTGTTTATATTGCATTTTTGTCATCAAAGCTCGTTTGGCTTTTATGGCCGCACCCAGTAACAACTCCTCTTGCTCCCAGTAGCTACTCTAGTCAAGTCACGGGCGGCAATAACCAGTCTGTCGATTCGATTATTGGGCAATTTTTATTTGGTAAAGTAAATGTAACAAAAAACACCAATACTGCCCCCCAAGCCAAAGTTATTAATAATGCCCCTGAAACGCGCTTAAGTATAAATTTAACCGGTATTGTTGCTGTGAGTAATGATGATAAAGCGGGGATGGCCATTATTGAATCGCAAGGTCGCCAGGCGAGTTACTTAGTTGAAGATGTTATTCAAGGTACACGTGCAAAGGTATCGCAAATACTCCCAGACCGTGTCATTTTAGATGTAAGCGGCCGCTTTGAAACCTTAATGCTTGATGGGCTCGACTTTACCAAAACGGTGTCTATGCCGGTACTAGCCGCGCGAGATGAGCCTGAGATGGGGCCGTTAGCACCTTCATCGCAAAGTGAAGAGCAGATAGATGCAACCGCCAACCTTGAAGTAAAAGAAGCATTAATAGAAACCCGCGAAGAGCTTTTAGAAGAGCCTGGTAAATTATTTGATTACATACGTGTTGCCCAAGCTATGAATGATGGGGAACTTATAGGTTACCGTTTGAGTCCAGGTAAAGAGCCTGAATTATTTAAACAAATGGGATTACAAAATAACGATTTGGCCGTGGCAATTAACGGCTATCAATTAACTGATTTAAAACAGGCTATGGCAGCAATGAATGAGCTGCGAAATAGTACCGATGCAACTATCACCATAGAGCGTGATGGTGAGCAAATCGATGTGCTTTTTAGTCTGCAATAACTTAGCTTTGGAGTTTTAACATAATGGTTCAGGTGCTACACCTCAAAAAAATTAAAAAAGGGTTAGCTAAGTATGCGGCACTTTTTTTAGCGGCAAGTCTTTCTATGTCGGTTGCTGCTGTTGAATATGCTGCTAACTTTAAGGGCACAGATATTAATGAGTTTATTAATATTGTGGGCAAAAACCTTAATAAAACCATCATTATTGATCCTAACGTGCGTGGCAAAGTTAATGTGCGCAGTTATGAGTTAATGGATGAGGCACTTTATTATCAATTCTTTTTAAATGTATTAGAAGTTTACGGCTATTCAGCTGTTGAAATGGATAACAACATTATAAAAATAGAAAAAAGTTCAGATGCTAAAAAATCCAATGTACCGTTAATTACAACGGACAGCGATGCAGCTGGCGATATGATGATCACTCGGGTTGTACGAGTTAAAAATGTCAGCGTACAAGAGTTAGGCCCTTTGGTTCGCCAGTTTAGTGACCAAAAAGATGGCGGTCATGTTGCTAACTTTAATGCCGCTAACGTGATGATGCTAACAGGACACGCAGCCTCTGTTAATCGTTTGGTAGAAATTATTCGCTCTGTTGACCAAGCGGGTGATAAGCGCGTTGATATTGTAAAACTTAAATATGCAACAGCTGATGATGTGGTATCGGTAGTTGATAATATTTATAAAGACAGTGGCAAGGGCAGCGTTCCTGAGTTTTTAATTCCTAAAGTTGTGGCTGATGGCCGAACTAATAGCGTGATTGTGAGTGGTGAAGGTCAAGCTCGTACCCGCGCCATTGATCTTATTAAACGTCTCGACGGCGAACTTGAAAGCCAAGGTAATACCAAAGTATTTTACCTAAACTACGCAAAGGCAGAAGATTTAGTCAAAGTACTTCAAGGTGTGAGTAAATCGCTGGCAGAGGATTCAAAAGGCGGAGCAACCAACAATGCGCGTAGTAGTAATAGAAACGACACGAGTATTGAAGCACATCCTGATTCTAACTCACTCGTCATTACCGCTCAGCCAGATACGATGCGTTCACTTGAATCGGTTATTGAGCGTTTAGATATTCGCCGCGCACAAGTATTAGTAGAAGCCATTATTATTGAAGTCATGGAAGGTGATGGCGTTAACTTTGGCCTGCAATGGATTTCAGAGCAAGGTGGGATGCTACAATTTAATAATGGTACAACAGTACCTGTTGGTTCGTTAGCCGTAGCGGCAGAACAAGCCCGTGATAAAACGGTAACTAAAAATATCATTGGTACTGAATCAGGTACTGTCACCAAATATGATGAAACAACTGAAGGTGACTACGGCCCACTAGCATCATTACTCGGTGGTATTAATGGCTTAGCCATGGGGGTAATTAAAAATGACTGGGGCGCAATTGTTCAAGCTGTTTCAACCGACACTAATTCGAATATTCTAGCGACTCCATCTATTACTACAATGGATAACGAAGAAGCATCTATTTTAGTTGGTCAAGAAGTGCCAATCATTACTGGTTCGCAAACAGGTAGTAACAACGAAAATCCATTTCAAACGGTTGAGCGTCAAGAGGTGGGTATTAAACTTAAAGTAACCCCTCAAATTAATGATGGTTCAGCGGTGCAGTTGACCATAGAGCAAGAAGTTTCAAGTGTTAGTGGCGCAACAGCAGTCGATATTTCGGTGAACAAGCGCGCAATTAAAACTACTGTAATGGCCGATGATGGCGGTATGGTGGTATTGGGTGGCTTGATTGATGAAGATGTACAAGAGAGCGTTTCAAAAGTGCCACTATTAGGCGACATTCCTATTTTAGGCCACTTGTTTAAGTCAACTAATACAACAAAGCGAAAACGTAATCTAATCGTGTTTATTAGACCGACCATTATTCGCGATGGCATTAGTATGAATAAGCTCAGCTTTAGTAAATATAACTTTATTCGCGGTGAGCAATTTAAAAAGCGTGAAGATGGCATTAACTTAATGCCAATGTCTGATACGCCTATTTTACCTGAGTGGAATGACGAATTAGTGTTACCACCTACGTACGAAGAGCATTTACGCAAACAAAATGCACAAGAGCGTAACAATGACTAATGCGATAGAAGATATTAATCAAGACGTTGTTCATCCAGCTGCACATAACAACAATGAAATGCTTGAACAAGAGGATTTAATTGAGCTGCCTGCAAAGCGTTTGCCGTTTTCATATGCAAGGCGGGTGGGTGCGTTACTTAGTAAACATAAGGATAACCGAGTTGTTTACTACCGTGGCGAGTTGGATATTGATGTATTGCTAGAAGTGCGCCGCATTGCAGGACATGGCTTCACACTTGAGCAACTAGAAGATGATAAATTTGAGTTATTACTAGAAGCATCGTATCAACGTGACAGCTCAGAAACTCAGCAAATGATGGAAGACATTGGTAACGAGGTTGATTTATTCTCGCTGGCTGATGAGCTTCCTCAAACTGAAGATTTACTTGCTGGTGATGACGACGCGCCTATTATCAAACTCATTAATGCCATGTTGAGTGAGGCCATTAAGGAAGGCGCATCTGATATCCACATTGAAACGTTTGAACAAGAACTGGTTATTCGTTTTCGAGTGGATGGCGTACTCAAAGAAGTTTTAAAACCTAATCGTAAATTAGCCTCTTTGCTGGTATCGCGTATTAAAGTAATGGCCAAACTCGATATTGCAGAAAAACGTATACCGCAAGATGGCCGTATTAGTTTACGTATTGCAGGGCGTGCAGTAGATGTGCGTGTATCGACTATGCCATCGAGCTTTGGTGAGCGAGTCGTATTGCGTTTGCTTGATAAAAACAATGCGCGTTTAAACCTTGAAGATTTAGGCATGACCGCGAAAAACCGAGAGCTATTTGCTGATTTAATTAGTAAGCCTCACGGTATAATCTTAGTTACAGGCCCTACAGGCTCTGGTAAAAGTACTACTTTATATGCCGGTATGAGCCAAATTAACTCGCGGGATCGCAATATTTTAACGGTTGAAGATCCCATTGAGTATGAAATCCCAGGTATTGGCCAAACACAGGTTAATACCAAGGTTGATATGACTTTTGCCCGTGGCCTACGCGCTATTTTACGTCAAGATCCTGATGTGGTTATGGTTGGTGAAATACGTGACTTAGAAACCGCTCAAATTGGTGTACAAGCATCGCTGACTGGTCACTTAGTTATGTCTACATTGCATACCAATACCGCCTCAGGTGCAATTACCCGTATGGAAGATATGGGTGTTGAGCCATTCTTATTATCGTCATCATTACTCGGCGTATTGTCACAGCGCTTAGTACGTACCTTATGCAATAGCTGTAAAGAAGGGCATATTGCAGATGAGCGTGAATGTGAATTACTCGGCGTACCGTTTGATAATGCTCCGACGATTTACCGCGCGGTAGGGTGTGAAGAGTGTAACTTTAACGGTTATCGTGGTCGTACAGGTATTCACGAATTATTAGTCGTTGATGAAACTATTCGTGAAATGATCCACAGCGGTAAAGGTGAGCAAAGCGTAGAGAAATATATTCGTAAACGCAGCCCAAGTATTCGTCAAGATGGCTGCAGCCGCGTACTTGCGGGTAAAACAACGCTTGAAGAAGTATTACGCGTAACCCGTGAGGAAGGCTAACAATGGCGGCGTTTGAATACCGTGCATTAGATGGCCGGGGAAAAGAAAAAAAGGAATTTTAGAAGCGGATACAGCAAAGCAAGTTCGCCAACTTTTACGCGATCAAAAGCTAACCCCCCTCGAGGTGGTGCCAGCTGCTCAAGATGATAAACAAGTTCGAGGTCAAAAAGCGCCATTATTAGGCTCTTTATTTAAGCCGACAATATCAACGTCAGATCTTGCTTTGATTACACGTCAACTTGCGACCCTAATTCAGTCAGCCTTACCCGTTGAGGGTGCCGTGATGGCGGTTGCTGAGCAGTGTGAAAAACCACGGCTAAAACGTATGTTAATGTCTGTGCGCTCTAAAGTGGTGGAAGGGTATACGCTTGCTGATGGGATGAGTGAATTTCCGCATGTATTTGACGATTTATACCGTGCAATGGTGGCCGCAGGTGAAAAGTCAGGTCACTTAGATCAAGTACTTAACAGATTGGCTGATTACACCGAGCAACGCCAACACATGCGTAGCCAAATTACGCAAGCGATGGTGTATCCCATTATTTTGGTCGTGTTCGCTATTGGTATTGTTTCAGTATTATTAGGTACTGTGGTGCCTAAAATACTAAAAACGTTTGAAAAAACCAAACAAGTATTACCTTGGACAACCGAATGGGTCATGGCGGGTAGTCATTTTGTACAAAATTATTGGTTTGTTAGTTTATTAGCGATCACGGCGATTGCTATTGGAATTAAATACGCACTTAAAAAACCTAAAGTACGGTTTTGGTGGGATGCAAAAGTATTACATATGCCAGGCATAGGTAAGGTTGCTAGAGGTATTAACACGGCGCGCTTTGCCCGTACATTAAGTATTTTATCGTCAAGCTCAGTGCCGCTACTTGAAGGAATGCGTATTTCAGGTGGGGTGTTGGTTAACGAAAAAATAAAGCAAGCAGTGGCAGATGCCGCAGAAAGAGTCAGTGAAGGGGCGAGTCTTCGTGCTTCACTACAGCAAACTAAGTTGTTTCCACCAATGATGCTACATATGATAGCCAGTGGTGAAAAGTCCGGTGAACTTGAGCAAATGTTAGAGCGTGCTGCTAACAATCAAGATCGCGAGTTTGAAAGTATGGTTAATGTGTCATTAAAATTATTGGAACCGGCAATGATTGCCTCTATGGCAGTGATTGTGCTTTTCATAGTAATGGCAATTTTGCAGCCAATTATGGCAATGAACAAGGCCGTAGGTCTTTAAGTATTTTTTATATTAATGATTTAAACAAATCATTTTTGCTTAGTGTTTTTAGAATAACGAGGTAATAACGTGAATAAACAATCAGGTTTTTCTTTATTAGAAGTCATGGTGGTACTGGTTATCATCGGGATGATCATGTCGATTGTGGCACCTAATATTATGGGCCAGCAAGAAGAAGCGGCTATTGATAAAGCGCATTTAGATATTCAGCAGTTAGAAGATGCTATGAGTTTGTACAAGCTTAAAAATAAAAGCTACCCAAGTACAGAGCAAGGTTTAGAGGCATTAGTTACTAAAACCAGTATTGAGCCCATTCCAAAGCGTTTTCCTGATGGTGGCTTTATTAGCAAGTTACCGGAAGATCCATGGGGTAATAATTATCAATTAATCAGCCCTGGAGAAATAGGTAAATTTGATATCTTTTCGATGGGTCCAGATGGCGAACCAGCCACCGAAGATGACATTGGTAATTGGGATGAAGATAAGCAGTAATGACCAATAACTTTACCATGCACTTAAACATAATACATTGGGGCTTGCCATGCAGGTAAGCCCTAAGCACCTGAGTGCAAAGCATTATGGTTTTAGTTTAATAGAAATTTTAGTGGTATTGGTGATCATCGCCTTTGCCACCAAAATGGTGGTATACAGCTTAGATGGCGGCGCTGAAGAAGCGTTAGACAAGCAAGCAAATAGGCTGCATACCACCATTAATGCCGCATCGGAATTTGCGGTGCTTAATCAAATAGAATTAGGCCTTTTAGTTGAGCAAAATACGCTTGAATTTTTAGTGTTTGATGGCGAAAAATGGATTAGCTTTGATCGTGAAGCTTTATTTAAGCCAATTGAGATCGAACCCCAATTTAAATTAACACTTAATCTTGAAGACCTACCTTGGGCACAAGATAACTTACTAGAGCAGTCAAATTGGCGTGAGCTAATGAGTGGTAACAATGAAGACAGTTTATTAGAGCTTAAAAAGTTAAAAGTACCGCAAGTGCTTATTTTATCCTCTGCCGATGTAAGTGCGTTTCAGCTCATGCTTGAATTAAAAGATCAGCCAGAGCCGGTGTACTTTATTGAAGGTAAATTTGCAGCCCCAGTCGATTTTCGTCGAGAGCCCCAATAATGAAAAAATACCACGGGTTTACATTATTAGAAGTCTTAGTTGCACTGAGTATTTGTGCCATGGCGGGTATTGCGGCAATGCAAGCAACCGGTGAGCATATTCATCACTTATCAAGTATTGAAGAACAAACGTATGGCTCATGGGTCGCTGAGAATGTATTGGTAGAACAACGAACGAAAGGCGAAAAATGGCAAGGTAAAAATGGTACCCGCGGCAGTGAGATGATGGCGGGTATTGAATGGTTTTGGCGCCAAGATGTTGTGCCCACTGCCGACAAGAGCTTTGTAAAAGTCACTATTAATGTGTTTACGGATGATAAGTACGAAAATTCAATTTATGAGTTAAGCACTTACTTAAATAAAGGTAAGCTTTAAGTGAAGCAGCGCGGTTTTACATTATTAGAAGTGATGGTGGCACTAGGTGTGTTGGCGTTTGTGATTATGGCCACCCACCAAATACTTGATACCACAACGCGAGCTAAACAAGCATCAGATGAAAAAATTGCTGAACTAAATGGGTTACAAACAGCCTTCAGGCTAATGGATCAAGACTTTAGCCAAATGACTAAACGCCAAGTGCGTAATGAAGCTGGAGATTTTCAAGAGGGATACTTACTTGCTGGACGCTACATTTTAGAAAGCCAGCTTGATGGTATTGCCTTTGTACGTGATGGTTGGATGAATCCCATTAACTTACTCCCTCGCTCAGAGTTACAAGCTGTTGGTTATCGCGTCATTGATGACAAGTTAGAACGCGTATATCGCATTTATGTCGATCAACTCGATAATATGGAGCCTCGTAGCCAAGTTATTTTAGCCGCAGTCGAAGAGCTTAAATTTGAGTTTTTAGATGGTAGCGGTAAGTGGCAAGAAGACTGGCAAATTAAGGCATTACCTAAAGCCGTTGCGGTAACTATAAAGCAAATGGATGCGGAGCCTATCAGGCGTGTGTTTTTAGTGCCAGGACTCGGTAAAGAGCTACCTAAACCAGTAACTGAGGGGACTAACCCGTCGCAACCTAATGGCCGGGGTACGCCTTGATGAACCAACAATCTTCGCGCGGCGCGGCTTTGGTTATTGTGTTATTTATTGTAGCGCTTGCAGCTATTTTAGCCGTTGAAATGAGTGCTAATTTAATGGTGCAAGTACAAAGAAGTACCAATTTACAAAGTCAGCAACAAGCGAAATGGTATGCCTATGGTGCTGAAGAGCTAGCAATTAAAGGTTTAATTCAAAGTAAAAAAGACGATCCTGAAAAAACCACATTAGCGCAGCCCTGGGCAAAGCAAGGCGATGTAAAGTACCCTGTTGAGAACGGCACTTTAAGCGGCCAGTTGACTGATTTACAAGCGTGTTTAAATTTAAACGCGCTTGGGGTTGAGCCAGACCCAAATAGCGGTAATAAAACTAACCCAGCACATAAAGCGTTGTTTGCTATTTTAGAAAATATAGATGATTTACCCAGTGATGAATCAGAAGAAGGGATGGCCGACAGTGTGTTTGATTGGCTTGATGAGAACAGTATAACCTATCGCTCTGGTGCCGAAGAGGGGGAGTATTTATCTCGTCAGTTTCCATATATGACGGCTAATAGCTTATTTGCATCGGTGTCTGAACTGCGTTTAATTAAAGGGTTTAATCCTTTGGTTATGGAAAAAGTGCTGCCTTTTGTCTGTGTGATCCCAGGTAGTACGTTACTTTCAATTAATGTTAATACAGTCACTGAAGAGCAAGCTTTATTGCTCAGTGGCCTAATAGACGAACTGAGTGTTTCGGGTGCTCAAGCGGTAATTGCAGCGCGACCTGAAAATGGCTTTGATAATATTGAAGAGTTTTTTGAGTCTGTTAAACAACAAGGCGGCAAAAATATCAAAGCAGTAGAAAAGCTTTTTAGTTTAAAAAGTGAATATTTTAAATTACAAACGCAGGCAAAATTTGTTGATTTGCGTTTTTCGATGACCACATTACTGTATGCCAGCAATGGCGAGGTAACGATACTGGCGCGAAAATTTGGAGGCGTACAGTGACAGAGATACTGTTGATCCGCACGGGTCAAACCGAACAAGACTTGCTTAACTGGTTAATATACTCACCACAAGAACAAGAAATAATAGCCAGTGGCGAGTTACAAAATGCCAGCCAGTTAAGTGAACTAACTGAAAAAGCATCAACCCGAGAGCTCGTGGTACTTTTACCATGTGACCAAGTGCAATTAAAAACGGTGATACTGCCAACTAAATGGAACCGTAAGCTAGAGCAAGCACTGCCTTATATGCTCGAAGAGGATATTGCCTGTGATATAGACGATATCTATATAGCGCTAGGGGAGCCGACAATGGTTGAAGCGCAGCATGCAATTAGGGTTGCGCTAATGAATCGCGATTGGTTTGAGCACTGGTTAGAGGTGTTTGAGCAACACCAGCTCACTGCTCATAAAATAGTGCCGGATGGCTTGTTATTGCCCAGTGCAGAAGAGCCTTGTGTAGCGGCAATTGAGCTCAACAAGCAATGGCTATTTAAAAAAGGTGACTGGCATATCGGTGCGGTTGAAAGCAGCTGGTTAAAGGAATATCTAACGGCTTTAGGTAACCCTGATATAAAACATTACAGCCCTGCAGAGCAATTTCCTGAAACGCTTACCTTGCATCCGCAAACCAGTGATTATGAGCTGCCGTTAGCATTATTTGCTAAGCAGTTAGATCAGCTTAAATTTAATTTGCGTCAAGGGCCTTACACGATTAAAAAGAAAACGGCTTTATGGTGGGGTTACTGGAAAAGTGCCACCATAATTAGTGTTATTGCTTTGCTATCGAGTGTGGCTATTAAAGCGGTTGAATTACATCAGCTTAATTCGCAGCTTGAGGTAGCTAAATCACAAGTAGTAGAGCGATTTCAAAAAGCCTTTCCAGGCACGCGGGTGCGCCCTCACTTAATTAAAAATCAAATACAGGGAGCACTGGATAAAGTGCAAGGTACGAGCGATGCTGGCTTTTTAGATTTAACCAGCAAGCTGGTGAGTGTATTTTCACAAGTGAGCGAATTTACACCGCAAACCTTACGTTTTGATAAGCGCCGTAATGAATTACGTATTCGTGCTCGTGCAAAAGACTTTCAAACCTTTGGTAAGGTTAAAGCCATTCTTGAGCAGCAAGGTGTGACTGTTGAGCAGGGGTCGTTAAATAATGATGGTGATTATATCGTCGGCGAAATTAGACTGCGAGGTGCACAATGAAACAGCAGTTCATGAAATATTGGGGTTCATTAAAAGAACAAGAGCAGCAGTTAATAATGGTTGCGGGTGGTGTATTTATTATTTTTGTTTTGGTAATGGGTATATTTAGACCCTTAAATACGGCAATAGAAAATGCGCAACAATCACAAATAAAACAACAAGAATTGCTAGCATGGGTAGACGACAGTATCGTTAAACTTAAAGCAGCAGGTAAAGCGCAAGCGGTGAGCAATCAAAACCTCAGCCAAATAGTGAATAATACGCGCGGTCGTTACAGCATTAATATTAGTAAAATGCAGCCAAATGATAATTCACTTCGTTTAACACTCGACTCAGTGGAGTTTAATCAATTAATCCAATGGATTGACGAGCTGGTTAATCAGCATGGTTTAAGCGTAGAAAATTTAGATTTAAGCCAAGATGATAAATCCGGTTATGTACGCGTTAGCCGTTTAGTATTAGAGAAGTAGTTAATGAAAAAAATAATAATTTTATCCATCGTTTTTGTAATTAGCTTTCTTGTTTTTAGCGTTATTAAATTGCCCGCTGCAGTGGCTTTAAATTTTGCTAAACCTTACTTACCTGCGCAGTTAGAGGTAGGGCAAACTTTTGGTACGCTATGGCAAGGTCAAATAATGCAGCTTCGCTTTCAAGGTGAACAGTTGAACAATGTACGTTGGGATATATCAGGCTGGTCAATCTTTAAAGCTCAAGTAAATACTAACTTACGTTTTGGTAATCCTCGCGAACGTGATGACATTTCTGGGTATGCAGATATTAGTTATTCTCTCACAAATGATGAACTTAGAATAACTGATACTGTAGTGCGTTCAACGGTTGAGCGCGCTATGCAGCGCATTGATTTACCGTTACCGGTTACTGCTAAAGGACGCGTTATTTTAGAGCTCGATGAATACGTTTCAGGCGCTCCTTATTGCCAATCATTACAAGGTGAAATAGCCAGCCCTGATATTGATGTGCAAGGGCTAACTGGCTGGTTTAATATAGGCGATTTAAGCGGTAAGTTAAGTTGTAAGTCGGGCGATGTAGCCATACTTATTGAGCCAAATAATAGATTAGGGTTAGAGGCTGATGCTACACTAAAAGCCAATTTTGATTTTAAAGTAGCGGGATATGTTAAACCTGATCTCACTTTACCGAAAGAAGTTCATGACGCGGTGAAGTTTTTAGGTAGACCAGATAACCAAGGTCGGTATCCACTTAAATTTTAATATTTTATAAAAAAGAGTTTTAATGCAAATACCTCAGTTTACTGAGCAGCACGCCAAACTGCTCAGCGAGTTTTTAACTACCCAGCCCGGCGCTATGAGCCTTATTCAAAGCCAAGGTTATTTATTTGGCACTATTTGTTCACCTGAGCCATTAGAAGTACATCAATGGTTAGAGCAAATTCTACCTAATACCGCCAATGACCTTGATGAAGACATGTTGTTTTTGTTTATGGCATTACATCATCAAGTAAGTGAACAAGTATTTGAACTTGGTTATAAGTTACCCGCTGAGTTTGACCGTGAGTTTTGTCAGCAGTGGTCTGCAGGTTTTTTAACTGCAAGCCAAACGTATACTCATAAGTTACTCCAGAGTGAGCAACTAGATATTCAATACAAGCAAGCGCTTGAAAGTGCACAGGCGACTCTTAGCTTTTTTGCATTAGATAAACCAACGATTGCAAAGATTGCACAGCAAAATAATATCGATGAATTACATTTGTGTGCGCAGCAGTATGAATTAATGGGCGACTTTGCGTTAGGTTTTGCTGAACTTATAGAAATTGTCGCGCTTAATAGTGGTTTGTATACCGATGAAGGGTGGGATGAATAAGTAGGTAAAGCCTTAAGCGCCAATCTCTAATTCAATATCAGTGCAACCTTGTTTGCACTGTATTACTCCCTTACCAGGTTCGCTGGTGGCTAAATTTAACGTTAATACACCCTGGCAATGCTCACATTTAAGTGTTTTACCTTGTGCCAACTGCTTAAGCATAGTGCGGTGCTTGTGAAATGAGTTACTTGCTTTTTTATTTAATCCAGAAAAATCCATTATTTCACTCTCGCTTGCGCTAATGACTCTTTGATAATGCGACATACCGTTGTTAAACGTTCTGAATAAAAGTAAAGGTTTAGATCGCCTTGACGACAATAGCGTAGTTCAAACAACTTTACTGACTCATCATTGGTAAAGGTTTTATCAATATAGTCTTCTTCGGATCTTGAAAGTGCTAACTGTTTATTAATTTTGTTTCTTGTCATGGTTGCGACAGGAAAACGATCGACTTTAGTTGTGCTGCTTAACAAGCCTATACCATCACCGAGTAAGCGCTCACGAGGCTCTTTTACCAAGGGGTGATCAATGGTAAAAAATGCTAGGATCACAACCACTAGTATAAAAAATTTCTTCATAAATACACAAACCTTGATCCAAACAACACGTTAGTAGCCGGCAAGTGTAATAAAATACACCTTAAAAGCAAGTCACAAGTTGAATAAATTATTAGCAATCTAGTCAGTAATTTTAGCCAATATGCGTATAATAAGAGGAGTAATTAGATATTTCTGAAATATCTGAAAGTATACAAGTGCGACCTAAAGCGTATTATGTTTAGCATGTAAGTTGCTACACTTAGGCGAAAAGTACAAAAAGATTGCTGAATTTTTATTTCCTAGCGGCGTTGAGGAACTTCAATGGATAAGCAAATTAAAGTAAAAAACATACCAACAGAGGTTAAGATCCAAAAACCCGATCTGAGCCGTCAAGAAGATAGATTTAACCCACGCAACCGTATTTATGTGCGTGCTGTTTCAGGACTCCATCAATTACTAAGACAACGTATTGGCTTTTTAGGCATGCTGGCGTTTATGTTATTGCCATGGATCAACTTTAACGGTCAACAAGCTGTTTTATTTGAGCTAATGGAGCAAAAATTTAATATTTTTGGCTTAACCCTGTGGCCACAAGATTTCACCATTCTTGCATTTATATTTATGCTAGCAGCGTTTGCCTTATTTCTGGTTACCACTTTTTATGGTCGAGTGTGGTGTGGCTATACATGTCCGCAAACAGTATGGACCTTCATTTTTATTTGGTTTGAAGAAAAGTTTGAGGGCAGCGCTAACCAACGTAAAAAGTTAGATCAACGGCCGATGGATTTTGACAAGTTCTGGCGTAAAACAGCTAAGCACACTAGTTGGGTATTATTTTCTTTATATACTGCGTTAACGTTTGTTGGTTACTTCACGCCTATTCGCGAACTACTGCCTGAATTTGTTACCTTTAATGTAGGCGGTTATGCCTTAGTTAGTATCATTGTATTTACTATTTGTACTTATGGTAACGCTGGGTGGATGCGAGAAATTATGTGTTTACATATATGCCCGTATTCACGTTTTCAGTCAGCAATGTTTGATAAAGACACCTTTACTGTAAGCTATGATGAAACTCGTGGTGAAAACCGAGGGCCACGTTCTCGTAAACAAGACCCTAAAGAGTTAGGTTTAGGTGACTGTATTGACTGTAACTTGTGTGTGCAGGTTTGCCCAACCGGGATTGATATTCGTAATGGTTTGCAATATGAGTGCATAAACTGTGGCGCTTGTATTGATGCCTGTGACGGCGTAATGGATAAAATGAATTACCCTCGAGGCCTTATCTCTTACACCACCGAGCGTAATTTAGAAACACCGGAGAATAAAACCCATCCGCTGCGTCCAAAGCTGATTGGTTACAGTGTTATTTTAATCTTACTTACCGGTGCGCTGGTTGCTAATATCGCCATGCGTAAAACCATGGACTTTGATATTATTCGCGACCGTAATCAGTTGTATCGTGTCGATTTTAATGGTTTAGTTGAAAACACCTACACCTTAAAAGTAATTAACAAAGCACAATACGAGCAAACATTCTCTATTGATGTAACAGGGTTAGATAATTATAAATACTTAGGTGATACTACCTTTACAGTAAACGCTGGTGAATCGCATAATGTACCGCTATCACTGGTAATGGATCCTTATGATTTAAAAGCGCCAATGACCGAGTTTAACTTTGTGTTGTCGCCAATAAACGAGCCCGATAATAAAATATCGCAGCCAAGCAACTTTTTTAAGGCACGATAAGTCGCTTTATTAAAGGCAAACGAGCACTGTTATTAACAAAAAAGCGGGATATTCCCGCTTTTCTTTTATATAAGAAGTATATGAGTAAATTTAGCTTTATTGACTTAACTCCAGATCTTATTTTGGATGCCATAGAAAGCGTGGATATTTATGCTGAGTCAGGGTTGTTAGCGCTAAATAGCTACGAGAATCGGGTATATCAATTTGTAGCCGAGGGTGCAAAGCGTTACGTCGTTAAGTTTTATCGCCCTGAGCGCTGGAGCAAAGCGCAAATTCAAGAAGAGCATGACTTTGCTTTTGAACTAGCCGCCGCTGAAGTACCGGTGGTGGCGCCAATAAAACACAATGGGCAAAGCTTGTTTGAACATCAAGGGTATTTGTTTACTTTGTTCCCAAGTGTAGGCGGGCGTTTATTTGAGGTGGACAATTTAGATCAACTCGATGTGCTCGGGCGTTTAATCGGTCGTATGCATCAAGTAGCCAAAACGAAACCCTTTACCCAAAGACCGACCGTTACCTGTGATGAATATTTAGATACAGCTAAAGTTCATTTACAAAAAAGTAAGTTAGTCCCTATGGGATTAGAGACTTCCTTTTACACTATTTTAGATTTAGTCATTGCTCAAACTCAACAGCAATATAAAAATGTAGAAGGCATTCGCTTACATGGTGACTGCCATGCTGGTAATATCCTATGGGCAGGAGATGCATTAATGTTTGTTGATTTAGACGATAGCCGTCAAGGTCCTGCAATTCAAGATTTATGGATGATGCTCAGTGGCGATCGACAAACACAGCTGTTACAGTTAGACACTTTAGTGAATGCATATGAAGAGTTTTGCGATTTTGATCACTCACAACTTAAGCTGATCGAACCGCTTCGGGCTATGCGTATGATTCATTACATGGGGTGGGTTGCAAAACGTTGGAGTGATCCTGCTTTTGTACGGAACTTTTCATGGTTTGCAGATGACAAATACTGGGAGCAACAAATTTTAGCGCTTAAAGAGCAGTTTGCAGCTTTGCAAGAAGCCCCGTTAAAATTATTGCCATAATATTTTTATTTAAAAAGAAGTATAACGAGATATTCATGCTTAAAAAATTAAAACTAAGTTTACTGATCCTATGTTTACCTTTTGCAGCATTAGCTGCTAACTTTGAAGCGGGTAATCAATACACTGTAATTGATGTTGAAAAAAGTAAAACCCCGAATGTAACCGAGTTTTTCTCTTTCTATTGCCCACATTGTTTTAAATTTGAGCCGGTAGCCAAAGGGATTGCAGAAAACTTACCTGAAGGGGCTGAATTTGTAAAAAATCATGTCAACTTTTTGGGAGGCGTTTCACCACAAGCTCAAAGTAATTTAAGCTTTGCTTACTTAATCGCAAAGAAACACGGTCAAGCTGAAGCGGTAACAGCGCAAATTTTTAAAAGCATTCATATACAACGTGCGCCATTAACTGAAATTAAAGACGTTAAAAAGTTATTAGAGCTTAATGCAATTGATAACACGACATTTGATAACGACATCGCCAGTTTGCCTATCATAGCAGCTGAACGTGCCATGCAAGATAAACAGAATAAATATTCTGAACTTGGTGCATTAACTGGCGTGCCTACATTTATCGTAAATGACAAATACAAAATCAATATTAATACAATCAAGAGCCAACAAGAACTTGATGAGTTAATTAGCTTTTTACTAAAACTATAATTTTTGGAGCACCACAATAATGATCAAATTAGTTAAAGCAGGGTTACTTGCTGTATTACTCCCTTTAGCTGCAACCAGTTTTGCTGCCACTTACGAAGAGGGCGTGCATTACGATGTCGTCTCTGATCGTGCAACCAGAAAACCAGAAGTAAAAGAGTTTTTCTCTTTTTACTGTCCTGCATGTAATAACATGGAACCACTGCTGGCCGAGATCAAACCTAAGCTAGATAAAAACGTAAAGTTTAAGAAAAGCCATGTAGATTTTGTGGGTGTACGTGACCCAGAACATCAAACCATGATCAGCCAAGCATTAGCTACAGCTGAAGTACTACCTCAAAAAGATAAAATTATTTCAGCGATGTTTGATCATATCCATGCAAAGCGTGCACGATTTAATGAGTTGGCAGATGTAAAAGATGTATTTTTAGCGCAAGGCGTAGATGGCGACAAGTTTGATAAATTATTTGAAAGCTTCTCGGTACGTACACTTAGCTCTAAAATGAAACGCGACCAAGATTACTTTAAAGGCAAAGGAGCACTTCGTGGCGTTCCTACGTTTATCGTTAATGGTAAATACAAGCTTAACTTAGGTGGCGAGTCAGGCATTTCATCGCCAGAAGATGTAAGCGCACTTATTAACTACTTAGCAAATAAATAAGTAGTTTAGTGAAATAAAAAAGCTCCGAAAGGAGCTTTTTTATTTGGAGAAGAAAATTCATTATGGAAAAAATTTTAATCTCAAGTTGTTTGTTAGGTTTGCCAGTTCGTTATGATGGTAAAGGACAAACAATATTGCACCCTCAACTTAATTTGTGGCAAAAGCAAAATAGATTAATTGTATTTTGTCCTGAGATTGCTGGTGGTTTACTCGTGCCTAGAGCGCCCGCTGAGATAAAGCAAAATCGAGTTATTACAAATACTGCTGAGGATGTAACAAGTGCATTTGAAGCTGGCGCTAATAAAGCATTAGCCCTTTGTAATAAGCATAATATTCGCTTTGCTTTACTAAAAGAGTCTAGTCCTTCGTGTGGCCGTAATACAATTTATGATGGAAGCCATAGTGGGGTGAAAGTAAAAGGCATGGGGCTGACCGCTAAGTTATTGGTAAAGAATCAAGTTAAAGTATTTAGTGAAGAGCAAATACCAGCACTTATCAAGGCGCTGGTATTATAGTATTAGATTTTATTTTTTCTGTAAAAATACACCAGATTCAATATGGTGTGTGTAAGGGAACTGATCAAATATTGCAAAGCGCTTAACCTCATGGGTTTGCGTTAAGTGTTCAAGGTCACGCTCTAATGTGTCTGGGTTACATGAGATATAAATAATATTTTCATAATTAGCCACTAAGTCACACGTAAGCGTGTCCATGCCTGCTCTAGGCGGGTCGACTAAGATGGTTTGGCAGTTGTAACTACTCAAGTCAATGCCATCTAAGCGAGAGAAAGTACGCTCGCCTTTCATTGCCTGAGTAAACTCTTCGCTCGACATGCGAATAATATCTAAGTTAGTTACTTGGTTTTGAGCAATATTATATTGCGCTGAATGCACCGACGATTTTGATATTTCCGTCGCCAGCACTTTATTAAATGAACCAGCAAGTGCAATAGAAAAGTTTCCATTACCACAATACAGCTCTAGTAAATCATTGTTTAGTGGTTTACATAACTCTTGTGCCCACTCTAACATTTTAATATTCACCTTCGCATTAGGCTGAGTAAAGCTATTTTCTACCTGTTGATAGATTAGCTCTTGGCCATTCACCATTAAGCGCTCAGTAACAAAGTCATCGCCCAATTTTTCTTTTTGCTTACGTGCACGGCCAATAAAGTCAATTTTGTACTGGCTACTTAGCTTTTCCTTTAAGGCATTGATCTCAGTTAACCAGTGTTCATCAAGTGGCTTGTGATATAGCAAGCTCACTAAAATTTCACCACTGAGGGTTGATAAATAATCTATTTGAAATAATTTACGACGTAGTACTTCGCAGCCTTTTAAATTATCAATCATCACCTGCATAATTTCACCTACTAAAGGAGCTGCAGGGTCAAAGGTATCAACACGTATTTTATCTTTTGTTTGTTGATCAAACATAATATGAAACAGATCGTCACCATCGTGCCATACTCTAAATTCTGCACGTTGGCGGTAGTTAATGGGCTCAGAGCTAAATACTTCTAACTGTTTTACACCGAAACGTTGAAATTGCTCTGTAATACGCTGCTCTTTTTCATTTAATTGTGCATCGTACTGCGTGGTATCTATATTTATAACTGCCATTAACGGTATAACCTTATCGTTGAGATCTGTTTATCGGCGCTATTGTAGGGAGCGAAGCGTATTTGTCTAGTTTTGATCAAATATAGTGAGCTTTTTTTGAGCATTTTACTACAGTATAGGCTTACTTGGCCGATATAAGAGTAAGTCTAAATAGGAGTCTTCTCATGAAAATAGGTAACTTTAGTTTTGTTCCAAACAGTAATGCTAATAAATACAATACTAATCAAGCAATGCCACAGCCTAAAATAGACTCGCCACCAACTAGTTATCAGCAACGAGGAAAAGAACTGGCTGCTGCCGTATTAGGTGACAAAATGGCAAAAGAACTAGGTTTGCCGGTCGCTGAAACCAAAAAAGACAAACCACTGTTTGATTTTAATGAAGTCGTTAAAAATGTTTTAGACTTTGTAACAAGCTCGGTAAATAAAGCCAAAGCCAATGGTGCTAATGATGAGAAACTACAAGATATACTTAGCCAGGCACGTAAAGGAGTGCAGACGGGTGTTGATGAGGCTGTGGATGAACTAAAAGGCATGGGGGTATTCAATCAAGACCTTGAAGAGGGTATTGATAAATCAAAAGAGGGTATTTTTAGTGGCCTCGATAAATTTGAGCAGAACTTATTTAACCCACAACCTGCAAGCGTTACTGTTAGCCAGGCGCAATATGTAAGTTTAAGCAATAGTGCTGATTATACATTTACCACAGCAGAAGGTGATGAGGTGAGTATTAGCTTTGCAGATGCTTACCAATCGCAATCATCTAGTCGCTATCAAAAAACAGATGATTCACAATCATTTAGTACGCAATTTTCTGAATCCCGTGAGCTCTCTTTCTTGATGTCAGTAAACGGTGAGCTTAATGAAGACGAGCAGCAAGCCATAAATGATTTAATGGCAGAGTTACAAGATGTCAGTAAAACCTTTTTCAGTGGCGATTTAGATAAAGCATTTGAACAAGCCCAAGAACTCAGTTTAGGGAATGAACAGCTGGTGGCATTCTCAATGGACTTACGTCAAAGCAAAACCGTTGCTGCCATTAAAGAGTATGAACAAATTAAGCCAGCATCAGAAAAAGCCATTGCCGAAACTGTTGCCCCTTTTAATGATGATCTAAAATCGGCTTACTCTAAAGCGCAAACCCTAGGATTAGAAAGTCAGCTATCAGGTATCATTCAATGGCTAAATCAAGATCAACAAGAAATAGATAAACTGGTTGATTACACTAACACCATGTTTGAAAACTTAGATAAATTAAACGCCGCTACTGCAAAGCTAGGCACTGAGTAAAACTACTTTCTTTTACAAAAGCCACATGGCAAACTGCCGTTCT